>NZ_JBVIST010000026.1:0-102045 GCF_055575375.1 Streptomyces sp. NPDC034111 | reverse complement strand
CGGTTTTACAGCGCGGAAGAAGTGCTCCGGTTCGTTGAGTCCACGGAGGAATCGAATGCCCATGCGAAACCGTGAGGTTGTTTCCGGACGGCTTCGGGCGATGGCCAGCTTCTGCCACTGCCCGCCGGAGAGGTTGTGACCGCCCTTATAGCCGCGGGCGAGCAGGGTGTCCAGACCCCGCGGCATCTCCCGGACCACGTCCTGAGCGTCCGCGTACCGCACCGCCCCGTCCAGCCGGTCGTCCGTCAGCGGTGTGTCCGCCCGTCCGACGGCGATGTTCGCGCGCGCGGTGAAGGGCCAGCGGAAGTAGTCCTGGCCGACGGTGGAGACCCGGGAGAACAGGGCGTGCCGGTCCACCGCATCGGTGGGCACCCCACCCACCAGGACCTGTCCCTCGTCAGGGGTGTAGAGGCCGGACAGCAGCTTCACCGCGGTCGTCTTCCCCGAGCCGTTGCTGCCGACCAGCGCCACGATCTTCCCGGCCGGCACGACCAGGTCCAGCTCGCGCAGCGCCGGGGAAGCGGTGCCGGGGTAGGTGAACGTGACCCGCTCGAAGCGGATCTCGTCGAGCCGGTCCGGCAGCGCGCGCCCCCGGGCCGGGATCGCCCGGGCCACCGCCTCGGCCTGGACATGCTCCAGATCGCCGACGAACAGCGCCTCCTCGTGCAGATGGTTGATCTGCCGTACGAGACTGTCGAGTGCGCCGGAGCCCGTACGGATCGCGATCACCGCCGTACCGCCCACCGACAGCGCCATCGCACCGCTCCACAGCAGCCACCCGAGCAACCCGAAGGCGGCCAGCGTCGCGGCGCCCGTCCACACCGCCGCGATCAGCCCCGTACGGGCCGCGAGCCGGGCCAGCCGGGTCTGCTCCCGCTCGGAGTCCTCGGCCATCAGCCGGAAGTGCCGCAGCAGAAAACTGCCGATGCCGTGCACCCGGATCTCGGCCGCGGCC
This sequence comes from Streptomyces sp. NPDC034111, assembly GCF_055575375.1. NCBI lineage: Bacteria > Bacillati > Actinomycetota > Actinomycetes > Kitasatosporales > Streptomycetaceae > Streptomyces > Streptomyces sp. NPDC034111. Next base: position 101,090 of record NZ_JBVIST010000026.1, on the reverse strand, counting down.
TGCGCGGAGGTCAGCAGATCGCTCAACAGCCGCCCGGCGCGGGCGTGTTGCATCCACGCGGTGTGGGAGTGGTAGTGCCGGCGGGCGACCGAGAGCGCCGCCCAGGCGCTGGGCAGCGTCATCAGGACGATCAGCGGCAGCAGTGCCGGATGCAGCGCCGTCAGCACACCGAGCGCGGCGGTCAGCGACAGCAGCGCATTGATCACCGAGGTGCTGTACTGGATCATCCGGCGTGCCGCCGAGGCGCCGAACCGCGCGCTCTCCAGCCGCTTGTGGAACTCCGCGTCCTCCACCGCGGCCATCTCCACCCGCTGTGCGGCCTCCAGATACAGCTCGGTCGCCACCCGCTCGACCTTCGGCTCCAGCCGCCCGGTACCCATCGTGGAAACGGATTTGAACACCGCCCCGGCCACCGCGACCAGCCCCACGGTGAGCAGCGCGGGTACGGCGCTGCGCAGCCGCTCGGTGGTCGCCCCGCCACCGAGCAGCGCCGCCAGCACACCGTTGATGTTCACCATCGCGACGGCCTGCATCACGCCCCGCCCGGTCTCCGCGCCGAGCACCATCCGCAGCGCACGGGCATCCGCCCGGTGCGCCAGCCGGGCGGTCAGCGCCAACAGGTGCGGCAGCCGCCGCAGCATGGCCCACAGCCCGAGTTCGGCGAACGCACCGTCATGCCGCGACCAGGCGTGGTCATCGCGCAGCCGGCCGCCGAAGAGTAACCGCTCCGATTCCGACACCGGCCGGTCATCACCCCCGGGGCCCGGCTCGTTCCCTTTTCTGGAGAGACGGAAAGGCATGCTTCCTCCTGGGTGGGATGCCCGGCGCTGCCCGTCACGGACGGCACGGATGTCCGGGAACGACGCCCATTAGGGGGCGTCATGCACCCCCTGCGCCAGCGGATTTCGCGGGTCTTGGCATGCTGGACGTATGACGCGGCAGGCGGGGCGGGCGAGTGATACGGCAGTGGTGGTGGGCGCCGGGCCGAACGGCCTGGCCGCAGCGGTCACCCTGGCCCTCAGCGGGCTGCGGGTGACGGTCCTGGAGGCGGCCGACGAGATCGGCGGCGGGGTGCGCAGCGGGGAGCCGCTGCTACCCGGCGTGCTGTTCGACCACTGCTCCTCGACCCATGTGATGGGCGCCGGCTCCCCCTATCTGCGTACGCTCGATCTGGCGGCGTACGGACTGGAGTGGCTTCTGCCGGAGATCGATCTGGCCCACCCGGTGGACTCCGGCGGCGCCGGAGCCCTCTACCGTTCCGTCGCGCGTACGGCCGCCGGGCTCGGCTCCGACGGCCCCGCCTGGCGGCGGCTCTTCGGCCCGCTGGCCGCCGACGCCGAGGCGCTGACCGAAGAGGTCATGCAGCCGCTGGTCAAGGTGCCCCGGCATCCGCTGCGGCTCGCCCGCTTCGGCCTGCACGCCGTGCAGCCGGCCACCCTGGTCGCCCGCCGCTTCCGTACGGAGGCCGGACGCGGCCTCTTCGGCGGGGTGTCGGCCCACCTCTTCGGACCGCTGAGCCAGCCGTTCGGCGCATCCATCGGACTCATGATCATCGCGGCCGGGCACCGCTATGGCTGGCCGGTGGCCAAGGGCGGCTCGGCCGCCATCGCCGGTGCGCTGGCCGCGCTGCTCAAGGAGGCCGGCGGCCGGATCGAAACCGGCGTAAGGGTCCACTCACTCGACCAACTCCCGCCCGCGGCAATGGTGTTGCTCGATCTGGCGCCGTCCGCCGCGGCGGCCGTACTCGGCGACCGGCTGCCGCCCCGGGTACGCCGCGCCTACACCCGCTACCGGCACGGCCCCGGCGCCTTCAAGCTCGACCTCGCGGTCGAGGGCGGGGTGCCCTGGCGCGCCGAGGCCTGCCGGCGGGCCGGGACCGTGCATCTGGGCGGCAGCTTCGAGCAGATCGCGTACGCGGAGCGCGAGGTGTACCGCGGCCGGATGCCGGCCCGGCCGTTCCTCCTGGTCTCCCAGCAGTACCTCGCCGACCCCGCCCGCTCCGCCGGCGACATCCACCCGGTCTCCGCGTACGCGCATGTGCCGCACGGCTACCGCGGCGACGCCACCGCCGCGATGCTGGCCCAGTTCGAGCGCTTCGCACCGGGGACCCGGGAGCGCATCGTCGCCTCCAAGTCCACCTCGACCGCCGAACTCGAACGGGACAACGCCAACTTCGTCGGCGGCGACATCATCGGCGGCGCCAACACTCCGCTACGGCTCACGATGCGCCCCCGTATCGCCCTCGACCCGTACTCCACCGGCGTCCCCGGCGTCTACCTCTGCTCGGCCGCCACCCCGCCCGGCGCCGGCGCCCACGGCATGAGCGGCCACAACGCCGCCCGCTCCGCGCTCCGCGCCCTGGGCCGCCACTGACGCCGGAGACCCGGCCATGACGGCCCGGAGCCGGCGGTACGGCCACGACAGACCGGTCACCGCAGCCCGGTCACCGCGGACCGGTCACGACAGACCGATGGCGAAGACATGCAACGCCGCGTCGTCCGGCAGCGTCACCCACCGGATCCGTTTGCCGCCCGGCACCACCAACGGTCCGGTGGCGAAGACCGCGGCCGCCGGCCCCCTGCCGCTGTCCTCGTTGCTGTACGCCGTCCGTGCCACCACCGTGTTGCCGAAGGGCGCCCGGCCGCCCGCCGACCGCCAGTCGCCGAACGACAGATCGGCGGCCGCGGCCGAGCCGTCGGTGAAGGTCACCGTGGCGGTACCCCGGCGGTTGCCGTGCGCCGACGCCCCGATGAAGGCCAGCCGGTCGCTGTGGGTCGCCCGCGCACCCAGGTCGAGCCGCCGGCCGGCAGCGACGGCGTTGTTGGCCCGGCCGGGCGGCGAACCGGGCCAGACGAACGACGTCCCGGCGACCTCGATCCCTGCCCCGTCGCGCAGCCCGGCCGCGGCCAGCGCCTGCCGGGAGTAGCTGTTGCCCCGCCCGTCGAAGTCGGCCTGCCGCCGGTCGGAGTCGTAGGACGCGCCGGCGTTGTCGTACGCGGCGGGCAGCCCGTGCGCGGCGGCGACCAGGACGATCGCCGCGGCATGCACGGGCTCGCTGCCCGGGCCGCCGGTCACCGACACCGGCACCTCGTAGTAGCCCTCGGGGGTGCCCGGGGCCGCGGTGACGGCCAGTGCCAGCCGCCCCGCACCGGAGCCACCGTCCAGCCGCAGCGCCCCGCTCCGTGGAGTGACCGTCAGACCCCTGGGCGGGCGGACGGCGACGGTCAGTGTGCGGTCATGACCGCCGAGACGCTGGGCATCGACCGTCAGCCGGCCGGCCCTGCCACCCGGTGCGACCGTGACCTGGTTCGGCGTGGCGCCCGCCAGGAAGGAGCGTTCGCCCACCCGGTACGAACGCGGGACGGAGCCGGCCGAGGTGGCCCAGGTGGTGTCCGGCCGGTCCGCGAGCGTGAAGTCCAGCCGGCCGCCGGTGCGGATGAGGTCCTGGGGCAGCACCGTGCGCTCCCAGTCACGTCCGTCGAGCCGCAGCTGATGGACGTAGGGGGTGCCCGCCGAGGCCCCCGGGGCATGGATGTCGAGGCGACGGCCGCCGGGGAGAGCCAGCACCGCGCGCTCGAACAGCGGGCTGTGGACGGTCAGATCGGAGGTGCCGGGCACCGACGGGTACAGGCCGAGCGCGGCCCAGACGTACCAGGAGGACATCGCCCCGAGGTCGTCATTGCCGGGCTGGCCGTCCGGCGTCGGGGCGAACAGCGTGGTGGCGATCTTCCGGACGGTCCGCTGGGTCTTCCACGGCTGCCGCAGGTGGTTGTAGACCCACGGAACACCGAAGTTGACCTCGTTACCCGCCCACATCGTCGGCTTGTTGGGGCCGGAGTTGAGGTCGCCGGCGAAGAAGGCGGCCAGCCGCTCGGCAGCGGCGGCCCGTCCGCCCATCGACTGGATCAGACCGGCGGTGTTCTGCGGCACGAGCCAGTTGTACTGGGCGGCATTGCCCTCGTCGAAGCCGTCCTGGCCGAACTTCCCCTCGGGCGGCGGTACGAACCCGGGCCCGTCCGGAAAGCGGCCGTCCTCGCCGCGCGGCTGGAGGTAGCCGGTGGCGGGGTTGAGGAGGTGCTGCCAGTTCTGGCCGCGCCGGGCGAAGGTGCGCGCGGTCTCCCGGTCACCGGCCGCCCTCGCCAGCCGCCCGATGGCGAAGTCGTCGAGGGCCCACTCCAGGGTGACGGACGCGCCGGCCCGCTGGTGGTCGCCACGGGAGGTGTCGTTGTTGGGCGCGTAGCCGCGCTCGACGTACTGGCCAACGCCCGGCCGCTCCTGGTACGCACCCGGTCGGTCGTCAACTGTGGTGGCTCCCTTGACCAGGTACTTCAGCGCGGTTCTGAGGTCGAAGCCGGTGGCACCGAAGGCATGCAGACTGGCGATCAGCGGCACGGAGTTGTCACCGGTCATCTGTCCCGTGGAGCCGTTGGCCATCGGCCAGCGCGGCCACCAGCCTCCCTGCTCGGCGTCGTTGACCAGGGACTGCGCCATATCGCTCGCCCGGCCGGGGAAGAGCAGCGCATGCAGCGGGGCCAGCGTCCGGTAGGTGTCCCAGTCGGAGAAGTTCGCGTACTGGGTGTGCCCCCGCGGCAGGGTCCGGATCCGGTCGTCGAAGCCCCGGTAGCGCCCGTCGGCGTCATTGAAGGTGTTGGGGTGCATCAACGAGTGGTAGAGCGCGGTGTAGAAGGTCTTCAGCTCGCCCTCGTCCCGGCCGGCCACCCGGATGCGGCCGAGCGCCGTCCGCCAGCGCTCCCGGGTCTGCTCCCGCAACGCGGCCAGGTCCCAACCCGGTACTTCCGCACGCATATTGGCCTCGGCACCCGCTACGTCCACATACGACAGGGAGACCTTGGCGCGCACCGTACGCCCCGCCTCCCCGCTGCCCCCGGTGTCGAAGGACAGATAGGCACCGGCCTTGGGGGCGTCCACGGTGTCGCCGCCCGGCGTGACCTTCCGGCCGTCCCAGGTGCCGTGCGCGGTGAACGGCCGGTCGAAGGTGAGGGCGTAGTGCAGGGTGTACTCGTTGCCCTTGCCGCAGAAGTTGCCGGTGGTGGCGGAGCCGGTCAGCTGCCGGTCACCCACCACCCTCATCTCCGCCCTCTTGTTGCCTGCGAAGCTCGCACCCCCCTTGACCAGCAGCTTTGCCGCGCTGCCCGCCGGGTAGGTGAAGGCGGCCAGGCCCGTACGGGTACCGGCGGTCAGCTCGGCCCGTACGCCGGAGTCCTCAAGGGTCACCGCGTAGTACCCGGGCCCGGCCTGCTCCTCGTCGTGCGAGAAGCGCTCCGTACGGTCCCAGGGCGCCCCGCCGACCGGTCCGGTCACCGGCAGGATCGGCACATCGCCGAACGCGTTGCACCCGACGGAGGCATGGTCCAGGCTGAAGCCCCGGATCCGGTCGCTGTGGTACTGGTAGCCGGCGTAGGAGTCCTTGGTGTCGGGGGAGAACTGCATCATCCCGAACGGGGCGGCGGCGCCGGGGAAGTTGTTGATCTCGCCGACCGTGGCTCCGCCCCTGCCGGTGCCGATGAGCGGGGCGACGTAGGCCGTCGGGTCCGCGACCGGGGAGGCGGCCTCGCGTACGGCCGGACGGTGGTGGTCCGACGCTGCTGACAACGTTGTCGAAGCGGCCTGTGCCGAGGTGGCGGCGCCCAGTGCCAGCAGCGCCGCGACGGCGGCGACGGTGGCGACGGTGGCCCGGGATCTGCGCTGTGTCACGCGAACCCTCCGAAGATCGTGAGTGGCTGACCGCAACACCCTCGGGGCTGCGTCCGCACCAGTCAAGATGCTTGCGGAAAGGGGGAGTTGGCACCCTTCCGGCGCCCGCCCGGGCAGGGTTCCCGGGCGGGCGCTGCCCGGGAACCCTGACCAGCGGCAGGTCAGTGGTGCCGCACCACTCCGGGCGCCATCCGGCCGCAGTTGGAGCCGGAAACGCTGACACTGACCGTTCCGATCGTGCCGCCCCAGTCCACGCAGCGGCCCTTGGCGGCCAGATAGACCGGACCGGCGTAGGACTTGTACTGCCCGCTGTCGTAAACCCAGTCGGAAGTGCCGTCGGTGGCCGTGAGATAGGTGTACATGTACACGGGCGCACCGGGGCTGTTCCGCACCGTGACGACACAGTTCTTTCCGGTCTTCGCGCTGTACGTCAGGTACACGGTCCCCTTTCCGGTGACCGGTACGGAATTCACTACGCTGTAGCCCTTACCGCAGGCTCCGTTGTACGCGGCGGCCTTCGGAGCCGCGGAAGCGGTGGTCGCCGTCGCCATGGTGGCGAGGCCGGCCACGGCCAGAGCGGCTGATCCTGCGATGGCACGGGAACGCTTCATGGGAATACCCCCGTCGAGTGCTGTGCTTCGCGTGGTCATTTCGCAGGGTTGGACCAGGCGCAGCCGCCGATGGTTGTACGGAGGCAGGAATTCCCTATTGTTCGAACGGAGTTGTCGGGTACGGGTTGTCGAGTACCGGCGGTGAATGACGCGTTGATGATGACTTGTTTTCGACGGCGGTATCGACGGTGACGCAACGGCCGGTCCCCGGTGCCGAAGCGGGCACCGGGGACCGGCCGTTGCGTGGGTATGTGGTGGGGCTTGGGGATCAGTCGTCCCCGTTGGCGAGCACCTTCAGCCGCGAGTAACTCCCGTTGAACCGGTTGCGGTCGCCGACCGGGTGGCCCGAAGAGGTGTGCTGCCAGATGCTGTGGAAGCGCCAGCCGGCCGGCAGCGAGCCGACGGACGAGCCGTAGCGCGGAATCCACAGCGGATTCGTCCGGCCGAACCGGCCCGAGTTGCCGGTGCACCGCTTCCACCAGTTGGTGGAGGTGTAGATGACCGCGTCGCGGCCGGTCTCCTCGCGGTAGGTCTCCACGAAGTCCTCGATCCAGTTGACCATGCCCTTGGCGCTCTTGCCGTAGCAGGTCGCCCCGTAGGGGTTGTACTCCATGTCGAGGGCGCCGGGCAGCGTCCTGCCGTCCCTGGACCAGTCGCCGCCGTGGTCCGCGAAGAACCGCGCCTGTGAACTGCCGCTGGAGTGGTCGGGCAGCGCGAAGTGATAGGCGCCGTGGATCATGCCGGAGCTGTACGAGCCCCGGTACTGGTGCGCGAAGTACGGGTTGGTGTAACTGGTCCCCTCGGTGGCCTTGACGTAGGCGAACCGCACCCCGGACCTGCGCAGATGCGACCACCCGACGTGCTTGTTGTGGCTGGAGACATCGACACCGGACACGCCCCGGCGGTGCGACGCCCGCGGCTCGATCCCGCCGGCCCGGTCGACTCCCTCGTGGGCGGCGATGGTGGAACCCATCCAGTCCTGCTCGGGATGGGCCGGTCTCTTCCCGGCATCCGACGCCGTGGCGTATCCGGGCAGCGTGAGGGGCAGAGCGAGCACGGAGAGAAGAGAAACGAGCGTTCCGGCCGCAAGGGGGACTGTACGGCGGGCCGGACCGGATCTGCGCAAGGGCATCGCATGCCTCCGAGGCCTTCGGTTGAGTCAGGTTCGGCAGCTTTTGAGCAGAATTCTGCCGATAAGAGACTTATACGCAGAACTGCCTGACTCTATGACCCAACAGGCCGTCAGTCCGCCGACCGGCTCCGCATCTCACCCGTCTGGCGGCCGGCAGCGGTCACCCGCGGCCGGGCCGGCGCTGCGCCCCGCCTCGGATTCCGGCGCCTTGTTCCGGACAAAGCAGAGCGGGCCCCGGCTGTTGCCGGGACCCGCTGTGCCGCGCAGCGGCGAACGCGCCATGTCGCCGCTTCGCAAGCTGCCTCATACCGAGCCTGTCGGCCCGTATGTGTGGTCCGTCATACCCTTGCCCCTTCCGGGCGGGCCGGCCTGTGTGCCGGCGAGGGCTCTTCGGTCCGCTCGGCTCAGTAGGCCGAGTCGACGTTGTCGATCGAGCCGTAACGATCGGCCGCGTAGTTGGCCGCGGCGGTGATGTTGGCGACCGGGTCGGTGAGCTTGTTCGGGGTGCCGGCCACGTGGTAGCGGTCGAACGTGGGCTGGATCACCTGGAGCAGGCCCTTGGACGGGATGCCGTTGATGGCGTTGATGTCCCAGTCGTTGACCGCGTTGGGGTCACCGCTGGACTCCCGCATGATGTTGCGGTGCAGGCCCTCGTAGGAGCCCGGAATGCCCTTGGCCTTCATGATGTCCAGGGCCTCACGGATCCAGCCGTCCAGGTTGTTCGGGTAGTCCTTGACGGCCTTGCGCTCGGCGGAGCGGTTGGCGGCCTGCTGGGCGCTGTGCTGCTTGGCGACAGCGGTGACCTTGACGTGGTCGGCGACCGAGGCGGTCACCGGGCGGCCGGTCTTGGCGTCGTCGGCCTTCTTGGGCAGACCGTTCGCGCTGACGGGCTTGACCGCCGCCGGGGCGTGCTCAGAAGCAGCCTGTGCGGTGTCCGGGGCCGACGTCAGAGCCAGGCCCGAGGTGGCACCCGCGGCGGCCAGAACGGCCACGGCGACCTTGTGGGTGCGGGTAATGCGGGTGATTCGGACAGCGCGGGGCAGGGTGAAGCTGGGCATGCAGGGTGACCTCTTCCAGGTACGGGTACGGGGAGGCGGCCTATTTCGGCGGCGCGTTGCGAACCGGAGGTCATTGCCGCGCTCGCCTTCGGGGCGTAAGTCGCAAGCTCGCTCTCGGTGCGTCGGAATCCATGTTTAGCGACGGTCCTGAATCGAGGCAATGGTGCTTTGTACTACTCATCTTCGTGAGGTAAACCCGCATCCCCGAAGTAATACGCGTTTCTCGCTGCGTTGGCCCGGAATGGCTGCACGGAAAAGCGACTAGGCACGGTCGTAAGTGACGTACATCGCGTGCTCGGGGTCACCTGGAAGCGGCCGCAAAGCCCTCAACAACGGGGCATATAAGTTGCCTGGCTCACACCGGAATTACCGCTCGCGGGCGCCACTTGGGGCCCGCTTGGAAGGGGATTCATTCGCCCGGCGGTCCGCTGCCGGCGCACGCCGTTCCCCAAATGTGGTGAGGCGCACTCTCGCTGAGGCCAAAAGGGCGGCAATTGTGCCCCAATTCACTTGCCGGGCGGACTGAGTATTTCGCGCTGCGGTGCGGGGCCTGCCAGGGGCTCGGCCGGGCGGCGGCTGGGCCGTTGGGGAGACCGGCCGTACGGCGATACGGCGGTGCTGATGGTCCGTTCGCAGCAGTGTCCGGAGCTGTCGCATGACTACGGGCCCCCGCTCCCGGAAAGTGGCAGCGCACGCAGTCGTCACTCACTGTAGGGATGTGCTCATGTTCCGTCGTATTGCCGTCGTTCTGAGCGGTCTTCTGGTCACCGGCTTCCTCGCGACGGGCGCCGCCGCCGCGGCCCCCGTCGACGACCACCACCGCCTCACCCCCCGCGAGCAGGAGGGGCTTCGCGTCGCCGGCGAGGTGCTCAGCGCACTGCTCGGCGGCGCCAACCAGGGGCACAACTCACTGCTCGGCGGCGCCAACCAGGGGCACGGCTACCGCTACTGAACCGACGCAGCAGGCAAAGGCAGTGGCCCCACCCGCGAGATGCGGGCAGGGCCACTGCCGTTGCCATGCCGGGTGCCGTACCGCGCACCCGGACCGGTCCGTTCGGACCGTCGATGTGGTCGCTGGACGCGGCTCAGTAGGCCGAGTCGACGTTGTCGATCGAGCCGTAACGGTCGGCCGCGTAGTTGGCCGCGGCGGTGATGTTGGCGACCGGGTGGGTGAGCTTGTTCGGGGTGCCGGCCACGTGGTAGCGGTCGAAGGTGGGCTGGATCACCTGGAGCAGGCCCTTGGACGGGATGCCGTTGATGGCGTTGATGTCCCAGTTGTTGACCGCGTTGGGGTTACCGCTGGACTCCCGCATGATGTTGCGGTGCAGGCCCTCGTAGGAGCCCGGAATGCCCTTGGCCTTCATGATGTCGAGCGACTCGCGGATCCAGCCGTCGAGGTTGTTCGCGTAACGCTTGGGTTCGGCCTTCGGCGCAGCCTTGTGAGCCTTCGGCGCCGCCTTGGGGGCGGGCTTGGACACGGCTATCGCCTTGCGCTCCACCGACCGGCTGGCGGCCTGCTTGGCCGTGTGGCCCTGCTTCTCGACGGCGGTGACCTTGATGCGGTCGGCCACGGACGAGGCGAGCGCCCGGTCCTTCTTGCCGTCGTCGGCCCGGTCCTTCGCGGTCAGCGGCATACCGTTCGCGCTGACCGTCTTGACCGCTGCCGACGCGTGCGTGTCCGGGGCCGCGGCGTCGCTCGGTCCTGCGGTGAACGCCAGGGCGGCGGCGCAGCTCGCGGTCGCCACCACTGCCGCGGAGACCTTGTGGGTGCGGGTGATGCGGTTGTTCCGGAGGGTGCGGGGCAGGGTGAAGCTGGGCATACGGAGGTGACCTCTTCCAGGGCTTGGTGGCGGGGGGAGACGGCCTTCGGTTGGCGCGTGAGGACCGAGGGTCATTGCCGCGTTCGCCGCTCTGGCGGAAGTCGCTGACTCGTTCTCGGTGCTACCCGGAACATGGTTAGCAACCGCCCTGGATGGTGGCAAAGGTGCCGTGTACTACCTATCTTCGTGAGTTAGGGCGAGATGTCCGTTATAAATGCCGGATTCAGCGCCATGTGCCCGGAATCAGGTCGACTAGATGAGTTCGTACGTGACGTACGTCGCGTGCCCCGCATCACCTGGGAGCGCCCTCGAAGCCCGCTTGCGTGGCCCCGCCGAGTTGCCTGGGTCACACCGGGGAAGGGGCGCATAAGGGCAGGAACGGCCGGGCGCGAAGAGGCGAGGCGCGCCGTGGGAAAGGCCGGAGGGCCGGGATACCCGGCGGCAAGGAAAGCGCCCCCTGCGTAATCCGCAAGGGGCGCGTTCCATGTGCGGCCGCTTTCGGGCGAGCGCGGCCGGGCTGTTTCAGTCCGCCGGCAGCCGGGCCGCAAGATGCTCGATCCGCTCGTGCCAGGCGGCCAGCGCCGCCTCTGTGTCGAAGTCGGGCGGGCCGGTCTGGGTCACCACGAGACGGGCGCCGTGTCCGGTGCCGGGGCCCAGATCCCAGCGGACGATGCCCTCCGGATGCCAGCGGTAGGCGAGCACCGACGGGGGTCGCACCTCGGTGACGGGACCACCCGGCACCGGGTCGGCGGTGAAGCCCGCGGGGGCCGGCGCGCCGGCAGTGGGCTCGTCTCCCGAGGTCAGCGCTGCCCAGACGGTCCCGGCAGGCCGTACGAGCTGGCGCTCGAAGCGCACCCGCGGGCCCTCTGAGGTCTCCTCGACCACACCCTGGCCGAGAGCGAACTGCTGCACATAGGCCTCGTGCAGCTCACCCGTATCGCGGTCCACATCCGTCGGCTCGCCGTCGAGCAGCAGTGACAGCGCGGTGAGGCACAGATGCCAGCCGGAGGCGAAGCTGGCGGCGCCGAACCGGTCGCCGAAGGTGTGGGTCAAGATCAGCAGCGAGCCGTCATCGTCCGGGGCGATCTCCCAGCGCAGATGGTCCTCGCCCCAGGTGAAGGCGAACAGCCTGGGCTCCTCGGCGTCGGTGACCGTGCCGGTCATGGGGACGCCGCTCACACCGGGCATGGCGAAGGTCATCGCCCCGCCGGGCCGGAGCTCCACGGTGACGGCGGCGGGGAACCACTGCCCGATCAGCGCCGGGTCGGTGAGCGCCGACCAGACGTCCGCGGGCGGGTGGGCGAGCCGGCGCTCCATGCGCAGCGCGGTGCGGCCGCCGGACGTGGTGAGGGTGTCGGAGTGCGGATTCATCGCGGGTCGTCCGGTGGCTCAGGCACACGCATCCGCCGCCTCGCCGACCAGCGGCCGGCGCGCCCCGGTCGCGGCCCCGGTGTCCGACCGCTCCTCGCGGGTGGCCGGCGTCAACGCGGGTGCCGAGCTGAGCGGACCGTCGGTGAAGAAGCGGACCGCCAGGTCCGCCACGTCCTGTGCGCGTTCGAGGACCACCCAGTGGTCGGCGTCGGGAATGGTCAGAAAGCGGCTGCCGGGGATGGTCGCCGCGAAGTCCCGCTGCCGGTCCGCCGAGGTCACCGTGTCGTGCTCGCCGCTGAAGACGAGGGTGGGCACGTCGTGCAGCTCACCGGAGAAGTCCGGGCGGTCCGACAGCGCACGGTTCAGCGACTCAACGGCGTGCGGCGAGTTCCGGGCGGCATGCATCATCGAGCGCCGGACATAGCGGTAGGCCAGCTTCCGGCTGGTGACGTGCCGCTGATCGTCGAGGCACATCAGGCCCTCGGTGACCAGCGTCGCGAAGGCATCGGTGTCACCGTGCGCCAGCTGGTCCGCGGCGCGCCGCCAGAGCGCGAGCTGTGCGTCGCTGATGTGCGCAGGTACGCCGCCGAGGGCGAGCCGCGCGATACGTCCCGGCAGGTGCCGGGCGCATCCGTAGGCGAGACCGGCCCCGTAGGAGAAGCCGAAGAGATTGACCCGGGGCACGTTCAGATCGTCGATGATCTGCTCGATCGCCGCCCGCATGAGGGCGTTGCTGGGACCCGGTGGCAGCGGGTCGGCGCTGCCCATACCGGGCAGATCGGCGGTCACGACATCGGCGACCGGGCCGATGTGGTCCTCCATCTGCGGCCAGCCGAACATGCCCTGGAGTGCGCCGCCGAGCACTATGACCGGCTCGGTGATCCGCTCCGGCTGCCGTAGCCGTCGGTAGGCGAAGGACACCCCGCTCACCGACAAGGACCGGATCGTTTCCTCGTGCATCTCTGCTTCCTTCTCGGGAGGCCGGGGGTGCGGCCGCCGGGGTCGGCGTCGGCCGGTCTAGCGGGTCAGTACGAGCGCGGCGTTGTGGCCGCCGAAGCCGAGCGAGGTCTTGACCGCGCATTCGAAGGCCGCCTGCCGGGCTTCCTGGTGCACGATCTCGAGGGGCAGCTGCGGATCGGGGACCTCGAGATTCGCGGTCGGCGGCACCAGCTGCTCCTCCAGGGCGAGCACGGTGAGCGCGGTCTCGATACCGCCGGCGGCGCCCAGCGTGTGTCCCGTCATCGCCTTGGTGGAGGTGACCAGGGGGTGGTCGCCGAGCACCCGCCGGAGCATGGTGGCCTCGATGAGGTCGTTGATCACCGTCGATGTGCCGTGCGCATTGACATGGCCGATGTCGCCGGCCTGCACCCCGGCGTCCGCCATCGCGCTGCGCAGCGCCTGCTCGATGCCGTTGCCGTCGGGGTCCGGGGCCACCGCCGCGTACGCATCGCTGGAGGCGCCGTACCCGCGGATATGTGCCCGGACGGGGGCCCGGCGGGCCTCGGCGTGCTCGGGGCGCTCCAGTACGAGGAGGCCGGCGCCCTCGCCGACGACGAAACCGTCCCGCGCGACGTCGAACGGGCGGCAGGCCGCGGCCGGGTCCTCCCGGCGGGTGGAGACCGCCTTCATCCGGCAGGCGCTGGCGATCAGCAGCCGGGAGATGGGGGACTCGGCGCCGCCGGCGATGGCGATGTCGCAGGCCCCGGAGCGCAGCAGCTGGTGCGCGGTGCCCAGGGCGACGGTCCCGGAGGAGCAGGCGGTCGCCACGCCCAGGCTGGGGCCCCGCGCGCCGAGGTCCATGCAGACGCTGCTGGCGGCACCGTTGATGACGGTCAGCGGCGCGAGCTTGGGGGAGACCCGCCGGGCGCCGCGCGCGGCCATCGCGGCGTGCTGCTCGTCGTAGAAGGGGAGCCCGCCGTGGGCGGAACCGATGACCACCGCGACCCGGCTGCTGTCCCAGCTGTCGGTGTCCAGTCCGGCGTCGGCGATGGCCTCGCGGGCGGCGATCACCGCGAGCTGTGAGAAGCGGTCCATCAGGCGCTGGGTGGCGACGCCGAGCAGTTCGGTGGTGTCGAGGTCGGCGGTGTACACGAAATCGCAGGGGAGGTCGGCGAGTTCTTCGTGGTGCCGTACGCCGTTCGGGGCGGTGTCGTGGGTGACCGTGTGCCAGGTCGCCTTCGTCCCGATGCCGGCCGCGGTCACCATGCCCAGCCCCGTGACGGCCGCCGAGAAGGGTGGGGTGCCGCCCGTCACGCCGGAACCATGCCGTCGACGGCCGCAATCAGCTGGCCCACGGTGTTACGCGAGGTCAGCGGCGTGTCCTCAAGGTCGATGTCCAGCTGGTCTTCGATGAGTACGCGGAGTTCTTCCAGGGCCAGGGAGTCGATACGCAGACTGCGCAGTGGGGCCTCGTCGGTGAGGTCGGCCGAAGACACCCCGAATCGTTGGACCAGCAAGGCGTTGACAACTTCTGCCGCATTCACGTGGCGTTCCTCCACTTGTTGTAGGCGTGCTGCCAACCGCGCCCTGGGCGGGTGTTCGCCGGAGGCCCCGGCTGGTTTGGGCACCCTTTATACGCCTTCGTCCCGATGACTCCCCAACCTTGGTAGCTCAATGGGGTGATGGGCGCACCAGGGCGGATGAGAGGGTCGCGCCCCGTGTTGCGGGCAGTGCGGAAGGCGCCTACGTTCCTAACGCCGCGGACCGGCGAGAGGCACGGCAGAAGTGGCCGCCGCGGGCGGCGGGCCGGTGTCAGGCCTCGTCGAGTGCGCCGGTCACCCGCGCCAACAGGCTCCGCAGCGTACGGAGTTCCTCGAGGGTCAGGCCGGTGGCGGCCAGCATTCTGCGGGGCACGGGCAGGGCCTGTTCGCGCAGGTCATCGCCCTCGGGGGTGAGGTGGACGGTGACCGAGCGCTCGTCCTCGGTGCTCCGCTCCCGGCGGACCAGCCCGGCCGTCTCCAGGCGCTTGAGCAGCGGGGAGAGGGTGCCGGAGTCCAGCCGGAGCTGTTCGCCGATGGCCTTGACCGGCTGTGAGCCGTGCTCCCACAGGACCAGCATGACCAGGTATTGCGGGTAGGTCAGGCCCAGATCCTTCAGGGCATCCCGGTAGACGCCGCCGAACGCACGCGAGGCGGCGTGCAGCGAGAAGCAGACCTGGTGGTCCAGGCGAAGCAGTTCGGCGTCGGGTACCGGAGGGCGGGTCGGCGAGGTCATGGGTCCAGGGTAGCGCCCTCAGGCTATTTAGTTGTGTCCAACTTAGTTGCGTGCAATTTAAATGTGTGCGAGTGTTGTGGTCGTCGGACGGCCGGGGAGCGGCCGCCGCGCTATCGAAGGGGAATGTGATGGACGCGCTGTACACCGCTGTCGCCACCGCCAACGGCCGTGAGGGCCGGGCCGTCAGCTCCGACGGCACGATCGACCTCGCCCTGGCCCTGCCGCCCGCGCTCGGCGGCAACGGCGCCGGCACCAACCCGGAGCAGCTCTTCGCCGCCGGATACGCGGCCTGCTTCGCCAGCGCGATGAGCAACGTCGGCCGCCAGATGAAGCTCGACACCAAGGATGTCTCGGTCACCGCCGAGGTCTCCATCGGCAAGGACGGCGCCGGATTTGGGCTGGGCGTCGTCATGCGGGTCGAGCTGCCGGACACCCTGGCGGGCGAGACCGGGCGCCGGCTGGTCGAGGCGACCCACGAGTTCTGCCCGTACTCCAAGGCCACCCGTGGCAACATCGACGTCGAGCTCGTCATCGAGTAGTGCGCCCGTACCCCGGTCCGGCCGCGCGAGGCGGGCCGGGCCGGGGCGCCTGCCGTTCAGACCGTGCGCGGGGTGCCGTACCGGGATGGCTGCGGATCAGCTGGGCGTAGTGCCGGCCGCTGGCCTTGAGGGTGCGGGTCTGGGACGGATAGTCGACGTGGACCAGGCCGAAGCGCTTGTCATAGCCGTAGGCCCACTCGAAGTTGTCCATCAGGGACCAGGCGAAGTACCCGGCGAGCGGGGCGCCGCGGCGGGCCGCTCGGGCGCAGGCCGCCACATGCTGATGCAGATACTCGGTGCGCTCGGGGTCCTCGACGGTGCCCTCGGGGCGGACCACGTCCGGGTAGGCCGAACCGTTCTCGGTGACATAGATCCGGCGCGCCCCGTACTCGCGGGTCAGCCGCAGCAGCAGGGTCTCGATGCCGTTCGCGTCGATCTCCCAGTCCATGCCGGTACGGGGAACGTCCGGGCGGCGTACCGGCCGGGCGAACGGCGGCGGGCCGGCCGGGTCGGCGGCCACCACGGCCGGGAAGTAGTAGTTCAGCCCCAGCCAGTCCAGTGGCTGGGCGATGGTCTCCAGGTCACCGGCGCGCTCCGGCAGCTCCACGCCGTACACCTCGCGCATGTCCGCGGGGAAGCCGCGGCCGTGCACGGGGTCGAGCCACCAGCGGTTGGTGTGCCCGTCCATCCGCCGGGCCGCCGCGACGTCGGCCGCCGAGCCGGTGGCGGGCTCGACGGTGCTGAGGTTGTTGACGAGGCCGACCTCGGCGTCCGGGGCCTGGGCGCGGATCGCCCGGACGGCCAGGCCGTGACCGAGCAGCAGGTGGTACGAGGCCCGTACCGCCGCCGTGAGATCGGTGAGCCCCGGCGCCATCCGGCCTTCGAGGTGGCCGATCCAGGCCGAGCAGAGCGGTTCGTTCAGCGTGGCCCAGTGGCGGACCCGGTCGCCGAGCGTCCCGGCCACCGCCGAGGCGTACGCCGCCAGCCGCTCGGCGGTCTCCCGCGCCGGCCAGCCGCCGCGGTCCTGGAGCGCCTGCGGCAGATCCCAGTGGTAGAGGGTCACGGACGGGGTGATCCCGGCCTCCAGCAGGCCGTCGACCAGCCGGTCGTAGAAGGCCAGGCCCGCGGCGTTGACCCGGCCGTCACCGTCCGGCACGATCCGCGGCCAGGCGATCGAGAACCGGTAGGCGCCGACGCCCAGTTGCCGCATCAGACCGATGTCCTCGCGCCAGCGGTGGTAGTGGTCGCAGGCCCGGTCCCCGGTGTCGCCGTTGGCGGTCGTCCCCGGGGTGTGCGAGAAGGTGTCCCAGATGGAGGGCGCCCGGCCGTCCTCGGTGACCGCCCCCTCGATCTGATAGGCCGACGTGGCCACGCCCCAGGTGAAGTCGTCCGGCAGCGCGGCGAAGTCGATCCGGTCGGTCACGGAGTCCTCCCTTTCACCCACGGGGTGGGTCATTTGACGGCCCCGGCGGTCAGCCCGGCGACCAGATAGCGCTGGAGCAGCAGAAACCCGGTGACCACCGGGACGCTGACGACCAGCGACGCGGCCATGACCTGGTTCCAGTGGACGTCGTTCTGGGTGGCGTAACCCTGGAGACCGACCGAGAGGGTGCGGGTGGTGTCGTTGGTCATGACGGAGGCGAACAGCACCTCACCCCACGCGGTCATGAACGCGTACACGGCGACCGCCACGATCCCGGGCAGCGCGGCCGGCACCACGACCCGGAAGAGCGCACCGAGCGCCCCGCAGCCGTCCACGTACGCGGCCTCGTCCAGCTCCCGGGGCACCGAAGCGAAGTACCCGGTCAGCATCCAGATCGAGAACGGGAGCGAGAAGGTCAGACAGGTCAGGATCAGGCCGCCGCGGGAGCCGTACAGGGCGACGCCGGTGGCGTTCCCGATGTTGACGTAGAGCAGGAACAGCGGCAGCAGGAAGAGGATGCCGGGAAACATCTGGGTCGACAGCACCGTGACCGTGAAGACCCGCCTGCCGCGGAAGCGGTGGCGGCTCACCGCGTACGCGGCGAAGAGCGCGACGAGCACCGAGCAGACGGTGGCCGAGCCCGCCACGATCAGGGAGTTGACGAAGTACCGGGCCAGCGGGACGGTCCGCCAGATGTCGAGATAGGGGCGGATCGTCAGCTCGCTCGGCAGCCAGCGGAAGGCGCCCGAGACATCCGCCGGCGGTTTGAGCGAGCTGCTGAGCATCACGTAGACGGGCAGCAGGACGAAGCCGGTCAGCGCGGTCAGAAAGATCCGGCGGGCCCAGCGGAACGAACGGGGCGGCGCGGTGGGCGAGCGCCTGCGGGCGGTGGGCGGTCGCCGGTGGGGGACCGCGCGGGGGGTGCGGGCTGCGCGGTCAGCCATCGGCGTGCTTCCTTCCGCGCGAGGTCGCCAGCAGATAGCCGGCCGTCACCACCAGCAGGAACAGCAGCAGCAGTACGGACATCGCCGAGCCGGTGCCGAAGTTCCAGGTGACGAACGAGGACTGGTAGATGTGGAGGGACAGCAGATCGGCGGCCTCCGGAGCGGCCTTGCCGAACAGCACATACGGCGTGTTGAAGTCGTTGAAGGTCCACAGGAACAGCACCAGCAGCAGCACCTGGTTGACCGGCCGCAGCGACGGCAGGGTGATCCGCCGGATCTGCCGGATCATCCCGGCGCCGTCCAGCGCGGCCGCCTCGTAGAGGTCCTTGGGGATGTTCTGTAGCGCGGCCATCACGACCAGGAACGCGAACGGCCAGGTCTTCCAGACGGCGACCACCAGCAGCGCGACAAAGCTGTTGTCGCCCAGCAGCCAGAAGGGCCTGCCGTCGGTGAGCCGCAGCTGGTCGTGCAGGACGTGGTTGACCAGCCCGTTGTCCCGCTGGAACATAAAGGCCCAGGTGATCACCGCGGCGTAGACCGGCAGGGCGTACGGGGTCAGGAAGACGGCGCGCAGCAGACCGCGGCCCCGGAAGTTCTCCTGGAGGAAGACCGCCGCCGCGGTGCCGATGAGCCAGCACAGGCCCACCGCCAGCACACTGAACGCACAGGTGACCCAGAAGGAGTGCAGCAGCGCCGCCCCGACCGGAGCATCGAGGTCGACGCTGATCCGGTAGTTGCCCAGCGCCTTCCAGGGCGCCGCGCCCCAGTTGCCGAGGAAGAACTGGGTCACTTCCTTGAAGCTCATCACGATGCCGATGACCATCGGCACGAGATGGACCAGCAGCTCCAGGAGCAGTGCGGGCAGCAGAAGCAGATAGGGCAGTGCGGCCCGGCGCAGCCGTACGGGGAGCCGGCTCACTTCGCCATCTGCTGTTCTGCCTTGGCCAGCCGCGCCCTGACCGACGCGGTGGTCACGGGGTGGCCGGCCGCGGCGTCGGCGAACAGGTCCTTGATCGCCGTACCGACGGACGTCTCGAACTGTGCCTCGTCGGCGACCTGGGGCAGCGGCGCCGCGCTCGTGGTGAGCGTCCGGCGCAGCACCCTGGTGTCCTGACGGTTGAACGCCGGGTCCTGCTGGGCGGCCTTGACGGGGGGTATGGAGCCGTACGTCTTGTTGAGCAGCCGCTGCTCGGCGTCGCTGGTCAGGAACTTCACGAACTTCCGGGCGCCGTCGAGGTTGTGGGTGTTCTTGAAGACGGCCACATTGATGCCGGCGAGCATGGAGTTGGTCTGCCGGCCGCCGCCGGGGCTGCCGGCGGGGACGGGCACCGGGACCACGCCCCAGTCCCGCGGTTTCAGGCCGTTGGTCGCGAAGCTGGTGGCCGCGGTCTGCCACAGCACCATCGCGGTCCGGCCTCTGGCGAAGTCCCGCAGCGACTGGTTCTGTCCGTACTCGGCGTTGCCCGGCGCGATGATCTTGTCCTTGGCCATGAAGTCGACGTACTGCTTGACCGCGGCGACCGCGCCGTCGGAGGTGAAGGACGGCCGGCCGGCGGCGTCGAAGAAGTCGGCGCCGTGCTGCTTGCCCAGGACGAAGGCCTGATGGATGTTGTTGGCCAGCTGGCCTCCCTCGGCGCCCAGCCCCCATCTGCCGTCCTTCGAGAGCTTCTTGCCGGCCGCGACCAACTCGCCCCATGTGGCGGGAGGTTTGTCGATCCCGGCGTCCTTGAACATCTGCTTGTTGTAGTAGAGCGCGTACGTCAGCGAGTACAGCGGCACCGCGGCCGGGTCCTTGCCCGCCGCGCCGGTGGCGCTCAGTGCCGGTGCCACGAACCGGTCGCGGCCGCCGATCCGGTCGAAGCCCCACTTGTCCCAGGGCAGCAGCGCACCGGTGGCCTGGAGCGAGGCGGACCAGGTGTTGCCGATGTTGAGGACGTCCGGTCCCTGTCCCGAGGTGGTGGCCGCAAGGATCCGGTTGAGCAGATCGGGCCACGGAATGACCTCCAGCTTCACCGTGATGCCGGTCTGCCGCTGGAACTTCTTCAGCTCGGGGCCGAGGATCTTCTTGTCCGCCTCGATGTCCGGCCCCTGGTTGGACGCCCAGTACGTCAGCGTCCTGGGGGAGTCGTTGCTTCCCCCGCCGGGAGCCGTCCCGCCGCCGCATCCGGAGGCCGTCGCGGCGAGCGCGGTGACGGCGGCGGAGACGGTCGCGGCTCGAAGTGTGCGCATGACGGAAGCGCCTCTCTCTGAGGAGTCCGGAGTCGGCCAAGTTCAGTTCCTGAACGGCCTCATGGCTTAACTTGGAGTGTGAGTTAAAGCCCGAGAGAAGGGCGCGTCAAGGGTGCCTGCCCGGGCAGGTTGACGGCCGATAGGGGACCAGATGGCCGAGCACGCCAAGCGGACCGTACGTGACCTGCGGACGGCGAATCGCACCGCGGTTCTGCAACGGTTGTATTTCGACGGGTCGTTGAGCCGGCAGGCGCTCGGCCCCGCGACCGGCCTCAGTTCAGGATCCGTCAGCAATGTGGTCGCCGAACTCATCGAGGACGGCCTGCTGGAGGAGGCCGGCGTGCTCGGCTCCGACGGCGGGCGGCCCCGCACCCTGCTGCGGATTGCCCCGGACGGCGGCCGGCTCATCGGTGTGGACGTCGGCGAGACCCGGGTCAGGGTCGAACTCTTCGACCTCACCCTGGCAGAACTCGCCCGCGCCGAACTCCCGTTGACAGACCGCGGCTATGACGTCGGACTGATCACCCGTCATATCGCGGCCGGCATCGCCACCGTGCTTCGCGACAACGGTGCGCGCCCCGGCCGCCTGCTCGGCGTCGGCGTCGGCGTCCCCGGCATCGTCGACCCGGACGGCCCCGGCGGCGCGGTCGTACACGGCCAGACCATCGGCTGGGACGCCGTACCGCTGGAAGACCTGCTCCGGCGGACCGTCGAACTCCCCGACGGGGTACGGCTCTTCATCAACAACGGCGCCAAGGCGCTCGGCCAGGCCGAGATGTGGTTCGGCGGCGGCCGCGGCGTCAAGGACGCCGTGATCGTGCTCCTCGGCTCCGGCGTCGGCGCCTGCATCGTCACCGACGGAACCCTCCACGGCGGCGCCCGCGACAGCGCCGGCGAATGGGGGCATCTGACGGTCGGCATCCGCGGCCGCCGCTGCCGCTGCGGCGCCCGCGGCTGTCTGGAGGCGTACACCGGCGCCGAGGCACTGCTCCTGCGCTGGCGGGAAGCCGGCGGTCAACCGCCCGCCGGCGCCGGTGAAGAGACCGCGATCGCGGCCCTGGCCGCCGCCGCCCACCCCCAGGACGGTGCCGCCCCCGACCGGATCGCCCGCGCCGTCCTGGACGAGACGGCCGAGTACCTGGGGGCCGGGATCTCCGACCTGATCAACCTCTTCAGCCCCGAGCGGGTGCTCATCGGCGGCTGGGCCGGCCTCCGGCTCGGCCCGCACCTCCTCCCCGCCATCCGCCGCTACGCCACCTCCTACGCCCTCGACCACCCCGCAGGCCGGGTCACCATCGACCTCGGCCTGCTCGGCCCGGACGCCGTCACGGTCGGCGCGGCGACCCTCCCGCTCGCGGACTTCTTCAGCCGCGGCGGCCGTCGGACCGCGCCGGCGGGGGAGCGGGACGAGCGGCCGACGGCACCGGGATGGCAGCAGCTGCTGGAGGGACGGCGGCGGACGCCCGGGTGACATACGGGGGCGTCGGGGCCGCCCGGCGCGACCTCAGGCGTCGTCCGCCGCGTACACCCGCCGTCCCCCGACGAACGTCTCCAGTACGCGGGCCGCGGCGATCTCGTCGGTCGGCCCGTCGAACGGGTCGCGGTCCAGGACGACCAGATCGGCCAGCTTTCCGGGCTGGATGCTGCCGGTGTCATCGAGGTGGTTCGCATAGGCGCTGCCGGCCGTGTACGCGGCCAGCGCCGCGCCCAGGTCGATGCGCTGCTCGGGCAGGAAGACGGGTGCCGGGGGCGGGTCCTCCGGCATCCTGCGGTTGACGGCCACGTGCAGGGCGGCGATCGGGTCGGGGGAGCTGACCGGCCAGTCGCTGCCCGCTGCCATCGTGGCGCCGGAACGCAGCAGATCACCGAACGGGTACTGCCAGGCCGCCCGTTCGGCTCCCAGGAAGGGGATGGTCAGCTCGTCCATCTGCGGCTCGTGCGCGGCCCACAGCGCCTGGATGTTCGCGGTCGCCCCGAGCCGGCGGAAGCGTGGGATGTCCTCGGGGTGCACGACCTGGAGGTGGGCGAGGTGCGGCCGGGTGTCCCGCAGGCCGTTCGTCCGCCGGGCCGCCTCGACCGCATCCAGCGCCTCCCGCACCGCCCGGTCACCCAGGGCGTGGAAGTGCACCTGGAAGCCCTCCGCATCCAGCAGCGTGACATAACTCCGCAGGTCCTCGGGGTCGATGAAGGAGATGCCGCTGTTGTCGGACGTACAGCCGCAGGCGGTCAGATAGGGGCTGAGCATCGCCGCCGTGTGGTTCTCGGCGATCCCGTCCTGCATGATCTTCACGCTGGTCGCCCGCAGCCGGCCGCCCGTCAACTCGGCGCGCCTCTCGACCAGTTCGGGAATCTGGTCGGCGCCGCGGGACCGGTCCCACCACAGCGCCCCCGTCACCCGCGCGGTCAGCTTCCCCTCGCTCCGTACGGCCCGGTAGGCGGGGATGGCGTCGACCGATCCAGGGGCGCGGCCCAGCATCGCGTCCTGCCAGGCGGTCACCCCGTACGAGTGGAGCAGCCGCTGCGCCCGGAGCAGGCCGGCGGTCTGCTCGGCTAGGGTCGGCTCCGGCATCAGATCGGCGACCAGCCGCATCGCGCCCTCCTGGAGCATGCCGGAGGGCCGGCCCTCGGCGTCCCGCTCGATGCGCCCGTCGGACGGGTCCGGCGTACGGGTGGTGAGCCCGGCGAGCTCCAGGGCACGGGAGTTGGCCCATCCGCCGTGGTGGTCGCGGTTGACCAGGAACACCGGGCGGTCGGGCACCAGGGCGTCCAGGAACTCCCGGGTCGGCAGACCGCCGGGGAACGCCTCCAGGGACCAGCCGCCGCCGGTGATCCAGGGCGCCTGCGGATGCGCGGCCGCGTACGAGCCGATCAGCTCGCGATAGGCGTCCGCCGTGACCGCCGCGCTCAGATCGCACTGGGCCAGCTCCAGCCCGCCGCCCACCGGATGGACATGGGCGTCCTGGAAGCCGGGGATGAGCAGCTTGCCCGCCAGGTCGACGACCTCCGTGGCCGGGCCGATCAGGTCGCGTATCTCCGGCTCGTGGCCGACGGCGACGATGCGGTCCCCGCGCACCGCCACCGCACTCGCCCGGCTGCGCGCCGGGTCGACGGTGTGCACGGGACCGGAGAGGAAGACGAGATCGGCAGGGCGGCGGGAGGCGGCGGTTCCGGTCTCCGGGGCTGCGGTGGGATCCACGGTGGTGCTGAGGTCCATCTGGCGGTCGCTCCAGGGGGGTTGGGCGCATCGAGCGCGTGGGATGTCGCGGGATTCTCGGTCGGTGTGGCTTCGCGTAGCTCGGCTTGGCTTGGCCGGGCTCGGGTGAGGGTGGGGAGTCAGCCCTCCGTCGGGCTGGGGAGGGCTCGCGCGTCCCCGTCCATCGGCAGGGCGATCGCCTCGCCGTCCGTGCCCCGGCCGGTGGTGAAGTACGGCGAGCGGCGTACCCACTTGGCCCATGCGGCGGTCGCCAGGCCCACCAGGACGAAGAGCGACGGGAGCAGCAGCATGAACCAGCCGTTGTCCGGGCTCGCCTCGAAGTGGTCGCTCATGGTGGCGTAGTCCGCGATGAGGTAGACGCCGAGCCCGAACAGCGCCAGGGCGCTCACCGCGGGGACCACCACATCCCGCAGGGCACGGACCGGGCCCTGGCGCAGGCTGTCGCGGAAGCGCACCGCGCAGGCCAGCGCGGTCAGTCCGTAGTAGAGGGCCACAGTCAGCCCGATCGAGTTCACCGCGGTGAGGATCATGTCGTTGAGCTTGGGGATGCCGACGGCCAGTACGGCGAGCAGCGCGGCGAGGGCCATGATCAAGAGGGTACCGACGGCGGGGGAGCCGTACCGGGGATGCACCCGCTGCCACACCGGGCCCAGCGTCCGGTCGCGCGCCATCGCCAGCGCACCGCGGGCGGTGGGGATCACGCTCGACTGGAGCGAGGCGAAGGCCGAGCACATCAGCGCGGCCAGCGGCAGCGAGGCCCAGGGCTCCGGAGCCAGCCGCCCGCCGAGGAAGGTGAGCGCCTGCGGGCCGTTGTGGATGAGTTCGCCGGTGCTCATCACCCGCTGGAAGGCGAACGCGCCGATCAGGAACAGGCCGAGCATCGCGACCAGCGCGATCAGACCGCCACGGGCCGCGTCGGAGGAGCTACGGGTCTCCTCGTTGACGCTGAACGCGGCGTCCCAGCCCCAGTAGATGAAGACCGCGATCACCATTCCCTGGGCGAGCGCCTGCGCCGAGCCGATGGCGAACGGGTTGAGCCAGGACAGCGAGAACGGCTGGTCGCCGACGAACAGCGCATAGCCGCAGAAGACCAGCAGGACCGCGTACTCGAAGATCAGCAGCCAGAGTTGCAGCCGGGTCGCGGCCCGTACGCCGGTGATGGCGGTGACCGTGACGGCGACCAGTGCGACCAGGCCGACGGCGGTGGTGATGCCGGTCGAGGCCGGATCCAGCCGGAGCCCCCACACCTCGTACAGCCCCATCTTGTTGAGGAACTGGAGCATGACGGATCCGGTCACCGCGCCCGTGTAGGCCATGAAGATCACATTGCCGACGAGCACCACCCACCCGGTCAGAAAGCCCGGCCAGGGGCCGATGGACCGTCCCACCCAGGTGTAGCCGCTGCCGCAGTTGGGCTCGGTGCGGTTGAGCCGGGCGTACGACAGCGCGATACCGAGGATGGGGAGGAAGGCCAGCAGCAGCAGGGCGGGGGTCTGCCGGCCGGCGTATGCGGCCAGGGTCCCCATTCCGATGCCGATGCTGGTGGTCGCGGCGGTGCTCGACGCGGCGATCGCCACCCCGTCCTTCACCCCCAGTGAGCGGCGCATTCTCGCCGGGCCGGGGTCCTGCTGCACTGCGTGAGGCATGGCGCTGACTCCTTGGACGGGCGGGCCGGGCCGGACTCGGCGGGCCGTGTGACCGCCGATGAAACAGCCCGCTCCTCCTTGTGTCAACGGTGTTGACATAACCTGGTGATTAACTGGCTCAGGAAGATCCCGGCGTGGACCGTATTGCGTGGATCGCGGATCGTTGACCGCGCGGAGCGCTGCGGACCGGGCGCGGGACCGGGGCGGAGTGGCAGCGAGAGGTTCGTGTGGCGGAGAGCGAGCGCATCCCGGCCGAGCGCAGGCGGCGCCGGCCCACCAGTTCAGGCGTGGTCCTGTCGGCCGAACTCATCGTCGAGACCGCATGCGAGCTGATCGACGCCCAAGGGGCGCAGGCCTTCACGGTACGGAAACTGGGCGCCGCGCTCGGTGCCGATCCGTCCGCCGTCTACCGCTACTTCCGCAACACCGAGGAACTGCTGCTCGCGGTCGCCGACCGGCTGATCGGCGAATCCATGGCCGGCTTCGAGCCGAGCGGAGACTGGGCCGCCGACCTGCGCGAATTCGGCTTGCGCGCCTACCGCTCCGCGCTGCGGCACCCGCAGATCGCGGTGTTCAGCACGGTCCGGGTCACCGGCCGCCCGCATGAACAGCACGCCATCGACACGGGCATCGGCCTGCTCCTCCAGGCCGGATTCGACGACGCCACCGCCGTCCGGCACTACCACGCCCTCATCGACACCGTCCTCGGCCATGCGGCCCTGGACGCCGGGGTACTGCGGCTGGCGCCCGCCCAGCGCGTGGCGGACGAGCAGGCCTGGCAGAACGCCTACGCCGAGCTGCCCGCCGACACCTACCCCGTCCTGCACCGCGTACGTGCACACCTTCCGCTCATGGCAGGGTCCGCCGTCGAGCCCACGCTCGATCTGCTGATCGCGGCGCTGCGGACGGAGGCCGAGCAGGGAGCGGGGGACCGGCGGGAGGGCCGCTGAGCAGGGCATGACGCACCGGGGTGAGGTGTGCTCGGCAGGTCACGGCCACGCACCCGGGGAAGGCAGGCACGATCAGGCATTTCGCCCACCAGGGTGCAAACATGAATCATGCCCTTTGAGTGGTTGGTGATGGTACGAGGACGGCGCGAACTACGCCACGTCCTGGTGCTGATCCCGATCGGGCTCATCGTGACGATCTGTGTGATCGATGTCCTCGCACCGCCCGACGTCCACCTGGGGCCGCTGCTCGTCGCGGCCCCCGCGATCACCGCGGCCTTCGCCGGACCCCGTCTGACGGCGGCGATCGGTGCGCTGACGGTGGCCGCCCAGGTGTTCATCGGCATTGCCCGGGGCGTCCTGTTCACCGAGAACCTCGAGGCGCAGATCGCCGCGCTGATCGTCGTCTCCGCGCTGGTCGTGCTCTTCACCGTCATGCGGGACCGCGGCGAGCGCCGGCTCACCAAAAGCCGGTCGGTGGCCGGGGTGGCCCAGCAGGTCCTGCTCCGGCCGCTGCCGGCACGCAGCGGCCGGCTGGAGATCGCCTCCTTGTATCTGGCGGCCGAGGAGGAGGCGGAGATGGGCGGCGACCTCTTCGCGGCGGCGCGCACCCTCACCAGCACCCGGCTCATCATCGGCGATGTCCGCGGCAAGGGGCTGCCCGCCTACAGTCACGCCGCCCTCCTCCTCGGCGCCTTCCGGGCGGCCGCCCACCGTCAGGCCACGCTGCCCAACCTGGCCCGCCACCTCGACGGCGCCGTCCGCTGGGACAGCAGCCAGTGGTGCACGGAACCGGGCGGCGGTGACGGCGCGGAGCTCCGGTCGCCGGGGCGCTCGGAGACCGCGGCCGAGGTGCGGGCCGCGGGGCGCACCGGGCCCGAAGGGGATCCGGCCGTATCCGTCGGCCCGATCCCCGCGGCGGTGCGCCACCCTGGCTCCGCCGCCGGCGGCCCGTACCCCGACGAGGAGCCCGACGAGACCTTCGCGACCGTCTCCCTGCTGGACATCCCCGACCACTGGCCCGTGCTCCGCAGCATCACCTGCGGCCACCCGCCCGCCCTGCTGCTCCGCGACGGCCGGGCCGAGCTCCTGCACCCCCGGAGCACGGCGCTCCCCATCGGCCTCGGCGGCCTGCCCGGCGCCCCCGCGTACGAGGTCGAGACCTTCCCCTTCGAGCCCGGCGATCTGCTGCTGCTCTACACCGACGGCGTCACCGAGGCCCGCGACGACAAGGGCAGCTTCTACCCCCTCGTCGAGCGGGCCGGGGCCTGGAGCGGATGCGGCCCGCAGCAGCTGCTGCGCCAGCTGCGCGCCGACCTGCTGGCCCATACGCAAGGCCGGCTGGGCGATGACGCGGCCGCGGTGGCGGTGCGGCGCCTGCCGGCACCGCCTCCGGAGCGGGCCGGCGGATGAATTACGTCACACTCAGCAAACGCTGACGTATCGGACGCGCCGCCAAGCTCACCGCCCCCGGAAGCGCCATTCCTCCGTGATTTCCGCGTATTCCCTCCCGCACTCCGCGTGGCCGCCCTCCCCGGCTCCGGCCCCCAGGCCCCCGGGCTCCCCGCCTGACGCTTCCTCAGTGCCGACCCACTTGATAGACACGTCCGAATCATCCGCACGTGGTATGGGACGCGCACCATGAACGACCGCAACACCTCGGACCACCACATATTCGCGTTCGACCTCGCCGAGCACGAAGCCCGGCGGCGGACCGAAGTCCTCGCGGCGCTGGGCGACACCTGGGACCCCGTCGCGGTGATGGAGGGCGAGACCGAGGCGCACCGGCTCCTCTACTCGGGCCTGGACGCGGAGCAGCAGGCCACCTACGACATGCTCGTCGCCGCCGGGGTGCTGCCGGCCTCCGGACAGGCCTGAGCATGCTGCCGCTCGACCCCACCGCCGATATCGGCCGCCGCGCCTGGGTCCCGTGCCCCGGCTGCCAGGACCACCAGGGCTGCGGGACCTGCCTCGACGGCCGCACCTGCCATGACCACTGGCGCTATCTGCTGTCCAACAAGGGCAGCGTGCTGCATCTCCAGTGCCCCAACTGCACCCATCTGTGGGCCTGGGAGTCCGGCTTCGGCGCGGGCGGCCGCACCGACGGCTGACCGGCGCTACCCCAGCCGCTGTATTGCTTCCTCGTAGGCCTCATCGAGTGCCTTCTCGGCCGGTACGGGACGATCCGGCTGCACCCCGACGCCCTCCCAGTTGGTGCCCGTGACGGCATTGATCGTCCGGGCCGTCGGCACGGTGACGGTGATGTGCTCCGTCACCGGATGCCGGTCCGTGGGGTGTGCACCGCCCCGGGTCACCTCACCGACCACCACCGCCCGCCCGAGCGCCTGGAGGGTGTACGCCACGTCCTCACCGCCCGAGAACGTGGTCGCGCTGGTGAGGACGTACACCGGGCGGTCGAGGTAGCGCGGCGCCGGGAGATGCGCGACGGTCCAGGACTGGCGGGTGGAGTCGGTGACGCGCTCGTAGAAATCGTTGAGGTGCACCTGATCGTCGGGGAAGAAGTAGCTGCACCACATCGCGGCGCCCGCCGGCGCCCCACCCCGACACTCCCGCAGATCGAGGATGAGCGCACTGCTCTGTGCGACCAGCTCCATCGCCGCCCCGATCGCACGGGCGCCCTCCCCGGCGTCGGCGATCCACCGGACGTCGAGATAGCCGACGTTGCCGTCGAGGCGCTCGAAGCGCCGGATGCCCTGGTTCTCCTCCCGCAGGAGCGCGAGGAACGCCGCCCGGCCCGCGTCCTCGTCCGCCGCCTCCATCGGCTGCGGCTCGTCCTGCCACAGCAGCCGCAGATGCTTGTCCGGACACACCTCCTGTAGATGCGCGGTCACCGTCTCGCAGAGCGCGGCACCGCTGAGCGCGTCGTACTCCCCGGCCGCCAGCCGGCTCCGGATCGCCCGGTCGACCTCCACGGCCCGCTCCGGGAAGACGTATCCCGCCACGATGCGGTCCAGCGCCTTGTCGATGATCTGTGCATGGGTGGGCATCACTGCCGAGCCTCGCTTCTGGTCGGATCGATGAGCTGAATCGGAGGGAGCGGGAAGGCCCCCGGACGGCACCGGACGACGCGGTGCGCGCGCCGCCCCGCGGCGGTAGCGTGCGGTGCATGGAGCTGCACGCACGATCGCTTTGGCTGGTGACCGAGCCGCTGCACGCGGTCTGTTACTTCGACGAGGAGTGCCGGGGCCTGGGCAAGGCCCTCGGCCTCAAGGGTTTCTGGATGGGGTATTTCGCCTCCCGCACCGCCCCGCTGGGCGCCGTGGAACCTGCGGCGGCCACCGCCGTTCTCGGGGTCTTCGCCCCGGAGATGGTGGCCAGGGCGCTGCCCTCCGCCTGGAGCATCGCCGGGCCGGAACACATCCTTGAGGAGCGTGGCAGCCGCGCGGCCCGCGCCCTGCGCAGGATCGACCCCGAGCTGGACCGCAGGGCCGCCGAAGTGGTGCCTCCGCTCCAGACGATGGTCGATGCCGCATCGCCCACCGCCCGGCCGCTCTTCGCCGCCAACCGCGCCCTGTGCGACCACGCCGACCCCGTCGAGCGGCTGTGGCAACTGGTCACCGCCCTGCGGGAGTTCAGGGGCGACGCGCACCTCGCCGTACTCGCCGACGAGGGGCTCGACGGCTGTGAAGCGCTCGTGCTGGCCGCCGCCTCCGGCCGGGTCCCCCAGGACACCATCCGTCAGGACCGCGGCTGGAGCGAGGAGGAGTGGGCGGCGGCGACGGACCGGCTGCGCTCGCGGGACCTCGTCGACGCACGCGGCGACGCGACCGCACACGGCCTGCGGGAACGCGAGCGCATCGAGCAGGCCACCGACCGGCTGGCCGGCCGGCTGCTGCACACGCTGCCCGAAGCGGACACCGAGGCGCTGCTGCACGGCCTGGAACCCGTCGTCCGGCGCATCCTGGCCGCGGACGTGCTTCCCTTCCCCAACCCGATCGGTCTCCCACACCTCGACGAGCCCCTCGCGCACCACGGCCGCGGCACCCCTAGGCCGGACACGCCCTAGCCCAGCCGCTGCCCCGTCCCCCTCAGCCGCTGTTCCAGATCCATCGTGTCGGAGGCGGGCGGCGCCTGGACCGTGACCGGCTTGTTGAAGTCGAAGAACCGTATGGTCAGGTCGAGCGGACCCCTGGCGGCCTGCGCACGCTCCCGGAACTTCACCATCCGGTCGTGCGGACCGACCCACATGTCGAGGTGCAGCCTGCTCACCCCGAGCTGCTTGTACTGCTCGACCGCCTTCTTGTGGCGCCTGGCGTCCAGCGCGCCCTTGGCGGCCCGCCGCTTCAGCAGATCCGCCACCTCGACCGCGCCGGCGTAGTGCGTCGTCCGCACCCCGTCGACGGTCTCCTCGCCGATCTTCTTGATGTCATGGGACTGGCGGAGCAGGGACGCCTTCGCGGCGGGGTCCTGGTCGGCCTGCCGCTGCATCCCCCCGAAACCGCCCGCCCCTTCGGCGCCCTTGTGCTTCATGGGGAACTTGATCCAGCGCTTGCCGCCCATGACGGACGCCGCCTGCTTGCCGCCGCCCAGATACAGCGAGTCCCCGACGAGCCGCACCGAGAACTCGCCTTCCTTCCCTCCCACGGACGCCGTCATCCGCATATCGACGGCGCGCGGGCGCAGACTGAACGACACCTTGCCCTCGACGGTTCCCTGGCCCGGGACCTTGCCGGAGAGGCGGTACGACACGGAGTTGAGCCTGGCGCCCTTGTCAACCGCCTTCTGCACCGCGGCAACCGGCGCCGCACGGAAGCCCTCGCCCCCGCCTGCGGCCCGCTCGCCCGGCTTGGCACCGGAAGCCGTACACCCCGCCGTGCCGCACACCACCACACCGGCGAGCAGCGCCCCCAACACCCGCGACGACGCACGGGAAACGGAGCTACGGGAATCAGGGATACGCGAACGATGAGTCATGGCCATGGCCCCCCACACATAACCGGAACTGTGAAAATGTGACTGATCGAGACACTAGCTCACGCCACTGACACACCCGCGGCGAGTATGCGCGCGGCGGCGCTGGCCAGCGGATACGCTCCAGGGGTGGCCGCGCGAGCGGCCCCCGGCCGGGCCTCTGGACTGATTTTCATCTGGTGGTTCGATGGGTGCTTTGGGGTGCTTTGCCATGCCAGATCGGGACACCTCCGCTCAAGAGGCGTTGAAATGGGTATGGATCCTAGAGAGTTGTGGGACCGCAACGCCGTGCTGGCGGAAGCGTTTTGTTTGGGCGACGAGCGGGTGCGGGAAGCACAGGCCAGGCTGGACGAGGCGCAGGCCGACCGGTCGCGGGTTCTCGCGGCATTCGCGGTGACGGTGGGCAGCACCGGCGCGGTGGCCGGACTGTTCGGATTGAACGAGCGGGAAGTGCGGATCGCCCGGCGCACCGTCGGCAAGGAGGACGCCCGCGCCGTCGCCGACGAATTGCTCGCCGCCGCAGCTCCTTCCACGCAGCCCCGGGAACCGGAAGAGACGCCGTCGGCGCCCGATCCCGCCGCCGAATATCAGCACCCCAACCCTTCCCCCCAAGCCCGCCCCGCCGGCGCCACCCGCGAGGGCGCGGGCGGCGGCGCGGGCACGACGTCCGACCAGAACTGGTCCCCGGCCATGGATGCGGTACTCATCGGCAGTTGGCAGACCGGTGTCGATTTGCGGGAACTCGCCTCCGAATTCGGGTTGGACCTCACTCGCCTCGTTACCCGTGCTCAGCAATTGTCCGCCCAGGGGCGGTTCTATCCAGGACCGGCGGAAACCCATGCGGGACGCCACCGCCGCGGCCCGGGCGATGTTCATGAAGCCGAATACACCATTCCCGCCCAGCAGACGGCCGCCTGGAACGCCGCGCCCTCCGGACACCACATGGCGTCCGCCTGGCACACCGGCACGATGCCCTCGGCGGACTCCGTACCCGACGTGACCGCCCTGGCTTCCGAATGGGACAACGCCCTCGCCCCCTGGGGCACCATCGCCCCCTCGCACGAGGAGGCCGCACCGTCCCATCAGCCCTGGGCCCAATACCACCTCAGCTCCTGACCCATGGGGCCCTCGACGCGGCGCGTGCGGGCGCGCTGCGACGGGCCCCGTAAGGACCGTCCCGCAGCCCTACCCCGCCAACTCGCCCGCATCCGGCGCCAGCACACCCGCCGCCACCAGGGCGAACAGGGCTATGCCCAGCAGTACGCGGTAAATGACGAACGGCATGAAGGACTTGTGGGAGATGAACTTCATGAACCACGCGATCACGGCGTAGCCGACGACGAAGGCGATGACGGTGGCGAAGACCGTGGGACCCCAGGCGACATGGCCCTGCCCGGCGTCCTTCAGCTCGTAGACGCCGGAGGCCAGTACGGCAGGGATGGCGAGCAGGAAGGAGTAGCGCGCAGCGGACTCCCGGGTGTAGCCCATCAGAAGGCCGCCGCTGATCGTGGCGCCGGAGCGGGAGACACCCGGAATCAGCGCCATGGCCTGGCAGACGCCGTACAGCAGACCGTCCTTGACGTTCAGGTCGGTGAGCGTCTTGCGCTGCTTGGCGGCGCGGTGCCGGCCACCGGTCTCATCGCGCGCGGCCAGCCGGTCCGCGATGCCGAGGACCACACCCATCACGATGAGGGTGGTCGCGATCAGCCGCAGATCACGGAACGGGCCCTCGATGGCGTCCTTCAACGTGACGCCCAGCACACCGATCGGGATCGAGCCGACGATCACCAGCCAGCCCATCTGGGCATCATGATCATGCCGGAGCTCCCGGTCGAACAGGGAGCGGGCCCAGGTGGAGATGATCCGCCCGATGTCCTTGCGGAAGTAGATGATGACGGCCGCTTCGGTGCCGATCTGTGTGATGGCGGTGAACGCCGCACCGGGGTCGTGCCAGCCGGCGAACGCCGCGGTCAGCCGGAGGTGCGCACTGGAGGAGATGGGCAGAAACTCGGTCAACCCCTGGACGAGTCCGAGGACGAAAGATTCAAACCAAGTCATGGAGAGTACGTATCCAAGGGTGATCAAGCGCTTACCTGCGCGAGCCGGGCGAAAGCGGATGCCGGCGGCGGATCCGGGTCACAGCCGACCGGGGCAGCGTAACGTCCGAAGGTATCCGGCCCGCCAAGGGGTCACCAAGGGGGCCTGGACGCACCGTGCCCGCCCCATAAAGGCCCTCGACCGCACGGCAGCGCCGCCGCCTCCTGCCGGCCCCGCCCGACGTGCGGTCAGCGTCCGCGCAGGGTCCCGCGTTTACGCCAGGCGACGATCAGCGCACCCACCGCACTCAGGACGATGAAGGCCATCGAGAGCATGAACGCCGGCGAGGCAGGCGTGCCGGCCCGGGCGCCCGCGACGGCGTACGCGGCCGTGTTGGGAATGCTGCCGAGCGCCGTCGCCAGCAGATAGGGGAGCCAGCCCATACGGGACACCGCGGCGCAGTAATTCGTCGCACAGAACGGCAGCCCCGGGAAGAGCCGGATCGCCAGCATCGACCGGAACCCGTGCGCACTGAGCTGCCGGTCGGCGGCCGTCAGCCAACGGGCGCGCAGCAACGGACGCAACGCCTCCTGGCCGAGCAGCCGGCCCAGCCCGAAGGCGAACGCGGCGCCCAGTACCGTACCGGCGAGCGCCGCGGCCAGCCCGGCCGCACTGCCGAAGAGCGCCCCCGCACCCAGGTTGAGCACCGGGCGCGGGACGAACGCCGTGGTGCACACGCCGTACGCCAGCGCAAAGACCGCCAGCGCGGCCGGCCCGGACAGCTGGGCGGGCCAGCCGCCGGCCAGCA
This sequence comes from Streptomyces sp. NPDC034111, assembly GCF_055575375.1. Lineage (NCBI taxonomy): Bacteria > Bacillati > Actinomycetota > Actinomycetes > Kitasatosporales > Streptomycetaceae > Streptomyces > Streptomyces sp. NPDC034111. The sequence goes on along the minus strand of NZ_JBVIST010000026.1, from coordinate 67,451 downwards.
GACGCTCCGGATGCCACAGCAGCATCGCGGTCCCGGCGCAGACCAACAGGGTGAGCAGCAGAGCCAGCCGGGCCCACGGGGAGAACAGCACACGCGTACAGCGCACGGCGAGGCCGGCGGGCGTAGCGGCAGAGGCGGGCATCCGGGGAGCGTAACCGGCCGCGCGCCGTCCGGCCGTCAGCACGGCCTGATAAATCGTTCGACGGTACGCCGCCCGCCCGGCACCATGTGACGCATGTTCCGGTACGCCTTCCTCTCGCTCACGTCCGCGGTCGCGGACGAGCCGAAGGCTGCCGCCGACCTCCTCGCGGCCCTCGCCGCAGCAACTGACGGCGCACGAAGCTGACCCTCTCCGGATCGTCCGGCGGACCCCGCAGGGGGAGGGTCGGCCGGGCCCAGGGGTCCCCACGGCGCCAAGTCGCCGTTCTCACCGCATCGTTGCGAGGAAGAACACCATGCCCAAGACGGCATACGTGCGCACCAAGCCGCACCTGAACATCGGCACCATGGGCCATGTCGACCACGGCAAGACCACCCTCACCGCCGCCATCACCAAGGTCCTCAGCGACCGCGGCAGCGGCACCTTCGTGCCGTTCGACCGGATCGACCGGGCCCCGGAGGAGGCCGCCCGCGGCATCACCATCAACATCTCGCACGTCGAGTACGAGACCGGCACTCGGCACTACGCCCACGTCGACATGCCCGGCCACGCCGACTTCATCAAGAACATGGTCACCGGCGCGGCTCAGCTCGACGGCGCGATCCTCGTGGTGTCCGCGCTCGACGGGATCATGCCGCAGACCTCCGAGCATGTGCTGCTCGCCAAGCAAGTCGGCGTACGGCACATCGTCGTCGCCCTCAACAAGGCCGACGCCGGCGACCCGGAGCTCACCGACCTCGTGGAGCTGGAGGTGCGCGAGCTGCTGAGCGCGCACGGCTACGACGGCGATCACGTGCCCGTCGTACGCGTCTCGGGACTGCGCGCCCTGGAGGGCGACCCGCGCTGGACCGGGGCGATCGACGCGCTGCTGGACGCCGTGGACACCTATGTCCCGATGCCCGAGCGGTATGTCGACGCGCCGTTCCTGCTGCCGGTGGAGAACGTCCTGACCATCACCGGCCGTGGCACGGTCGTCACCGGGGCCGTCGAACGCGGCACGGTACGGGTCGGCGACCGGGTCGCGGTCCTCGGCGCGGAGACCGAGACGACGGTCACCGGGCTGGAGACCTTCGGCAAACCGATGGAGTCGGCCGAGGCCGGCGACAACGTCGCGCTGCTGCTGCGCGGACTCCACCGTGACCAGGTTCGCCGCGGGCACATCGTCGCCGCGCCCGGCAGTGTCACACCGCGGCGCCGCTTCACCGCCGAGGTGTATGTGCTCTCCACCGAGGAGGGCGGCCGCCGTACACCGGTCTCCACCGGCTACCGCCCGCAGTTCTACATCCGCACCGCGGACGTGGTCGGCGACCTCGACCTCGGCGACCGGAGCGTCGCCCGCCCCGGTGAGACGGTGACGGTATCGGTCGAACTGGGCCGGGAGGTCCCGCTGGAGCCCGGCCTCGGCTTCGCCATCCGCGAGGGTGGCCGGACCGTCGGCGCCGGCACCGTGCGCACCGTCGAGGAGTGAGCACCGCATGACACCCGGCCGCGCCCCGCACCCTGCCCGGTGTGGGGCGCGGTCGTGCTGTCCGAGGGGCGCACGGAGTGCGACACTGCTCGCCCGGACGGAACAGGACCACGGCACGTGGCCTGGCGCACGCGTCCGGTCGCACCCCGCTCGGGCGACCGGACGGTGCGGGACACGGGAAGGACGGCTCATGGCGGGTACGGCACTGGTCCTGGGCGGCGGCGGGCTCACCGGAATCGGCTGGGAGGTCGGTGTGCTCGCCGGCCTGACGGACGCGGGGATCGGCCTCACCGAGGCCGATGTCGTCATCGGCACCTCCGCCGGATCGATCGTCGGCGCCCACCTCACCTCCCAACAGCACTCCCTGGAGGAGCTGTACGCGCACCAGCTCGCCGCTCCCACCGGCGGGCCGGCCGCCCGGATGGGGCCGGCCGCGTTCGCCCGGTTCGCGGGCATCGCGCTGCGCTCCCGGGACGCGGTCTCGTTCGGCGCGCGGATGGGGAAGCTGGCGCTGGCGGCCCGTACCGCCCCGGAGGCGGAGCAGCGCGCGGCGATCGCCCGGTCCCTCGGCGGCCTGACCGAGTGGCCCGCCCGCCGGCTGATGATCACGGCGGTGGGTGCGGCGACCGGGGAGCGGACCGCCTTCGACGACACCAGCGGCGTGCCACTGCTCGACGCGGTGGGCGCGAGCTGCGCGGTCCCCGGCATCTATCCGCCGGTCACCATCGACGGCACCCGGTGGATCGACGGCGGGGTGCACTCCAGCGCCAATGCCGACCTCGCCGCCGGATACGCCCGGGTGGTGGTCATCGCGCCGATGGCGGTCAGCGGCGGCCCGATCGCCGGTCCGCGCGCCCAGGGCGAGTGGCTGGCGCGACAGGGCGCCCGGGTCTGCGTGATCACCCCTGACCGCGCGGCGCGGGCGGCGTTCGGCCGCAACGTCCTGGACCCCGCCAAACGCCCGGCCGCCGCCCGCGCGGGCCGCCGCCAGGCAGCCATCCACGCCGCCGAGATCCGCAAGCTCTGGTCGGAGTCCGACTGAGCCGTCCGCCACGAACGGGGCGCCTTCGCCGCCCCGGCACAATGGGACGGTGGACGAAGCACCAGAGCCGATACCCGTCACCCGGACCGTGGACTGCGGCACCGCCAAGCTGCTGCCGGACGTCGACCGCCCCCGCGCCTGGCTGCTCACGGTCGACGGCGCACCCCAGTCGTACGTCGACCTCGATGCGCCCACACATCTGGAGTTCGAGTATGTCCGTCGTCTCGCCCATGTACTGGACGAGGTGGCCGCCCCGGGACGGCCGCTCGACGTGCTGCACCTGGGTGGCGGGGCGCTGACCCTGCCGCGTTATCTGGCCGCCACCCGCCCGCACTCCCGGCAGGACGTCGTCGAGGCCGACCGCGGACTGCTCGCCCTGGTGGCGGAAGAGCTGCCGCTGCCCGGCGACTGCGGCGTCACCGTGCATGCGCAGGATGCCCGTACGGCTCTGGAGGCGGCGCCGGCGGACAGCGCCGATGTGATCGTGGCCGATGTCTTCGGCGGCTCCCGGGTGCCCGCCCAGCTCACCTCGGTCGAATACGCCCGGGCCGCCGCCCGGGTGCTGCGCGCGGACGGCTGCTACGCGGCGAACCTCGCGGACAGCGCCCCCTTCGGCTTTCTGCGCGGCCAACTCGCCAATTTCGCCACGGTCTTCGAGCATCTCGCGCTGATCGCCGAGCCCTCGGTGCTGCGCGGCCGCCGCTTCGGCAACGCCGTGCTGCTCGCCTCGCGCGTCGAACTCCCGGTCGCCGCGCTGGCCCGGCGGACGGCTGCCGATGCCTTCCCCGCCCGGGTCGAGCACGGGCCGGCCCTGCGGCGGCTGATCGCGGACGCGGTGCCCGTACGGGATGCCGAGGCGGTGGCGTCCCCGGTGCCGCCGGAGGGGGCTTTCAGCGTGGGCTGACCGGGGGCCGGGGCCGCGGGCATCCGGGCTCGCGTCCGGGAGGCGAGACGGCAGGGGCGCACAAGGTTGGGGTGCGGGCGCCTCTTCACAGCTAAGCTACCGCTAGGTAACATGATCTCATGTCCTCTGAGACCCTGCCGTCGATCGGCGCAATGATGGCGGCCTCCGTGCCGATGGTCCGCACCCTGAACCTCGAGTTCACCGAGACCACCGCCGAGCGTGCCGTGGTCCGCATGCCCGACCAGCCCGACTTCCACAACCACGTCGGCGGGCCGCATGCCGGCGCGATGTTCACCCTCGCCGAGTCCGCGAGCGGTGCCATCGTGATGGCGGCCTTCGGTGACCAGCTCGGCCGCGCGGTGCCGCTGGCCGTGCGCTCCGAGATCGGTTACAAGAAGCTCGCCATGGGGCCGGTCACCGCCACCGCGGAGCTGGGCCGGCCGGTGGCCGAGGTGGTCGCGGAGCTCGACGCGGGCGGGCGGCCGGAGTTCCCCGTCAATGTCGCCCTCACGCGCGAGGACGGCGCCGTCACCGGCGAGATGAGCATCGTGTGGACGCTGCGCCCCAATAAGTGAGCGGATGTGGGGGAGTGAGACGGGTCGCAGGTGGGGGCGGCCGCCGGTGAGTGAGCCGGCCGGCCGCGGAGCCGTGAGCCGTCGGCCGTAGGGCCGTGAGCCGTGGGACGGGCCGCCGAGGCGCCGGATGTCGTGCACCGCACGCGGATTCGGCTCTCGGACGGCGCGATCGAGTACGCTTCCCGGGCGCGCTGCGTCGCGTGAAGGGGAACGACCGGCCCCGGTGTTGCACACCGGGCAACGGCCCACGGGGGCCCTACACCAGCGGAGGAATCGGCGTTGCACATCCAGGAGTGGCTCGAGACGGTACCGGCCGTGAGCGTCTACCTCCTGGTGGGGGTGGTCATCGGGCTGGAGAGCCTCGGCATCCCGCTGCCCGGTGAGATCGTCCTGGTCAGTGCCGCGATCCTGGCCGCGACCCAGGACCACATCAACCCCTATGTGCTGGGCACGTGCGCGTCGGTCGGCGCGATCGTCGGTGACTCCATCGGCTATCTGATCGGACGCAAGGGCGGCCAGCCGCTGCTCCAGTGGGCCGGGCGGAAATTCCCCAAGCACTTCGGCCCCGATCACGTCGCGATGGCCGAGGCGAAGTTCGACAAGTGGGGCATGTGGGCCGTCTTCTTCGGCCGTTTCATCGCGCTGCTGCGGATCTTCGCCGGTCCGCTCGCCGGCGTGCTGAAGATGCCGTACTGGAAGTTCCTGATCGCCAACGTCCTCGGCGGCATCGTCTGGGCGGGCGGCACCACCGCGCTGATCTACACCGTGGGCATCGTCGCCGAGCCGTGGCTCAAGCGCTTCTCGATGTGGGGTCTGGTCGCGGCCGTTCTGTTCGGCATCGGCTCGTTCCTGCTCATGAAGCAGCGTGCGAAGAAGGCGGCCGCGGCGCGCGAGGCGGCCGAGGAGGTCCCGGTCGGCGCGACGGCCGAGTGACCGTACGCCGGCGAGGGGTCTGACCCATCGGACAGGCCCTAGGGGCCGGCAGCGGTACTGCCCCGTCTTTGCGTAGTGCGTGTCTCTTCCCGCGTGCGTTGTTCGTCGCGGCTCAGGGCGTCCGCCAGATGTCGGGGCCGCCGTCGCGCCACTCGAAGACGGCGGTGTCGTCCCAGACGAACGTCGTGGTGTGGAAGCCGGCCCGGCGCAGGATCGCGGCCACCTCACCGGGGCGCCGCGCCCGGCCCAGATCCTGGCCGTAGAGCGTCACACGGCGGCCACCGGTGGACGGCGGATGCACGATCACGGGCGCACGCTTCATCCCTCCACCATGCGACCGGCCCTACGCCGCCGCATCCCGAGCGCGGTCGATGTGTCACTCAGCGTGCCGCTCGCGCACGGCGATGAGCGCCGCACGGGCCGGACCCCGGAGCGTCCCCGAACCGTTCCGGCACTTCAGGAACCCGCCCGCAGCCGTGACAGGAACGGCTCTGCCCGTACGCCGGGATCGTCGGGCTCCCACCAAGGGGAGGCGTCGTCGCGGTCCGGCTTCGGCGCATGGCGGCGCACCGTACGCCGCAGACCCGCGAGCATATTGCGGACCCCGGCGATGAACAGCGGGTCACCGACGAGCTTCTTGGCCACCAGGGCCTTGCGGCAGGCCCGTAGCGCCGCCGCCGGCTCGCCGTGGGCGCGTTCGGTCAGGGCGTCCGCGTACAGGATCGTCGAGTAGAGCCAGAAATCGCCGTCGGAGTGCCGGGCCTCCCAGGCCCGGCGGGCCGCCGCCCGCGCCCGCTCCGCGTCGCGCGGCGCGAGCGCGATGGCGAGCAGCGCCCAGCTGTGCGCGGGCCCCGGGCCGAACCATGGGTCCCTGGACCGGTGCCGGGCGGCCTCCTCCAGGCACGCCACCGCCTCGGCGGTGTCCGAGCGGTACAGCGCCAGCACGCCGTGCGCATGCGCGATACGGGCCAGCCCGTCGGAGTCCGCATGCATCACGGCCGCGGTCCACGCCTGCCCGAGCAGCCCTTCCGCCGCGCCGAGCGCATGTTCCTGCGCCGCCAGATAGCCGGCCAGCCACAGTGCCCGGGCCCGTAGCGCGGTGTCTTCCTGGGAGAGCAGCAGCAGCCGGTCCAGATGGGCCCGCCCCTCGTGGCGGAAGCCGCACGCCGCCCAGTGGAACCACAGCGAGACCGCGATCTCCAGGGCGCTGAGCGCATCCTCCGCGTCCTGGGGCGGACGGGTCAGCGCGGCATCGAAGTTGTGCTGTTCGTCCTCCACCAGCCGCACCGCGACCTGCTGGTTCGGGCCCTGCCAGGTGATCTGCGCCTCGGCCGCGAGCGCCGCGCAGGCCTGCCGGAACCGGCGCAGCGCCGCGGCCTCCTCGCCGGCCCCGCGCAGCTGCGTCCGCCCGAAGTCGCGGGCGGCGCGCGGGAGTCGGTAGCGGGGCGGCAGCGCGGCCCCGGTGTCCTCGTGGACGCTGCCCGCATCGCGTACGCACTCGACGACGGAGGCCCGGCGAAGCCGTTCCAACGCCCCGTCGACCGCGCCCGCAGGAACGTCACTGCTGGCACAGACGCATCCGGCGAGCCAGGGGTCGAAATCACCGGGGAGCACCGAGAGCCTTGCCCAGACCCGTCGGTCGGTGGGGGAGCAGAGGGCGTAGCCGGCGGCGTGCGCGGCGTAGAGCGAGGTGTGCCGTACGCTCGCCGCCGGCCCCGAGTAGAACAGCGCACCGTCCGCGCCCACCTGGGCGGCCAGCTGCGGTAGCGACATCCGGTCCAGCTGGTGTGCGGCCAGCGCGATCGCCAGCGGAGAGCCCTCCAGCGCCTGGCACACCGCGACCAGCAGCTCCGGCGCGGCCGGCCCGGTCCGGGTGGCCAGCAGCTCGACGGCGGGGCCGGCGATCCCCTCGCCCAGCGTCACCGGGAGCGGGGCGATCTCCACGACCCGTTCCTCCGCCAGCCCCAGTGCGCGTCGCGCGGTCGTCACGATCCGCAGCCCCGGCGCGGCCCGCAGCAGCCGCCGAACCAGCCGCGCGCACTCGTCGAGCACCGGATCGCAGTCGTCCAGCAGCACGGTGGCCCGGTGCTGCCGGCAGTACGCGGTGAGCGCGGCGACGGCCGCTCCGCCCAGCAGGGGAGCGCCCGTTGGGGCAGGGGCCGGGACCGGGGCACCGCCCAGCGGGGCGGCGGCCCTCGGCGCGTCCACTCGGTACGCACGGCCGGGCGCCTGCTTGCTGACACAGGGGCGTGCCGTACGACGGGCGAGCGTCCGCGGGGAGTCGCGGCGGACGGCGTCCGACAGCCCCGCCGCACGGAGCAGCGCGGCCAGCAGGCCGCCCTCGGTCAGCCCGTCCCAGCAGGCGACCCGCAGAACCCTGCCGCCGTGCCGGGCGGTGTGCTCGTCCAGGACGGCCCGGGCCAGGACGCTCTTGCCCACTCCGGGGCCACCGGTGAGCGTCACCAGCGGAACGCTGCTGAGCAGCCCGGACATCTGCTCGTGCTCAACGGCCCGTCCCACAACGCCGGGCAGTGGCCCGCAATCGGCCCACGCGGTCATCCGTCATCCCCAACCACGGCACAGCGCCGCGCCCTTCCGAACTGGGAACCAACGATGCCAGAACCGACCGTCCGGTAAACAGGCGGAGGCCGCATCGAACGAGGGAATCACGGACGGTGCGCTTGACGTGACCGGTCGTCTTCCCGATGGCCAGGGGACGGATCACCAGGTCAGAAGGGCCGGGGTCGGCGTCGGGAGGGTGCGGACCGATCTTAAAGTGGTGTCTTTCGACCGGTGGTGCGGTGGCAGCGCGACTGCTCGCGAAGCCCGCGGCCGGCCCAAGGATCCAAGGAGAACGTTCCGATGAAGTGCCTGCGCGTCGGCGCTGCGGTGAGTGTGGTGGCTCTGGGGCTGCTGGCCGGATGCGGTGGCAGGGACATCGTCGACGCCTCGAGCGTGCCCCGGCTGCGGGCGCACGCCGCGGACGCGGTCAACGGCAAACCGCGGATGGTGCCGCCGCGCGGTCCGCGCTCCTCCTTCACCCCGTTCCGTACGACCGGCGACGACGGCACGCAGGTCGTGACGACCAGGTGGCACGGCCGCAAGTCCGGCTTCACCGGCGACATCTGGGCCTGGGTGCCGCCGCAGTACCACCAGCCGAAGTACGCCAGGAGCGCCTTCCCGGTGCTGATCGCACTGCCCGGCGCCTACGGCTATCCGGTCAACTACTGGGCGGGGGCGCCGATCGCGCTGGAGGAGCGGATCGCGGAGTGGTCGCAGCAGGGCAAGACACTGCCGTTCATCGTCGTGATGCCGGTGCTCAACCCCGGCAAGAAGTACTACGACGGCAGCGACATCCCGGGGCAGCCGAAGATGGGCACCTGGCTCACGGAGGACGTGCCGGACTTCGCGCGGGCCAACTTCCGTACGTACGACAGCCGTGACGGCTGGGCCTTCATGGGGTCCTCGTCCGGGGGCTTCGCCGCGCTGAAGGCCGTGCTCAAGCAGCCGGCGAAGTTCAAGGCGGCCATCGTCAACGGCCCTGACACGGCGCCGGATTCGCCGATGTGGCAGGGGTATCCGGCCGAAATGCGCGCCAACGACCCCCGGCATCTGGCGCGTCAGCTGGCCGCGCGGCGGGGCCCGGAGGTGTATCTGGCCTTCGAACTCGGCAGCCTGGAGGCCGCGGTGCCCGATGTGAAGCGCTTCATCAGGGACTACACGGGCGGGCCGGTCCACTCCACGCTCTTCGAAATACCGGACGGGGTGCACAGCGCTCAGACCTACATGCAGCGCATGGCCGAATCCCTGCACTGGATCAGCGAGCAGATGCAGGGCCCGGTGCCCTGATGCCCCGTCGCCTGGCCGGCCGCACGGCAGGACCCCTCCTGTTGCCGTCGCCGGACGGTCCGTAAGAATTGTCGGTGATCCGGCCGGTGGGCGCGGCCGGTAGCGAGGTGTGCCCGTGCCCGCTGGAGGGAGAGCGTTGCGGTATCTGCGAGCGGCCGGCCTGGTGCTGGCCGTCCCGGTTCTGGTGGCCGTGGGGCTCACGGCGGGCAGCCGGTGGCTGGGGGAGCGGGACGCGACCAGCGAGGTGAACGGCAGGACCGACGCCGTCCCGCGCGATGAGGTCGCCCGCTCGATCTCGGGCCATCTGTCGCTGCCGGTGATCCCCCGCGGACCGCGCTCGGTCGACTGCGCAAAGGACCTGCGCGCGGTCAGGGGCGCATGGACCCGTTGCACGGCCCACTATCTGCGGGGGACCGACCGCGGGATGACCGTACGGGTCGTCCGGGTAGGCGACGGCCGGATCACATATGTGCATGACGTGCCACACCGCTGAGGGCTGCGGACCGGAGCCCTGCGGCCCGCTGCCGCGCCGCTGACCGGGCCCGGCGCCGGATCGTCCGGGGCCGGCTCAGCCCTCGGTGTCCGTGACCGCCTCCCGGTGTTGCGCGGCCAGTTCCCGGTACATCGTGGCATTGACCTTGATGAGTTCGCGCTCTTCGTCGGTCAGTTCACGCTTGACCTTCGCCGGCACCCCGGCGACCAGGGAGCCGGGCGGCACCCGCATGCCCTGCGGGACCAGTGCCTGCGCGGCGACCAGCGAGCCCGCGCCGATGTGCGCACCGTTCAGGACCGTGGCGCCCATGCCGATCAGCACATCGTCCTCGACGGTGCAGCCGTGCAGCACCGCGTTGTGACCGACGGAGACCCGTGCGCCGACGGTCACCGGGAAGCCGGGATCGACATGGACCGTGCAGTTGTCCTGCACATTGCTGTCGGCGCCGAGCACGATCGGGCCGCAGTCGGCCCGCAGCACCGCGTGGTACCAGACGCTGGCGCCCGCGGCCAGCGTGACGTTGCCGAGCACCACGGACGTAGGGGCGGTGAACGCCTCCTGGGCGATCCTCGGCTCCTCGCCGCCCACCTGGGAAATCAAAGCCCGCTGTGCCATGTCCGGATCTCCTTGCCGCCGCTGCGTCGCGCCAACAGCACCGTAGACGACGGGCGCAGCGCCGGACGGGGGCGGCGGGCGGTGGGGCGAAGATCACAGCCCGGCGCGCGGCCGGTCGCCCGGCGGGCCGATTACGGTGTGCGGGTGCCGATAAACAAGAACGTGTTCTCATCCGTGACGGCGTGGCGGCGCCGGGCCGTCTCGCGCGCCGTCCACCGCGGTGCGCGCTGGATGAGGGACGCCGCGGCCGTGACGGCCGAGTGTCCGGGCCCGTACCGCTTCCGCCGGATCGGCCCCGGCACCCGGCTCGCGTTCCCGCAGGGCACGGTCTTCGGCGACCCGTGGATCGAGATCGGCGACCACTGCATCATCGCGCAGGACGTCACGCTGACGGCCGGCATGATGCCTGACCTCGATCTGGGGGCTGAGCCGATCCTCACGCTGGGGAACGGTGTGGTGCTCGGCCGCGGCAGCCATGTGATCGCGGATGTCCGGCTGACGATCGGCGATGACTGCTTCTTCGGCCCCGGTGTCTACGTCACCACCACCAACCACAGTTACGACGACCCCGAGGTACCGGTCGGCAAGCAGTGGCCGCGCACCGACCCGGTCGCCATCGGCTCCGGCAGCTGGATCGGCACCGGGGCGGTGATTCTGCCCGGGGCGCGACTGGGGCGGAATGTGGTGGTGGCGGCGGGCGCGGTGGTCCGCGGCGAGGTCCCCGACCATGCGGTGGTCGCCGGCGCGCCCGCCAAGGTCGTACGCCGCTGGGACCCGCAGCAGGGCTGGCAGCCGCCGCTGCGGACGCCCGCGCCGGTGCCGATCCCCGAGGGCGTCACACCGCAGCAGCTGGTCGCGCTGGAGGAGTGGCAGGAGGCCGGGGCCGGGGAGGCGCAGGGAGCCTCCTGAACCGCCGTCAGCGTCTCAGCGGTTGCCGCTTCCGTCAGCCGCCGGAGGCGAGCAGGACCGAGCCGACCACGGCGAGCGAGGCGCCCGCCGTCTGTATCGCCCGCATCCGCTCCTTGAGGACACCGAGCGCGGCGAGCGCGGTGACGACCGGGTAGAGGGAGGCGAGCACCGCGGCCATGGTGACCGGGCCGTGCTGGGCGGCGATGGAGTACGTGCCGTTGGCGGCGACATCGGCGATACCGACGAAGGCCAGCATGGGCAGCGAGCCCCGGATGGCCGCGAGCCCGCCCTCGGGCAGCGCCGGGGTGCCGCGCCGCACAGATGCGTAGAGCGCCGCGCCGCCGACGGCGACATTGCACACCCGCTGGACGAACAGGGCGAGGAACAGCCCGGTGACGGTCGTGGACGCCTCCGCGATCAGGGCCATCACCGCACCGAAGCCGAGCGCCGAGATCAGCGTCAGTACGAGCGTCTGACGGGCGATCGAGGCGCCGCTGACCCGGGGGCCGCCGGCCAGCAGGACGCCGACCACGGCCACCACCATGCCGAGGGCCTGGAGCAGCCCCGGCCGCTCGCCCGCCACGATCCCGACGCCGAGCGGTACCAGTACGGTGCCGACCGAGGCGAGCGGGGAGACCACGCCCATCGGGCCGAGCGCCAGGGCGCGGTAGAAGCAGAGCATCGCGGCGGGCCCGACGACACCGGCCCCGACCGCGAACCACATCTGCGGTCCGGCCTCCCGCCAGCCGCCGGTGGCCACCACGACGGCGCCGAGTGCGACAGCGGCCAGCGTCTGCGAGATGACCACCACGGTCAGCGCCTGGAGCCGTCGGGTGAGCAGTCCGCCGCCGAAATCGGCGACCCCCCACAGCAGGCTGGTGGCCAGGGCGAAGACCGCTGTCATGGTGAAACCTCGCAGTACAGTGAACCGGACGCTGAAGTACACCACACCGTAGTGCATCAAACTGAACTGCTCCATCAAATATATTGGCCTTCGACTTGGACGGACCGTGACGGATCTCGACCAGCTCACGCAGTCGCTCGCCCGCAATCTCAAGCACTGGCGCGCCGAACGCGGCTTCACCCTCGACGCGCTGGCGGCCCGTGCCGGGGTGAGCCGCGGCATGATCATCCAGATCGAGCAGGCCCGTACGAATCCGAGCGTGGGGACCACCGTCAAGATCGCCGACGCCCTCGGCGTCAGCATCACCACGCTCCTCGACTACGAGCAGGGCCCACAGGTACGCATCGTGCCGCCCAGCGAGGCCGTCCGGCTGTGGTCCACCGAGGCCGGCAGCTTCACCACGCTCCTCGTAGGTGCGGAGGCGCCTGGGCCGTACGAACTGTGGGACTGGCGGCTGATGCCCGGCGACAGCAGCGCCTCCGATCCGCATCCGCCCGGCAGCGTCGAGCTGATCCATGTCCGGGCCGGCACCCTGACGCTCGTCGTGGACGAGGTGGAGCACGAGGTACCGGCCGGCGCCTCGGCGACCTTCGAGGCCAAGGTCGCGCACGGCTACCGCAACGACGGCAGCGAGCCGGTCGAGATGACCATGTCCGTGATCATCCCGCCCGCCCACTGAGACCGCCCGCCGAGGCGCGGGCGCGACTGTTAGCTTGGCGGGTATGCCCGTGCCGATGGATGCTTTCGACGATGTCCGGCCCGCCGTCGAGTGCCTGGACCTGCTGACCGTGCCGGTAGCCGCCGCGATCCGCGGCTGGAGCGGATCCGTACCGGTCCAGGAGCTGCGCTACGTCGACACGGATCCGTCCATCGCGGACACCGCCCTGCTCGTCGAGCACTACGGCCCCTGGCTGCTGGAGCAGTCCGCGAACTGCGTGGTGGTGGCCGGCAAGCGCGGTGGCGAGACCACGCTGGCCGCCTGTGTCGTGCTCTCGCACACCCGCGTCGACGTCAATGGCGTCGTACGTCGTCAACTGGGCGCCCGCAAGGCGTCGTTCGCGCCGATGGACACGGCGGTCAGCGACAGCGGAATGGAGTACGGCGGCATCACCCCGATCGGTCTGCCCGCCGAATGGCCGCTCCTGGTGGACGCCGCCGTCGCCGACGTCCCGTACGCGCTGATCGGCAGCGGCGGCCGACGCGGCAAGCTCATCGTGCCCGGCAAGGCGCTGGCCGAACTCCCGGGCGCCACGGTCCTGGACGGCCTCGGCGTCGCGTAGCGGCGTACCAGGCTGCTCGGCTCATCCGGCGGTCCGGCTCGTCCGGCCCTTCGCCGGCGCGCGGCACCGGATCCGGTGGATCGATCACGGTGCGCGTTCGCCGGACGGCCGCAGATCCAGCGACAGCGGGATCGAGTGCTCGGTGAAGCCCAGGCTCCGGTACAGCGCCTCGGCGCCCTCGGTGGCATGCAGATCGACCCTGCTCACGCCCCGCTCCGCGAACCAACCGAGCAGTGCCTCGGTCGTGGCGCGCGCGTACCCACGGCCCCGATAGCGGGGATCCGTACAGACATTGAAGACGAATCCGAACCGCCCGGCCGGGTGCCCGGGCGCCGGCAGCCGCTCCTCGACGGTCCCGACCGCGCACGCCGCCAGATGCGGGCCGCCGGGCTCGTCACCCGCCACCACGAAGGCACCCAGCCGCGCGTCCGGCCCGGCCAGCAGCCGGCGCGCCATCGCCTCCGCGTCCCGCTCCCAACTCCCGGGCGTGTCCTGCCCGTTCATCGCGAGGAACATGAGTCGGCGCAGCCGTATGAGCTCGGCGGCATCCTCGGGAACGGCGGCCCGTATCGTGATCATGCACGGACGCTAGCGCACCGGGGACTCAGCCCAAACGGGGTATCTCAATAGCCGGGCAACGGTCCATGACCATGGCAAGACCGGCCGCGCGGGTGCGGTGAAAGGCGGCGTCGTCCCGGACACCGAGCTGGAACCACACGGCCTTCGCCCCGGCGGTGACGGCTTGGTCGGCGATGTCTCCGGCGAGGTCGCTGCGCACGAAGACGTCGACGACATCGATCTTGAAGGGGACGGCATCGAGGGAGGGATACCCCACTTCCCCGTGCACCGCCTCGGCTTTCGGATGCACGGGGACGATCCGCTTGCCGTAACGCTGTAGCACCTCCGCGACACCGTACGCGGCCCGCTGCCGGTTCGAGGACAACCCCACGACCGCCCAGGTGTCTCCGAGCTCGGTGAGGATCCTGCGGATGGCCGCCTGGTCGTCGTACATGGGTGCCTCCTGTGGTCCGTGGTCCCGCTTCTGGACAACGGGTGGCCGGCCGTCCTGATTCCCGCCGGGGCGAGTGGGGGCCGACAAGGACACCATTCCGTGTGCTTCTGCTCTCGGGAGCACACGGAAGACACCCCTAGGTAAGGGCCGATTCATGGTCCTCGGACGCGATCTTGGGGAGGAGAACGACTCCCCAGGTGACGAGTACCGCGCCAAGGGCCTCGGGGATGAGCCACCATCCGCCGCGCACGCGGTCCCCGTAGACCAGAATCCCCAGCGCCAGGCTGGCCAGTGCCTCGCCGAGCGTCAGAGCGGGCTGGGACGCGATCAGCGGTCCGGACCCCATCGCGTTGGCCAGCAGCAGCAACGAACAGCCGCCGGCTGCCACGAAGCCGTAGGTTTGCCAACTGGCCCAGAAGGCACCGGCTCCGTGCTGCCCGAAGGTGTCGGCGGAGGACTTCATCAACGTTGCGGTGAGCGCGTAGCCGATCGCGGACGCCGAGCCGAAGAGCGCCGCGCGGGCCCGCCCGCGGGGGCGTGGCAGGGCGGCCAGTGCGCAGGCCAGCATGCTGCCTCCGGACGCGAGCAGCGCCAGAACCCACAGGCCGGCGGTGACGGCGCCGTCCCCCTCGGTCGGTGACGCGGCGGCCAGTCCCAGGCCGAGGCCGGCGGCGATCATGAATGCCGCTCGCCAGCCGACCGCGGGCAGTCCGCGCCGGGCGATCAGGCAGGCGATCAGAAGGGTGAAGGGCAGCTCGGTGACGAGAATGGGCTGCACCAGGGAGAGCGAGCCCAGGCGCAGGGCGAGAGCCTGGCAGGCCGCGGCCCCCACGATGATCGCGACCCCGCCGAGCCATGCGGAGCTGCGCAGGAGATGGGGCAACAGCCGAACGCTGAAGGCCTCATCGAGAGGTACGCGTTGCGCCGCGATCCGCTGCAACACGGTGCCGGTGGCGTTGCCAATGGCCGCAAGGAGGGCGAACAGCGCGGAGACCGCGGGCGTCAACGGGCGGTTCCTCCGAATCACATGAGGGGTGTACGGCCCCGCCCCTCCCCCCCCACAGCAAACGCCCCGCCCGAAGGGGAAGACGGGCGGGGCGGGTTCGGGTGCTGGTGGGTCAGGGGGCGGTGCGGGAGATGCCACTGGTGGCGAGGCCGGCTCCGACGACGGCGTTGCCGGCGGCGCGGGCCGGCTTGCCGATGGCGCGGCCGCCGCTGCCCACCGGCTCGGCCCCGCCGGCGCCGGTGCCCGGGCGCAGCGGCCCGGTCGCCTCCCGGGCCCCGTCCGAGGCGTCGGAGGTTCCGGCCAGCGCCGCGCGCAGTTCCTCGGTGTCCACCAGCATGCTCACCGGGCCGGTCGGGTTGAGGTACAGGGCGTGCCCCGGCGGCAGCTGCTCGACGAGGTCGGCCACCGGGCGCCGGTCGTAGAGCAGCCGGCCCACGGATTCGAGGTAGGTCTCCGAGGTGTAGACGGGGATCACCGGGGTGCCTTCGGGCGAGGCGGCGGCCAGCGGGGTACCGGTCGCCGTGACCAGGACGGATACCTCAGCGCCCGCCAGCGCCTCGGAGACGTCCTGCCCGGGGCCGTACCCGGTTGCCGCGAGCTGCAACGCACGGTCCACCGGGTCGGTCGGCTCCGACCAGTCCAGCATCTGCGGGGACGGCCGGTACTCCGGGTTGTCCCGCCACTCCACGATGTCCCCGGAGGAGTCCGAGCGCCACTGTCCGATCAGTGCCCAGAGCGGTGGTGGGCCCTCGCCCTGCCAGGTCAGATCCACCATGGCCAGCCAGTGATCGGGCGCATTGCGTGCCGCCTCGACGACCTCTGGTGGAGGCTCGGGCATCTCCTCGCCCGTCACGGGAACGCCCGCCGTCATCGCCGACTGTGTGCTCTCTTCCATGCAGCCCTCCGCCAACCCGACGTTCGATCCTCCGTGTACGAGCGGGGCCCCGGAAACACGAGGCTCTCGCACTGGCCTCACAGTGCCTACGGGCGGCGCGGACGTCTCCCCGACGCACCGTGCGGACGGTGTGCGTACGCCGCCTGGCCGTGCCGACTGCGCCCGTACGGCGGATACCCGCGCCCTTACGGCGGACAGCCCAGCGCGGCGCGGGCCACCAGGACCGGGCCCCCGGCTGTCAGAGGGGCCGCATAGGCTGGTGCGATGCAGGAGCAGTACCGCACGCTCGCGCGCGAGGGTGTCCACGAGATCGAGATCAACAAGTCCCGCTTCATCTGCGCGCTCGCGCCGGTCGCCACCGAGACCGAGGCCCAGGACTTCATCGCGCGCATCCGCAAGGAGCACCCGGCCGCCCGGCACCACTGCTGGGCGTATGTGCTCGGGGCCGACGGCGGCGTCCAGAAGGCGAGCGACGACGGTGAGCCGGGCGGCACCGCGGGCGTTCCGATGCTCCAGATGCTGGTGCGGCGCGAAGTGCGGTATGTCGTCGCCGTCGTCTCCCGGTACTTCGGCGGCATCAAGCTCGGTGCGGGTGGGCTCATCAGGGCGTACGGCGGTGTCGTCGGTGAGGCGCTGGATGCGCTCGGGACGGTTGTCCGGCAGCGCTTCCGGCTGGTCACGGTCACCGTCGACCACCAGCGCGCGGGCCGGGTGGAGAACGACCTGCGGACGACGGGGCGGACGGTGCGCGAGGTGACGTACGGGGCGGAGGTGCGGATCGAGGTCGGGCTGCCGGAGGCCGAACTGGACACCTTCCGTGCCTGGCTCGCGGACGCGACGGCCGGTACGGCACGGCTGGAGCTGGGCGGGGAGGCGTACGGCGAGATCTGAGGGGAGCTGAGGGGGCCCTGAGGGGGAGCTGACAGGGGCTGCCGACGGGGATCGCCGGGCGGGACCGGTGGGGAAAGTCGGCCCGGGCCGGTGCGTTCGCGCGGCGCGCGTGTCAGCCTGTGGCGCGGCGATTACGGCCGCGGAACCGGTGGGTGCGCCGGCACGAGAAGGGGCTGACCGATGCCTGAACTCCTCGATGAGCGCGTGGGATTCGTCCGCAGGATCGGCCTGTTCCAGGCCACCGCCCTCAACATGAGCCAGATGTGCGGCATCGGCCCGTTCGTGACCATCCCGCTGATGGTCGCCGCGTTCGGCGGGCCGCAGGCCGTTATCGGGTTTCTCGCCGGCGCGGTGCTGGCGCTCGCGGACGGGCTGATCTGGGCCGAGCTGGGTGCTTCGCTGCCCGGGGCGGGCGGCAGCTATGTCTATCTGCGGCAGGCGTTCCAGTACCGCACCGGGAAGCTGATGCCGTTTCTGTTCGTCTGGACGGCGATGCTGTTCATCCCCCTCGGGATGTCCACCGGCGTGATCGGGTTCGTCCAGTACCTGGGGTATCTGTGGCCGGAGATGAGCCAGGGGCAGGGTGATCTGGTCGGCATCGTCGTCACGGTGGGCGTCCTCGTGCTGCTGTGGCGCCGGGTGGAGAACATCGCCCGGCTCACCGTCGTCCTGTGGACGGTGATGATCGCCTCGGTTGCCCTGGTCATCGTCGCCGCCTTCACCCACTTCAGCCCCGAGCGCGCCTTCAGCTACCCCGCGCACGCCTTCGAGCTGACGGCAAGCCACTTCTGGACCGGCTTCGCCGCCGGCCTGACGATCGGCATCTACGACTACCTCGGCTACAACACCGTGGCGTACATGGGCGCCGAGATCAGACAGCCAGGACGCACCATTCCGCGCGCCGTCATCTCCGCGATCCTCGGCATCATGGCGATCTATCTGCTGCTACAGATCGGCACCCTGGGCATCGTCCACTGGCAGGACATGCTCGACCCGCACTCCACGGCGTCCTCGTCGGTCGCCTCCGCCGTACTGGAGAAGGCCTGGGGCAAGGGCGCCGCCGACACCGTCACGGTGCTCATCCTCATCACAGCCGTCGCCTCCGTCTTCACCGGACTCCTCGGCGGCTCACGGGTCCCCTACGACGCCGCCCGTGACCGGGTCTTCTTCCGCCCGTACGCCAAGCTCCACCCGCGCCACCGCTTCCCCGTCCTGGGCCTGCTCACCATGGGGGCGGTGATGGCCGCGGGCTTCCTCATCGGGCGGCACACCGACCTGGCCACCCTCATCCAGCTGCTGACCACCGTCATGGTGCTCGTGCAGTCGCTGGCCCAGATCGCCGCGGTCACCGTGCTGCGCCGTCGTCAGCCGGGGCTGCGCCGTCCGTACCGGATGTGGCTCTATCCGCTGCCGAGCATCGTGGCGCTGGCCGGCTGGCTGGTGATCTACGGCTGTGCGGACGTGAACGCGCCCGGCAGGCATCCCATCGAATGGTCGCTGGCGTGGGTCGCCGCGGGTGCGGTGGCCTTCCTGCTGTGGGCCCGTTACGAGAAGGAGTGGCCGTTCGGGCCGAAGCGGATCGACGAGGGGTATCTGCACGGGGCGGATCCGGATACCGAGGAGGCGGCCGGGGGAGTGGGGAGAGCGGGGGGAGCGGGCGGGGCTGAGGGGGCGGTGGGGGCGGCCGGCTGACGGTTCCTCAACCGGTGCGCCGCTGCGTACGTACGGGCCGCCGGGCACGGACCGCTGAGTGTCCGACCGCTGAGCATCGGACCCCTGAGCATCGGACCGCCGAGCATCGGAATGCCGCGCTTGAGGACGGGGGCGGCAGTGCGGTGCTCCCGCACTCATGGGCCCGTTGTGGTCGAAGCGGTCGAATAATGGCAGAAAGGGAGGAATGCCGGGATACGGTACGTAGACAGTCGAAGGGGACGGAAGCGCGGACATGGCAGCGGACAGGGCTAGGGTCCCGGCGGACGGCCGTACCGGACGGCAGACATCGTTCGACGTCGCGGACGCCGCCGTGCTGCTGCTCGATACCCATGGCCGGGTCGAGAGCTGGCCCCCGGCCGCTGAACGCCTGCTCGGGCACGCCGCGTCCGACGTCGTCGGACGTCCCGTTGCCTCACTGCTGGCTCCCGACGACGCGGCGCGGCTGCCCGTGCTCGCCGAGGAGTGCCACCGGCAGGGCCACTGGAGCGGACGGCTCTCGGCGCGGCGCGGCGACAGCGCAGCGGCGGACCTCCAGGTGCAGGTGGTGCCGATGACGGACGGCGCAGGACGGGAGCACTGGCTGGTCCTGGGGGCCGAGGCACCGGCCGCGCACGGCTGGGCGATGAGCCGGCAGGTGCTGGAGCGGATCGTGTCGGCGTCTCCCGTGGGCATGGCCATCGTGGACACCGACCTGCGGTGCATCTGGTCCAATCCGGCGCTGGAGCAGTACGGGGGAGGGACCACCGCCGAGCGCATCGGACGACGTCTGGGCGAGATCCAGCCGGGGCTCGACGCCGAGGCGCTGGAGACCCAGATGCGCCGGGTGCTGCACAGCGGCGAACCGGTGACCGGCTACGAGCACACCGGCCGCGTGGCCTCCGACCCGCACCACGAGCGTGCCCAGACCATGTCCTTCATCCGTCTCGACGACCCGGACGGCCGGCCCATGGGGGTCTGCTACACGGTCATCGACGTCACCGAGCACTACCGCTCGCGCCGGCAGATGGACCTGCTGGACCGGGCCGGTGAGTACATCGGCCGCAGCCTGGACGTGCTCCAGACCGCACAGGACCTCGCGGATGTGGCGGTGCCGGAGCTGGCCGACTTCGTCGCCGTGGATCTGCTGGACTCGGTGATCAGGGGCGAGGAACCGCTGCCCGGGCCCCTCAGCGACGCGGACACCGTCCCGCTGCGGCGCGCCGGGCAGCAGTCGGTGCGCGACGGGGTGCCCGAGTCCGTGATCGAGGTCGGTGCGCTGACCGGCTACCAGGCCTGGTCGCCGCCGATCCGCTGTCTGGCCGGCGGCGGCTCCTGGCGCTCCGGGCGGCTCGATCCGCTCGACGCACACTGGGCCGACAGCCCCGGCGGGCGCCCCGCACACTTCAACGACCTCGGGCTGCACGCCGCGATGGTCGTCCCGGTGCGGGCCCGCGGCACCACCATGGGCGTGGCCACGTTCTTCCGCAGTCAGGGCGACGAGCCCTTCACGGAGGACGATCTGCGCCTGGCCGAGGAATTCGTCGGCCGGGCGGCGGTGTGTATGGACAATGCCCGCCGCTACACAAGGGAGCGTGAGGCGGCCCTCGCCCTCCAGCGGAGCCTGCTGCCGCAGGGCTCTCCCGAGCAGCAGGCCGTCCGGGTGGCCTCCGCCTATCGCCCGGCCAACGAGCTGGGCGACGTCGGCGGCGACTGGTTCGATGTGATTGCGCTGTCCGGTGCCCGAGTGGCCCTGGTGGTGGGCGATGTGACGGGCCATGGGATCGACGCCATCGCCACCATGGGGCGGCTGCGGACCGCCGTACAGACCCTCGCCGTCCTCGATCTGCGTCCCGAGGAGCTGCTGGCCCACCTCGACGACCTGGTCGGCCGGGTGGGGCGGGAGGAGGAGGCGCGTCGGCCGGGCGCCGGAGCGCTGGGCACCAGCTGTCTGTACGTGGTCTACGACCCGGTCGGCCGGACCTGCACCATGGCCAGCGCGGGGCACCCGGCCCCCGCTGTGGTCACCCCCGACTGCACCGTCACCTTCGCCGATCTGCCGGTGGGACCGCGTCTCGGCATCGGCGGCCTGCCCTTCGAATCCGTCGAACTGCCGGTCACCGAGGGCAGCGTGCTCGCCCTGTACACCGACGGTCTGCTCTCCGGCGTCCCGGCCGGCCCCGAGGGGCCCTCCGCCAAGGAGCGGCTCCAGCAGGCCCTGGCGACACCGGATCTGAGGCTCGATGCGCTGTGCTCGCACGTCATCGACGAGCTGGTGTCCACCCGGCCCCAGGACGATGTGGCGCTCCTGCTGGCCGAGACCTTCGCGCTGGACGAGGACCGGTACGCGGCCCGGGATCTGCCGGCCGATCCGGCGGTCGTCGCCGAGGCCCGGGCCGCCGCCGCCGGACAGCTGGAGCGCTGGGGCCTGGCCGACCTCGCCTTCACCACCGAACTCGTGGTCAGCGAGCTGGTCACCAACGCCATCCGGCATGCCACCGGGCCGATCCAGCTACGGCTGATCCTGGGGCAGACGCTGGTCTGCGAGGTGTCCGACGGGAGCAGCACCTCGCCGTACCTGCGCCATCCCCGGGTGACCGACGAGGGCGGCCGGGGGCTCTTCCTCATCTCGCAGTTCACCGAGCGCTGGGGGGCCCGTTACACCACCCAGGGCAAGGTCATCTGGACCGAGCAGGCCCTCGCCGGTCAGGACTCCGAAGCGGCGGCGGGCCCGGCCGCGGACGCCTCCTGACCGCCGTCGGACGGCGCGGACGGGGGTGCGAGCGGGGCGGTGCTGGACCGAGGGATCAGATGGGTGGGCAGGACGATGTGCCGTTCCCGGTCGGTGTCCGGGGTATCGATGAGCGTACGCGCCAGTTCACCCGCGATACGGCCCATGTCCGTCGGTGACTGCGCGATCGTGGACAGCCCGGCCCATCGGGCGATGTCGTGGTCGTCGAAGCCGAGTACGGACAGTCGCCCGGGGACATCGATACCGCTCTTGCGCAGCGTCCACAGGACCGCGACGGCGATCTCGTCCTGCTCGACGAAGAGCGCGGTGGGCGGATGTCGCAGGCTGAGCAACTGGCCGACCGCCTCCACGACGGTGCGGTCCTGGCCCAGTACGGCGCCGACCACCAGCTCCTCGTCCAGTGGGATGCCCGCCTCGGTGAGCGCCTGCCGGTAACCGGTCAGCCGCTCGTTGGAGCTGAAGGTGAACCCGCTGACCCCGATCGCCCGCAGAAAGGCGATCCGCCGGTGTCCGAGGTTCAGCAGATGCCGGGTGCCGGCGCACGCCGCGCCCACATCGTCGACGTAGACGCTCGGCCGGCCCTCGGAGTGCTGGCTGACGTATATGACCGGCATCTGGAGATCGTCCAGGCGGGCGCTCTCCTCCTCGGTGAGGTCGAAGGAGAACACCAGCAGCGCATCGGCGTTCCGCCGCGCGGGCAGGCGCTCGAAGAAGGCGGTGCGCTCGGCCATGTCGGGCACGACGTAGACCACCAGCTCCAGGCCGGCCGCGCGCAGCACCGGTCCCAGCGCCTCCAGCGCCGAGCCGACGAACCACGACTTGAGTATCGGTACGAGCACGGCCACCACGCCGGTCTTGCCGGTGACCAGGCTGGCCGCCTGCCGGGAGATGGCGAAGTTCAGCTCGCGGGCCGCGCGCTCGACGCGGGCCCGGACCTCGGACGAGACGGATGCGTAGCCGCGCAGGGTGCGCGAGACGGTGGAGGCCGAGACCCCGGCGCGTTCGGCGACATCGGCCATCGTGGGATGCCGTTGAGCTGGTGACATGCACGGACGGTAGCACGATGAGCACATGCGAGGCGGCGTTGATGACAGCGCTGTCATGAATCCGGTCGCCCGGGAAAATCCAGCGCTTTTCCGCCTGGAAGCTGCACGGTACAGCCGAATGACCTGCGCATTACCGCGACGTAACGCATTGACTTCCGCTGAGGGCACTCTTAGCTTGAAAGCGCTGTCTCGCTGGGGTCGCCACCAGCCGCTCGGAGCGATCCTCCAGCGCATTGACCTGCGGATTCACACACTCGATGACGAAGGCAGCGCAGTCAGCAACGCTTTCACGCCCCTGTCCATGCCATCCGGCGGCCGCTGCCGGGAAGGGATGAGCTCCCGCATGACCACAGTGAGTTTCGAGAAGGTCACCCGGTGCTATCCGGGTGCAGACCGGCCCGCGGTCGACGCACTCCACCTGGACATCGCCGATGGCGAGTTCCTGGTCCTCGTCGGCCCCTCCGGGTGCGGCAAGTCCACCAGCCTGCGCATGCTGGCCGGCCTGGAGGACGTGGACGACGGCGTGATCCGCATCGGCGACCGGGACGTGACCCATCTGCCGCCCAAGGACCGGGACATCGCCATGGTGTTCCAGAACTACGCGCTCTACCCGCATATGAGCGTCGCCGACAACATGGGGTTCGCCCTGAAGGTCGCCGGCACACCGAAGGACGAGATCCGCCGCCGGGTGCAGGAAGCGGCCAGGATCCTCGACCTGGAGCCGTACCTCCAGCGCAGGCCGAAGGCGCTCTCCGGCGGGCAGCGGCAGCGGGTCGCCATGGGCCGCGCCATCGTGCGGGAACCACAGGTGTTCCTGATGGACGAGCCGCTGTCCAACCTGGACGCCAAGCTGCGCACCCAGACCCGCACCCAGATCGCCGCCCTCCAGCGCCGGCTGGGCGTGACCACCGTCTACGTCACGCACGACCAGGTCGAGGCGATGACCATGGGCGACCGCGTCGCCGTGCTCAAGGACGGTCTGCTCCAGCAGTGCGCCGCCCCGCGCACCCTCTACGACGAGCCGGCCAATGTGTTCGTGGCCTCCTTCATCGGCTCGCCGACCATGAACCTCAAGGAGGCCCGGATAGCCGACGACGGCATCCAACTCGGCGGCACCCGACTGCCGTTGCCCCGCAGCGTGCTCTCCGCGGCCGCGGCCGAGGGCAGTGACCGCGTGGTGGTGGGCTTCCGGCCGGAGGCGCTGGAGACCGTCACGCCGGGCGAGCCGGGCCTCGGTATGGCGGTGTCGATGGTGGAGGAGCTCGGCTCCGAGGCGTACGCCTACGGAACCCTCCAGGGGGACGACCGCAGGGGCATCGACAGCGGCACCGTCACCGGGGCCGAAGTCATCGCCCGGGTCGACCCGCGGACCCCGCCCCGTAAGGGCGAACGGATCACCCTGCGCCTCCGGAGCGACGGCGCGTACTTCTTCTCGGCCACCACCGGCGAGCGGCTTCCCACCGAGTGACCGGCCTCCGCTCCGGTTCCGCACCACCAGGAGAGACAGTGAAGACCAGGACCACCAGAGCGCTGCTGAGCGCGGGAGCGGCGCTCGCGGGGCTCGCGGCCGTCGCCGCCTGCGGCGCGAACGGGGCCGCCACCGAGGCCGGCGGCCGGCCCACGTTCGAGGGGCGCGGCCCCATCACCTACGTTGCCGGCAAGGACGCCTCCGGCTCCGTCCAGGAGGTGCTCGACCGCTGGAACAAGCGGCACCCCAAGGAGAAGGTCACCTTCGTCCAGCTGCCCACGGACCCCGACGCCCAGCGCCAGCAGATGATCCAGAACGCGCAGACGAAGTCCGACGCCTATACGGTGCTGTTCCTCGACGTCGTGTGGACCTCGGAGTTCGCCGCGCACCGCTGGATCGACCGGCTGCCCGAGGAGCAGTTCCCGTTGCGGCAGATGCTGAAGCCGATCGTCGAGACCGGCAAGTACCGCGGCGGGCTGTACGCCGTGCCGGCGAGCTCGGACGGCGGGATGCTCTACTACCGCACCGACCTCCTCAAGAAGGCCGGTATCGCCAGGCCGCCGGTCACCTGGGCCGAGATGAAGGCGGACTGCGCCAAGGTGGCGAAGCTGCCCCAGGCGCGGGGGATGTCCTGTTACGCCGGGCAGTTCCAGAAGTACGAGGGACTGACGGTCAACTTCGCCGAGGCCGTGAACTCCGCGGGAGGCGTCGTCACTGACGCCAAGGGCACGCCGGGGGTGGACACCCCGCAGGCGAAGCGCGGACTGGACTTCCTGGTCAACTCCTTCAAGGACGGCACCATCCCGAAGGACGCCGTCACCTACCAGGAGGAGGACGGCCGCCGCGCCTTCCAGACCGGGAAGCTGCTCTTCCTGCGGAACTGGCCCTACGCCTATCCCCTGATGGCCAAGGACGACGGCTCCAGCAAGGTCGCGGGCCGGTTCCGCGCCGCGCCGCTGCCCGGCCTCAACGGCCCCGGCGCCTCCAGCTTGGGCGGCCACAACGTGGCCCTGTCGGCCTCGGCGGAGAACAAGGCGACGGCGATCGACTTCATGAAGTTCCTCGCCAGCCAGGAGATCCAGCGCTTCACCCTGTCCCGCGCCCCGGGCGCACCGACCTACGACGCGCTGTACAAGGACCGCAAGCTGGTCAAGCAGTACCCGTACCTCCCCACCCTCAAGCAGTCGATCCTGCACGCCGTACCGCGGCCCCGGGTCTTCCAGTACGGCGATGTCACGGCGGCGATCCAGCAGCAGGCCTACGCGGCCATGACGGGCAGCACCAGCAGCGCGCAGGCCCTGAAGGACCTTCAGCAGACCCTTCGGCAGCAGTCTGCGGGGGAGTGAGGAGAACACCATGGCGACAACGCACCATCCGGCCGCGCCACGCGCGCTGTCCATACCGGCGAAGCCACCACGGCGCCGTCCCCGGGCCACCTCCGGATCCGCCCGGCTCGCGACCCTCCTGGTCTCCCCGACACTGCTGGTACTGACGATCGTGGTGCTCTACCCGACGATCGTGGCACTCAAGGACTCGCTGTACGGCACCCCCGGCCTCAACCCGAAGACCGGATTCGTCAACGAGACCGACCCGTTCGTCGCGCTGGAGAACTACGGCGCGATCTTCGGCGCGGCCGGCCCCCGCTTCTGGAACGCCTTCTGGAACACCACCTTCCTGACCGTCACCACGGTCGCGCTGGAGACCGTCATCGGCATCGCCATGGCGTTGATCATGCACCGCGCCTTCCAGGGACGGGCCCTCGTCCGGGCCAGCATCCTGGTGCCGTGGGCCATCCCCACCGCGGTGAGCGGTCTGCTCTGGCGCTGGATCTTCAACAGCAACGGCGTGGCCAACGCCCTTACCGGGCAGCACATCCTGTGGACCACCGAGGGGTTCCACGCCAAGCTCGCCGTCATCATCGCCGATGTGTGGAAGACCGCACCGTTCATCGGCCTGCTCGTCCTGGCGGGCCTCCAGGTGATCGGCAAAGAGGTGTACGAGGCCGCCAGGATCGACGGGGCGGGCCCGATGCGCCAGTTCTGGAACATCACGCTGCCGCTGGTGAAGCCCGCGCTGCTGGTGGCCGTGTTGTTCCGGACGCTGGACGCGCTGCGGATGTTCGACCTGCCGTACATCCTCATCGGTGCGCAGAAAACCTCGGTGGAGACACTGTCCATGCTCGCCCAGGACCAGGCCGCGAATGTGCGCTTCGGCCCCGCCGCGGCCTATGCGGTGATCCTCTTCGTCTATGTCTTCCTGATCGCGCTGGCCTTCGTACGGCTGCTGGGCGCCGATGTCGTCGGTGACGACGGCCCCGCCCGCAGGCCCCGCCGATGGCTGCCGCGGCGTCGCACGGAGGTGGCGGCATGACACTCTCCCCGAACCTGCGCAAGTGGCTGCTGTACGCCGGGGTCGCCGCGGTCGTCGCGTACTGCCTGGCACCGTTCTACTGGATGCTGGTCTCCAGTCTGCGGCGGACCTCCGACATCTTCGCCAACTCGCCCTTCCCCACCCGCCTTTCGTTCGAGAACTACCTCGCGGTCCTCGACCCCTCCGCGTCCTTCACCCGGGCGCTGCTCAACAGCATCGTGGTGGCCGGCATCACCACCGCCGTGGCGCTGGTCCTGGCCACCTTCACCGCCTATGCGATGGCGCGGCTGGAGTTCCGGCTGAAGCGGCTGGTGCTCACCCTGATCATCGCCACCTCCATGTTCCCCGTGGTGTCGATCGTGGTCCCGCTGCTGAAGATGTTCGTCGACTTCGGCTGGATCAACAGCTACCAGGCGATGATCGTGCCCAGCATGTCCTTCACCCTGCCGCTCGCGGTCTGGAACCTCACCGCGTTCTTCCGGCAGATGCCCCAGGAACTGGAGCACGCGGCCATGGTGGACGGCTGCACCCGCGGCCAGGCGTTCCGCAAGATCATCATCCCGCTCGCCGCGCCGGGCATGTTCACCACCGCGATCATCACCTTCATCGCGGCCTGGAACGAATTCCTCATCGCCCTGTCGATGACCAACAAGGCGGAGATGCAGACCGCGCCGGTAGCGATCTCCAAATTCTCCGGCGCGAGCCAGTTCGAGACCCCGTTCGGCAGCCAGATGGCGGCGGGCGTGCTGGTCACCGTCCCGCTCGTGATCATGGTGCTGCTCTTCCAGCGCCGGATCGTCGCCGGTCTCACCGCCGGCGCGGCAAAGTAGCCCGCCCCACCGGCCCAACCACCGCAACACCGATACCCCAAGAGCACCGAGGAGCACGCAGCAGCATGCCCAGCAACCCCGCACCGTGGTGGCGCAGCGCCGTCATCTACCAGGTCTACGTCCGCAGCTTCGCCGACGGGAACGGTGACGGAGTCGGTGACATCGCCGGCATCCGCTCCCGGCTGCCCTATCTGAAGTCGCTCGGGATCGACGCCATCTGGATCAACCCGTGGTACAAGTCGCCGATGGCCGACCACGGTTACGACGTGGCCGACTACCGCGCGATCGACCCGCTCTTCGGCACCCTGGCCGACGCCGAGGCGCTGATCGAGGAGGCACACCGGCACGGCATCCGCGTCATCCCCGACATCGTGCCCAACCACACCTCCGACCAGCACGCATGGTTCCGGGCGGCGCTGGCCGCCGGCCCCGGCAGCCCGGAGCGCGAGCGCTACCACTTCCGTGAGGGGCGCGGACCCGACGGGGCCGAGCCGCCCAACAACTGGCAGTCCGTCTTCGGCGGCCCGGCCTGGACCCGGCTGCCCGACGGCCAGTGGTACCTGCACCTCTTCGCCCCCGAACAGCCGGACCTCAACTGGCAACACCCCGAGGTGCAGGCGGAGTTCGAGGACATCCTGCGGTTCTGGTTCAGCCGCGGCGTCGACGGCTTCCGTATCGATGTGGCCCACGGCCTGGTCAAGGACCCCGGCCTCCCCGACCTGCCGCCCCGCAGCGGCTCGGACGCACCGGCCCCCGGAGAACAGCCGGACCACCCCTACTGGAACCGCGACGAGGTGCACGCGATCTACCGCGCATGGCGCCGGGTCGCCGATGAATTCCCCGGCGACCGGTCGTTCGTCGCCGAGGCCTGGGCCGACACCCCGGACCGGCTCGCCGCCTACGTACGGCCGGAGGGGCTGCACACCGCCTTCAACTTCGACTTCCTGATGACCAGTTGGGATGCCACCGCGTTGCGCGAGGTCATCGACCGCTCGCTCGGCACCCTCGGCTCCGTCGGCGCCCCCGCCACCTGGGTGCTCTCCAACCACGACGTGGTACGCCACCCCAGCCGCTTCGGCCGCCCGGTGGCCAAGAAGTGGGTCGCCAACGAGCCCTACCGGCCGGAAGGCCCCCTCGACCTCGAACTCGGCGTCCGGCGCGCCCGCGCGGCCGCCCTGCTGATGCTCTCCCTGCCCGGTGGCGCCTACGTCTACCAGGGCGAGGAACTGGGGCTGGCAGAGGTCGAAGACCTGCCCGAGGACGTCCTCCAGGACCCCATCTGGGAACGCTCCGGCCACACCGACCCCGGCCGCGACGGCTGCCGCGTACCCATCCCCTGGTCCGGCCAGAGCGCTCCCTACGGTTTCAGCCCCGAGGACGCCACCGACGCCCCCTGGCTGCCGCAGCCCGCACACTGGAAGGACCTCAGCGTCGCAGCGCAGACCGACGACCCGGCCTCCATGCTGGAGCTCTACCGACGCGCCCTGCACCTCCGCCGGGACCACCCCGCCCTCGGCGAGGGCGACCTGACCTGGCTCGACACCCCGCCCGGCGTGCTCGCCTACCGCCGCGAGCCGGGCTTCACCTGCGTCGTCAACCTCTCCCCGGAACCGTACGAGCTCCCCGCCCACCACTCGGTACTGCTGGCGAGCGGCCCGGTCGAGGACGGTCGCCTGCTTCCGGATCAGGCGGTGTGGCTGGCGATGTAGGGGCCTGGGCACACCCTTTCGACGGTAGCCGCCGCCCCCGTGGGTGCCGCACACGGTCCGTGAACTACGGGGCGGGGGACGGCGGGTGGGGCGGGGCCGGTGCGGGTGGGGCGGTGGATGTCGCTGAGGGCGTCCATCGCCCCGCTGTGTGGGACCTGTATCAGAAGGTGACGTTGGCGCTGGGTAGGGCGGCTCCGAAGAGGCCGTGGGGGCCGCGCAGGGTGAGGCCGGTGTCTTTGCCGCAGGTGTCGGCGGATCCGCTGGGGGCGGGGCCGGTTTGGGTGCCGCGGGCGATCCATATGCAGCCGTCGGTGTTCTCGGTGGGAGTGCCCACGATGGTTTCCGCCTTGCCGTCCTTGTTGAGGTCGGCGAGGTGGACGGCGGTGCCGAATTCGTCGTTGGCTTCGGCGTTGCCGGGAATTCCGGGGGTGTCTTGGGAGTAGGCGGTGGCCTTGTTTGTCGTCAGGCCGGCAGCGGATCCGTACAGGACGACGGTACCGCCGGCGTAGGCGCGGGTGCCGATCGCTTCGCCGGGCACGCCCACGAGCACATCGTCGTAGCCGTCCGCATTGATGTCGCCGGTGCTCAGCGACTGCCCGAATCGGTCAGCGGTCTCCGCGGCGCCCGGGATACCGGCCGTGTCCTGGTGGAAGATGCGGGGCCGCTGATCGGCGGTGATGCCGTGGGCGCTGCCGTAGAGGACCTGAATCTCGCCTCCCTTGTGGGCACCGCGCTCACCGTCGACGGTTCCGTCGTCGGCGATACCGGTGATCAAGTCGCCGTAGCCATCGCCGTTCACGTCCCCGATCTGGCCGGTGTGACCGTCGGCGTAGGGCAGCTTGACCGGCGCGTCCTTGGTGGGGTCGGAGGCGTCGACCGGGCCGCGATCGAGGAGGACAGGTCCGCGAGGGTCGCCGTCGGTCGGTCCGGGCAGCCAGAACCGCTCCGCCCGGCCATCGCCGTTGACATCGCCCATCACCACCCCGCGTGCGCCGATGCGCCATTCGCGGTACTGCGAGGCGGCCTGCCCGCCACGGGTGAAGGGCCCACTGTAGGAGGCGCCTTCGCAGCGCGACGCCACGGTCACCTCCGGGGCCCCGTCCCCGTTCATGTCTCCCGTGGCCAGGGCCATCCCGAAGCCGCAGTAGGTCTGGTTCTGGCCGAACCGTGCGACCGGGTTGATCGCCGCACCACCCTTCAGCCCGGACGGCCCGCCCCACACCACGGTCACCGAACCACGGGCGTACTTGCCGTCCACGCCCTCGTGGGGCGCGCCGATCAGCAGGTCCGCATAGCCGTCGCGGTCGATGTCCGCACTCGCCACCGCAGCGCCGAACCCGTCCCACGCCTCCGGCTCACCCGGTACCCCCCAACTTGCCTGAGTGATCACGGTACGGCGGGCGGGACTCACCGAGGAGGCCGACCCGTACAGCACCACCACCGCACCGGCCTCTTCCACCGCGCCGTTGGCCGCACCCGGCGCCCCTACGGCCAGATCACGGTAGCCGTCGCCGTTGAAGTCGTCCTGGACGGCCGCCGTATTTGCGCCCTTGTAGGGCGCGGCCACCGATGTAGGCCCGGAGGCAACGGTGACGGTGACGACCGTCGTGAGCACGGCAGACAGCGCAGCGATTCTGTGCAACGAAACTCCCTGATCCGAAAGCGAGTTGGCGTGCTCGCAACGCTGCTCGTCGCGACCGCCCACCGCTGGCGCCGATTGCCGGCACCACTCGCCACACAGGACACACCACACCGGCCAATGGTTGTAGACGCTGCCGCGTCATGCCATGCCTGCGGAACGGCAGGGCGCCGAAGGAGGAATACTGTGGGCATGGAGTTCTTCTGCTATCACCGTGATCGGCCCGGCTCCGTGGCGCTGCGTGAAGAGTTGCTGGAAGAGCACTGGTCGTACATGGACCGGTACGCGGCGGAGATGATCGCCCGCGGCCCGACCCTCACCAGCGACGGCGACGCGCCCACCGGCAGTGTGCACATCGTCGACCTGCCAGATCCTGCCGCCGCCCGCGCATTCGCCTTCGGCGAGCCCGGCTACCAAGCAGGCGTGTACCGCGACGTGCTGCTGCGTCGGTGGCACAACACGCTCGGGCGCACCATGTGGGATTTCCCTGGTGGCCGGACCGGTGGCAACCGGTACCTGGTGCTCGGCCTCGGCGCCGGAGAGGCCTGCGACCTCGCCGTGCCGCCCGAGCAGGACGAGTTGATCGCGTACGGGCCGCTGCTGTCCGACGACGGCACCACCTGGCTGGGTACGGCGGCGCTGGTGCGGGCGCCGGACCCGCACACGGCACGCGCCGTCCTGACCCCGGACCGGTACGCCGACATCGAGGTTCACAACTGGCAGTTCGGCGGACGGCCGTCATGAGCCGAGGCGTTTGCCGGCCTTCCACGTCGTTGTGTCAGCCGTTGATGCGCCGACGGGCCGGGAGGCTGGTCCGGGCCACCGTCCTGAACAGGCTGGCTGTCCTGTGACGTTGAAAGTTGACTGTTCGTTGTCATCGAAGGTTGGTGATCAGTAGGTTCTTGCTGGCGAAGTTTGCGTTTTTGCATGGAGTGCCGGTGTGGCAGGGGGCACTCGCGGGTGCGTACGCGCATCCGGACCTGAGACCTTTTGACCTGGGGCGGGAGTGGTGGCGGTGGCGATGCGGACGGTTCCGCTGGTGGGCGGGCCGGTGGAGTTACGGGGGGCGCTGGACCTGGAGAGGACACCGGCGGGGGTGATGCCGCGCCGGTTGCCCGCGTGGACCAAGGAGCAGTATCAGGACCCGTCGGTCTACGGGGTGACTCTGATGCCGTCGGGGGTGCGGCTGGTGTTCCGCACCGATGCCCGTGAGCTGGAGTTCGAGGTGCTCACCTCCACGGGGCAGCTCGACAGCGACCCTCAGCCCCGCCCGACCGGGATGCTGGAACTGCTGGTGGACGGTGCCCCGGCCGGGCGTCGGCAAGCACCGGTGGGCAATGTGGTGCGGATGGCGGTCCCCGGGGGCGTGCAGCGGGTGATCCCGGGCGAGCCGGGGACCGTGCGGTTCGCCGGATTGCCGGCAGGCATGAAAGACGTCGAGCTGTGGCTGCCGCAGCAGACCCCCACGGAACTGGTGGCACTGCGGGCCGACGGTGAGGTGCTGGCGCCGTTGCCGGACGGGCGGCGCCGCTGGGTGCACCACGGCAGTTCCATCAGCCACTGCATCGAGGCCGACGGCCCGACCGGCACCTGGCCGGTGGTGGCGGCTGCGCTCGGCGGAGTGGAGGTGATCAACCTCAGCCAGGCGGGAAACGGAATGCTGGACCCGTACGTCGCCAGGACGATCCGCGATATGCCCGCCGACCTGATCAGCCTCAAGGTGGGCATCAACATCGTGAGCCTGGCAGCCTTCCGGCTACGGACGTTCGGCCCCGCGGTGCACGGATTCCTGGACACGATCCGGGACGGGCACCCGGACACCCCGCTGCTGCTGATGTCCCCGGTGAGCTGTCCGGCCCTCGAGGAGACTCCCGGCCCGACCGCGACGGGCCCGGACGGGAAGACCACAGCCCTGGGCGACCCGGCTGATGTGGCTGGTGGGGCGTTGACATTGACAGTGGTCCGTGCCGAGCTGTCCCGGATCGTCGCGGCCCGGCAGGCCCACGATCCCCACCTCCACTATCTCGACGGACGCGAGCTGCTCGGCCCGAACGAGGTGGATGACCTGGCCGACGGCCTGCACCCCACCGCCGCCGCATACCGCCGGATGGGCAAGCGCTTCGCCGCCCACGCCTTCGCGGACGACGGTCCCTTCCGCTGAGTGATCAGGGCTCCGCACCTGCACCGGGTGCGGAGCCCGAGCGTCCGGTCGGCCGGTGCGTGGCGCCTGGCATGCCCTTGCTGGATTCGCCGCCGGGTGCTCGGCGGTTCCGCGTCCTCCGGGCGGTCCCGGCGTCGCAGTCGGTGTCCTCGCGGTGGGTCATGTATCGCAGTACTTGGTCTTCGTGTTGATGTCGGCGATCCGGGTGATGTGCCCGAAGGTGTGCCTGCCTTTGGTCTTTCCGTTGGTGGAGAAGCACTCGTACCACGGCGACGCGTTCGACGGAGCCCACTTGATGGCAGCGGTGATGCGCTTGCCCTTCTTGCAGTGGTTGTTGAAGTACAGCGTGGTGGTCTGCCAGCCGTTCTTCCACGAGAAGTTGACCCGCGCCTTGGAGTGCGGGCTGCACTTGATGCTGTCTTTCCCCGATTCCGGCGGCCTGGCGGTGGCCTGTAGTGCGGATGTGGCCGGGGAGGACGCAGGGGGAGCGGTGTGCGCCGCGGATGCCGGGGCGGACAGCAGGCCGAGGGTGAGGCCACCGGCGGCGACGATGGCTCCGGCTGATGTGAGAGTGCGCATCGATTTCCCTCATGGAGGTTGCGGATCACTACGTGTTGATCGTTTCAGTGCGGGCGCCCTCACGAAAGGCCGCCCGTCGCGGAGCCGAGCGATCTCGGCCCCGTAGTGGATCGCGTCGCGGTTGATGAGGGGCAAGTCCCGCAGACGACTGCTGTGGCGGGTGCTGTTCATCCCCGACTGGGCTCCGCCGCCTGTGAGTTGGGGCCTCGGTCGGTTTCCCATCAAGATCGTGCCTCTTTCGGCCAAGCTTTGCTCGGCCCTCCCCGTGGCCTGCCAAATGTGTCGCCAGCGTATGGGCCGTCAGGCATCCTGCTCGCCAGCGGCCCGCGACCGTGCCAGAGGGGGACACGGCCGGGCCATGTGTCCGGGGGGACTGATGACACAGATGCAGCACGGCACCGTGACCGTGTCCTCAGGGCGGGGCGTGGTGGAGGGGGCCTTCGCGGTGTTGGACGAGTTACGACGAAGAGGTGGCGAAGCAGGGCTCACACAGATCGCCGCCGCCTGCAAACTGCCCAAGGCGAGTACGCACCGGCTGCTGGACCAGTTGGTCAGAGTCGGTGCTGTGGAGCGGCACGAGGGCCGCTACCGGGTCGGCTGCCAGCTCTACTGGCTCGGCCAGGCATGGCAGCCCCATCCAGGACTGTGGCTGGCCGCCCGCGGGCCACTGCACAGGCTGCGTGCCATCACCGGCGCCAGCGCCGTGGTGACGGTCCTGCATGACGGCCTGGCCCTGACCGTCGCCTCCGTGCCCGGTGATGTGGAACCGGTGGCGCCGGTCCGCGACGGGATGGGGTTCAGCCTGGAGACAGCCGCAGGGCAGGTACTCACCGCCGGTCTCCGGCGCAGGACAACGGGCCGGCTTCCGGGGGCCGTTCTGGAACGCGAGCAGGTACTGGACGGAGTGTGCTGCGCCGCACTGCCGATGCGCTCATCCGACGGGCGGCTGCGTGCGGCCCTCACCGCGATGGTGCCTCCGGACCGCCGACTCGAGAGAGTCGCCGAACAGGCCGCACAGGCCGGGGCCGCCATTGCGGCGAGCCTGACGAGGGCAGCGGCCAGCATGGCCGAACTGCCGCCCGTACTGCGCTACTGACAGTTCCGCTCAGTGGACCGCGCGTGGAACGACGGAACGAGCGGGGTCAGCATGAATGCGTACCAGTCGGGGGGACCGGCCAAGCCGCAGAAGGGTGATGGCACTCCGGCGCCGTGTCGGCGTCATGCGCCGGACACGGGGGAACGAACAGAATCGGCTCACGACCAGAAACGGGGAATGACGTGGTAAATCGCATGAAGCGCATGGCACGATTGGGCGCCATCGCGGCAACAGGCGCGGTCCTCCTGGTGGGAGGGACGGCCGCGACGAGCGCCACCGCCGCCGACCGACCCGCCGCTGAGACCGCCGCCGTCGCACAGCCCGCGCCGCTCGTGACCTGGCAGAGGTACGGGAACTTCCCCTACAGCTCGTGCGTCAATTGGGGCACCACCCTCGTCAACAGTGGCAACGTGCTGGCCTGGCAGTGTGTGCACATCGGCTCCGGTATCTACACACTGTGGGTCCTGCGCTGACCCTGACCGGCTACCAAGAAGCCGTTGTCGTACTCCGCGGAGTCTGCCCGCAGGCCGAACGTGGGTTCCCGGCTGGGTGATTCCGGGGTTGGGGTATGAAGCTGGGCCTCCCGCACACCTCATGGGTGTCGAATCCATCTGAGGGGCGGGAGGCCCTTTGCCCGCAGTCTTCCGCAACAAGCAGCCGCGGGCGTGCCCGGCGCGCATACGGGCGCCGCAGCGCGCATCGCGGGGGCGCGGGCCTGATCACCATGTCCGCGGTATTCCGCACAACCCGTCAATGCCCCATGTCAGCCCTGGTACCGGGCGAATGCTCCCCTCACCGTTGCCGACGAAGGCTTCAACTCTCTTCGCCGCCCGCGTGACAACGGGAAACCCAGCCGCGACGCGGGCCTCCTCTCACCCTGCACCAGGAGGAACGTCGTGAGGATCAAGCACACCGCCCGGAGGAACAGCTCGTCGAGCCGCCCCGGCGGCCCGGCCGGACGGCTTCGGACGCTGGCCCTCATTTCGGGTCTGGCCGCCGCGCTCGCGTTGACCGCCCCCGGAACCGCCGACGCGGACCAGGGCCGGCCCTTAAGCGCCAGAGAGCTCAAAGCGGCGAGTGACGCGGTCCTCGCCGCGGACATCGGCGGCACGGCGTGGACCGTCGATACGAAGAGCAAATCCGTCATCGTCCAGGCCGACAGCACCGTCTCGGGCGCCGAGCTCGCCAAGATCAAGAAGCGGGCGGGCCGGAACGCCGGGGCGCTGCGCATCAAGCGCACCCGGGGCAAGCTCACCAGACTGCTCTCCGGCGGAGATGCGATCTACGCTTCCGCGGGCTGGCGCTGTTCGGCCGGCTTCAACGTGCACGTCGGCACCTCGTACTACATCCTCACCGCCGGGCACTGCACCGAGGGCTATCCGACCTGGCGCACCACCCTCGGCCTGCCCATCGGACCGACGGCCTACTCCAGCTTCCCGGTCAACGACTACGGCTATATCGCGTACACGAACGCGCTGTTGCCGCACCCCAGCAATGTGAACCTGTACAACGGCACTTACCGCACCATCACCGGTGCGGCCAATGCCACCGTCGGCATGCTCGTCGAGCGCAGCGGCAGCACCACGGGCCTGCACAGCGGCACCGTCACCGGACTCAACTACACCGTCAACTACGGTGACGGCGACATCGTCTACCAGATGATCCAGACCAATGTGTGCGCCGAGCCCGGTGACAGCGGCGGTCCGCTCTTCTCGGGCAACACAGCGATCGGCCTCACTTCCGGCGGCACCGGTGACTGCGTCTTCGGCGGCATCACGTACTTCCAGTCGGTCGTCGAGGCCCTCAACAACCATGGGGTGAGCCTCCCTTGAGGGTGCGGAACCGTGCGTAGCTAGGCCGACTCGTAGGTGCGGGCGTGCGCCGCGGTCCGGTCGTCTTCCGTCGGGCGGGGCACGGTGCGCGTTGGTGGTGCGGAGCGCTGGACGTGCCTGCGGCGGGGTGTGATGTGCTGGCGGACGTCGTCGATGCCTCGCCGCATGGTGGTGCGGAGCCACCCTCCGAGGGGGCGTTCGATGAGGCGGTGGATGAGCCATGCGGAGGCCAGCATGAGCGCGGTCACCGACGCCACCAGGACCGGGGCGGGGATCTGGTCCCGGAAGTGGTGGATGAGGGTCAGGCCGATGTTCATGTGGATGAGGTAGAGCGGGTAGGTGAGCGCTCCCGCGGTGGCGAGCCACTTCCACCGGATCCGGTCGCAGGCGCCGAGCGCGATCGCGCCGATGAGGGCGAAGGCAGCGATGATGATGACGTGCGCGGGCCAGGTGGGCAGGGCGTCCACGGCGGCCTTGCCGAGGCTGGTGGCCAGACGGTAGTCGAGGTAGCGCTGGGCGAGCAGCAGTTGCAGGATCACGATCGCCCACAGGACGGCGTTGGGCCGGTGGCGGCGCATCAGGTAGAAGGCGATGCCCGCGATGAAGAACGGCGCGTACTGCGGCATCGCGAACTCGGTGACCAGGGGAGTCTTCAGAACCGGCGCGAGGGCGGCGGCCGCCGTCCACACCCCGCACAGGATCAGGCAGTTGCGGTAGGTGACGCCGAACAGCATGACCACGACCATGATCAGGTAGAACTTGAGCTCCACGAAGAGCGTCCAGTACACCGGGTCGACGTCGGGGGTGTTGTTGCCGCCCTGGAGCATGGTCAGGTTGGTGATCACCGTGTCCCAGCCGCGCAGGGAAGCAAACTCCGGCCACGTCTTCACCACCACCGCGGTGAGCAGGATGCCGGCCCAGTAAGCGGGAAACAGTCGGGAGAGGCGGGAGACCGCGAACTCGCCGACCGTACGGCCCCACACGCTCATGCAGATGACGAAGCCGCTGATCAGGAAGAAGACCTCGACCCCGACCCACCCGTACTGGGCCGCCGTGTGGACGGTCGGGAAGATCGTGTCCGTGGCATGGCCCCAGGGCCGGGCGAGGGCGGCGTAGTGGTAGAAGACCACCATCAGCGCGGCCAGCAGCCGCAGCCCGTCGAGTGCGGCAAGCCTGTTCTCCGAGCGGCGCTCGGCCATCGTGCAACCCCCAAGCTCCCGGGCCAGGAGCGCTCGGTCTCTGAAGAGGCTCACGGCTGCCATGCGCCGGTGAGCACGTTGTGCGTTACGTGAAGTGGGAAGGGGCCACCTGGCACAGCAGCCGCACCGACGACCTCATGGCGGAAGAAGAAGTCGCACGACGGCGGATGAACTCCCAGGCGCGGGCATCACGACAGGCGCCGACTTCCATGTCCTCGGTTCGGTGGGGACTTCCGTTGCACAGGGGAGCCTCCGCCCCCTGCGGGCTGTCAGCCGCGTCCGGTGAACTTCTGTCCGACCCCGAGTTGGCGCAGGCCGGTGAGGACCTTCGGGTCCTGGGCGTCGAGCCAGTCGCACAGCTGCCGGAAGGAGACCAGCCGGACGTCCTTGTTCTTCTCGTCGGCGATGTGCTTGATCGCCTCCTCGACGGCGTCCATGTAGATGCCGCCGTTCCACTGCTCGAAGTGGTTGCCGATGAAGAAGGGCGCACGGTTGGTCTCATACGCCCGCTGGAAACCGGCGATGTACGCCTCCGTGGCCTGCTTGCGCCAGCCCGGATAGTTGGCCGGCGGGGCCTTGGTGGAGTTCTGCGACTGGTTGGCCATGATGTTGTAGTCCATCGAGAGGACCTGGAAGGAGTGGCCGGGGAACGGCATGCCCTGGAGCGGGAAGTCCCACAGGCCCTGCTTCTTGGTGGGCCACACCTGAAGGCCGCCGGGCGAGCTGGCGTCGTAGCGCCAGCCGCGCTTCCTCGCCGTCGGCAGCAGATTCTCCTGACCCAGCAGACACGGCGTACGGGCGCCGACGAGTTCCTTGCTGTAGTCGAACGGCAGCGGCTCGAGGTCGGTGAAGCCGGTATTCGTACGCCACTTGTTGACGAAATCCATGGCCTGCTCGATCTCGGAGTCCCACTGGGCGGGCGTCCAGTGGGCCACCGAGCCACGGACGGTTCCACAGAAGTGGCCATTGAAGTGGGTGCCTATCTCATGGCCTTCCAGCCACGCCGCCCGCAGGTTCTTCAGCGTCAGCTTGATGTGGTCATCACTGAGCATCGGAATGTCGGAGGCGCCGACCGGGTTGTTCGGCGGCCGGTACAGCCGCCGCTTCGACTCGGGCAGCAGATACAGCCCGGAAAGGAAGAACGTCATCGAGGCGTTGTGATCCTTGGCGAGCTTACGGAATCGCGGAAAGAGGCCGTTTCCCACCTCGCCCGCGCCGTCCCAGGAGAAGACCACGAACTGGGGCGGCTTCTGCCCCGGTTCCAGCTTCTCCGGTGCGGGCGGCTGCTTGGGCTGCTTTCCGGTGTAGGCAGTCGAGCCGTCACCGATCGGCTTCGCCTTGGCCTTCTGCCCGGACTCGGCCGAGACCTTGCCGGACTCCGACGAACCGGAGGAGGAACAGCCGGCGACAGAGAGCCCCGCCGCCGCTCCTACCCCGAGTCCGAGCATTCCCCGTCGGCTGAATTCGCGCATGACGATCCCCATCGGATTCTTTCGCCTTGAAGTCCCCTAACGGGACGCCCGGAGAGATGGGCTGACGGATGCAGGGGTTCCGCTACCGCGGTGAAAACTCAAAGAGCGGACTGAGCTGCGACGCAGGGTCGACAGCCGAACGACACAGGGTCGTCGGCCGGCCACCCATGTATTGCGGTGGGGCCTCTTCCTTTGGGTAGAGGAGGGTGGTCCCCCAGGAGTAGGAAAGCCCCGGGCAGAGTCCTTGATAATCGGCGCTATGTCGTCCAGCACACCACCACCCGGTATCGAGAGCCGCCCGTCCCGCAGCCCCTTCGCCGGGCCCGGGGAGCAGGGGCGACGGCTGTGGCGGGCGGCGGGTGAGGCGGTCCTGGCCGGCGCGCTGGTGCTGCTCACCTATACGGGCGAGTCGGAGACCGACGTCAGGCTGAGGACGGGCTGGGCGGCGCTGCTGGCCCTGGGGCTCATCGGCATCGGGCTGGTGTTGGTGCGACGCCGGTTCCCGGTGGCAAGTGTGGTCGGGCTCGCCGCGCTGATGGGAGTGGCGCCTTCGGTCGCGTTGCTGACCGCGGTGGCGGCCTACACCGCGGCCCGGCAGAGGGAGACGCCGCGGCGGCGGGTGGGGCTGCTGCTCGTGGCGGCGGGTGTGGCGATGATGACCTGCGCGGCGTCCGCGCCCCTGCTGGGGCCGGGCAACTGGTCGTTCGGTCTCGTGCTGGGTACGGTGCTCGCTCTCACCACGGTCGTGGTGCCTGGGCTGGTGGGAACGTCCGGCGGGCAGCAGGACCAGCTGTTGCGGGCCTTGCGGGAGCGTGCGGCCGCCGCAGAGGAGGCGCGGCGGCTGGCGCACAGCGAGGCGCGGGTGCGGGAGCGGTCGCGGATCGCCGCGGAGATGCATGATCTGGTCGGGCATCGGCTGAGCCTGGTCTCGCTGCACGCGGGCGGGCTGGAGATGGTGCTGCGCAAGGAGGCGCCCGAGCTGCGGGACGAGGTCGCTGTGGTGGGCCGTGCCGCCCGCGACGCGATGCATGAACTGCGGGCGGTGCTGGGGGTCCTGGGCCCGCTGGGGCGGGACACCGGCACCGATGCGCTCACCGACGCGACCGGTACCCGGGCGGATATCGAGGCGCTGGTGGAGGAGTCGCGAGGTGTGGGCATTCCCGTCGAGTTCTCCTGGGAGGGGGCCGATCTCGACGGGCGGCCGGCGCGGGTGCGGCGGGCGGTGCACCGGGTGGTGCGCGAGTCGCTGACCAATGTCCACCGGTATGCGGCCGGGGCCCATGTGGCCGTGGCCGTCCGCCACACCGACGAGCGGGTGGAGGTGCGGGTGCGCAACGGTGTGCCGCCGGTGCCGCCCGCCGCCGTGACCGGGCTCGGCACCGGACGGGGGCTGACCGGGCTGCGGGAGCGGGTGGCGCTGCTCGGTGGCGGCCTGGAGGCGGGGAGGACGTCTGGTGGCGGCTTCTCCGTGGCGGCTGATTTCCCCGCCGACCCCGGGCCGGGCGCGGAGACGGCGGATTCGGCGCCGGACGGCAACGGACCAGGCGGCGTCGCCGAGGAGCCCGGCAGCGGGCTGTCCGCTTTCCAGCGGCGCGTTGCCGGCGCCGTCAGCGGGCTGCTTGGACTGGCGGGGGTGGGTGCGACGATGTTGTTCGGGGTCCTGCTGGTGGTCGAGGCACAGCCCCCCGAGTACCGGAGCCCCGAAAAGCCCCGGGTGGGGATGACGAGGGAGCAGGTGCTGCGGTCCTCGCCCGGTGACGACGACGTGGCGCGCGCGGCCGCCGCCGGGCGCGAGCCGCCGCGACCGGCGTCCGCGACGGACTGTATGTATCCGTGGGGGATCGGGGGGCGCAAGGGTGGCCGGCTGGAGATCGTCCGATACTGCTTCCGGTCCGACATTTTGATCGCGATCGACCGTTTCACCGTTCCGATGGTCACTGAGAAGGTGACCGAACCGCCCCGTGGGAGCAGCAGTACGCATGACTGACCAGGTGACTGACCAGGCCGACTCCGCGGGCTTCCGGGAGGGTACGGCGATCCGGGTGCTGCTGGCGGACGACGAGGAGATGATCCGGCACGGCATCCGCCTGATCCTCCGTTACGCCGACGGCATCGAGGTGGTCGGTGAGGCGGTCAACGGCGCCGAGGCCGTCCGGCTGGCCGCCGAGCACCGGCCCGACGTGGTGCTCCTCGACATCCGCATGCCCGTACTCGACGGGCTCGCTGCCGTCGAACCGCTGGTGGCCCTCGACCCCAAGCCGCAGGTGGTCATGCTCACCACCTTCGGCGACGACGAGAACGTCACCCGCGCCCTGCGGGCCGGCGCCACCGGCTTCCTGCTGAAGGACGAGGGGCCGCAAGAGCTGATCAGTGCGGTACGGGCCGCGGCTGCGGGAGATGCGGTGCTCTCGCCCGGCGTCACCGGGGCCGTGATCCGGCGGATGCTGAGCGGCGGCGGGGTCGGCGCCGC
The DNA here is from genome assembly GCF_055575375.1 of Streptomyces sp. NPDC034111. Lineage (NCBI taxonomy): Bacteria > Bacillati > Actinomycetota > Actinomycetes > Kitasatosporales > Streptomycetaceae > Streptomyces > Streptomyces sp. NPDC034111. The sequence goes on along the minus strand of NZ_JBVIST010000026.1, from coordinate 26,203 downwards.
CACCCCGGAGAGCAGGCTGGCGGGGTTGACCGGCCGGGAGCGGGAAGTGCTGGTCACGTTGGGGGAGGGGCTGTCGAACCCGGAGATCGGCACGCGGCTCGGCATCGGTGTGGGGACGGTCAAGAGCCATGTCCGGTCGATCCTGGAGAAGACGGGGTGCGGCAGCCGGGTGCAGGCGGGGCTGCTGGCGCACCAGGCCGGGCTCATGGGCTGAGACTCCGGCCGGGGCCGCCTCTGCCCTCTCTTCGGGCAGAGCTTTGGGCTCTGTCTTCGGGCAGAGGGGCCATGGCCCGTGGGGTGACGTGGCCGTGGCGGGTCTGCCCTTCGGCAGGCGGTGCATTCCCGACTTGAGAGCGACGGATGCGGGGGTGCGTCGCGGCCACGATGGTGTCAGATCTTGGGGCGAGGCCAGCGTCGTCGCCCTCGACTCGGTGACCGTGGAGTTCGGGCGCGGTCGGTTCACCGTGCGGCCGGCTGCTCACGGCTCTGCCCTGGGGAGGCGGGGGCCTTCCTGCCGCTGGTTGCCGGCGCTCGGCGTACCGGCCGATCTGGCCGGCCCGCCTGACATGCCGCGCTCGGTCCAGCGGAGTCGAGCCGAGCGGCGGCACCGTCCTCGTCCCGCCGCCAACTCCCGTACGCCTCCCGTCCACCACGAACTTGGAGATCCGTGTGTCCAACATGAGCAACACACATCGGCGCGGAAGGTCATGGAAACGTTGGGGCACCGGGGCGGTCGTGGCGTGTGCCGCCGCGCTCCTCGCGCTTCCCGTCCTTCCAGAGCAGGGCCGGGCGAGTACGGCATCGGCACCGCCGACCCTCACCTGGCGCCCCTGTGCGGGACACCGCAATGCCCAGTGCGGCTCACTGCCTCTCCCGGTCGACCGGGCCGCTCCCGACAAGACCTTCAAGCTGGAGGTGGCCAGACGAAAAGCCACCAACCCCGCCAAGCGCATCGGGGTCCTGCTGGTCAATCCCGGTGGACCCGGAGGCTCCGGCGTCGATATGGCGCTGGACAGCACATTTCCCGCCGAACTCAGGGAGCGCTTCGACATCGTCGGGTTCGACCCACGCGGGATAGGCCGAAGCCATCCCGTCACGTGCTCGAAACGACTGATCGACAATGCCCCGCGTGAACTGCCCCGGAACCAGGGCGAATTCGCACGACTGGCATCTCACAACCGTGAACTCCGCCAGGACTGCCGTAAGCACAGCGGTCCGCTCTTCGACCACGCCGACACCCTCAACGTCGTCCGTGACATGGACGCACTCCGCGCCGCGCTCGGCGAGGAGAAGATCAACTACTTCGGCCATTCCTACGGCACGCTCATCGGCCAGCAGTACGCCGAGAAGTTCGGCGGACGTATCCGGAGCATGGTCCTCGACAGCAATATGGACCACAGCCTCCAGACCAAGGACCTGGCTGTCACCGCGGCGGGCGCAGTCGAGGATTCGCTGAAGGAATTCGTGCGATGGTGCCGGACCACGCCGACATGCGCCCTCCATGGCCAGAACGTCCTGCTCCGCTGGGACCGCCTGCTGGCCGCGGCTGACCGTGGCGCACTGTACGAATCCGACGCCCCGGTCTCCGCCGACGACATCATCAGCCGAGCCTACGACGCCTTCAGCGCCGGCAAACCGGAGTGGTCCGGGCTCGCCAAGTGGCTGACCACCTTGCGCACCGGCACGCCCCGCCCACAGGGGAATGCACCACGCACCAGCCATGCCACCGGAACCGAACCCCACGGCAGGGACGCGGTGTTCTGCCAGGACTGGCAGGCCCGCATCCGCGACTACCGGGAACTCCACGCCCTCGTCCGTGCCGAGAGAGCTGCCGCGCCGCACGCGCGCACCTCTCCCGAAATGCGCACAGCCATTCTGAGCTGCATCGGCTGGCCGAAGCCCGCCAACAACCCGCAGCACCCCCTGCGCCTCGGTTCCCACGCACCGGTCATCCTGCTGACCAACGCCCGCCACGACCCCGCAACCGGATACGGCTGGGCCCTCAACGTACAGAAACAAGCACAGAAGAAGACCCGGTTGCTCACCTATGACGGCTGGGGGCACGGCGCCATCGGCACCAAATGCAGCATGGACGCGGTGAACCACTACCTGATCCATCGCACATTGCCGCGACACGGTGCCAGCTGCCCCGCATCCCGGAATTGACGATGTGGGGCACTGCGACGGTGACGGTGTAACTGGCTGGCCGAGGCCGTTGACTCTCTCTTCGGGTAGAGCGGCTGGCTCTCTCTTTGGGCAGAGGCGTTGTGGTCCGTGAGGGTGACATGGCCGCGGCGGGTCTGCCGTGGGGCAGGCGGTGCAATCCCGACCTGAGGGCGACGGATTCGGGGGTGTGGCGCGGCCACGATGGGCGGGAGTTCCGCACCCCTACCAGGAGTACCCATGTCGCAGCCTGCCACTGCCACCACCCGCCTCCACGCCTCTTCCGGCGTTGCCGCCTGCGCGACGGGGCTGACCAAGGTCTATGGCGAGGGCGAGACCCGCGTCGTTGCCCTCGACTCGGTGACCGTGGAGTTCGGGCGCGGCCGGTTCACCGCGATCATGGGACCGTCCGGTTCCGGCAAGTCGACGCTGATGCACTGCATGGCGGGGCTCGACACCATCTCCGGGGGCTCGGCCCTGATCGGTGACACCGAGCTGTCGCGCCTGAGTGACCGTCAGCTCACCAGGCTCCGCCGGGAGAAGATCGGCTTCGTCTTCCAGGCGTTCAATCTGCTGCCCACGCTGGATGCCCTGGAGAACATCACGTTGCCGTTGGACATCGCCGGCCGTAAGCCAGACCAGGAGTGGCTGGAGCTGATCGTGGGGACCGTCGGCCTCTCCGGGCGGTTGCGGCACCGGCCCTCGCAGCTCTCCGGCGGTCAGCAGCAGCGGGTAGCCGTGGCCCGCGCGCTGGCCGCGCGTCCGGAGATCGTCTTCGCGGACGAGCCGACCGGCAACCTCGACTCCCGCTCCGGTGCGGAGGTGCTGGGCTTTCTGCGGGAATCCGTACGGGAGTTGGGGCAGACGGTCGTGATGGTCACCCACGACCCGGTGGCCGCCTCCTACGCGGACCGGGTCATCTTCCTCGCCGACGGGCGGCTCACCGACGATCTGCACGCCCCCACCCCTGAGGCCGTGCTGGACCGTATGCGGCTCTTCGACACCAAGGGGCGGACGAGCTGACGCGCCCCGCCCGCACGCTCCCCTCCCGTACGGCTTCCCTGCCCGACCGCGTACCTCCAGGACGGACTGACACACCACCATGCTGCGTACCGCCCTGCGCAACGTCCTTGCGCACAAAGCCCGATTGATCATGACCGCCCTCGCGGTCCTGCTCGGCGTCGCCTTCGTCTCCGGCACCCTGATCTTCGGCGACACCACCGCGAACGCCTTCCGCAACGCCTCCGCCCAGAGCCTCAAGGATGTAGCCGTCTCTGTGCGGGCGGAGGCGGAGGCCACCGCCCCCGATGTGGCAGGCGGCGAGAACGGTAAGCCGGTCACCGCCCTCGATGCCGCGCTGGCGCGGAAGATCGGCCGACTGCCGGGCGTCGCGTCGGTGCGCCCCACCGTCAACGGCGAGGCCACCTTGGCCGGCAAGGACGGCCGCCCGGTCAACGCCGACAACAACTGGCAGAACCTCGCCACCAACTACCTGCCGGGCAAGGACGGCAAGGACAGCCGGTACCCGATCAGGGAAGGCCGCGGCCCGGCCGCCGAGGGCGAGCTGGCCCTGGATGCCGGGACCGCCGAGAAGGCCGGCTACCGGATCGGCGACACCATCCGCTTCGCCACCGACGGACCCGCCCTGACCAAGCAACTGGTCGGCACGGTCTCCACCGACGATCCGCGGGTCACCGCCGGCGGCTCGCTCACGCTCTTCGACACCCCGACCGCACAGAAACTGTTCCTCCACCCCGGCCGGTTCGACGAGATCGCGGTCGCGGCCAACGACGGCACCGACCAGTACGCGCTGACCGACCAGGTGCAGGCACTGCTCCCCAAGAAGGGGGCTGTGGCCACCAGCGGCGCTGCTCTGGCCGCCGAGCAGTCACGCCAGATCGCCGAGAGCACCACGTCCCTCACCAAGACACTGCTGGCCTTCGCCGGAATCGCGCTGTTCGTCGGCGCGTTCATCATCGCCAACACCTTCACCATGCTGATCGCCCAGCGCAGCCGCGAGATCGCGCTGCTGCGGGCCGTGGGCGCCTCGCGCCGCCAGGTCGTCCGCTCCGTCCTCATCGAGGCCGCCCTCCTTGGCCTCGTGGCCTCCGCCGCCGGATTCGCGCTCGGCCTCGGCATCGCCACCGCCATGCGCCCGCTGCTCAACACGAGCGGCGCCGCACTGCCCGACGGACCGCTGGTCATCACACCCATAGCCCCGCTGTCCTCCCTCGCGGTCGGCGTCCTCGTCACCGTCCTGGCCGCCTGGCTGCCGTCCCGCAAGGCCGCGAAGATCGCCCCCGTTACGGCACTCAGCAGCGTCGACCAGGCGCCACCCGCCCGCGCCCTGCTGGTCCGCAATGTGCTCGGCACCCTGCTCACCGGGGCCGGAGTGCTGGTGATGCTGTATGTCTCCACGCTCAAGACCAGCGACGAGTCCAACCTGATGGTCGCGATGCTCGGCGGCGTACTGACGCTCGGTGGTGTGATCGTGCTGGCGCCGCTGCTCTCCCGGCCGCTGATCACCTTGGCCGGCAAGGTCACCACCCGCTTCTTCGGCGTCAGCGGCAAACTCGCGAAGCAGAACGCGCTGCGCAACCCGCGCCGCACCGCCGCCACCGCGTCCGCCCTGATGATCGGGCTCGCCCTGATCACCGGTCTGACCATCGGCGGGTACTCCGCCCAGCGTGCCATGGCCAAGGAGGCCACCCAGGGCCTGACCGCCGACTACAAGGTCACCAACAGCGCTGCCCACGGCCTCGGCACGGAGGCGGCCGGCCAGGTCATGCGGGTGCCCGGGGTCGCGGCGGCCGCGCCGGTCACTGCCACGGTCCTCACCACCCGCGGCAGGTTCGGCGTCATCACCGGCACGGCCCCGGAGACGTTCGGCCAGGCCGCGAAGCTCGACTTCCGCTCCGGCTCGCTGCGCGACATCGGCCCCGGAAGGGTCGCGATCTCCGACGAGTTCGCCGATCAGACCGGGCTGGGCGTCGGCGCCACCCTCGACGCCGAGATGGGCAGCGGCATGGACACCGGCCCGGCCCCCAAGAAGAAGCTGACGGTCATCGGCGTCTACGCCAAGACCCGCGCTGCCGGCGACGCGGTGGGCACCCTGAACGACGTGCTCCCGTACTCCGACACCAAGAAGCTGGACAGCGTGCTGGTCAAGGCCGAGCCCGGCAAGGCCGCGGGGCTCGAACGGAAGATCCGTGCCGCGCTGGGCGACAGCCCGCTGCTGAAGGTCCAAAGCCAGGAGCAGCTCATCCAGGAGGACGGCGGAAAGATCAACATGGTCCTCAACATGATGTACGGGCTGCTCGCCATGGCCGTCGTCATCGCGATCCTCGGCGTCGTCAACACCCTTGCCATGTCGGTCTTCGAGCGCGTCCGCGAGATCGGGATGCTGCGCGCCATCGGCCTCGACCGCTCCGGCATCCGGCAGATGGTCCGCCTGGAGTCGGTGGTGATCTCCCTGTTCGGCGCGGTGCTCGGGATCGGCACGGGCATCTTCCTGTCCTGGGCCGGCGGCAGTCTGTTGACGTCGTCGATGAAGGAGTACGAGATGGCGCTGCCGTGGGGGAGGCTCGGAATCTTCCTGGCGCTGGCGCTGGTGATCGGCGTCCTGGCCGCCATCTGGCCGGCCCGGCGGGCAGCCCGCCTGAACATGCTCCGGTCGATCCAGCCGAGTTGAGCCCGAGAACCACCTGGGGTCCGGCGATCCCTCTGCCTACCGGCAGAGGGGCCGCCCACCCGTAGGCCGCGGGGCCGTGGTGCTGCTCCGGCTGTCCGCGCTGCTGGGTCTGCCCCCCCGGTGGACTGCTCACCACGCGACCACGTCATCACCAACTCGTCGACCACGTCATCACCCACCGAGGAACCACCATGCCAATCAGCGAGCGCCTGCTGATGAAGAGCCACCTGACCGCCGCGGCGCGTGCCACACCCGGACCCGGACCGGAACGCCGCAACCATCCGCCGCAGTCCGGCCGGTGCCCGCAGTCCGGCCGGTGCCCGCACTCCGGTCGGCGCCCGCACTCCGGTCGGCGGCCGGCATGAACGAGATCTACCTGCTGCCGATCCGTACGGCCGCGCTGCTCTTCCCCGCGCTGGCCTTCATGATGTTCGTGCCGACGGCGATCGTCCTCTACCGGCGGCACGGCGTCATGACCCGCTGGCGGGTGCTGTCGCTGTACGGCGGCGTGTACTACGCGCTGACCGCCTTCTGCATGACGATCGTGCCCCTGCCGAAGCGATCCGTGGATGTCTGCAAGATGTATCCATCCTTCGCCGACCCCCAGCTCACACCGGGCGTCGCCTTCTCCGACATCTGGAAGGAGGCACACCACCGCGTCACCCTCGACGCGCTGATCCTGCACAACTCCGCGTTCTGGCAGACCGTGTTCAACCTGATCCTGCTACTGCCGCTGGGCGTCTTCGTACGGATCCATTTCCGCCGCGGCCTCGCCGCAGCCACGGCAGCCGGATTCGCCGGATCACTGCTCTTCGAACTGACCCAGTACAGCGGCCTGTTGGGCCTCTACGAGTGCCCCTACCGCCTCTTCGCCGTCGACGACCTCATCGTCAACACCGCAGGCGCCGCGCTCGGCTGGGCCCTCATCGGCCCCCTCGCCCGCGCCCTGCCCAAGCTCAACGCCCTGGACGACCGCGCCCTCGCCCCGCTCACCGCCGGCAAGGTCCCCTTCGGGCGCCGCCTCGTCGCGCTGCTGCTGGACGTGACGGGCGTCGTGCTCCTGACCCCGGTGACCGCGGTCATCACGGATGCCGTACTCGGCGCGGGGACGGAACTCTTGGCACCACCCGTCGCCTTCGCCCTGTGGTTCGTCGTCATCCCCTGGCTGACCGGCGCGACGCCCGGCAAGCGCCTGCTCCTGCTGCGACTGGTCACCCCGGAAGGCGCACGACCGAGCCCCGCCCGGCTCGCACTGCGCGCCCTCGTACTGAGTCCCCTCCTGCTGCTCGCCTGCCTCGCCACAGGCGCACTCCTCATCGGCGCGAGCGAGGTCCTGGCCGGCGTCACTGCCTCCGCCGCCAACCCCTCCATACTGTTGGAGATCACCGACCGGGTGAACTATCAGGAAGTGGCCTACAGCCTCGCAGCAGACCCGGTCTCCGGTCTCGTCCTCCTGCTGCCCCCGGCCCTCTGCCTGACCCTGATCGGCGCTTACATGAGGTCCGTCCGTCGCCATCCCCAGGGCCTGGGCCCGCACGAGACCGTCTCCGGCGTCCGCAACCACGCCCTCCCTCACACACGAGCCCGGACCCGGCACAAAAACCCGCCCAACTCAGCCGATCCACAAGGCGATTCACGGCCGATGGTTGCGCCCGGTGGCACCCGCGCGGGCAGCCCGCGAAACCGCTCGTCCGGCCGTTGACCCGCAGAGGCACGTCGCCGCCGCGTCGTGCCGGCACTCCTCCTGCTCCCACTCGCTCCGCATCAGCGCGTACTCGACCTCGCCGTGTTCGGAGCCGTCGATGGCGTCGGGCCAGTCCTCGTAGTACGTGCGCACGTACCTCAGCCCCGACTTCTCCATCACCCGTCGGGAAGCGGCGTTGACCGCCATGGTGTTCGCCGTTACCCGTTGGACGCCGAGTTCGGTGAACCCCTTGTGGATCAGGGCCCGTGCGCCCTCTGTGGCGTAGCCGTGGCCCCAGGCCGCCTTGCGGAGGCGGTAGCCGAGCTCGACCACCGCGGGACCGGTGTCCTCCAGCGGCCGGAACTCGAACCAGCCGAGGAACACCCGACTGTCCTTGTCCTCAGCGGCCCAGTATCCGCAGGCTCCGATACCCGGGTGGTGGTGGAGGAGGCGCGGCAGGTGCTGGGTGCGGATCGCTTCGGGGGACGTCGGTCGGCCTCCGTTGATGTACCGCATGACCTCGGGATCGCTGTCGAGGTGGACCAGGTCGTCGACGTCGTCGGCGGTGAACGGGCGCAGCGTCATCCGTTCGGTTTCCAGGAAGATACTCACGGAGCGATCCTTGGCGTCACGGACACCGCTCGGCCACCGAATAATCAGGGCGCGCCACCCAGCCCCCCGGCAGTGCTCAGGGGTGCATGTGCGCGCCTTTGAGCACCTTGTCGACCGCGTTGCGCGGGCCGTACACGGCGAGCCCCACCAGATCCAACTGGTCCTTCGGCACGGCCCGTACGGCCGCGCGGTTGTCCCGGTCGTTGCCGGTGACGAAGAGGTCGGAGGTGAACACCGACCGGGGGAGCGAGCGAGACAAGGCGCGGGCGTGCGCGGCGGTCAGTGTCTCCTTCGTCCCTTCGAAGACCAGGACGGGCTGGCGGAACATGGGCAGATACGGGGTGCCGTCGGCATCGGCATACGGTTCCCCGATGACTTCAGGGAGCTCCGAGCCGAGACCGCTGACCAGGAACGCGGTCACATTCAGCCGCTGCCAGGGCTCCAGATCCACGCGCAGCAGAACGGCAATCTTGGTGTCGAACCGTACCGGGGTGTTCTCGATCGTCATGCTCTGAGACTGCCAACCGCCCTGTCGCACCTTCTTGTACGTTCTTGGCATGGTGGTCCGGCAGGAGGTTTCCGGGTGGCGCCCGCAGCTCCCGCTCAGTGCCTCGTCTCCGCCAGGCCGGCGATGACGGTTCAGTCGCCGACGGCCTTGGGCCAGTTCTCACGGACGGTGCGCAGCGCCTTGTTGAGCTGGGCCTCGGACGGGAACTGCGGTGTGCCCTCGACCGTCGGCAGCCGTGAGGCCAGGGTCTTGTTGAGGGTGCCGTCCTTCGCCATGGCGGCCATCAGCACCGGGCGCGCGTAGTCCACGAGGCGGAGGTTCTGGCCTTCGGGGCTGTAGAGGTACTCCTCCCACAGGCGTGCCGCGGCCGGGTGGGGCGCGTCCTTGTTGATCGCCTGCGCGTAGTACTGCGAGAAGCTGCCGTCGAAGGGGATGGAGACCTTCCAGTCCACGCGCGTCCCGCGGAGCTGGTCGATGTGCTGAAGGTTGAGGTAGTCCCACTCGATGCTGATCGGTGTCTTGCCCTTGGCGATCGCCGCCGGGTTGGGGTCGGCCCGGTTGTAGTTGCCGACCTTGTTGAGCTGGGCGAAGAAGTCGATGCCCGGCTGGATGTTGTCGAACGACCCGCCGTTGGCGAGCGCCGCCGCGTACACGGCGGCGAAGGCGGATCCGGCGATCGTGGGGTCGCCGTGGATCGAGACCAGGCCCTTGTACTCCGGCCGGAGCAGATCCGCGAAGGACTCGGGGCAGGGCCGGACGCGGGCGGCGTCGCAGCCGATGGAGACATAGCCGCCGTAGTTGTTGTACCAGCGGGCCTTCGCGTCCTTCTGCTCCGGTGGGATCTGGTCGAACTGCGCGACCCGGTAGGGGGCCAGCAGGTTCTGCCGTGCCGCGGACTGGGCGAAGGAATCCCCTACGTCGAGCACGTCGGGGGCGCGCTCCTGGCCGCGGTAGCGCTTCACCGCATCGATCTCCTGCTGGCTGTGGCCGGACGGATTGTCGACGACGACCTTGATGCCGTACTTCTTCTCGAAGCCGTCGATCAGTGCGCCGTAGTTGGCCCACTGGCGCGGCAGCGCGATCGTGTTGAGCCTGCCCTCCTGCTTCGCCTTCTTGATCAGTGCCGCCTTCCCGCCCACCTCCGCGGCGGACTCGGCCCGGGAGGGCTCGACCAGCCGGGTGGTTTTCTCCTCCTGGCAGGCACCGAGACCGAGCACCGCAAGGCCGAGACAGCAGAGGAGAGCGCCTGCGCGGACCCGGTGATGTGTAGCCACGTCGCCTCCAGCAGGGCCAGGTGGGGGAGCGGTCCGCCGAGCGGGTGGCGGACGCGGACCAGGGCAAGCCATGACACGGTGCGGTCGCACAGCCCGTGCAGCGGCCCCACCGCCAAGGACGGCGCGCGCCCGGAGGTGGGGCGGAAATGGTCCGGACCAGCGTACTCCGGCCCCTTGCGGGCCTCCGCCAGGACGGTGATCGGGCCAGGTCATAGCGGCGAGTAGGCGTCACGCGCGGCCTCACGGCCGCACGGCCTCACGGCCTCACCAGTCCCCGTCGTGGTCCCAACGGCTGAGGAGGTCCTCCTGCGGCTCGTCTTCCGAGGGCAGGGCGTCGGGGCCGATCGCCTGTGAGGCCCAGATCGTCTTGCCCCGGGGGGAGTAGCGGGTGCCCCAGTGTTCGGCGAACTGCGCGACGAGGAAGAGGCCGCGGCCTTCTTCGTCGGTGTCCTTCGCCTGGCGGATGTGCGGGGAGGTGCTGCTGCCGTCGGAGACCTCACAGATCAGCGTGCGGGTGTGCAGGAGCCGCACATGGATGGGCTCGGCGCCGTAGCGAATGGCGTTGGTGATCAGTTCGCTGAGGATGAGCTCGGTGCCGTAGGCGATGTGCTGCAGGCCCCAGTCCGCCAACTGGCGGACGCAGTCGTTGCGTACCGGGCTCACCGCCGCCGGGTCGCGGGCCACGTCCCACTCGGCGACGTGCGCCGGGTCCAGCCGGCGGGTCCGGGCCACCAGCAGCGCGACGTCGTCGGCGGACCTGGCGGGCAGCAGCGACTGCATGACGGTGGCGCAGGTGTCCTCCGGCGTACGGTCCGGCCCGGCAAGGGCCGTACGCAGTGCTTCCAGCCCCGCGTCCAGGTCGCGGCTGCGGTTCTCGACCAGCCCGTCGGTGTAGAGCACCAGCCGGGAGCCCTCCGGCAGCAACAGCTCAGCGGTCTCGAAGGGCAGGCCGGTGCCCAGCCCCAACGGCGGGGAGACCGGCGAGTGCAGGAACTCCACCCTCCCGTCGGGGTGGGCCACGGCCGGCGGCAGATGGCCGGCCGTGGCCGCGGTGACCCGCCCGGAGACGGAGTCGTAGACGACGTACAGGCAGGTGGCGCCGGTGATCGCCGGTCCCTCCTCGGTGTCCTCGTCCTGGACGTCGATGTGGGTCACCAGCTCATCCAGGTGGCCCAGCAGTTCGTCGGGGGAGAGGTCCAGGGCCGAGAAGTTGTGTACGGCGATGCGTAGCCGGCCCATGGTGGCCGCGGCGTGCAGGCCGTGTCCCACCACGTCGCCGATGACCAGCGCCACCCGGGCGCCGGGCAGCGGGATGACGTCGAACCAGTCCCCGCCCACTCCCGCCTGGGCGGGGAGATAGCGGTGCGCCACCTCCAGGGCGTCCTGGTCGGGCAGGCCGCGGGGCATCAGGCTGCGCTGGAGCGTCATCGCCATCTTGCGTTCACGGGTGTAGCGCCGGGCGTTGTCGATCCCCACCGCGGCCCGCCCCGCCAGTTCCTCCGCGAAGGACAGGTCCTCGCCGTCGAACGGAGGGGAGCTCCCCGACCGCCAGAAGTCCACCAGCCCCAGCACCACTCCCCGGGCGCGCAGCGGTACGACCGCCAAGGAATGCACCCCGTGCTCCAGGATGCGCCGGGCGCGTTCCGGGTCCTGGGACCGCCAGCCGGAAGAGCCGGCCAGATCCGGCTCCACCATGGAGCGGCCCTGGTCCACACCCGCCGCCACCGGGGTGCCAGGGACGAACCCCATCAGCTCGCCGACGGGGTAGAGCGGATGGTCCGGCGCCAGGCCGGCGAGGGCAGTCCGGCGCAGCTCGGTACCCGACACGGCCGGCTCCTCGCCTTTGAGGACCGGGTCCAGCAGCTCGACGGTGACGATGTCGGCGAACCGGGGGACCGCCACCTGCGCCAGTTCCTCGGCAGTGCGCTCGACATTCAGCGTGGAGCCGATCCGTACCCCGGCGTCGTAGAGGAGCCGCAACCGCTCCCGCGCCACCTCGGCGCGCCCTGACAGCCACCTCAGTTCGGTGGTGTCACGCAGGGTCACCACGCTTCCCTGGTGGGCTCCGTAGGGGTCGGTGGACCGCTTGTTGAGGGCCAGCAGCCTGTCCTGGGCCAGGTGTACCTCGTCGGTCGCGGTCCGGTCCGACGCCAGGAGTTCGGCGGTGCGGTGGTCCAGCCCCAGGTCGCCGACGTGGCGCCCCTCCGCGTCCGCCGGCAGGTCCAGGAGCCGCCGTGCCTCGTCGTTGGCCAGCAGCAGCCGCCCGTCGCGGACGATGAGGACGCCCTCCCGCACCGCGTGCAGGACCGCATCGTGATGCTCGTACATCCGGGTCATCTCGACCGGTCCCAGACCGTGGGTCTGCCGGCGCAGCCGACGACTCACCAGGCCCGCGCCGCCTCCGGCGAGTGCCAGTGCCCCGACTGCGGTGCCAAGGAAGAGGGGTAGCTGCTGGTTGACCGATTTCTGCACCTTCTCCACCGTGACCGGTGCGGAGACGATGGCGACGACCTTGCCCGAGGCGTCCTTGACGGGGGCCGCAGAGATCACGGAGAGGCCCAGGGCGCCCTCGAAGGTCCTGGTGAAGGGCTTGCCCCGGGCGGCGTCGGCATACGGGCCGATGACGTGCTTGCCGATCTGCCCCGGGTCGCTGTGGGTGAGGGTGACCCCGTCGAGCTTGTACACGATGAGGGCGTCGACGCCGGAGGCCTTCCTGGCCGCCTCGGCGAGCGGCTGGAGCTTCGCGGTCGGATTGTCGCTGTTCAGCGCCTCCTGGAGCCCCCAGGAGTGTGCGAAGGACTCAGCGGCGGCGAGCGTACGGTGCCGGGCGTCGGTCATGGTGTCCCGCCGGGCCTGGACGACGATGGCCACCACCGCCGCCGCGACGAGCAGCACCACGAGCGCCAGCTGGAGGAGGAAGACTTCCCGTGCGACGCTGCGCGTGGTCAACGAGGACCGTTTGCGCTGCGGATCTCCGGCCCCCGCAGAGCGCCCGTCCTGCCGGTCGCCGGCGCCGCCCCCGGCAGGGCTCTCGCCCGGAAAAGCGGAACGGCCGGGCGCGCGTCTCAGCCAACGCCGGAAACGACCCGAATGTCCGCTCATGGTTCACATTTATCCTGCTTTGCCTGGGTGCTGGCAAGGCGTGCTACGGCAGCTGCCCCATGGGCCGGCGAGAGGCCGCCAGACTGCGGCTGCACTGGGCCTCGCCACCCGACGGCGCGCCAGGGGGGCTGGAGTGGCTGCGGCTCCAAGCTGTCGCCGGCGCCCTCATAGGTGCCCTGACCTCACAGCTGGCCACGACTATCTGGCCACGACCGTGGCCGAGCTGAGGCGAGCGGCTGGGGGCCAGCGGGCGGCGGCGGCCGTCACGGCCAGGCGACGAGAAACAGGGCCCGGTAAGATCAGCGCCCTCATGGGGAGCGGGATGCGAACATCGGGCCGGGGCGGCGTGGGGCACAAGTACGCTCTGACCGCGGACGAGGACGACGCCGACTTCTGGGGCTCTGCTCACGAGGCCGAGGGGCTGTTCACGCCTTTGCAGGAAGAGGGGTTGCGCCGCGTCCAACTCGTGGGGTGCGACCCGCAAGGCAGCCTGTTGAAGTGTCTTGGCCATGTCGGCGGTCGTCGCGCCGTAGCGGGGAACGCCTGGCTGGACGTGCTCGACGTCGACGGTGTCACCATGGGGACCTACTTCGTCAACGACGTCACCGTCGTCGCCGTCGAGCCCTCCGCCCGCGGAACCGGCCTCGTCGACCTCACGGTGACGCTGTGGTGTGATCAAGCGATGCCGGGAGCGGCCGGGGTGTGGGACCTGATCCGCACGGGTTGCCTGAATCGCACCGGCATGTGGCACGCACTCGATCCCATGGACAGGCACGCCTGGTTGTCGGTCGCGTTGGGGTCCCGGGAGTATCAAGGACGGGGGAAACCCGACGCTCCCGCAGGTCAGGTGTTCACGTTGGACGGCCGACAAGTCGTCGATGAGGACAGCTTCTACTGCGCGCTCGGTGAAGCCGTCAACGGGCCCGGCGGATACTTCGGATGGAACCTCGATGCTCTGGTCGACTGCCTGAGGGGCGGCTGGGGCGCCACTGCTCCGTTCACCCTGGAGTGGCGGCACTCGGCCGTGGCCAGGGCGCGGTTGGCGGAGCGCAGGTTCACCGGCGAGGGCGAGACGACCCTGTTCGACCTGCTGCTGGAAATCTTCGAAGAGCAGGGGATCCGGGTCATCCTGCGGTAATTGCTTGGTGCTCCGTGCTTCAGACGTTGGCCGTAGATGCCTCCGATCTCGCCAACCCGGCGCAGCATCGGGCAGGGGCGCACGCGTGCTTCCGTCTCCGGGCGATCACCCGTGGGCCGCTCTCACTTCATGGGGAAGAGCGCGCACGTGGTGGTGGCGTGTGCGTACAGCTTCCCGTCCTCGACGCCGACGACCTGGGCCTCTGCGGTGCCGAGCGTACGCCCGACGTGGACGGCGGTGCCGGTCGCCCGGAGCTTGCCGGTACGCGCGGTCACCGGCCGGATGAGATGCACGTTGAGCTGCGCGGTCGTGTAGCCCGTACCGGCGGGCAGGCGGCTGAAGACCGCGGAGCCGAGTGCCGAGTCCAGCAGGGTGGTCAGGTAGCCGCCGTGCACGGTGCCCATCGGGTTGTACAGGTGCTCGCCCGTTTCGCCCTCGAAGACCGCCCTGCCGGGCTCGGCGCCGATGAGCGTGAAGCCGAGCGTGTGTGAGATGGGTGCCTGCGGCGTACGTCCCTCGATGATCGAACGCAGGAAGTCCAAGCCGGAAGGAGCCGTGTTTTCGGTGTTTTCGCTGCTCATGGCCGTAACGCTAGATCGTTTCCACGGCTGGACAAGTACGGATTCTGGACCGCTACCGTGGACTGCATGAGCGGATACGGGCAGTTCTGCGCGGTCGCCCGCGCACTGGAGGTCCTGGGCGAGCGGTGGACGCTGCTGGTCGTACGGGAGCTGCTGCTGGGCGAGCGGCATTTCAACGACATCCGCCGGGGTCTGCCGCGCATCTCACGGACCATGCTGTCGACACGACTGAAGACCCTGGAGAAGGCCGGGATCGTGGCACGGGAGGGAGGCGGATACCGGCTCACCGAAGCGGGCGAGAATCTGGCGCCGGTGGTGCGGGATCTGGGCGGCTGGGCCATGGAGTGGGACCGGCGCGGCCTGCGGTCCGAACACCTCGACCCCGATGTCCTTGTGTGGGACATCCGCCGCCGTACCGTGACCGAGCACCTGCCGGAGCGGCGGACCGTCGTCGAGCTGCGCTTCCGTGGCGCCGACGGCGGGCCGTACTTCCTGCACATCGCCCGGCCGCAGATCGACCTGTGCACCGACGACGGTGGCTTCGAGGTGGCCCTGCGGGTGGACGCCGACCTGGAGGCACTGACCCGCTACTGGCTCGGCGAGACCTCGTGGGCACCGCTCCTGCGTTCCGGAGCCGTCACCCTGACCGGACCGAGCGCGCTGCGACGGGCCTTTCCCACCTGGTTCTCGGGCTACCTGCTCCGCACCACTCCTGCCGCTGGCCCACACCGCGATCGTGCCGGAGTCGGCAGCTGAACGTCGCGGCCCAGGGCGATGACGGCGAGGGTGCCGGTGCCGGTGACGGAGCCTACGAGAGTTCCTTCCGCAACAGCGTGCACACGGTTTCGTAGCGGCGCAGCGATCCATCAGGGGCTTGCTCGTCCCAGGAGTCCGGGCGACGGTCGTACGCGACATAGCCCAGTCGTTCGTACAGCGCACGCGCCCGGGGGTTGTTCTCCTCCACGGCCAGCTCGGCCTGCCGCAGCCCGCGGTTCCTGATCCGTAGTTCCGCGGCTTCGATGAGGAACGTGCCGATCCCGCACGACTGCAAGGCGGGGTGGACGGCCAGCTGCCACAACGTGCCGACGCCCTCCTTGACCTGGTAGTCGACGCCGCCCTTCGCCACGGGGATGTCCGTTGCGGGACAGACCGCGAGGTAGTCGATCTCACCGTTCCGGGCACGTTCCAACTGCTGGGCGACACCGGCCAGATGGTGGTCGGACCCTGCCCATCCGCATGACGCCAGGTCCGCATGCACCAGATCGCGGGCTGACAGCTTCAACACAACGTTGATCATGTTCAGTACCTCCGGGGAGCCAGCATCCTCGCCGATCGCGCCGGGGCGCAAAGGCGTTTCCTCTGCCGCCGCGCTCTTGGCTCACGTGGATATCAAGGCACGTTGGGTTGCTGCGTATTGGCACCCATGAAGCTGATGAGCCGTCAGCTAGCCATAGGGGCATCCACCCTACGGCTGGCCGCCACCTACGGCGGGAGGCGGGGCGTTGACTCGCCATGTGACCGACAAGGCGCTGCGCCGTCCCTGCAACACCACTGAAGTCGCGCCCCACCACTGAAGTTCCGTACTACCACTGCCGACAGAGGCACGAAATCCGGGCTCGGTAGGATGTGCGATATGCCAAAACACCTGTTATTTGTGGCCCTTGCAGGGCACGGGCATGTCAATCCCACACTGCCGCTGGTCGAGGAACTCGTGCGGCGAGGGCACCGGGTCGACTACGCCACCAGCGCGGAGCACTCCGAAGCGGTCACCAAGGCCGGCGCGCGCTGGGTGGAGCTGCACGCGGCGGACGCGATGGCGGCTCCGCCACGGGAGTTCGGTCCCGCAGACATCGCCGATTTCATGCGCCGTATGTTCGCGGCCTTGCGCTCGGCCTACCCGGTGCTGCGAGAGCACTGTGTCAATGAGTCGCCGGACGCGATCTGCTACGACGCGATGAACTGGTCGGCCCGGGTCCTCGCCGAGCAACTGGGCCTTCCCGCTGTGCGGTGCATTCCGAACCTCGCCTCGAACGAGGTGTATTCGCTGTTCGCCACCATCATGGCCGAGCACGGCGACGAACTTCCCTTCACCGACGCACTCGCCGCCGACTGTGCGGAATTCTCCGCCGAACACGGCGTCGCACTCGACCCGGCGAACCTCCTCGATGTGACCGAGAAGCTCAACCTCGTGTTCATACCCAGGGAGTTCCAGCCCGCGGGTGAGACATTCGACGAGCGGTTCCACTTCATCGGCCCCTCGTTGGGCAGCCGGGAGCATGCCGAACCCTGGGCGCCCGCCGACCCCGAAGCCCCCGTCCTCTACATCTCGCTGGGGACGGTCTTCAACGACCGGCCCGAGTTCTACCGCACCTGCATCGAGGCCTTCAGCGAGGGGCCGTATCAGGTCGCCATGACCGTGGGCGATGTGGACCTCGCCGAGCTGGGGGACATCCCACCCACCATCGACGTCCGACCGTACTTCCCGCAGCCGGCGGTGCTGAAGCATGCCGCCGCCTTCGTCTCCCACGCCGGCATGAACTCCACTATGGAGTCCCTGTATTACGGGGTCGGACTGGTCACCGTTCCGCAGATGCCCGAGCAGGCGGCCAACGCCGGGCGAGTGCAGGAACTGGGACTCGGTGAGCAACTGGACGTGGCGACGGTGACCGCCGAGTCCTTGCGGGCGACGGTCGCCCGGGTCGCCTCCGACTCCACGGTACGTGCCAACCTCGACCGGATGCGCAAGGTGGTCAGGGAGAGCGGGGGAGCCGTGCGCGGTGCGGATGTGATCGAGGAGTACCTCGGCTGAACCTGTGCTGTGCTTTTCTGTGCTGCGCTGTGCCTCGCCTGCGGGACGTCTCATGACGTCGTGATCAGGCAAGGCCGAGGGTGAGGGCGAGGGTGTGCACGGGGACGCTGCTGTGGCCCGGTGCACGCCCCGCCCTTGCTCGCACCGATCATCGCCGAGGCCAAGCGCAGGGGCAGCCGCCGATGCGGTCGGCCAAGCGGTCCCGCGGGAGCCGGGCGGTGTACGCGCCGTAGCAGTCCCCGACTCCCGTGCCCGACGCCGATCGCCCTCTGCGATGTGCCCTCAGTGCCGAACCAGGCAGAACGGGTGCCCCGCCAGGTCCGCGTAGATGCGCCAGCCCCGCCCGTCAGAACCGGCATCCAGCACGGTCGCGCCCAAGGCCAGGACCTGCTCATGGGCTCGGTCCAGATCCGCAACCCCGAAGTCCAGGTGGAACTGCTGAGGCCGGGCGGGATCAGGCCACTCCGGCGGCTGGTGGTCCGCTGCCCCTTGGAAGGCGAGCACCAGACCGGTGGGCGAGTGCAGCGTCGCCCAGTCCTCGCCGAGCGCCCACCGCGGGTCCTCCTGATTAACGGTCCCGCCGACCAGCGACCGGTAGAACTCGGCAAGCCGCCCCGGATCAGGGCAGTCCAGCACCACGCACTGCACGTCAGCGATCATGGCCAGATTTTAGGCGTGTCACCGGAGAACGTACGGACCGGCCGGACCTGGCCGCCCATACCCCGAAGATCGCCGCGCTGCCTGCCCCTCTGGCCTGCCGTCTTCGGCGGCCTGGGCTTCGGCCTTCTCACCGCAGCCCGCTCGTACTGGGCGCGGACCCGCCCTCTCTGCGCCATCGCGGCTGCCACAGCGTCCCCGCCGGCCGAGGTGGCACGCGCAGGGGTACCTGGTGGCCCGCCTCGGGCAGAGCTGCCGACCGCCTCTGCGGGCGGGCCTGGCTAGCCGTCAATCAGGGCCGCTACGAGGCGGGTCATCTGCGGCCGCGGGTCGGGTGTGCCCGGCCAGCTGGTCATCAGGAGGTGATGGGCGGTTCCGACGAGGGCGAGTGCCACGGTGGACGGGTCGATGGTGGCGGCCACCCGGCCGAGTCGGCGCTCGGCCTCCAGGTAATCGGCGATCGCCTCCTGGATCGCGGTGAAGCCAGGGGCCCCGCCTTCAAGGGCCTCGCGGATACGCAGGGCGGCAGCCGGGCGGGTCATGGCGAGACCCGCGATGGCCGGGCCGCCGGAGTCGAGCAGCGCCAGGGCGACGGCGCCGAGGTTCGCGGCCACCGAGCCCTGGCCGGCGAGTTCCGAGAGCCGCTGCGCGTCGGTGGCCGTACGGGCGAAGCGGTCGAGGCAGAGCTCGGCCACGAACTCGTCGAGACCGGCGAAGTGCGCATGCAGCAGCCCCTTGGCGCAGCCCGCCTCGGTGGTGATCGCCCGGCTGGTCAGTGCGCCGGGCCCCTCCTTCGAAAGGACCCGCTCGGCGGCGGCGAACAGCCGCTCACGTACGTCCGGCGTCGCCACTCCGCGCGGTGACATGGGCTTCTCCCGTGCTGCTGCTGTCGTGATCGGTGGGTGCATCCCCGGCGGATCTTAGCGGGGATTGCCAGTTTGGGCGCGTGCCCATACTATTTGGGCACCCGCCCATTCTCTGTCGCCCACCAGGAGGCACCCGTGCCGGACGTCGTCAACACCGAGCAGGCACAGGCATGGAACGGCCCCGAAGGCACCCACTGGGCCCGCCATCAGGACCGCTGGAACGCCGTGAACGAAGGCTTCAACGAGCCCCTGCTCGACGCCGCCGGAATCGCCGGGGACCACCGGGTCCTCGATATCGGCTGCGGCTCCGGGCAGACCACGCGGCTCGCTGCGCGCAGGGCACCCCGAGGGCGTGCGCTGGGCCTCGACCTGTCCGGTCCGATGCTGGCTGAGGCGCGCGCCCGCGCGGAGCGGGAGGGCATCTCCCACGCCGCGTTCGAGCAAGGGGACGCCCAGGTGTATCCCTTCGAAGCGGGATCGTTCGACTCGGCGGTCAGTCGTTATGGGGTGATGTTCTTCGCCGACCCCGTCGCGGCGTTCGGCAACATCGGCCGGGCGCTGCGGCCCGGCGGGCGACTGGCGTTCGTCTGCCCGGCCGATGCCACGCTCAATGGCTGGGTGGAGGTGCTGGCGGCGCTGCGCGAGCTGTTGCCGGTCGGCGACTTCGGGCGGCCGGGGCTGCCCGGCATGTTCTCCCTGGCCGTCCCGGACCGTATCCGCGAAGTCCTCACCGCAGCCGGGTTCACCGCCGTCACGGTCAACCAGGCGGAGACATATGGTACTTGGGGACGTGGAGTCGAGGATGCGGCGGAGTTCCTGCTGGGGACGGGCCCCGGCCGCTACCTGATGGAGCAGGCCGACACGGCGACGCAAACCCTTGCCCGCCGGATGCTGGAGGACCAACTGCGCGCCCACGTGGCCGTGGATGGCACGGTCCGGCTGCGCAGCACGTCATGGCTGGTCACGGCGGACCGCCCGGCCTGAGGAGGCACCGCGGCCGGGGCGCAGGTGGTGGTGCCCGCGGCGCCGGCCTTGCCTCGTCCGTCAGCGCGGCCACCCGTACGCGGTGGCCGCGCCGCCGAGCGCCGATCAGGCCCAACTGGGGTTGCCGGCCTCTTCCTTGACGGTGACGTTGATGCGGTTGAAGAGGTTGAGCGTGCCGATCATGAGGACGATGGCGGCGAGCTGCCGCTCGTCGTAGTGCTTGGCGGCCTCGTCCCAGATCTCGTCCGGCACCCCGTCCCCCGACCGGTCGGCGAGCCGGGTGACGGTCTCGGTGAGTGCCAGCGCGGCGCGCTCGGCGTCGGTGAAGAACGGCGCCTCCCGCCAGGCCGCCACCACAGCGAGCCGCTCATCGGTCTCACCGGCCTTCTTGGCCTCCTCGTAATGGCCGAGGACGCACGGGCCGCAGCCGTTGATCTGGCTGGCGCGTACGCCGATCAGCTCCAGCGTCAGCTGTGGCACGCCGCCCTGGTTCGTGGCCTTGAGCAGGTGCCCGATGCCCTTCATCGCCTCCGGAAGGACCATCGCCGGGTTCTTCATTCGCATGATCGTGTTCTCCCTGTGTCGTCAAGTGCCCATGCCTGTCACATCGGCACGGTTTCGCGAGTCATTGCTCTGACACGAGCCGACGGAGGAATGTGACAATGAACGACCACGACTTTCTGGCAGCGCGATTCGAGGAGCACCGGACCCATCTGCGCGCGGTGGCGTACCGGATGCTCGGCTCGCTGAGCGATGCCGAGGACGCGGTGCAGGAGGCCTGGCTGCGGATCAGCCGTTCCGGCACCCGTGACGTCGAGAACCTGGGCGGGTGGCTGACGACCGTCGTCGGCCGGGTCAGCCTGAACATGCTGCGCTCCCGCACCCAGCGGCGCGAGGAGCCGCTGGGGGTGCATGTACCCGCCCCGATCATCAGCAGCGCGGACGGCATCGACCCCGAGCACGAGGCGCTGCTGGCGGACTCCGTCGGCCTCGCACTGCTCGTGGTCCTGGAAACCCTGACCCCGGCCGAGCGCCTGGCCTTCGTCCTGCACGACCTGTTCTCCGTGCCCTTCGACGAGATCGCCCCCATCGTCGGACGCACCCCCGCCGCCGCCCGCCAACTCGCCAGCCGCGCCCGCCGCCGGGTGCAGGGAGCGGCTCCGGCCCCCGACGCGGATCTGGCCGCCCAGCGCGACGTGGTCACCACCTTCCTCACCGCGGCGCGGGGCGGCGACCTGGAGGCGCTCGTCGCGGTCCTCGACCCGGACGTCGTGGTGCGCTCCGACGGCGGCTCGCTGCGCCCGAGCAGCGTGGTACGGGGCGCCCTGGCCGTGGCCGAAGGCGCGATGACCTTCGCCCGGCTCGCCGAGTTCACCCGTCCCGCGCTCGTCAACGGAGCCGCGGGAGCCGTGGCGATGTCGCAGGGCCGGCCGATGTCGGTCGCGGCGTTCACGATCAGGGGCGGAAAGGTCGTCGCCCTCGACATCCTCACCGACCCCGAGCGCCTCGCCCGGCTCGATCTGACGGTCCTCGACGGCTGACGGGCGGACGGCCCAGTTCGCAGGCCCGTCCGCGGTCAGCGGCCCTGGCCGTTCTCCTGGCGAGGGCTTGCGGGTGGTGCAGGACCTCGCCCAGTCGCTCACCTCTACGCGAGAGTGACCGCAACCAGTGCGGTGAAGTTGTTGACCACGGAACGGCGGCCGCTCAAGCTCATAGTCGATGTCCTGCTCATGCTGGTCGGGGCACTGATGGGGATCGCGACGAACTACGCGACCGGCCAGGCGGGCCAAGTGCCGCTTCCGCTACGGCTGTTGCGGGACTGGTCCGTGCCGCTGATCGGCATCGCCTGTTGCTCCTCGTCGGCAGGCAGATCCTGCTGCACCACCTCGACCGGCCGGTGCCGGTGCGCCAAGTGTGGGATTCCGTACAGCCGCCCTACCCGGGGCTCGAAGCCTTCACGGAGGACGAAGGGCCGTCTTCTTCGGCCGGGACCGGGAGATCGCCGAGCTGGTCGCCCGGCTGCACCCCGCTGTGCCGGGCCGGGCGCAGCGGTTCGTGACGGTCGTCGGCCCGTCAGGCAGCGGTAAGTCGTCGCTGGTGCGGGCCGGGTTGCTGCCGGCGCTGGCTCGACGGCGGAACCGGTGGGCGGTCGCGGCGCCCTTCTCGCCGGGCGTCGACCCGGTCGGCGCCTGGCGACGGAGGATGGAGCAACTGCCGGAGAATCGCCCGGCCTTGCTTGTCGTCGATCAGTTGGAGGAACTGGAACGCCGACGACGACACCCTCACCACCACCGTCCACGGCCACCAGGACCACCCCTGGAAGATCGACTGGTCCCCCGACGGCACCCGCATCGCCTCCGTCTCCCGTGACCGTACGGTCCGCCTCTGGGACCGCCACCACCACCCAGATCGCCGTGCTCGGCGTCCACGCCGACTGGGCCAACTGCCTCTCCTGGCACCCGAACGGCTCGCGCCTGGCCACCGCGTCCCGCGACCGCACCATACGCCTCTGGGACCTGGCCGACCCCGACCTCGACACCCTCCTCCGCCGAGCCCGCTCCCGCGTGTTCCGCGAACTGACCGCCGAGGACGACGCACCTTCCTCCTGCCGGACAAGCGGTGATGCGCGGTTGGCCCGCTGATCCGTGCGCGGGGGAACGGCCTGCTGGGTTGACGGGCGATCGCGGTCGGCGGGACATGCCCATGGCGGTGGCGGGTAGGGCGCACATGACGGGGCCCAACAACCGAAAGGAGCCAGAGCATGAGCAACAGCACCTTCACGGTAGGAACGGCGCAGGAGACCTCGTCGAAGGTGTGCGGTGCCGTTCCGGCACCGACAGTACTGCCGCAGATCCCGGACCCGCGCCACCTCGCTCCCAACGACGCACGGGAGCTCTCGAAGCTGTTCCTCCTGCGACTTGAGGCTCTGGAAGAGGGCACGCGTGAGTACCAGTACGTGCGCAACACCCTCATCGAGATGAATCTGACCCTGGTGCGCTATGTGGCCCGCCGCTTCTCCCGTCGCAAGGAGTCCATGGAGGACGTGCTCCAGGTGGGCACGATCGGCCTGATCAAGGCGATCGACCGCTATGACGCCTCCCGTGACGTGGAGTTCACCACGCTCGCCGTCCCGTACATCCAGGGCGAGATCAAGCGGTTCTTCCGCGACACCACCTGGTCGGTGCGTGTGCCAAGGCGGTTGCAGGAGCTCCGTATCGACCTCGCCCGGGCCCGGGAAGAACTGGAGGGGCAGGGCAGTCACGAACCGTCCGCCGCAGACCTCGCCGCCCACCTCGACATGACGGAGGACGAGGTGGCCGAGGGGCTGGTGGCCTGCAACGGCTACGACAGCGACTCCATCGACCGGCCCATCCAGGCCGGCGGCACAAAGCAGCACCGGACCGGCCTCGTCGCCGACCTCATCGGCACCGAAGACCCCGCCCTCGCCCTCGCCGAGGACATCCAGGCCCTCAAGCCGCACCTGGCCGAGCTCGACGACCGCGAACGCACCCTCCTCGAGCTGCGCTTCGGAGCAGAGATGACCCAGGCCGAGATCGGCAAGGAACTCGGCCTCTCCCAGATGCACGTGTCCCGCCTGCTCACCCGCATCTGCACCAAGCTGCGCGAAGGACTCCTCGCCGTGACGTGACCGGCCGGCGGCGTCGACGGTCCGGGCGTCCCGGATCCCGGATACCTGGTGCTCCGGAGATGAGGCAATGGCCGGCATGCTGCCGTCGGGGCGGCCGTTCCACCGTCCGGCGCGTCACTGGTCGTCCTCGCCGGGCGTCATGTCGTACTCGTCGACGTCCAGCTCCGCGCCGGTGGCGGCGAGGAAGGCCAGGACGCTGCGGTCCACATGCCAGCCGAAGAGGTTGGGTGCCTCCGTGGTCTGCGACTGGTCGGGGGCGGTGTCGTCGAAATAGCGCACAATTTGCAGGACGGCTCCGCCTCCGTCGGCGGCCAGACGGTCGACGACTTCCGCAATGCGGTCTGTGTGCGGTTGGAGCCTGCTGAGGACCTGGGCGATCTGGTCGTCGACGCGCATGCCGGCGTCTCGGCAGACGATCCGCCACGCGTGATGGACCGGGATGGCCGGCTCGGTGTGTCGGCTTCCGCGAACGGTCACTTCATCCGGCGTGAGGTTCAGCAGCGACGTCATCTCCTCCGCGGAGACGAGGGCACTGAACAGTGCGAAGTAGGTGTACTGGCGAAGAGGCATCTCGCGGAGGATAGCCCCGCCTGTAGCCCCGAGGTCAGGCAGCCGCTGCCTCCTGTGGCGCCACCGCCTCAGGATTCACGTCCGGAACGCACCCTGAGCGGCAACCAACAGGACCCGGTCCTCCAAGGGCAGGCTCCATGGCCGGCCCCGGCGGACCGGGTCCCCGCACCCACGGCGCAAGGCGGTGATCAGCCTGCCGAACTGCCGCGGGCTCGGCCCGGTGAACGGGCTGTCCAGGACGGCTCCGACGCCGTGATCACACCAGCCATGGCAAAACCGTCCCACCCGTGACCAGCAGTCACGGGAGAGCCCTTAGCTCTCGCGCCCGACCCACGTAAGGGGAACGTCGTCCGTCGGCGCCTGGATCAGCACGCGTGCGGGAATCGCGACGATCTTTTCCGCCTTTCCATCGGTGTTGTCGACCTTTTGGACGATGTAGCCCGTGTACCACCCGGCGTTCGCGTGCGCTTGGAATGTTCCACCGGCCATTCCCTCCGGGACGGTGAAGTCCCTGCGCTGCTGGGCCATGGCCGTCCACTTCTTCGTGGTTTCGGTCGACTGGTTGTACTCGCCGCCGCCCTCGAGGGCTACCCCTTTGCTGTCCGGCGAGGCGTTGATGGTGAGCTTGCCACCCACCTTCCAGCCCTTTACCTCTTTCTCTTCCGTGCCGATGCTGGCCTCGGTCACGTAGGTGAGGTGCGTCCCGCCGGGGGCCCTGTCCGTGGTCAGCATCACGGGGTATTTCTTGTCGACCTTTCCCACAAAGCCACACGTCAGCTTGCGGGTTTGCTTCTCGAGCACGTCGCTGGGCTGGCCGCATATGGACTTCGCATCCCAGTTGCCCAGCCAGCCAGGATCCTTGTCCTCCTTGCTGCTTGTGCGTTCCTCTGTGCCGAAATTCTCGTAACCAGGGGTGGAGCCGAAGCCCTCCAGCATCTTCTGGGCATCCTGGACCGCCTGCTCGGGCGAATAGCCCGTCTTCTTCACCTGTTCGAGCGTGATCTCCTTGGTGTCCTGACCGGTGACCGGGTAGCCCTGGATGGCTGCGGTGTCCTTGAGGGGCGCGAACGTGTTGATGTAGTCGATGACCTCCTGGTCGCTTTTGTAGAAGGGGGTCTTGGGGGTCTCGCCGTCGGCGGCCCAGGCCGTGGCGGGAGCGCCGGCGAGCGGGGTCGCGAGGAGCGCGGTCACGGCGACGAGGGCCGCACATCGGGCTCTCCCTGTCGGTGGCGTGCGGCGGGACGTGCGGGCCGAGTGTGTTCTGTTGTGTGACATCTCTTCTTCCTTCCTTGCGCCGGGTGGCCGATGCGTCAGCCTGTTCCCGAACTCGCCTGAAGATTGCGGTAGGAGGATTTCCTCCCTTCGGCACAAAAGGAGAGCGCCGCTGCTCACTATGGGTTCCCCGGACTCCCCGGTAACTTCCGAAAGGGTCGGCGAGTTGACGCACGGGGCCCCTTGAGTGACTTCCCTGCGCACCTCACAGCCAACTCAGAGTGAGGCGAGCACGAGGGAGAGCGAATGCCGCATCTACCGGATGGCCTACGCCTCAGGTATCGCCTTTACCGGCGATATGCCGGGTGCAGGTGGCAGTGCAGGTGGCAGTGCAGGCGGCAGAATTCCGGCGGACGGGCACATGGCCAGCAGAAAGCCGCCCCCGGCGACATAAGACTGTCTCGGGCAGCGGCTCTGCCTTTGGGTAGAGGAGCGTGTCATTCGCGAGAGGGAGGCAAGCACGGAAGGCACAACCTCACCCTCGCCGGGTAACGACGAAGGTCCGGGTTATCGGGGCATGTCGTAGATCATCTACGGGACAGCTCTTAGACGCCGTTTCTGATGGTGTAATCGCTCGTTGAGCCGTGCATGACGGATCTGGTTGAGCGGTTGGTGCCGGACGAGTTGTGGGTGCTGTTCCGGC
>NZ_JBVIST010000025.1:0-104814 GCF_055575375.1 Streptomyces sp. NPDC034111 | reverse complement strand
CTCGACAACGTCGAGGGCCTGCGCGAGCGCGCCGAAGCCGGCGACATCCTCTTCGGCACCATGGACTCCTGGGTCATCTGGAACCTCACCGGCGGTCCGTCCGGCGGTGTCCACGTCACCGATGTCACCAACGCCTCGCGCACCCTGCTGATGAACCTGCACACCATGGAGTGGGACGAGCGCATCCTCGCCTCCATGGAGATCCCGGCCGCCGTCCTGCCGGAGATCCGCTCCTCCTCCGAGGTGTACGGCATCGCCGGCGGAGTCCTGTACGGCGTGCCGGTCGCCTCCGCGTTCGGCGACCAGCAGGCGGCGCTGTTCGGCCAGACCTGCTTCTCCGAGGGCGAGGCCAAGTCCACGTACGGCACCGGCACCTTCCTGCTGATGAACACCGGCCACCAGCCCGTCAACTCCCACAGCGGACTGCTGACCACCGTCGGCTATCAGATCGGCCGGCAGACGCCGGTCTACGCGCTGGAGGGCTCCATCGCGGTCACCGGCTCGCTGGTCCAGTGGATGCGCGACCAGATGGGCCTGATCCGCACCGCCGCGGAGATCGAGACCCTGGCCACCTCGGTGCAGGACAACGGTGGCTGCTACTTCGTCCCCGCCTTCTCCGGCCTGTTCGCCCCGTACTGGCGCTCCGACGCCCGCGGCATGATCACGGGCCTGACCCGCTACGTCACCAAGGCGCATCTCGCCCGCGCCGTGCTCGAAGCCACCGCCTGGCAGACCCGCGAGATCGTCGACGCGATGCACAAGGACTCCGGCGTCGCCCTGACCGCGCTGAAGGTCGACGGCGGAATGACCTCCAACAACCTGCTGATGCAGTCCATTTCGGATTCCCTGGACGCGCCCGTGGTGCGCCCACTGGTTGCCGAGACCACCTGCCTCGGCGCCGCCTACGCCGCCGGCCTGGCCGTGGGCTTCTGGCGCAGCACCGACGAGCTGCGCGCCAACTGGCGCCGCGCCTCCGAGTGGACCCCCCGGATGGACACCGCCACCCGTGACCGCGAATACAAACTCTGGCTCAAGGCCGTCGAGCGGACCATGGGCTGGATCGAAGAGGAGAACTGAGGACGTCATGAGCACCCTGTCGAGCAATCAGCCGCTGGGCGCGCATCCGGGCCCCGGCCGCGCCGAGACCCGTGAGCGACTGTCCCGGGCGACCTACGACCTCCTGGTGATCGGTGGCGGCATCCTGGGCATCTCCACCGCCTGGCACGCCGCGCAGGCCGGGCTGCGGGTGGCCCTGGTGGACGCCGGTGACTTCGCCGGCGCCACCTCCTCCGCCTCCTCCAAACTCGCCCACGGCGGCCTGCGCTACCTCCAGACCGGGGCGATCAAGTTGGTCGCGGAGAACCACCACGAGCGGCGGGTGCTGGCCAAGGACGTGGCCCCCCACCTGGTCAGCCCGCTCACCTTCTACCTGCCGGTCTACAAGGGCGGTCCGCACGGCGTGGCCAAGCTCGGCGCGGGCGTCTTCGCGTACTCGATGCTGTCGGCCTTCGGCGACGGCGTCGGGCGGGTGATATCCCCCGCCAAGGCCGCGGCCGACAACCCCGGCCTGCGCACCGACCACCTCAAGGCGG
This sequence comes from Streptomyces sp. NPDC034111, assembly GCF_055575375.1. NCBI lineage: Bacteria > Bacillati > Actinomycetota > Actinomycetes > Kitasatosporales > Streptomycetaceae > Streptomyces > Streptomyces sp. NPDC034111. Next base: position 103,222 of record NZ_JBVIST010000025.1, on the reverse strand, counting down.
TCGCGGTCTACGGCGACCACCAGATGAACGACGCACGCGTGGCCGTGATGACCGTGCGCGCGGCCGTCCGGTCCGGTGCGGTCGTCCTCAACCACGCCGAGGTCAGGGGACTGCGCTTCACCCAGGGCCGGGTGACGGGCGCGGACGTCCAAGACCGCCTGGACGGCACCGAGTTCGGCGTCGACGCCCGCCTGGTCGTCAACGCCACCGGCCCGTGGGTGGACCATCTGCGCCGCATGGAGGACAAGGGGGCGGCCCCCAGCATCCGCCTCTCCAAGGGCGCCCATGTCGTCCTCAAGCGCAAGGCCCCGTGGAAGGCCGCGCTGGCCACCCCGATCGACAAGTACCGCATCACCTTCGCCCTCCCCTGGGAGGACATGCTGCTGCTGGGCACCACCGACGAGGAGTACGAGGGCGACCCGGCGGACGTACGCGCCACCGAGGCCGACATCCAGAAGATCCTGGACGAGGCCGCACTGTCGGTGCGCGACGAACACCTCTCGCGCGATCTGATCACCTACGCCTTCGCGGGTCTGCGGGTGCTGCCCGGCGGGCCGGGCGGGGTGGAGTCGGCCAAGCGCGAAACGGTCGTCACCGAGGGCAGTGGCGGCATGCTGTCGGTCGCGGGCGGCAAGTGGACGACGTACCGCCACATCGGCCGTACGGTGCTGCGGAGAGTGGCGCAGCTGCACCACTCGCTCGCCGGCGACAGCAAGCCGCTCTCCCGGCTGACACGACGGGTACCGCTGCCCGGGCTCGCCGATCCCCATGCGGTCGCGCACCGGCTGCTGGCGGGCCGGGAACCGGCCGCGCAAATGGACCCGTTGACCGCGCACCACCTGGCCACCCACTACGGCGCGCTGGCCTTCGACATCGCGCACCTGGTCAGCGAGGACCGCGCCCTGGGCGAGCGCATCCACCCCGACGGCCCGGAGATCTGGGCGCAGGTCGTCCACGCACGGGACCACGAGTGGGCGGAGACCGTCGACGATGTGCTGCGCCGCCGTACGACGCTGACGATCCGCGGTCTCGACACCGAGGAGGTCCGCGCCGGCGTCCAGGACCTGCTGGTGCAGAAGGACTGAGGCGATGAAGGGGCCTGTATGGGGAGTGCGCACGACCTGGCGCACGGTCGGCGACGGTGAGTTCTTCTGTCCCGGCTGCGGCGGCGACCGCAGCTACCTGCGGCGCACCCGCCGCCACCGGTTCGCTCTCCTCGGCATCCCCTTCCGGCGCGGCACCGTGCGGCCCGTCGTCGAATGCGCCGCCTGCGGGAGCTGTTTCGGGACCGATGTCCTGGACCACCCCACCAGCACCCGCCTTGCGGCGATGCTCCGCGATGCCGTGCACACCGTCGCCCTCGCCGTCCTCGCTGCCGGTGGCTCCGAGGACCGAGCGGTGCGTGAGGCCGCGGCCGGCGCGGTGCGCGGCGCCGGGTTCGCCGACTGCACCGAGGAGCAGTTGGCCGTCCTCCTCGAAACGCGGTCCGCCGGCACCGGGTGGCTGCCCGGCGAGCACACGGACGGCATCGAGGACGGCAGCACGTCGCTCACCCTCGAACTCCACGAAGCCCTCGAACCGCTCGCCCCCTACCTGGCCCGCGCCGGAGGTCAGGGCCTCCTGCTGCGGGGCGCCCGCATCGCCCTGGCCGACGGGCCGTACACCCCCGGCGAGCACCGGGCCCTGGCCGCGGTCGGCCGGGCCCTGCTCCTCAGCCGCGAGGACACCGAAAGGCTGCTGGCCGTCGCGGCCCGTACGCCGTCATGAGGTGCCGTACGGGCCGGGTCCCCTGACCGGCGCGCGCAACGAAGCGTGCAGCCGGCATCAACCCAAGGAAGACAGCATCAGGAAGCACCACGCCACCGCGACGGGAGAAGGACCCCGCCCATGCACCATGCACACGCCAGTCCCTCCGTTACGTTCCCCGCAAGGTCCCCGGGGCGCGCTCCCGCCGGCGCATCGGCGCTGCGGCCGCTCCCCCTTCCTGAACCGGCGTGCCGGCACGCCGTGATCTCCCTGCCGGCCGAGGAGAGCCAGGTGCGCCTCGTACGCCGCTTCGTCCTGACCCATCTGAACCGCTGGGGTGTGGCCGAAGAAGACCGGAACCGCATCGAGCTCATCGTCGGGGAGCTGGCCGGCAACTCGGCCCGCCACGGCAGGTCCGAGATGACGGTGCATCTGTCCCTGGCCGGTCAGGACGTGTGCATCGACGTCCTCGACACGGGCCAACCAACCAGGCCCTGCCCGCACTCCACCAGACCGTGGGACGAACGCGGCCGCGGTCTGGGCATCGTCAGCGTGCTGTCCGACTGGACCGACACCCGGCACCAGCGGCACGGCCGGCGTGCCCGCGCCGGTCTCCGCGTCGCTCTGCCCGTCTGCGCCGCGGCTTGATTCGTCCACCGCATGGCCGGCCACGGGTGTGCGCGTGGTGCGGGAGCCGTGGTGTGCCGGTGCGGCGGATGTGCCGCGGAACTCCCCTCGTCCGGCAGGTCAGTTGGCTCGTCGCGCGCAGTCGTAGAGGGTGAAGCTTCCGTCCGCGGTCCGGCCGTAGGCGCTTGGGGCGACGCGGGTGCAGTTTTTCTTCACCCAGGTCGATGCCGGTGTGGGCGAGCGGCGCTTGGTCAGCAGGGCGTAGCGCAGTTGGTGGGTGGAGACCAGCTCACTGAGCTGTGGTGCGGCCGGATAGGGGGTCAGGCCGGTGAAGCCGCCCATGACCATGATGGGTTGGGAGGTGGCGCGCAGCAGGGGCTCGGCACCGTAGGCGGCTTGGGTGGCGAGCAGGTACTTCTCCCCGGAACGGTGCGCGGAAAGGTACTTCAGCAGTGCGGCGTCCCGCGCGGACGGCGTGCTCAGGGGGTATCGCCGGAATTTGGGCCGGTGGTGGGGGCTGTCGCGGTAGTCGGGTCCCACCGGTCCGGCCAGCGGCGACATCGGTGAGCCGGCGTACTGCGGGTCCAGGCAGGAGGCGGCCCAGACCGCCGGGGCGAGCAGTATGGACGCGAGGGAGGCTGCCAGGGCGCTGTGCACCGCCCGTTGCGTGGTGCGTGGTCCGCGGGTGCACAGGCCGACGGTCCCGCACAGACCGAGCATCAGCACCATCGGCAGCAGCCAGGGCGCGAATTCGCTGTGCCGGCCTTCGATTGCCACCGCCCACAGCGCCGTGAGCCCGATGGCGAGGGGCAGCGCCGCTCTACGCCGGCCGCCGGCGCTGTACTCGGCCCAGAAGAGGGCGACTCCGCCACCGGTCAGCGCGGCGAGGGCCGGGGCCAGTACGGCGGTGTAGTAGCCGTGGTTGCCGTTGGAGTTGCTGAAGACCAGGACGTGCACGGCCAGCCAGCCTCCCCAGAGGAGGTACCCCGCCCGCGGCCCGTCGGTGCGCGGCTGTCCGGTGCGCCACCACACGCCCAGCGCCAGCGCCAGTACGGCGAACGGCAGGAGCCAGGCGATCTGCGGGCCCACGCTCTCGTTGACCAGCATGGTCCAGCCGGTGTTGTCGGTGGTGCGGCTGGCCGCGGTGCCGGCGACGGCGCCCAGCGCGTTCGGGTCGTCGCCGAAGCGGCTCAGCCCGTTGTAGCCGAAGACCAGGGTGAAGGGGTTGTTGTTGGTGGTCGCGTCGATGTACGGACGGTTCGCTGCGGGGGTCGCCCACACCAGCAGCAGCCAGGTACAGGAGACGAGGAGTGCGGTGGCCCCGGCGAGCAGCAGCCGCCAGGCCCGGTTCCACCGGGAGCCGGGCGCTGCCATCTGGTACACCGCGGCGAAGACCGGCAGGACGAGCCACGCCTGGAGCATCTTGGCCTGGAAGGCCAGTCCCACCCACGTCCCGCACAGGAGCAGCGGCAGCAGCCTCCCGGTGGCGACCGCCTTCTGGAACGATCCCGCTGCGAGGACCAGCAGCAGGACGAGCAGGGTGTCGGGGATGGTGTGCCGGTCGAGGACGACGGTGACCGGGGTGAGGGTGAGTGCCAGCGCGGCGAGCAGCCCTGCCACCGGGCCGGCCCAGGCACGGACGATCCGGTGCAGCGCCCAGACGGCGAGTACGCCCTCCAGTACCTGCGGCACCACCGCGGCCCAGTTGTACGGTCCGAAGAGCTTGAGGGAAAGGGCCTGCGGCCACAGCGCACCGGGGATCTTGTCCACGGTGATCGAGCCGCTCGGGTCGAGCCCGCCGAAGAAGAAGGCGTGCCAGTTCGCCGCCATCGACCGCGCGGCCGCGCTGTAGTACGGGTGTACCCCGGCACGGTCGATGCCCCAGGCGTAGAGCACCGCGGCAGTGGCCAGGATCAGCAGAAGGGCGGACACCTCCCAGCCGGCGATGAGGCGTTGACGGAACCCGGTGGTGCGCCGACGGCGGTGGGCGGGGTCCCGGGTGAGGGTGGTCGTGGCCATGGCGGGGTCTCTCATGGGACGTCGGGCAGGGGTTCGCCTCTTCGGCGTGCGGAGGGCGCGGCGGACGCGGGCGGTACGGCGGGATCAGCCGATGGGCAGCGCACCCAGCAGCAACCCGGCGACGAGCACCACATATGTGCCGAGGGTCACCGCCGTGGTGGAGATCACGGTGGCGGCCAACGGTTGGCGGACCAACTGATACGCGATGAGGCCGGGCACGATGAAGCCCAGGGTCTGGGCGGTGTAAAGGAGGGGGAACTCGTGCTGGAGCGCGAGCAGCACCGTGGTCTGGAGCAGTACCGCGGACAGCACCACGGCGGCGAACAGCCGCTTCCCGTAAAGGATCACATGGCGCTGAAGGACCTTGGTCGCGAGGAAGGTGAGCGCGGTGACGCCGATCACCATGGCGGCCCGGACCACATCGGTGACGAGGGTCAGCGCCAGCCAGCCGGGGGTGATCATGCCACCGGGAGAGAGGTTGGTGGTCAGATAGCACACCAGCGAGAAGACCAGTCCGAGGGCTATCCCCAGCGCGATGGTCTGCGGAGTGACGTTGACGGGGATCACAGCGAGTTCCTTGTCGGCTGGTGCAGGGCGTCGGCATGGACGGAGGCGGGGCTGGGGAAATGCGGTCCTGGCACGGGGCGGTTCAGCGACGCCACCCAGCTGTACGGCTCCGGCTCGGGCGGGTGCGCGACCGGAAGCGGCTCGTCGGACTCGTCGGAGGGCAGTTTGGCGAGGTGCTCCAGGAACAGCTCGCCCTGGCCGTGGATATTGCCGACGGCCACCAGCGAGGAATCGGGGCCCAGTTCGGCGAGGATGGCGCGGGTCAGCTCCTGGGCGTCGCGCCGGTCGCCGCCCAGGTCCACCACCCGGCCCGACGACCAGCCCTGCGGGATGCCGTCGCGGGCGCTCTTGGTCGGGTGCCCGATGAGCAGGACCGTCTCCGGGTCCAGGGCGGGGACGATCGCTCCCATCTGTCCGTTGCGTTCGACCCGGTCCGGGCGGCAGTTGATGACCACGTTCAGCGGGCGGCGGATCGCACCGAGCTCCTCCAGCTGACGGACGTTCATCAGCGTCGACTCGGGGTCGTTGGCGGCGAAGACATTGGCGAAGCGCAGCCGTTTGCCGTCCGGTGTGCGGTAGCGCTCGACGGAGAGCACGCCGGGGTCCGGCGGCGCTTCCCACATGCCGCGCAGTGCGGTGGCGCGGTCCACACCGAGCAGTTCGGCCACTGCCAGCGCGATGGCGACGTTCTCCTTGAAGGTGAACCAACTGAACCCGCGCAGCTCCTCATCCGTGACCGACTCCGGATCCACCGAGATCAGGCGGCACCTCCGTTTGTCCGCCTCCTCCTTGAGAATGTGCAGCCGCTCCTGCTCGGCGGTGACACAGACCCCGCCGACCGGCATCGACCGGGACAGCGAGCGGGCCACATCGTCCAGCGTCGGCCCCATTTCGGCGAGATGATCCTCGCGGACGTTGCACAGCACGCCGATGGTGGAACGGATCAGCTTCTCCTGGTTGATCTCCTGAAGCGCCGGCTGCACCGCCATGCACTCGATCACCAGAGCGTCCGGCCGGTAGGCCGCCCCGCGCCGGACGATGCCGATCTGCTCGACGACATTGGCGATGCCCAACTTCCGGTACACCGGTTCCTCGGTGGCATCCGGGTGGATGAACCGGGCAGCGGTGCCGGTGGTCTTGGCCACGGTGACCAGACCACCGCCGCGCAGCGCCCCCGCGCACAGCCGCGTGATCGAGCTCTTGCCGCGAATGCCGTTGACCAGCACCCGAGTGGGGACCTGCGCCAGCGCGGCGTAGTGGCGCCGCTGCTCCAGCACCCCGGCGACCAGCAGCACGGCACAGCTCAACAGCAGCACAACATAGAGAAAAAGCACGTCAGTTGGTCCTTCACTGCTGCGGCGGGCCGCCGCTTTGGAACGATGGGGCAGGGACAGAGGCCACATGAGCTCGCCCACCGCCGCGGTCCCGCTCCGCCAGCGCCTGCCGGAGCAGTTCCAGACTGCGGGTGACCGAGCCGCACTCGTCGTGGTGGACCGGGTACAGCACGGTGCGACGGTCACCGCCGGCCAGCCGCTCCGCGCATCCGGTGACGGCGCGCAGCGGCCTGACCACCACGATGTGCAGCCAGCTCAGGCATGCGACGCCCAGGGACAGGGCGAGCAGACCGGCCAGCATGGTGCGTGCTTGCAGCTGATATACCGCCAGTTTGAGCGCTGCGGCAGGCTCGGCGGAGACCACCCGCCAGCCGAGTCCGGCGATGGGCCCCTTCGGTGCCAGTGGCGCCGCGGCCGCGACCGACGGGCCCTCGCCCGGGGCCGTCCCGGCGTGCACCACAGCCGATGCCGGGCTGCCCGCGCCGCCAGGTGCTGCCTCGGTCCTGGCCGCCAGACGGGTGAGGCTCCGGTGGGGAAGAGCCTGGAAGGCTTGGAAGCCGACGCTCGCCGCGAGCACCCTGTGGCGGTTGTCGGTCAGCCACACACTGCCGAGCCCCTGCCGCTCGACCAGAGAGTTCAGCGCGTTCACGCCGATCTCGGCGACGACGACCTTTGCGGCGGCGTCCTTGGCGTTCCCGGCCTTCCGGGCCGCCGGGATCTGGGCGTAGGCGGCGATCGCGGGGATCGGGCCCGACGTGTTGACCTGGGCGATTCCGTCGCCGGTCGGCGCATGGGCGAGGGTGCGCAGGGGCTGCTTGCCGACCCGCAGCACGACGGCTCCGGTGCGGTCCAGCACATACAGCGACCGGAACGTGGGGTGGTCGGCCTGTTCGCGCCGCAGCACCTGCGCCGCCCGTTCGCGCGGCGCGCCGGAGAGGGCTGACGCCGCCGCCGCGAGGTCGGTGGAGCTCCGGCCGAGGGACCGCCGCACCCGGTCGGCGGCGGCCTCGGTGCGTGCCTGCTGGTCGGCGACGGCGGCCGGCGGTACGGCCTTGGCTGCCGGTACGCGGTTGAGCAGGAACAGCAGCGGCATCCCCCACACGGCGATCACGAGTGCGCAGACGAGGACCAGCGCCCGGGCACCGGGGCGGCGGCGCACCGGCCGCACGGGCTCCGGTACTGTCTCGCCGAGCAGTTGGCGGCGTATCGACTCCAGCGCCCGGCCGGCCCTGCCGGGCTCACCGAACGCCACCACCGGCACCGGCCGCGCCAACTCCGCGCGGTCGATGGGTGTTTCCCCGACGCCCCTGGCCAGCCGGGCAGCGGACAAGTGCAGCCGCAGCAGCGGTCGCTGTAGGCAGCCCCACAGCACCAGGGTGACCAGCACCGCGATGACCATCAGTCCACCCGCGGCCACGAGGGCGAACCACGTGTGGTCGGCTTCCTCCTTCGCCGGCGGCACCTCCCTGGCCGTGAGGACAGTCAGCCCCAGGCCGGAGGTGTCGGCCTTGCCGTCCGCCGCGGCGACCGATGCCCACCCCGTGACCCTGCGCAGCCCTTTCTGACCGTCACCGAGCACGCTGCCCGAGACGTCGCCGGTCTGGGGACCGGGGTTCGCGGCGTTCGCCGCGGCGGCGGGCAGAGCGCTGTGGTCGGTACGGGGCGCCAGATCCTTACCGGTGGTGGCGGCGGTGGCCAGCACCTTTCCGTTCCGGTCCACCAGTTGACCGGTGCGCCCGTCGCCGTACACCGCTGGAGCAGCGACCTTTTCCGAGACGACAAGCAGGAGCTCGCGCCCCTCGGCGTCCTGATCCCCTTTCAGGTCTCCTGCCTGATCGTGGTTCTCGTCCTGCTGCTTGGCGCCCGGAGCGGGGGCGGCCACCCGGGCGAAGAGCAACAGCCGCGGTTCGCCACGGCCCGAAAGGACCAGCCGGGGTGCGATCTTCGCGGTGCCGGGCCGCATCATCGCCGGCACATCCACCCCGGTCAGCGGGATCGTTTCACCACTGGCCGCCAGCGGTCTGCCGGTGCGCGGGTCGAGCAGCGCACCGCCCCCCGCAGGGTGCCCGGACGGGAGAAGGGACCGCAGCAGTGCCGCCGGAGTGCTACTGCCGGCGGGCGCCTCCGACGCCGCGGCGCGGCGCACTGCCGTGACGCGTGCGCTGATGGAGGTCCCGACCGAGTCGGCGGCATCCTCGGCGATCTGGCGTTCCGCGTCGCGTATGGCCTGGGGGACATCCTGTTCGTGAACGGTACCGAGACCGAGTGCGGTGAACGCGGCAACTGCCAGCAGGGCGCAGAGCAGTGCGGCGATCGGTGGACGGACGCCCCCGAGCAGAGGCATGTCGGCGCGGCGTCGGGTGCGGTGCGGACGGGGCGCGCGGGCAACAGCGTGCAGGACAGCGTCCTCTCGGCATGTGTGGGGAATGGCCGTGCGGCAACTCGACCAGTAGGAATACTGGGAGCACAGGATAATCACAAGTTCGTTCGTGCTGGGTCCCTGTATACCGGCTCGCAGGAACTGCACTCAACTCCCCCTTGGGAGAGGTCGCTTAAACGTCCCCGATCCAGCCCCGGCGTGGCGCAATTCCCAACCCACTGCCGGACCCGGGCGATTGACCGTACCTTTCCGTCCGCATTCGCCGCGTCACACACAGTCGCGGGGGACCTCAAGACCGCCCCCGAAACTGCCCCTTCTCAAGGAATCCGCAAACCCACAGGGGGCGGTTGGCGAGGCTCAGCGATCACGAACTGACGCGTAACGAAAACGCTCAGTGAAAACGCGAGCAACGCCGACGAATTCTGGATCCGATGGCCACCATCCGGCGATGGCGTGAATCAGCCACCTCCCGCGGAGGCCTTCTGACCGGGGACAGTGCCCCGTCAGCCGCCACATCAAGGCAACGGAACAGCCGCTCACGTCGGCCCTTTGCCTGCTTGGGCCTTTGCTTCTGCGACGGGTTCCCCGACGATGCCGAGTTGCGAGGCGTTGACAACTGTCACCGGCCGCAGCAGGGTATTTCTCCTGCGCGTGTCCCGTATCGGCAGCCGACGCCGCTCAACTCGGTGGCCTGCTCCACGAGCGCCGACAGGCCGTTCCCAGCACCTATACGTCCAGGGAAATGGCCGGTCACAGAGGCAGGCAACGGACGGGGCGCGAAGCTGGCACCATGCATTTCCGGGCGCGTCAGCAGCGCCCATCTCGCCAACCGCCATGGGCATAACTCCCCGCCCAATCAGAGTGGTTGGCACGACCATGGCAAATTGCCTATACGATGATCGCCAGCCGATCGCCGGTCACGTCGCGATCGCCACCATGGAGGGGGCTGCCCATGAAGCACGCAAGAAGGCGGCAGAGCCGGTTGCGCACCCGGGTCGTCGGCACCACAGGACTACTGACCCTCGCCCTGGGTGCCGCGGTCGCGCCGGCCACCGCCGCCGAGAAGACCGCCAGTGCGCCCACGACCACGGCGGCGGCCTTGGACGACGCGGGGCAAGCCCCGGGCCAGTTGGTGGCCTTGGACGACGCGGCGCAAGCCCCGGGCCAAGCGGTGGGCTTGGACGACGCGGCGCAACACCCGCGCCGGGCGGCGTCCTTGAAGGTGGCGCCGGCCCCGGGCCAGCTGACTCTCCCCGCCCCGACCGGGCGCCATCGCGTCGGAACGGTCGATCTCCACCTGCGCGACTCGAAACGCATGGATCCGTGGGTGCCCGGACAGCAGCGCGAGTTGATGGTCTCGCTGTGGTACCCGGCCACACACACCTCCCGCTACCCCGCCGCACTTCTCCCCAACAGCCAGCAGGTGCTGCCGGGCGGGGTTACCCTGCCCACCACTGCCGGGCACACCGGCGCCCCCGTTGACAGCAAAGCCGGCAAGCTGCCGGTGCTGCTGTACTCGCCCGGCGGGCGTGGGAACCGTGCGACGGGCACGGCACTGGTTCAGGACCTGGCCAGCCGCGGCTACTTGGTCGTCACCATCGACCACACCCACGACACCGGCGATGTGGTGTTCCCCGGCGGGCGACATGAGGTGAGCATGCTGCCGCCAGGCACCAAATCGCGCGACTTGATCGACGTCCGGGCGGCGGACGCCCACTTCGTCATCGACCAGCTGGCCGAGATCGCCCGCGGCCACAACCCGGATGTGGAACACAAGCAGCTCCCCCACGGGCTGACCCAGGCCGTGAGCACGAAGCGCGTCGGGATGTTCGGCGCTTCCCTCGGCGGAGGATCGGTGGCCGCTGCCATGCACGCGGACTCCAGGATCGACGCCGGCGTGAACCTGGACGGCCAGCTCTTCGGCTCGTCGGAATACAAGCGGCTCGACCGCCCCTACATGCTGTTCAGTTCCGAGCACCACAACCGCAACACCGACGGGAGCTGGCGGCGGCTCTGGGAACACCTGCACGGAGAGCGGCTCGACCTGAAGCTGCGCGGCTCCGGGCACAACTCCTTCGTCGACAACCAGGTCCTGTTCCCCCAGGCGCCGGGCGCATTCGGGATAACCCCGGAAGTAATGCAGCAGGCGCTCGGCACGATCGACCCCAATCGCTCCATCGAGGTCCAGCGCACCTACGTCGCAGCCTTCTTCGACAAGCATCTGCGCCACAGGGACAGGAGCCTGCTCGAGGGTCCCTCGCGCCATTACCCGGAGATCGACTTCGTGCGCTGAACGCCGTTCCGCTGCGCAGCGCCCCCAGCGCCGTCCTCCCCGGAGGGCGGCAAGGTCGCCCCGAGCAGCGCCCGCAAAGAGCAGGCAGACAACCGTAGGACCGCCCCCCTCCACTGCCCCCTCCAGGGACTCTCTCGCTGAGGGGGACGGGCCCGGTGAGCTGCGGGCGCGGGCCGATTCACCATCACGCCAAGCGCATCAGGAGAGTCATGGCCAGGCCGGCTCGGTATCTCACCGCCCTCATGTTGCTCATGTTCGCCCTTGTCCTTCCCGAGGCGCTCCAGCCCACTGCCGGCGCTGAGACGGCTCCGCCGCCGTACCCGACGCGATCCGACTACCGCATCAAGGGCATCCAGCCGGACTTCTGGTCCAGCAAGGACGAGCTGGCCGGCAACAACGCCGGCGGCGTGTCCATGAACCTCGTCTGGGCGGACTGGCAGCCGAGCGCCAAGGCGGCCCCGTGCGCTGCCGGTGAGCAGACGTTCGACGGTCGCTGCTTCACCCTCCGGCCCGAAGTGGACTCGGCCATCAAGGAGTGGACCGACCGGGGCCTGGTGGTCACCGCCATCGTCTACGGCACGCCCGGCTGGGCCCGCCAGGGCCGGCCCTGCGAGCCCGCACCCGGCTATGAGTTGTTCTGCGTACCCAACGACCCCGCCGACTTCGGACGGTTCGCCGGAATGCTGGCCCAGCGTTACGACGGACTCCACGGGCACGGCCGGATCGCCGACTTCGTGATCAACAACGAGGTCAACACCAACACGTGGTTCAACATCGGCTGCGGCCGGGGCAAGCCCTGCGACACCGCGCAATGGCTCGATCAGATCGCGGCGAACTACAACGCCGCCTACGACCGCATCACCGCCCAGCAGCCCACCGCCAAGGTACTGACCTCACTGGACCACCACTTCGGTACGGCATACGACCGTCCCTCCGACCAGGACGCGATGCTGTCCGGCATGACCGTGCTCAAGGGCCTGGCCGCCCGGACGGGATCGCGCCAATGGCGCGTCGCCTACCACCCCTACGCCCCGGACCTGTTCACCTCTGCCTTCTCCGCCGACGACTTCCCCAAGGTCACCTACGGCAACATCGGCATAGTGGTGGGCTGGCTGCGCCAGCAATTCCCGAACACGCCCTCCGCCTGGACGATCCAGCTCACCGAGAGCGGCATCAACTCCGGAGACCGGTCCAGCGAGTCACAGCAAGCCGCAGCCGTGTGCGACTCCTTCCGCAATGTGCTCGGCACACCGGACATCGAGAGCTACATCTACCACCGGATGCAGGACCACCCCGCCGAGGGCGGCCTCAAGCTCGGCCTCCGGAGGCAGGACGGCTCGGCCAAACCCGCGTGGTCCACCTGGGCCCTGGCCAACCGCAACGATCTGCCCTCACCCCAGCTCTCCTGCGGCTTCGAGCACCTGCCCTACACCCTCCTGCGCCGCGGCTACAACCCCGACCGGGGACACATCGCCTCCTCCCGGCTGCTCCCGCCCGGATTCACCGGCGAGCAGAACTGGAAGCTGCTGCGCCACCAGGCTCCCGACACGGTCATGCTCTACGAGTGCAAGGTATCCGGGCACACACTGCTGACCCGCGACCCCGGCTGCGAAGGCCAGTTCCCCATGGGCCCCGTCGGCTACCTCCACACCACCCAGGTGACCGGCTCCGTACCCCTCTACCGCTGCTACGTCCCCTCCAACGGAGACCACTTCGTCTCCAGCGCGGCCAACTGCGAGGGCCACACCAGGGAGTCCGCGCTCGGCTACGCGTTCCCGTAGTACGACCCGGCCGTGGCGGGGAACGGCCCTCGAAGTGGTCGACGAACGCGAGGAGGTGCTCGGGCTTGCGTTCGTAGCACCGCGTCGCACGTCACCCCGGTAGGGCCGGCCCCTCAACCCTGTTGCCCACGTGGCTCCCCCTCCCTCCGGCGCAAAAACGTGCCGTCTTCCTCGTCAAGCCGTTCGACAAGGAGCATGGCGGCGTCATCCGCCAGGTGGCCCTGGGAGTGCTGGAGCAATGCCGGGTGCAGTTGCTCCAGGAACTCCTGGGGGGTAGCGGCGTTCACGGCCTCCATGGCCTGGGGAAGGTCGAAGAAGTCGTTGTCGCGGTTCCGGGCCTCGATGACGCCGTCGGTGTGCAGCAGCAGGCGGTCGCCAGGGGCGAACGGATAGCTCTCCGCCTCCGGAGTGGGCCCGGTGATGAGATCTTCCAGCCCGAGGGGCGGCAGCGGGGTGGTGGGCATGAGGGCATGGGCCTTGCCGTGGTGCAGCACCAGCGGGGGTGGGTGGCCGCGGTTGACCAGCTGGACTTCATGTTTGTCCGCTGACAGCTGGGCCACGAGCGCAGTGACGAAGCCTTCCATCTGGACTTCCTGGTCAATGCCGGGCATGGCGCGCTGGCGCTGGAGGGCGGAGGCGCAGTGGTTCATGACTTCCGCAGGATCGTCGTCGTAGTGCACGGACTCCCGGAAGGCACCCAGTACGGCGGCAGCGGCACGTACGGCGGGCAGCCCCTTGCCCCGGACATCCCCCACGATCATCCGGACCCCGTACCGCGTCTGTACGGCCTCGTACAGATCTCCGCCGATCTGCGCCCCGGCCTCGGCGGCGAGGTACATGCCGGCCGCCAGTACGGGCCCCAGCCGGGCGGGTACGGGCGGCAGCAGGACCTCCTGTGCGGCCACCGCGATCCTGCGGACCTGATCGAGCTCGGTCTGCCGCCTCCTGCGCATAGCGTTACTGGTCGTGACGCTCGCCACCGAGACCACGAGAAGCCCCAGGAGGTTGCTGTAGCCCTGCATGCCACCCCACGCATCGTGAATGGTGGTGGTGGTGAGACTGACGGCCAGCGCACCAGCCGCGGCCGAGAGCGTGCCCTTGGGGCCCATCGTCAGCGCGGCCAGCGCCGGCATCGCGGTGAGCAGTGGGCCCGTATACAGAAAGTGCGCGGGCGAGAGTTCGATGCCCAGTCCGACCAGGATGATCGCGAAGGGAACGCACTGCGCGAGTCTGAAGAGGATCCGGCTATGACCAGCCACTCCAGGCCGAAGCGATGAGCGGAACCGCGACCGCATGTGTAAAGCCTGCCTCGCTGAAGGGCAGCGGTCCACCCATGGCCCCCTGAGGGCGGCCCGGAGGTGACTGAGCTCCAGCAGTGGCTGAAAGCGAGCCGTCTTCCTCGGCACGTCGCAATGCCCGCTATCAGCAAGCCCGCGGCGGCCGCTGGCTCCGCTATCAGCAAGCCCGCCGCAGCCGCCGGCCGCTCGATCTGTGACCCCTTACTGCCTAGCACTTTGGCACGTAACTGCGGGTAAGTGATCAGTTTCACTCAGTATGGGACCCCGCTCGCAGTCCATGCCGGTCTCCTGCCTGCCATCATCCCTACCGGTGCGGGATGCAGTTGGCTCCGCACGGACCGAAATGACAGCGAAAACAGGGGTGTTGGCGTGAGATTAGCGTGGTCGCGGTGGGTCGTGCCAAGGCGGGCGGGCACCGGCGCGGGTTCCGTTCCGAACGGGCCGGGGGTGGTGCGTCGTGCGTTCGCGGCGAGGCGGTTCGCGGCGGTCGGTACAGCCGCCGTGCTCCTCGGCCAGCTCCTTGGCGGGACCCCGGCCGCGGCGCAGACCATCGCCTTGCCGGGATCGGCGTTCCCCCTCGTCCTCGACGTGGACCTGACGCCGAATCCGGTGTGCAAGGGACCCGTACGCGGCCGGGTGCAGGTCTACGACCCCGCCGCCGCGAAGGCCGGAGCCACCGTGGAGTGGCGTGTGCGCGCCGGCGAGAAGCAGTTGGCCGGCGGACGCCTCGACATGGCCGCCCATGTCGGCACGGCGGAGTTCAGCATCCCCTTCGACCGGGTGCCCGCGGCCGAGACCGCCCTACAGATCGACGCCCGTATCGCCGCCTCGTCCGGCGGCCATACGCCCGGCCGCTATGGCAAGGTCTGGCGGGACACGGCACGCCGGGGGTGCGACCCGGTGCGGGTGGCGTCCGTCGGTGACTCCGTGGTCTGGGGGCAGGGCCTGGACCACGACCAGAAGTTCCCTTATCTGACGGGGCAGTTGCTCGGCCGTGAGACCGGCCGGGGCTTCCAGCACATGGACTATTCGATCTCCGGCGCGGTGCTCGACGCGCCCGAGCTGCCCGCCGGCAGCCATGACGCGGCCTGTCTGGACACGACGGAGAAGCAGGACCCGGACGGCGACGGGGAGATGGAGTTCGGCGAGGTCACCCAGCAAATGCCGGATGTGTTCTGCCAATTGGAAAAGGCGGGCGCGCAGGCGCGGACGGGCGGCTACGGTCTCGATCTGGTCGTGATCAACGGATGCATCAACGACCTCGATCCCTTCTTCGGCATCGGCGTCGGCATCACCCCCGGCTCGAAGAACCTGCCCGAGGCGGTGAAGCGTGAGTGCTCCGGCATCGGCGCGGCTCCGGAGAACCCGGCCAAGGACGTGCCCTACTTCAGCGGCGCGAAGGTCGGATACGGCGGACGCGGGATGCAGGCGGCGATCAAGAAGGCCCATTCCCTGCCGGGGCGGCCGAAGGTGATCGTGGCCGACTTCTACTACGCGTTGAGCCGCAGCAGTTCTCCGATCCCGGTGAAGCGCTGTTCGACCCCGGGGGTCGCCGGGGCGCGGCTGGCCTTCTGCAAGGGCGCCCTCGGCAGCGTGTCCGAGCGCTACGAGCAGTACACACAACTGGCCAATGCCGCCTACCATCAGGCGGCGGCCGCCGCCAACAAGGCGTCCAAGGACGGCCCGTACGCGGTTGCGGCCGACGGACTGTTCACCGTGGACAACGCCGTACTCACCCGTGACTCCAAGGTCTGGAACACTCCGGTGACCGACCCGGCGTTCCCGCTGCGCACCCGGGCCTGCCCCGAGCTGAGCGCGACTCCTGCACAGTGTCTGAGCGCGGCCGTCGGCCACCCCGACATCGAGGGCGCCCGCCAGTACGCCGACGCGTTTCTCCTCAACCCGAGTGTTCGGAAGTGGTTCCACCTCCCCCGGCAGGGGCCCAGCGCGCAGCTGAACGTCCCGAAGGACGCGCACGTCGGCAGTGAGGTGCCCATGTCGGTGACGGTGCACGGAAAGCCGCCCGCCGGCGGATACCACTACCACTGGTACTTCGGCGACGGTACGCAGCAGGAGACGAGCGAGGCGGCCGTCACCCATGCTTACGACCATGAGGGGCCCTGGCTGCCCCGGGTCGTGATGACCGGTCAGGATGGAAGGAAGGTCCTCGTCGAGGCGGCCCGACCCCTCACCGCGGACTGAAGGCTCCGTCCAAGGGGGCGGCTCGCAGGCGCGGGCCGCCCCTCGGGGTGGACGCCGTGCTTGTGCTCGACGGCACCCAGATCAGGACGCTTGAGGGCTTCTGGCGAGTCATCGGTGGGGCCATCAACGGTCCCTGCTCGTCACCGCTCGGCAGTCGGCCCGCGTTGGCCGTTCGCGTGCCGAGCACTCGACAGCGCGGCCTTGGATGCCACGTCACAACGGGCGGTACTTCCGCCCCATTCGCACATGCCGTCCTGTCTGGATGCCCCGGGCGCTTGTGTCCGACCCCGACCCCACCTCTTCCCGCTCCTTGCTGAAATGGCAAGGGACATTGCCATCGGGTCGGTGCGGGGGCGCAGAGGGTGCTGGCATGACTGATCACGCGGTGTGCCACACCGTGTGAAGACGCCACCCGGACAGGGGCGCTCGGCATGACGCTTCCCCGGCGGCGTGCTCGGCTGTGAGTACCAGGCCGATCTGACGGACTTTGGTGCCCGAGTAGAGGAGCACGAACCGTATGGCAGTCATAACCGACCCCACGTCGCTCGATGGACAGAGTCAGCCGCCGCAGGTGTACGAGGTCGAGGACCTGATCAGACCGTCCGAGGTGGAACAGCTGACGGAAGCGGCATCCACACGGCCCCAGGGGCCGGAGCAAACGGTCCAGCTTCAGGCGCAGGTGGCGCAGCTGGAGGCACACACCGCGCTCAGGGATGCGGCAGCGCCCGTACCCCGGCTGGTGCGCGGCCGCTATCGCAGTACCGATGCGGGGCACCAGCTGGAGCTGCGGGTGGATGTGGACGGCTTCCGGCCGACCATGCGGGTGAGCGGCGACTTCTTCCAGAGCAGCGGAGCCACCACCAATTTCGTCGGATCCTTCGTCGTCGAGGCGCCGACCATCACCACGGAGCCCGGAGTGGTGAAGCTGGAAGGGCAGGGGAGGTTCAGCTTTCCCGTGGCCTCACGCCATGTGCGGGTGACCATTCCGCGTGCGACCGGGCTCCCGCCACGGCCGGGGATGGCGACCGTGCAGTTTTCGGCAGGTGCCGCGGCCGCCGGCGCGACCGCGACGTTCGTGTGCTCGTTCGTGTCCCCGCACTTCCGCAGCGTCCTCCTTGAGCAGGATTCCGTCGCCGGGACGGTTCCCTTCCTCGCGTACGACACCGGTTCTCTGCCGCAACCCCCGGCGAGCCCCGCGCGCACGCTGACGGTGCCGAAGGCGTATGAGGAGGCCGGCATCGAGATGCAGATGGCCGGGATTCCCAATGTCGTCGACACCTCCGCCGCCGGATCGAACGCCAGGTGGGACGACGCCGAGCTGCACAATGCGATGGTCAACCACTTCAGCCTCTGGCGGAATGCTCCGCTGTGGCAGGTGTGGCTGCTGGTGGCCACCTCGTACATGAGGGACGACGTCCGAGGGATCATGTTCGATGCCGGCGGAGCGTTCCAGAGGCAAGGCTGCGCGGTCTTCCACGACAAGATCAAGGGTTCCGACCCGGCCAGCCAGCGGGCGCAGCTGCGTACGTACGTCCATGAGCTGGGCCATGCCTTCAATCTGCTGCACTCGTTCGACAAGGACCTCGCCGATCCGCCACAGCCCCTGGGCCCCAACGGCGGTTTGGGCGACCTGTCGTGGATGAACTACGTGGACCGGTTCCAGCCCCCGCCGCCCGCCCCCGGCGGCCCCGCCGCCTACTGGGCCGCGTTCCCGTTCCAGTTCACGGAGAATGAACTCATCCACCTCAGGCACGGCTTCCACCGTGACGTGGTCATGGGCGGGAGGCCGTTCGGTGCGGGCGCTGCGGAGGTCGACAGGGGCATCTTCGCCGATCCCGTGGTCGACAACTCCGGCCTCGCCCTGGAGCTGCGCTCCGACCGCGCCTTCCGCTTCGGACAGCCGGTCGTGGTCGAACTCAAGCTGTCCACCACCGACCAGCGCGGACGCACCACTCACGGGCGGCTGGATCCCAAGGACGGTTTTGTCACCGTCGCCATCTGCGGCCCTTCCGGCGAGATCAGAATGTACCGGCCGCCGCTGAAGCGGTGTCTGGACGGAGGCGCCGAGATCCTCCTGGATGCCGAGCGGCCGGCGATCTACGAGAGCTGCTACATCGGGTACGGCAGCGACGGCCACTACTTCCAGCAGCCCGGCCGGTACAAGCTGCGCGCGCAGTACATCGCGTCGGACGGCTCCCGGGTGCTCTCCCCGGTCCACCAGGTGACGGTCCGCTCGCCCCGTACCGACGAGGACGAGGATGTGGCCGAGCTGATGATGGGCGACGAGCAGGGCATGCTCTTCTATCTGCTCGGCTCGCACAGCGAGGCACTGAGCTCCGGGAACGCGTCTCTTGACGAGATGCTCGACCGGTACGGCGACCACCCGCTCGCCGTCTATCCGCGCCTGGTCAAGGGCGCCAACGCGGCCCGGGACTTCAAATACCTCAGCCCGGACAAGACCCTGAGCACGAAGGCCGCCAATCCCCAGGAGAGCATCGGCCAACTGGACTCGGTCGTGCGCGCCTCGCTGGAGGAGCGGGGCGTGGACAACATCACGCTGGGCTGGGTGATGAGACGCCGTGCCCGCATGGAGGCCAGGGCCGGCGACCCCGAGCGGGCCAGGCGGACGATGGACGAGATGGTCGAGGTGTTCCGCGGCAGGACGAGCAGCCCCTCCGTCCAGCGGCACATCGAGGCGCAGGCGGAGCGGGTCAAGGAGGCGGTGACCCGCGAGAGCCGGTAGCGCCCGGCGGCGGGTCCCGTAACCGACCGCGCCGAGCGGCGCACGGCAGCGGAAGAGCGGTACCCCGCCGTGGCGGTGACGCCGGCACGGCGGGGTACCGTGCGTCGCTGACGGACGGGCGCGGAGAGGGCCTGCGGGCGGCCACTCTGCGGACACCTTTGCGCCAGGCCGCGGTCACGTCCTGGAAATTGACCGGTTTTCCACGCTTGGTCTGCCGCTGACGGCTCCTCGTTCCGGGGATGGGCGCTCTGCCCTGCATATTCTTGCAGCGACGGCGGTCCCGCCGTCCTGAACTCCTGTCAATAACCGTGTGCGGATTGACCAGATCGCTCGCATAAGCCCTTTTGGGCAATGCCCGCGCTGCTACAGTTTTCTTTCTGTACAGTTGCCGGCCTCCGGGCTCTGACGACGCCGGTTTTCTGTCTGACTGTCCGGCGCTGACCACGCCGGTAGTGAACGGGGGAATCGGCGAAGTGACAAAGCGTTCCGCCGAATGGCCACATACCGCTTTCCAGTGTCCTGCGCAGTACCTGCTCCTGAGGCCGCAAGGGCTGCCGTGCTCCGTCTCAGCACGTCACCGGGGCGATGCCCATAAACGCAGAGGTCTGCCTGAGGGTGCCGTTGCATGCTCTTCACTGCTCCCCCAGACGCCTCGGAGGAGGTACCTTTGTCCGTTCAGAAACACTCCCGTTCCATGCTCGCGCGCGGCCTGAGCATTCTGCGTTGCTTTCGGCCAGGCGAGCCGGAACTCCCGCTCTCCGAAATAGCGCGCAGAGCCGACATGCCCAAAGCAACCGCTCACCGGATCATCGCCGAACTCGTCAAGGAAGGCATGCTGGAGCGGGGGGAGAGCGGGCTGAGACTCGGTGTCACCCTTTTCATGCTCGGCGCGCGAGTTCCCCTACAGCGCAAGCTCAGGGACGTGGCTTTCCCATACGTGGAACAGCTGCATCACCTCACGCGCGGAAGTGCCTTCATTTTCATTTCCGACGCCTTCGGTCCCGACGCGGCGCTGGTGGACGCGGTACGCCGGGTGTACGGGGCGGGCACTGCGCTCGGCGCCGAGGAGGAGACCTGGGCCTCGGCCCAGGCCGCGACCAGGATCTTCCATGCGTTCGGCGGGAGCGCGGCCCTCCCCTCGCGGGTTGCGCTGGCGGCCGACGGGGAGGTGGACCGGGTGCAGCACCAGGGGTTCGTGGCCGTTCGCGGCGCGACCGGCGCCGTCGGTATCGCGGCGCCCGTGCTGACGGCGTCGAGCACGGCGGTGGGAGCGTTGGCCGTCGCGGGTCCGCAGGGCCGGTTACCGGTGGTCGGGGCGGCCTCGCATCTGCGGGCCGCGTGCGCCGCCGTCTCACGTGCCCTCCAGCGCAACCCCGAACTGGTGCCCCTCCGGTGATCCTCGGTGAGCCGCCGCCCGCGGTCATGGCCCGGGACCCACCGGGCAGCCGACGGGGCGGTTCCGGACGCCCGGGCGGCTGACGCGGTGCCATGTCAGCCCCGCCGCGCAGTGAACAGCGTGGGCAGCAACCGGCCCGCCAGGTACTCCTCGCGGGCCGCCATGAGGGTGTCCCGGATGCGGTCCGCCGAGGCGGACCCGTAGATCCCGGCAACGCTGCCGCGGAAGATCCGTACCACCTTGAGCCGTTCGGCGAGCAGCGCCACGGCCCACTCCGTCAGATCGCGCCGTTCCACGTCGACGAAGCCGGCGTGGTCGAGCTGGCGCAGGCGGTCGGCGAGGGGGGTGGTGAAGAAGACCTCGCCCGGGTGGGTCGCGCGGAAGGCGGCGGACGGCGCCCGGTCGCCGGGCGTCAGGCTCACCTCCTCGGTGACGACCAGCAGTCCGCCGGGACGCAGCAGCCGCCCGGCTTCCCGCAGGACCTCGCCGGGTGCGGGGAAGTGCGGCATGGAGCCCGTCACCACCATGACGTCGAGCGAGGCGTCCTGGAGGGGCACCGCGGTGGCGGAGGCGCAGATCTCCGTCATTCCCTCGCGTCCCTGAGCGCTGCTGATGCGGCGGCTGACCGCGCAGTGCTCGGCGACGAGATCGACGCCGTAGGCGCGCCGTACGGTGACTCCGCGCGCGGTGAGCCGGTCCACCGTGTACCGCAGCGCACCGCCGAAACCGCTGCCGAGCTCGCACAGTTCCACCGTGGCACCGCCGTGCGCACCGTCGCACCCTGCGACGACGGCCTCGGCGACCAGGTCGCAGCCCTGGGGTCCGAAGTGGCCCATCTGGTCGAGGCCGAGCAGGCCGGCCGGACCCTCCTCGCCGGTGAACTCGACGATGGACCGCTCGGTGCGCTCCCAGTCGTGCAGCGCGGGGAAGAGCTCCCGGTGGTAGCGGTACTGGACGCCGCGCTGGCCGTGCGTTTCGGTGTTCGGCATGGCGTCGCTCCTCGGTGCGTTCGGTCCTGCGGTCGGTCCCGGGTCAGGGTTCCGGCCCGGGGGTGAGGCCCGGCTCAGGGCGTTGAGGGGGCCGGAGGGCGGAATTCGTCGGGCACCGCGACGCAGACGGCGTCCAGGAGGGCCAGCGCCTCCTCGGCCTCCTCGTCGGTGGCGACCAGCGGCGGAAGCAGCCGGAGCACCTCCGGCTGCCCCAGGCACGGGGAGACCACGAGGCCCTTGCGGCCGAGTTCCAGCAAGATGTCTCCGGCCACGGCGGGAGTGGCGAACTCCACGCCCCACAGCAGGCCCCGGCCGCGTACCTCCGTGATCAGGGTGGGGTGGCGCCGCGCGAGACCGGCCAGGCCGGCGGCGAACTGCTGCGCCAACCGTTCGCCGCGCGGGGCAAGTTGCTCCACTGCCGTGAGCGTCGCGACGCCGGCCGCCGCGCCCAGCGGATGCCCGGAGAACGTCGTGGTGTGCACGAACGGGTCGGCGGTCAGCGGCGCGTACAGCTCCGGCGTGGCCACCACGGCGGACAGCGGCTGTACACCGCCGCCGAGGGCCTTGCCGAGCAGTACGGCGTCGGGCCGTACCCCGGCGTCGGTACTCACCAGCCGGGTCCCGCATCTGCGCAGTCCGCTCTGGACCTCATCGGCTATCAGGAAGGCGCCGTGCTCATGCGCGGCGTCCGCGAGGGCCCGCAGGAACCCGGTCTCCAGCGGTCGTACGCCGCCCTCTCCCTGGACGGGCTCGACGAGGACGGCGGCCACCTCACCGTCCGCGAAAGCGCCGGGGAGCGCGGACGTGTCCGCCGCGAGGTGGGTCACGCCGGCGAGCAGCGGTTCGAGCGAGCGGCGGTAGCGCGGGTTCCAGGTCGCCGCGAGGGCGCCGAGGGACTTGCCGTGGTAGGCGCCCTCGACGGCGAGGACGCGGGTGCGGCCGGTGGCCAGGCGTGCCAGCTTGAGCGCCGCCTCGACGGCGTCGCAGCCGTTCAGCCCCAGCCACACCTTCGTCAGCCGCTCCGGGTCGGCCCAGGCCACCAGCTTCGCCGCGAGATCGGCGGTCGTACGGTTGCCCAGGACCCGGGTCGACACCGGCATCAGGTCGAGCTCACGGCGTACCGCGGCGAGGACGGCGGGGTGGCGCTGTCCGAGCAGGGTCACCGCGTAGCTTCCGAAGTCGAGCGCGCTGCGGCCGTCGGAGAGCCGCAGTCGGGCGCCCTCGCCGCTCATCTCGATCGCGCCCGAGCCGTTCATGCCGTAGACGAGGGCCAGTTGGGGCGAGAGGTGTCGGCGGGTGGCGTCGAGTGCACTCCGGGCGGTCCCGTGCCTGGCGGTCACGGTCATCGGACCGTCCTCTCCTCGTCCGGCAGATCTGCCCCTGGCCGCGGATCCGACGGACGGCGAGGGGAGTCGCAACCCTTCGGTCAACGTTGTAGCCCCCTTCCGCGCCGGTGAGAAGCCGCGTTCCGGCTGCCGGAACGGTTCGTTGTTCCGGGCCCGCGGCGGTTGAGAGGCTGCGCAGGGCAGCGCGACCACCGTGTCCCCGGAGACCACCGGTGACCCGGCCCGGGGTGGGCCCGCCGCCCGTCGCCGTCCGCATCCGAAAGGTGCACCGACCGCATGGAGACCACGTCAGCACATGCCGTTGCGTTCCCGGATTCCGGCACCCTGGAAAAGCGTCTCGACACGTTCCTGGCGCAGCGCGGCATGGACCGGGACGCCGTGCGCAAGGAGGCCGACCAGGGCGTGGGCACACCGGCGCTCGCGGTCGCCGCCGGATCGGTGCTCGCCGGTTTCGGCAACCACCGCAGCGATCTCGACCTGCTCGTCCTCGTGGAGAACGACCGGCTCACCCGGTTCCCCATCCAGTCCCACGAACACGGCACGCTGATCGACGTCAACATCCGCCGGGCGAGCGCCGTCCGGGACAGCACGGCCGAGCTGACCGCCGCGCCCTGGCCCCGGTTCGGCACGGTCACCGAGGACGCCTGGAACCACCGGCGGCGTGCCCTCAACACCGCGAACCGGCTGGCGCTCGGGCTGCCGCTGGTCGCATCGCCGCCGTGGGACGCGTGGCACGCCGAGCTGCGCCGCCCGTGGCTGGCGGAGGTGGTGGAGCAGTGGTGGACGGTGGAGGCACACCGGCTCGCGCAGGCAGCCCGCTGGCTGCTCGGTGCCAGGCCCATGGCAGCGGCGGTCCGTGCCCGGGAGGCCGTGGTCGCCGCGCTCAATGCGCGGGCCGCGGCGGCCGGGGAGCTGTACTTCGCCGCGAAGTGGGTGGGCGAGAAGCTCAAGGTGCTCGGGGACACCGAGGGCCTGGCCCTGCTCCGCGAGGCTCTGACGCCCCCGCTCGCGCCCCGTGAGCGGGTCCCGCACTGTCTCGCCGCCGTCGAGCGCCTGATGGGTGAGGCCGCGCCGCTGCACGCGGTACTGCGCTGGTCCACCGGCATCGGGACGACGGTGCTCGACGACCGTACGGTCGTGGACCGCTGGCAGCTGCGCGCCTTCGAGGTCCTGCGGCGGGATCTGCCGCCCGAGGACAGCGATGCGGTCCTCTGGTCGGGCCCGGCCGGAACCTCTCCCCCGGACGACCTCCTGCCCCTGTTCGTTCACAACATGGTGTGGCTCGGTGTTGCACACCCTGACCCGGAGGTGCCCGCGTGACGCGCCGCAGCACGCCCGCGACCACCGAAGCGGCGCCGGGGAGGGTCCCGGCGCCGGCCGGCGCGCCCCCAGCCGACCTGCGGCGGCTGCTCACCTTCCGCGCCCATGGCGCGGCCCGGCTTCTGCTCGGCTGCCGGGCGCGTCTGGAGGACATCGAGGGTGCCGTCGGCGCGGGACAGACCGAGGTCGCCGTGCTCATGGCCTACGACCTGGTGCAGTTGTCCCTGTCCGTACGCGGGCTGCGTACCGAGGGCGAACTGAGCTACGGGCGCGACGAGGCGGGCTTCGATCCCTACGCCGGAGTCCCGGCCGAGGAGGTCGAGGCCGGGCTGCTCCTCGCCGCGGAGGGCCGGGAGGCCGTGGGTGAGGAGCGTGGCGAGGCATGGCTGGACAGGCTCCGCGGTCATCTGCGGGACACCGAGGCACTGCTGGGTTACGGCGAACCGCTGCCCGATGTGCGGTCCGGGAGCGGCCTGATGAAGGGCTTCAAGCTGGCCCGCACCTGGCAGCCGCTGCTGAAGCGCGTGGGTCTGCCCGATCTGCTGCCGGACGCCTGGACGCGCCGTGCCGACTGATCCGGGGCCGCAGGGCGCCGGCGGTGACCGGGTACCGGCACTGACCCTGCGCAACGTCAGCAAGCGGTACGGCGCCACGACGGCTCTGGACGATGTCGCCCTCGACATCGCCGAGGGCGAGATCGTGGGTCTGCTCGGACACAACGGTGCGGGCAAGACGACCCTGATGTCCCTGGTGGCGGGGCTGTTACGGCCGGACGCCGGGGAGATCGAGGTACGGGGCGTCTCCTGCGTCCGCGAGCCGCGCCGGGCCCGCCGCGAACTCGGCCTGGCGCCCCAGGAATTGGGCGTCTATCCGCCGCTGACGGTGCGGCAGAACCTGAGGTTCTTCGCGGAGCTGGCCGGGCTGCGCGGCCGGGAGGTCCGGCGGCGGACCGAGGACGTCGCCGCACCGCTCGGGCTTACCGACCTGCTCGACCGCCGTGTCTCCCGGCTCTCCGGGGGCGAACAACGGCGTGTGCACACCGCGATGGCCCTGCTGCACCGCCCGAAGCTGCTCCTGCTCGACGAGCCCACCGCGGGCGTGGACGTGCAGACCCGGGCCCGGCTGATCGCATTCGTCCGGGAGCTGGCGGCCGCCGGTACGGCCGTCTGCTACTCCACGCACTACCTGGCCGAGATCGAAGCGCTCGACGCGAGTGTGGCCGTGCTGGACCACGGCCGCATGATCGCCCGGGGCACACTCCGGGAGCTGGTGCACAGCCACGGGGACAGCGCCGTGGAGCTGACCTTCTCCGGCAGTCCGCCCGCGCTGCACCTGCCGTGGCCGGTGACCCGCAAAGCCACGATGCTGCGCGTCCGCGTCGAGCAGCCGCATCTGGCGGCGCCCGAAGTGCTGTCGTATCTGGGCGAGTCGGCGCGGCAGCTGGTCAACCTGCGGGTGGTGCAGCCCAGTCTGGAGAGCGTCTTCCTGGGCCTGACCGGACGGTCGTACGCGGACGGGGACCGGACCATCGGGGCGGGACACCATGGGTGACGGTTCACTGGGCCGGATCGCGGCCCTGGTCAGGCAGGACGGCCGGCTCCTGGTGCGCGATCCCGCGCCGCTGATCGTCCGTACGGTCATGCCGCTGCTCATCATGGGCTTTATGCAGCCGCTGTTCCGTGCGGCGCTGCGGGCCGACGACGTACACGGTGCCAACGGGGCCGAACAGGGCGTGCCCGGCATGGCGGTGATGTTTCTGTTCTTCCTCGTGAACATGGTGGGCTTCGCGATGTTCCGGGAGCACGGCTGGAACACCTGGGACCGGCTGCGGGCCGGACCCGCGCGGCCGTTCGAGCTGGTGGCCGGCCGGCTGGTGGTGCCGCTGGGGGTCGCGGTGGTCCAGCTCGCCGTGGTCTTCGCCGCGGGCGGGCTGCTGTTCGGGCTGCGGGTGACCGGCTCGTACCTGGCGCTGGCCGTGGTAGGCGTGCCGCTCGCGTTGTGCGTGGTCATGGTCGGTATGGCGCTGGTGGCGCTGTGCCGCACGATCTCCCAACTCAGCGTCCTCGCCAATCTCTTGGCGCTGCTGTTCGCCGGGCTCGGCGGCGCGCTCACCCCGCAGTCCGCACTGCCGGACTGGGCCCGCCCGCTCGCGCCGGGGGTGCCCAGCTATTGGGCGATGCGCGGCTTCTCCACCGTCATCCTCGACGGCGGCGGCGTGGGCGCGGTCCTGCTTCCGGCCGGTGTGCTGTGCGCCTTCGCGGCGGGTCTCACCGCCGTGACCCTGGCCTTCTTCCGTACCGGCCACCGCAAGCTCTCCTGGTCCTGAAGCGGCCGGTCTCCGCGCCGTGCGCCGGTGCCCGTCCGGCGACGCGCCACAGCAGCGGTCGTACGACATCGGCCGTGCGACCTCGGAAAGGACTGCCATGCCCGCCGTCGTGGTTTTCGACTGCTTCGACACCCTCGTCATGTCCCGGCCCCTGCCGGGCCCCGAGGAGTTCACCCGATGCCTCGCCGAGGTACTGGCGCTGGACCGGCGGTGCGCGGGCGAGGTCGTGCACACGGTCTTCAACGCCGTGTTCGCGGCGATGGCGGACCGGTCCATGCTCCAGCCGCCGACCATGGGCCTGCTGGACACCGCCCTGCGGGAGCGGGGAGAGCCACGGGAGCGGGCCGACCTGGAGAGGGCGCTGTGGCATGCGCTCGGCTGCGCGGACCACGACCGGTACACGCTGTGCGCGCCGACGGCGGACGCCATGCGCCGGACCGCCGCCGCCGGCCACACCGTCCGGCTGCTGTCCAACTGCTATCTGCCGGGCAACCTGATGCGGAGGCTGCTGCACCGGTTGGAGGTGCCCGAGGTGTACGACCGGACGCTGTTCACCGCGGACGGCGGGCCGAAGAAGCCCGACCCCCGCGCGTTCCGGCTGATCGGCGAGGGCGATTTCGAGCGGCGGGTGATGGTCGGCGACTCCGAGGAGCTCGACCTCGCGCCGGCCGCCGCACTCGGCTGGGACACCGTACGCGTGGATCCCGGCGCTCCCGATCTGACCGGCCTCCGCGCCCTGTTGGAACGGTGAGAACCGGCGGTTCCGCGCCGACCGCCGGCACCCGGTGCGAACCGGCGTTCCGCACAAAGAAACGGCCGCTGATTTCGGCCGCCCGCTCTGCCTAGGGTTTTCCCGTTACCGCCCGCTGATTCCGTTCGGGCACCCATTCCGCTGTCTTCACCCCTGCGTCGTCACCCGTCCCGCACCGTACGGAAGGAGCCGATACATGCAGTTTCTCCCACCCTCGGCCGCCTTCCCCGACGCCGCGGGATCCGTCGTGCACGGGCCCCCGAAGGGAGAGGCATGACCACGGCAGCCAAGGACGGAGCCGGGCACCGCGACGACGGCGAGGCCCCGCACCGTGCCCTGCTCGACGCCGGCTGGAGCACGGCGTGGCGGCCC
This sequence comes from Streptomyces sp. NPDC034111, assembly GCF_055575375.1. Taxonomy (NCBI): domain Bacteria; kingdom Bacillati; phylum Actinomycetota; class Actinomycetes; order Kitasatosporales; family Streptomycetaceae; genus Streptomyces; species Streptomyces sp. NPDC034111. The sequence goes on along the minus strand of NZ_JBVIST010000025.1, from coordinate 75,732 downwards.
GCGCCGGCCCGCGCGGACGCCACCGGCGCCGAGCGCATCCGCACGCTCGCCACCAGCGGTTACGCGGCACTGCCGATCCCGCAGGAGTTCGGCGGCGCGGGCGCGGGACTCGTCGAAGTGGCCGCCGCCCAGCGCGCGTTGGGCATGGCCGACCCCTCGGCGGCCGTCGCGCTGAACATGCATGCCTTCACGGTGGGGCTGATGGCCGACTACTGGAAACGGCACCGGGACACCAGCTGGATGCTGCTGGAAGGGATCGCCGGGTCCGGCGCGCTGGTCGCGTCCGCGTTCGCCGAACCGGGTGGCAGTCCCAACTTCATGAGCAGCCGCTCCGAGGCCGTCCCGACCGCCAAGGGCTACCGGGTGACGGGCGTGAAGTACCCCTGCTCGCTCGCCACCACGGCCACCCTGGTGTGCCTGACGGCCCGCGTCACCGGGACCGATGAGACGATCCTCGCGCTGTGCCCGCGTTCCTCCCCGGGCCTCACGGTCGAGGGGGAATGGCCCTCCCTCGGCATGACGGATTCCGACACGGCCCGGCTGGTCCTGCGCGATGTGGAGCTGGACGACCGGCTCGTCATCCACCGCGGCCCCGCCGACGTCATCGACGACAACGTCGTCTCCGGTATGGCGTGGTTCGCGGTGCTGCTGAGCGCCACGTACCACGGTGTCCTCAGCGGGCTGCTGGACGTGGCGTACCGCCAGGTGACCGGTGCCGGCACGTTCGGGCCGAGGACCGCCCTGCTCGGCCGCGCCACCCGGGAGCTGCTGACGCTCGGCGGCGCGTGTCGCCAACTCGGCGCGGACGTCGAGTCGGAGGCGATCGGCGGGCAGGCCGCGCTGGCCGCGGCGGTGGGGCTGCGCGCCTCGCTCAGCGACACCCGGGACCGGGTGCTGGCCGCCGTCACCCCGGTCATCGGCAGCCGCCTCTACGGGCGCGGGCAGCAGGCCGCCGGCCTCCTGGTCGACTCGCTCGCCGTCCACCACCATCCGCCGTCGCTGCTGACCTGCGACGAAGCGGTCGGCGCCTTCTGCACGGGGCGTGAGATCAGCTTCGACCCGGCCGGCTGAGCCGCCCGGCCCACCCTGCGCGCTTAAGGAGACACACAGCCATGCCCCATGTCGAGGTCAATCTCCCGATACATGCCCCGGCGGCCGACGCCTGGCGGGCCGTCACCCGGCTGGAGGACTACGCCGCCTACATGGAGAACGTCGAGTCGGTGTCCGTTCTCGGGGAGACGGAGACCGGCACCCGTACCAGCGAGTGGTCGGTGCTGCTGAAGGGGTCCGTCCTGGAGTGGGTGGAAGAGGACGAACTCGACGAGGAGAACCGCGTCATGTCGTTCACCCAGGTCTCCGGCGACCTCGACGAGTTCAACGGCTACTGGCGGGTGACGGACGGCGGGGACGGGACCTCGGTGGTCACCTTCTCGGTCGACTTCGAGATCGGCATCCCGCTGCTGGCCGACATGCTCAACCCGGTCGCCACCAGGGCGCTGCGGGAGAACTCCGAGCAGATGCTGCGCGCCATCGAGCGGCGGATCACGGCAGTCTCGTGACCGCGCCGACCCGCATCCTGGTGACCGGCGCCACCGGCGCGGTGGGCAGCGCGGTGCTGCGCGCGCTGGACGCGGCCGGCCACCGGGTCTACGGCGTGAGCCGCCGCGGCGGAGCGGGTCCGCGGCAGTACGCCTGGCGGGCCGGACAGCAGGAACCGCCTCCCGAGCTGCGCGGCCCGTGGAGCGCGCTGGTGCACTGCGCCGCCGACACCCGCTGGAACCTGCCCGCCGAGCAGGCCGAGGAGGCGAACGTCGCCCCGCTGCGCGCCGTGCTGTCCCTGATCGGCCCCGAGACCCACCTCGTTCATCTGTCGTCCTCCTACGTCACGGGCCTGGAGGGCGACATCGCCTCGCACTCCGGGGACGCCTACCGCAACTCCTACGAGTGGTCCAAGGCCGCGGCCGAACGTCTGGTGCACGCCGAGCGGGACAGCGCCGACATCGTGCGGTTCCCCATCGTGATGGGGACCAGGGCGGACGGCGCCCTGGACCGCTACAGCGGCTTCTTCTGGCTGCCCTCCTCGCTGTGCAGCGGCGCCGTCCCCGCTCTGGTGGCGGAGAAGGAGGCGCTGCTCGACATGGTCAGCACCGACGACGTGGCCGACCATGTGGCGAGGCTGATCGCCGTCGGCCCACCGGCGGGCCGACGGCTGTCGGTCCTGGGACGCGGTGACCGGGCCCAGCGGGTGGAGGAGGCGTTCGACACCGTCCTGGACGCCCTCAACTCCTGGCGCGCCGAGCACGGTGTGCCCGCTCTGGAGCGCCTTCCCTATGTGACGCCCGAGCAGTGGAACCGCTTCTACCTGCCGTTCGCCGAGGAGTACCTGGACCGGGCCCAGCTGCTGCGGGTCACCGCCTTCCGCGCCTACCAGAGCTATCTGTCGGTCACCGAGCCGTTCGAGGTCACCGGCCGGGTCGCGGACACCGCGCAGGTGCTGTTCCGCTCCATCCGGCGCTGGGCCGACAGCCATGCGGCCTCCGCCCGCCGGGTTCCGCGGCCGTGGACGGCCTGACGTGCCGCGCAGGGCGCGGCCCCGCGCCGCGGAAGCCGTCGGCGCACATTCTTCCTCCCTGCCCGGACGGGCCCCAAAGCGCGGCCGGAGCAGCCGAGTTGGAGTTGGTGTTCAGCGTGGAAAGGAACAACCTGTCATGAAACCCGTACGTGTTGCGCTCGCCGGCGCCGGAAACTGCGCATGGAGCTTCACCCAGTTCGTCGCCCTGGCCCAGGCGGACCCCGCCACCCGGCTCCCGGGCCTGATGTGCCACACGGTGGGTGGCTACCGGCTCGCGGATGTGCGGGTCGTCGCGGCGTTCGACGTGGACGCGGCGAAGGTCGGACGTCCGTTGGCCGAAGCCTTCACCGCTCCCGCCATCTCCGCGACCGCCTTCACCGGGCTGGGCGACGACAGGGACGCCCCGGTCCTGCCGGCGCCGGTCCTCGACGGCCTCGCGGGACCGCTCGGCGCCGTCGTGAAGCCGGCCGCCGCCGCTGAGGACGCCACCCAGGAGCACGTCGCCAAGGCCCTCGTCGAACACGACGTGGACGTCCTGGTCATCGCGCTGCCCACGGGCGCCGGCCAGGCCATCCGGATGTTCGCGGACGCCGCCCTCGCCGCCGGGACGGCTGTCGTGAACTGCACCCCCGAGGAGCTGGCCCGGGACGACAGCCTCAGCCGCCGGTTCGCCGACGCGGGGGTCGTTCTCCTCGGGGACGATCTGCGCAGCCACCTCGGTGCCACCTGTCTGCACACCGCCCTGATCGAACTGCTGCTCAGCCGCGGTCTGGAGCTGGCGAGCACCTACCAGCTCAACGTCGGCGGCAACACCGACTTCCTGAACCTGGCGGACGCCGGCCGCTCGGCCTCGAAGTTCACCTCGAAGGCCAATGCGCTGCGCGCGGCCGGCATGACGGACGTCGACGGGGTGGCAGGCCCCACCGGCTACATCGGGCACCTCGCCGACACGAAGGTGTGCTTCGCCAATCTCACGGCGAGGTCCGTGCTCGGCTCCGAGGTGCAGATCGACATCAAACTCACCGTGGAGGACAGCCCGAACGCCGCCGGTGTCATCGCCAATGCCGTACGCGCCGCGAAGACCGCCGCCGACCGCGGCCTGTCCGGCCGGGTGGACGCCCCCTCCCCGCTGCTCTTCAAGAGCCCCCCGCGCGGTCTGCCCGAATCCGAGGCGAGGACCGCGTTCGTGGACTTCGCCTCCTGACATCCGCCGGTCACCGAAGAGAGAGACGGTCAATGCTGTCGATACAACGGGACTCCCGATCGGTCGAGGACCTGCCCTACGAGCTGGTCGAGCGCAAGGGGGTGGGACACCCGGACACCATGTGCGACGCCATGGCGGAGCGCATGTCCCGCTCCTACTCCCTGCACTGCCTCCGCGAGTTCGGTGGCGTCGCCCACCACTGGTTCGACAAGGTGACGCTGTACGGCGGCGGGGCGGACACCGACTACGGGCGGGGCGAGCTGACCTCGCCGTACCGGGTGAAGGTCTTCGGTAAGGCGGCCTTCCGGGTCGGCAGCGTCGAAATCCCCGTGCAGGAGCTCATGTTCCGTGCCGCCGCCGATGTACTGGCGGAGGTCACCACCGGTTTCGACGCCGCCCGCCACCTGGTCGTCGAACTGGGCGTGGTGGACCACCAGGGATCGGGCCGCGGCCGCTCGCGGTACCAGCCCGCATCGGCGGGGGACCTGGTCCCGCTGCGGTCCGGCGGACTGGTCTCCAACGACACCAATCTGCTGCACGGCTACGCGCCGCTGTCCCGCCTGGAGAACGTGGTGCTGGGGCTGGAGAACCTCATCAACGGTGCCGCCTTCAAACAGCGGCACAAGGACACCGGCTGGGACGTCAAGGTGTTCGGCAGCAGACGGCAGGACGCGTTCAGCCTGGTCGTCAACATGCCCTTCCTCGCGGCCCGCATCGAGTCGATGGACCACTACCTGGCGCGCAAGGCGGTGATCCAGAAGGAGCTGGAGGAGTTCGTCGGCTCGCTGGGCATCGGGGACTTCCGGATGCTGATGAACGCCACGGACCGCAACGGCCGCCCCTACCTCACCGCGCTCGGCTCCGTCGCGGACACCGGCGATGTGGGCGTCGTCGGCCGGGGGAACCGGGTCAACGGACTCATCACCCCCATGCGGCCGATGAGCATCGAGGCGCCCGCGGGCAAGAACCCGCTGGACCACACCGGCAAGATCTACAACGTTCTGGCCATGCGGCTCGCCCGGCAGGTGCACGAGGAGTTCGGCGGACCGGCGCAGGTGCACATCTTCACCTCCAAGGAGGCGCCGCTGGAGCGCCCGGACGAGGTCGTCGTGACCTCCCCCACCGCGGACGAGCCGGCTCTCAAGGCCCTCGTGGAGACCGCGGTCGCGGGCTCGGGAGACCTGACGGTCGAGCTGATCGAGAAGGGCATCACCCTGTGGTGACCGGTGAGGAGGCGCGGGCCCTCGTGACCGGGACGCGGGCCACCGGCCGGCGCTCGGACACCGGGCCCCCGCGGGCACCGGCGCCGCAGACCGGCAGTCACGTCGTGGTCCTGGTCAAGCCCGAGGTCATGACGGCCGTCCACGCGGCCGACGCACTGGCGGAGACGGTACGGGTGCTCGGCCAGGGGGACGTGACCGTCCTGCGCGGCGCCGTGCTGCCGGCCGGGGACTTCGGCGGGCGCGGGTATCTGCTGCTGCACTATCCGCGGCTGCACCGGGTCGCCATGGACGGGGCCGAGGCGCTGTCCTCCGGTGCCCGGCGGGAACTCGGGGCGCTCATGGCCGGCTCGCGGACCGACGACGTCCTCGGGCCGTACGAGGCGATGACGCGCGAGGCGGACCTCTCCCCCACGGCCCTGGAGGAGCGTTGCCGGGCGGCGGGCATCCACAAGCTGGGCTCCGGCTCGTACGCCTCGGTGACCGAGCTGAACGGCTGCCCGGCCGTGGTGCTGAACGGCTTCCTGCCGGCCCTGACCGCGGGCTACACCCGTCCCGGGGCCCTGGTCGGCCTCCTCGAATGCCACAGCCACCGCGAGATCGACGAACTGCGCGGCGAGCTCCTGGGGGCACTCCACCCGGCCGAAGCGGCCCCGGCGTCGCTGCGCGGCGCCCTGGGCAACCTGGCGCGTGAGCACGGGATCGCCCTCTCCGAGGGCCGCAACGCCGTCCATCTGTCGGCGGGCCACCTGGAGGGGATGTTCCAGGTCTGGCGGTACTTCGCCGCCCTCGACGGACGGGGCATCGAGAGCACCGCGTTCGGCCGGTCGCTGGCCGCACGCGGGGAGTCCCCGGCGGCGGTGGCGGCGCTGGCCGCCGACCGCAACCTCACCGAGGACTCCGGAGAGACCGTGGCCCCGCACGGGGCCACCGAGAACCTGCACCGTGACGCGGTCCTCGCTCGTGTACGGCACTGGTGCGCCATGGGAAAGGGGTGGGGAACATGACCGGTCTCGCGCGCGGGCTCGCCGGGCGGACCGCGGTGGTGACCGGCGGTGCCCAGGGGATCGGTGCCGCGGTCGCCGACCGGCTGTGCGCCGAGGGCTGCCGCGTCCTGATCTACGACAAGAGCGCCGAGCACGGCCGGGCCGCGGTGGACGCATGGCGGGCGCGGGGCCATGAGGTGCGGCTGGCCGAGGGCGACGTGACGGACCCGGAGGCGGTGGCGGCGGCCTTCACGGGCCTGCCCGCCGACTGGCCGAGGCCGACCCTGCTGGTGAATCTCGCCGCGGGCTTCGTCTTCAAGGGCCTGGAGGCGACCCCGGAGGACTGGCACGCCGCGTTCGACCCCACCATCGTCGGACTCTCCCTGGTCACCCGGGAGTTCGTGGCCGGGCTGCCGGCGCGCGACGCCGACGCCGCGATCGTGAACATGGCCTCCATCTCGGCGCATATCGCCCAGAGCGGCTATCTGACGTACAACACCAGCAAGGCCGCCGTGCTCGGCTTCACCCGGTGCACCGCCGAGGAGCTGGCCCCGCGGGGCATCCGGGTCAACTCGGTGAGCCCTGGGACCGTGTGGAACGCCAACAACGAGCGGTACCACCGTGAGGCGCTCGGCCTCGACCGGGCGGCGGCCGAGGCCGCACCGGAACACGGCGGCAAGTTCCTGCTGAAGCGGTTCGCGGACCCGGCCGAGGTCGCGGCGCCGATCGCGTTCCTGCTGTCGTCCGAGGCCAGTTTCATCACGGGTGCCGATCTCCCGGTAGACGGCGGATACTTGGCGGTGTGACGACGTGATCGATCTGCATACGCACCACAACCGCTGCGGGCACGCCACCGGCTCACTGCGGGACTATGTCACGGCGGCGCTGGACAAGGGCGTCAAGGTCCTGGGGCTCTCCGACCACACCCCGATGTTCGCGGCCGAGGAGGACCATGCGCTGCCGCGGGTGGCGATGCCCAAGTCGGAGTTCCCCTCCTACATCGCCGAAGCCCTGGCGCTGAAGGAGGAGTTCGCGCACAGCATCGAGATCCTGGTCTCCACCGAGGCCGACTTCTTCAGCGGCCGCATGGACCCGTACACAAAGGCGCTGAGCGGCTTTCCGCTGGACTACGTCATCGGCTCGGTCCATATGTTCGAGGGCCGGGACATCTTCGACGTCACCCGCTGGGAGACCGTCGAGGACGACGAGGTCGCCGCCGTCAAGGCACGGTATTTCCGGACGGTGGCCGCATGCGCCCGGTCCGGGCTCTTCCATGTGATGGGGCATGTGGACGCGCTGAAGGGAAACTTCCCTGAGCTGCGTGCCGTCCCTGCGCCCGCCGCGGCCGACGAGATGCTGCGCGCGATCCGGGACTCCGGTGCCGTGATGGAGATCAACACCTCGGGTGACACCAAGAGGTGCGGCGGCTGGTATCCCGAATTCGACCTCCTCGAACGCGCCCACCACTTCCAGGTCCCGATCACCTTCGCCTCCGACGCGCACGTTCCCGAACGCGTCTGTGACCAGTACCCGGAAGTGGTCAAGGTGCTCAGCGAGATCGGGTTCCGCACCTGGACGGTGTTCCGCCGCGGTACCGCCCGGCCCTGCCCTCTGTTCTGACCACAGTTCCGCCGCTCTGCTGGTGTTCCGGCCGGCCGGACCGTTCTTTTGGGAGCCTTCATGCGTGTGAGCGAACTTGCCGCCGGTGACCCGGCCGGCGCCACCACCCGGTATCTGCTGGTCCGCGACCAGCCGTTGAGGATCGTCACCACCTCCGCCGAGGCCGACGGGCTGGTGTCGGAGACCTTCTTTCCGCCCGGGATGCTGGGCGTGACCGAGCCCTCCCACGAGCCCGAACCCGACCTCACCGTGGTCGATCTGACCCGCGACCCCACCGAGATCCACGATCTGCTGCATGAGGTCGCCGCCACCGCCACGCCGGGCGAGTACGAACTCACCCGGCACTACCGGCTGCCGTGTTTCGACGCCGGCACCGGCACCGTCTTCACGCTCCAGGACGTGAACTCCGACGAGGTGGCCGCCCTGATACGTACCGAGCGGCGCATCACCCTCGTACGTCCCCGGTCGTCTCTGGGCGACCGGTGGCTGACCCGGATCATCCGCGATGTGGCCACCCGGATCGCCAAGGCCGAGGGCTCCCTGATCCTGCACTCCTCGGCGTTCGTCCACGACGGCGGCGCCTATCTGGTGATCGGGGACTCCGGGGCCGGCAAGTCCACCACGGCCATCGCGCTGGCCCGGCTGCTGCCCTCCTCCGGCTGGATGGGCAACGACCGTATGCATCTGGACCGGCGGACGCACGGCTACGAGGTGACGGCCTGCCCGCTGCCGCTCGCCATCAACAAGGGGTCACTCGACGTCATGGGCGTCACCGACTTCGGCTCCTGGTCCGTGCGGGCCGGCTTCCCGCCGCCGGAATCGGACTGGGACCGCTTCCAGGGCGAGGAGAAGCTGAAGCTGAGTTCGCAGGAGGTCAGCCGCTATCTCGGCGTGCGCGTCGTGCCGAACGCCCCGCTCGCCGGTGTGCTCCTGCCCCGGGTCGATCTCACGGCGGGCTACTGCCTCGAACCCGCGACGCCCGACGACACCGCCGCGGTGATCAGGAGGAACTGCTTCTCCCTCGACGACAACCTGTACAGCGAGGACTGGCTGAACGTCCCCACCCGACGGCGTGCCGCACCCCCGTCCCTCGACGCCTTCCTGGACCACCTCACACAACTGCCCGTGCTGCGCTGCTCCGTGGGCAGCGCAGCCGACGTGGCGAAGCTGGCGGACGAGTTCCCGGACGCCGCGCGGAAGTGACCGGCTCTCGGGGCGCGGTACGGACGTGACCGTCAGCGGCCGCGGTCCGCGTCCGTGCCGAGCTCCGCCGCCGTCTCGGTGAGCAGGTCCAGGTTCTGCCGGAACCGCGCCCAGAAGCGCGAGACCCAGTCCAGGTACCACGGTCCCAGGCTCGCGTCGCGCTGCCCGAGCAGCCTCACATGGCCATGCCTCGGCAGGAACCACAGGGCCCCGAGCCGCGCCAGGTCACCGGCGCTCGCGTACGGCATACGCAGCCGCGCATGCAGCTGCGTAAGGAAGCGGCGGAGCGCCTGCGGGTCCAGTACGAAGTCACCGCGGCCGAGGCGGCAGGAGAGCCACAGCGCCTTGCCCGCGTCGGCCGGCCGGCGGGAGAAACCGGCCTCGTCCCAGTCGATCACGGTCAGCGGCCGGGAGCCGCCGGAGATCAGGTTCCGGCCGTGCAGGTCGCCGTGGTGGATCAGCAGGACGTCCGGACGTGTCAGCCGCACCGCACTGTCCCGGAGTGCGCCGAGGTTGTCGTCCATGGCCCGCGCGAGACTCTCCCACGCGCCGGTGAGGAGGGGGTCCACGAGCGCGCGCTCCCGCTCCGCGCCGGACACCCACGGCGAGGCGTAGTCCCCGACCAGGTCTTCCCCGGCCTCCACGCCGTCTGCCCGTGCCGCCAGTTCCGCGAGGACGTCGACGACCTGGTCCAGGTGCTGGCGCGCATCGTCCGAGGGGGTGCCCGGCACGTACGGCCGGATCACCACCAGCCGGGGGCGATCCGCCGCGTGGAACCCCATGTCGAGCACCGGCGGGTACCAGGCCGTGCCGCTCAGCGCCGCGTCCACGCGCTGGATGCGCCGGAGCTCGGTGGCGGAGGAGCGGTCCGCACAGTGCACTTTCACCGAGAGCGTCCGGCCGTGTGCGGTGACCCGGTAGGACGAGTTGAGGCCGCGGCCCTCAAGGGCCTCGGCGGCACCGGCCAGGACGAGCTCCATGGCGTGCCGGACGGTGAGGGGTGCGGGGCCGGTCATGGCCGGCGGTCGCCCGTGGCCAGCTCGCCGCCGAGCCAGTCGGTCACCGCGGCGACCAGCCGGTCCACCGGCTGGGTGCTGTCGAGCCGCAGCACCGGGCAGGTGAGCTGCGCCAGCCAGCGCTCGTCCTTGGCCCGGCGGCCCGGGCCCTCGGCGTCCTCGTAGCCCCGTGCCCAGTCCATGAAGTCGTGGTGGGCCGCCTCGCGGGTGCCGCCGCGAGCGATGGTGTCGCCGTACCGGACGGCCTCACGGCGCAGCAGCCGGTCCATGCGGGTGTCCGCGTCGACGGTCAGGAACACCACACCGTCGGCCTGTGCGACGACGCTGTCGCCCCAGCCCCGCAGCGACCCGGTCAGCACCCAGGCGTCGCGCGGCACGAACAGGGCGTTCATCAGGGCGAGGCGTTCCTCGACGGGACGCTTGTGGGTGTAGGGCGGAGAGGTCGGCAGCCAGAGGTAGTCGTCCACGTCCGCGTGCGGTACTGCCCACAGGGTCGCGAGCGAGCGGCCCAGGGTCGTGCTGCCCGCTCCGCTCGCCCCGGTAACCAGCAGTCGGTGCCCGCGCATCCGCCGCCTCCTCTTCCTCTGATGCCCCGGCACGGCGCAACCGGCCTGCGCCGCGGTCTCGTTGAGCAAACGACGTACAAGAACGAGGCTCGTCGCCCGCTCCCGTCGGACCAGCTTCTCACCGCAGACAGACCGGCGGCGAACCGGCTACGCTCGCCGGCATGCCGAGCGCGTTGGTCACCGGTGTCTCCCGCGGCCTGGGGGCACACCTGTGCCGCGCCCTCAAGGCGGCCGGCTACCGCGTGCTGGGAGCCGGCCTGGCCGCCTCACCGCAGAGCGACGCCCTGGACGACTACCAGGTGGTCGATCTGCGCAAACCGCTCGCGGACGGCCTGTTCGCCACCGAGGACATCGATGTGCTCGTCAACAACGCCGGGGTCTACCTGGACGACCCTCGCGGCGGATACGGCGACCTCTTCGCGCTCTCCCTGGCCGATCTGCGGGACACCTTCGAGGTCAACCTCTTCGGCACCGCGCAGCTGGTCCTGAAGTACGCGCCACACATGCTCGCGCGCGGGTCGGGCCGGATCGTCTGTGTCTCCTCGGGCATGGGGAGGCTCCAGGACGCCGACGGGGCGTCGTTCGCCTACCGTTCGTCCAAGCTGGCGGTCAACTCCCTGGTCCTCACGGTGGCCCGGCACTTCACGGCCGGCGGCGGAGACCTGTCCGCCTTCTCCTACTGCCCGGGCTGGATCCGGACCGACATGGGGACGGAGTCCGCTCCGCACCGGCCCGGCCCCGCAGCGGACGATCTGGTGCGGCTGCTGAGCCTTCCCGGCGCGCGGTCCAACGGCAGATTCTTCCGTGGGCAGCGCGAATTGGGCTGGGACACCCGTGGCCCGATGGTGACGGACGAGGACCCAAGTCCCTTGCGTACGACGGAAAATGGCGGCCCGGGTCATATGTCCCCCGCGCCCGAGGGGAATTGACGGTTCACCTCACCCCACGCCCGTTCCGCTCAGCGGAATCGGTCCGGACAGGGCCCGGAGATCTTGTCATGATCGACCGAGCGGCCCAGGTCCTGGCATCCCCGCCGACCCCTCACCGGGCCGTACACAGACACGGGGGTGAGACACACCATGGACCCGAGCAGCCCGACGCACCGGTACACCGTGCGTTCACGCTTCGCCACCACCGGCCTGACGTGCACACCGTCCGTCGCCGAGCGCATCGACCGGCTCGCGAGCCCGTATCTGACCCTCGCACCGGGAGCCTCCGCGCCGGGGGCATGGCAGGTGATCGCGGACGCCGCTCCCCCGGCCAGCGCGGTGCCGGAGTCGGTCGTCGCACAGGGCGAAGTAGCGGTGGACTACGCGGTCGATCACGCCCGCAGGACCCTCTTCCACCTCGCCCCCCAGGGTGAGGCGTGGGTCACCCAGTCCCTCCTACGGGCCACCCGGGCGGTGCACCGCTCGGCAGCGAGCCGGCAGGGTGTGCTCTTCCTGCACGCCGGGCTGATCGAGCTGAACAGCCTCGGCGTCGCCCTGGTCGGCGGCAGCCGGGCGGGCAAGACCTCCTTCATCATGGCCGGCGTGCTGCACGGTTCGGGCGTCATGGTCTGCAACGACGATGTGAGCCTGACGGCGGAGCAGGACGGGGACGGTGTGCTGGGTGCCGGCTGGCCCCGGTCCATCTCGGTCCGGCTGGACACCCTGGACCTGCTTTTCGGGCGGGACCGGGCGCAGGCCGTCCGGTCCTCGCTGACCCACCCCGCCAACCAGACGCTGCTGAGCCTGCGGGAGTCGGGAGTCGAGGAGCACGGGACGGCTCTCATCTACCCCTGGGAGTACGCGGATCTGCTGCACACGAAGATCGGGCAGTCCGCCAGGGTCGATGCGCTGGTGCACCTGAGTCTCGCCGACGACCCGTCAGAGGCCGAGCTGGCGCCCGTACCGCCGTCCGAACGCGAAGGGCTGCTGGAGAAGCACGTCCTGCGCCTGCCGAACAAGCACCTCAACATCTTCGGCCACGAGCCCGCCCCCGGAAGCCTCCGGCACACCCGTGACGCCCTGACGGCGCTGCCCACTTTCCGTTTCCGCTACGAGTTCCGCGAGGTGCGCCGGCAGGTCGAACGGCTCGCCGGCCATCTCCGCGCGCATGTGCCGGGGCCGGGCCGGGCACCGGCTCACCGCCTCACAGGCCGAGCCGTACCGGGCGGGCCGGAATCCCGCCGGTGAGCAGCGCGGTCAGCGGGGTGCCGAGATCGCGGGGCGAGAAGAGGTCCGGGCCGCGGTGATCCACGATGTCCGGTGCCCGCCACCAGCGCGTACCGCTGATGTTCTCCGCGGCGAGCTGCTCCTCTGTCAGGTCCCCGCGCGGGGTGAAGGACGCGGTGCGGACGAGGTAGTAATCGTTGACGACGCCGTCGTACCCCGCGCTGATGCCGGGATCGACGACCTCCTGGTGCCACACATGAGGCGGATCGCAGGCGACAGTCAGGCCCACCTCCTCGCGCAGCTCCCGCCGCAGGGCACCGAGTGGGGTCTCCCCCGGTGCCACGCCTCCGCCGGGCGCGGCCCACAGCACGGTCGTCCCTGCCGCTTCCCGGAGGACGAACCGGCAGAGCAGCATGCGCTCGTCCTCGTCCAGGACGATCGCCCGCACCGAGTGTCGAAGATTCAGCGAAGTCACCGGGACACGCTATCCGGCATCCCGGGCCCACGGCCGGTGCCGGCAACCGCCGAGCACACTCCACACAGGCAGAGAGGGGCAGAGCAGCCGTGCTCTCCTTCCGTGCACACCTTTCCGCGGTCAACGGTATGGACGACGTCGACGAGGAGGCCGTCCTGGCGAAAATCCATCTCGTGGACAGCGACATCCTGATGCTGTCCGGCTCGCTCGTGGACGGATCCGGCACCCCGTCGTCGGACTTCGACTTCTGCGTCATCGCGCAGTCGAAGGACGAGAGGTTCCACCGCAACACCTTCCCCCGCGCAAGCCACATGAGGTACTACACGAGCGGTGACCGGGTGAGGGCCAGCTTCGACTACCTCCCCAACAGCCTGCTCGGGGTGGACGTCGAGTACTGGACGGTCCACGAGATCGCGGACATGCTGGCCGCGCACGCGCAGCTGTACGCGCACATGAAGAGCCGCGCCCGCAAGTCCTCCGGCTTCGCCGCCTCGGCCGTGGACTTCCGTCTGCTGTCCCGCCTCACGTACGGTGTCCCGCTGACGAACGCCGCGGAGTTCGAGAAGGTCGCGAGTGCGGTGCGCCCGGGTGAGGTCGCGTACACGGCGTTCCGCACCGCGGTCGGCAGCTATCCGGACTTCCGCGACCTGGCCGGCATGTGGGCCCAGGGCGACTACGAATCGGCGCTGATCGCGGCCCGCAAGCTCGGTGTCGACACCTTCCGGGGCCTGACCCACGTGTACGGCAACACCAACCGCAACCCGAAGTACCTGGCCCGTTTCCTGGCCCGGCTGCCCGCACCGCTCTCCGGGCTGACCGACCGGTTCCGCCACCTGAACGCTTACGGTGTGGCGGATCCGGCCGCGGCGGCCGACACCGTCCTGGAGTGGCTCGACCTCATCGATCTGGCCTTCGCCGAGATCCGCCAAGTGCGCGACGAGGCCGAGGCGTTCGTCGGCCGGCAGGACTTTCTCGGCCTGCTGAAGAGCGAACTCCATCAGACGATGAGCTGGAACGCCGAGATCTCGAACGAGTACTGCTTCCGCGCCCGCGAGGCCGAAGCCGGCGTTCCGTCGTTGCGCGAGCTGCTGACCGCCATGACGGCGCGGGCCGCCGCCGAGCACCGGCTGCCGCTCCAGGAGTGGGCCGCCGGCCGTACGGCGCCCTCCGGGGAGAACAACAAGTCCGCCTGAGAGGCCCAGCCTTCGCCGATCGCCAGGGGGGAGACGCACGTGTGCCGGATCTACGGCTACTTCGGACCTGATCTCGAGGTGACCGCTCTGGACGCGGCCCGGGACGCCCAGCTGTCGGGCGGCCCGGATCAACAACACTACGCCCGAGGGAAGAACTGGGGCCTGGGCTGCAACCGCCTCTCGATCCAGGACCCGTCCCACGGCCGCCAGCCGTTCACCAACGCCGACGGCTCGGTGTACGCGGTCTTCAACGGCGAGATCTACAACTTCCGCGCCATCAGGAAGGAACTCGCCGGACACGGCGTGCACATCGACGGCGATTCGGACGGCTCGGTCCTGGTGCCGTACTACGAACTCCACGGCGATCGCTTCGTGGACCGGCTCGAAGGCATGTACGCCATCGCCCTGGTGGACCTGCGCTCCGGGCCCCGGCTGAAGCTGTGGTGCGACCCGCTCGCCGTCAAGAGCCTGTACTACGCGGTCACCCAGGACGGCATCACGTTCTCGTCCGAGCTGCGCGGTCTCACCGCCCTGCGCACCAAACCCCTCGACGTGGACCCGCTCGCCATCGACCACTACATGAACTGGCAGTGCCTGCCCCCCGGTTCGTCGTGGTACACCGGGGCCTCCTCCCTGCACCCGGGTGAGCACCTGGTCCACGACGGCAGCACCACCGCCGTCCGGCAGTCGCGGGACACCGCCGCGCCACCGACGGCCGACGGATGCACACCGGACAGCCTCGCCGCCCTGCTGACCCGGGAAGTGGCGCAGATGTCCCAGCAGTCCGCGCCGGTGGCTCTCCAGGTCTCGGGCGGGCTCGACTCCGCCATCCTCGCCACGCTGCTCAGCCGGCGTCGCGCCGATGTCACCGGCTTCCATGTGACCCACGAGGGCAGCCACACCTCGGACGAGGAGAGCTACGCACGTCAGGCCGCGGCACACGCCGGCATCCCGCTCGAAGTGGTGGAGATCCGCGTCGCGCAGCTGCCCGAGCTGATCCCGGCCATGGTGACGGCGCTGGGCACCCCGAACGCGACACCACACGCCCTGAGTGCGTACGTCCTGTTCCGGGAGATCTCGAACAGCTCGTTCCGGGTCTGCTTCGTGGGCGACGGAGCGGACGAGCAGTTCGGCGGCTACCGCCGCTACAGCACGGCCCTCGCGGCGGACGACGCAACCTGGCAGGCCAGCTACCTGGACCGGCTGTCGCTGATCCCGCAGGCGCAGTACCGGCAGCTCTACACCCCCGAGTACCGGGCGATGCTCGACAACGGTGTGAGCAGCCGGCAGCGGTCCCTTGAGCTGCTGAACCGGCCGGCTCCCTCACGTCTGGAGCAGCTGCTGACCTTCGACCGGCTGCACAAGCTGCCCAGCCTCAATCTGCGCAAGCTCGACCACCTCTCCATGGCGCACGCGGTCGAGGGCCGCGTGCCCTACTGCCAGCCGTCCGTCACCGGGTTCGCGCAACGCACCCCCGACGCACTGAAGGTCAAGGCGTCCCTCCGCAAACAGATCCTGTGGGACGCCGGCAGGGGGCTCATCCCACGGGCGGTCCAGGAGCGGCAGAAACAGCCGTTCACGTTCCCCGTCGGCGCCTTTATGACACCGGGCACCACGCTCTGGGACTTCACCACCGATGTCCTGACCAGACCCCGGCTGTGCGCCTCCGGCTTTCTGAGCCAAGCCGCCGTACGAAGAGTCCTCACGGAACATGCACAAGGCCAGGACCACGCCCGCCTGTTGTGGGGCCTGATGGTTCTGGAGCTCTCCCTCTCCTGAATCCCGGCTCCCCGGCCCTCCCATACGGTACGGTCCGGCGTCAGGCAGGACAGAACCCCCTTGACCAGAAAGGCACGCGCTGGTGCGCAGTATCCACGTCGTCACTCACCCGGAGGCGAGCCACCACGTCGAGGGCCTGGTCGGAGGGTGGCACGATTCGCACCTCACGCCGGCCGGCCTGAGCGAAGCCGCCGCCATCGCCCGGGCACTGCGGACCGAGATCCCCGAGGACGCCGACGTCGAGCTGATCTCCTCGGACTTACTACGGACCCGGCGCACGGCCGAGGAGATCGCCGCACTGTTCGGCGTCGAACCCGTACTGGACCGCAGGCTGCGGGAGAAGTCCTACGGCGAGGCGGAGGGAAGGCCCCAGGAGTGGCTGGACAAGCGCTTCGCTCCCCCGCCCGCCGCCGGTGACCGGATGGGCCATGACGAGGGCGTTCCCGGAGCCGAGACGAAGGCGGCCTTCGCCCGGCGCGTCTACGCCGCCATGGACGAGATCCTCCAACACCCCTACGAGCACCAGATCATCGTGACCCACGGTTTCGCCCTGACCTTCGTCGTGGCGGCCTGGATCAGAATGCCGATCGACTCACTCGGCTATGTCAATCTCCGGGCGCCCTCGGGCAGCATCACCCACCTGCGCGAGGACGACTTCTTCCACAACCGCCAGCTCGCCCGCCTCGGCGACACCCGCCACCTCGAAGACTGACGGCCTCCCACACCTCGACGAGAACAGGCACCAGGAAACCGTGCCCCGGACAGGCAACAGCTGACTCCACTCCGTCACGGCATACCCAGCACCCAGTACCCTTGCCGCGTGACGACGCACAAGACCGTCAATGTGAGCGTTGACGCGATGATCGAAGACCTCAGGACACTCGTCGAAATCGAGTCTCCCTCGCGCGATCTCGACGCCTTGACGGCATCGGCCAAAGCCGTCGCCGCTGTCATCGAGAGCCGCCTCGGCGGACAGGCCGTCCTCGTGGAGAGCGAAGCCGGGCCGCACGTCCACTGGTCAGCCGGTGGCGATCCCCAAGTACTGATCCTCGGTCACCATGACACGGTGTTTCCGCTCGGCACCCTTGAACGCCGCCCGTTCATGGTCGAAGACGGGCAGGCAACCGGCCCCGGGGTCTTTGACATGCTTGGCGGTTTGGTACAGGCCGTTCATGGCCTGGCGACGCTCGATGACCGGTCAGGTGTCGAGATCCTGGTGACCGCCGACGAAGAGGTCGGCTCCCGTTCCTCTCGGGCGCTCATCGAAGAACGAGCCCTTGCCTGCGGCGCTGTCCTCGTGCTCGAGGGCGCCGCGGACGGCGGAGGCCTGAAGACCGGCCGTAAGGGCTGCGGCACGTTCCAGGTGTCTGTCGCGGGCCGGGCCTCGCACGCAGGCCTTGAGCCCGCAGCCGGGGTCAACGCCCTGATCGAAGCATCACACCAGGTACTGGACATCGCGGCGCTGGGTCGGCCCGACATCGGCACGACCGTCACCCCGACCGTTGCGTCCGCAGGAACCCTCGACAACGTCGTTCCCGCGGAGGCGACCGTCATCGTCGACGTCCGGGTCGAGTCGGCCGACGAGAAGGAACGCATCGAATCGGCGTTCGCGGCACTGGCTCCACACCTCGACGAGGCGGAGATCGCGGTTCAGGGCGCCATCAGTCGGCCCCCGATGCCCGAGTCGGCCTCGACCGAGCTCTTTGCGGTGGCCAAGCGGCTGCTTCCGGACCTCGAAGGCAAGGCGGTCGGCGGCGGAAGCGACGGCAACTTCACGGCCGCACTGGGCGTGCCCACACTCGACGGCCTCGGAGCAGTCGGGGGCGGCGCCCACGCCGACCACGAGTACCTGGTGGTCGACGCCATGGCCGAGCGGGCGCACCTCGTCGCCGGACTGGTGAACGCGATTCGGCACACCTAGTGCTGCGACGGCACCATCGGCTCCGTGGCCCGGCCGCCACTCCGTAAGGGCACCGCCTCTTCCTCCCACGGCACGCCGTTACAGCACGGCCGGATTACCCCGGGGCAGGGTAGGCAGCATCATGGGCGATGTGGACCTGCCCTCCGCCGCGATTGGACATGACGTGCCGATGCCCAGCCCTCTGCCGGCTCCCGAGGGGCGCGCCCGGGCGGCACTGCGGGTGATCGCCTTCACGCTGGCGTCCGCGTTGTTGCTGTTGACCGGTTGCACCGGTGTCGGCGAGCCCAAGAGCGCCGGCCGCACGCGGCCCGTTTCGGCCCCCAAGCAGCTGTGGACCACCAGAGAGGCCCCGCCGCCGCTCGGCGAGCCCAATTCGGAGCTCTCGGACGATGTGCCGTCACGGGTGCGAGGGCTACCGCGCGTGCCTTCCGGCGACATCCACCGGGTCTCGGCCCTCGCCATCGCCAAGGCCCACGCCGCGACGCTGACCACACCCCTCGACGAGGAGGGCACGGAAAAGAAGATCAAGGCCTGCAAGACCGCCGGACAAGAACCGTGCCCCGTCCAGACGCCGCAGTACTGGGACATGAACGGCGACGGTAAGGACGAACTGCTGCTCGGCATCGCGTCGGGGCGTTACTTCCTGTTCCTGTGGGCCTTCACCGTCAAAGACGGCCGGGTCACCGTGATCCTCGACCAGGGTGAGCGACCCCGGTCCGTGGAGTTGTCGGGCCACGACATCATCGTGCAGGAACCGGCCGACAGGGGTTACGACATCCGCCGTATCTACTCGTGGGACGAACGCAAGCAGGCCATGGAAGAGCGGGCCTTCGAATACGTCGAGTCACGCCCTAGGAAATGAGCCGACGAAGCCAGACCGAACGGTGAGGGCTCCGGCTCCCCTCACGTCCCGCTGATCCTGCCACCGCCTCCGCCTCCGCCTCCGCCCCCGCCCGCCCCGCTTCGGCGCCCGGCAGGCCGCACGGCGCGCCCCCGACGATCCGGTCCACTCTTTGAGTTGTGGAAGCACTGTCCGTCGCGGGCTGCTCCTCCGTGGCGTACGAACACCGGCTTCACCGACGTCGAGCCGCTGCCGTTCGACCACAGCAAGGCGGTTGACACTGCCGAGTCAGCGGGTTGCTGGCGTCGAGCGCAGCAATTTTCGCGCCGCGTGTCCGGAAAAGCACCGGTATATACGGGAGTTCGTGCTCCGCAGAACTAACGACTCTTAGTTACTTCTTAGAACCACATGGCATCCAAGTAGCGAGAGGCTCTTGTTGAGCGCCTGGACCAGCACCGGTCCCTTACCCGTACCCGCACGACCACGACCACGACCACGACCACGACCACGACCACGACCACGACTGCAAGTTACCGATTCGTTTTCGGAACCCTGCGGGGGAAGGCGACATCTCCTCAACCGTGGAAGGAGGAGCCGCGCCGCCGTGCACGTACCGCTGAAGGCAGCAGACAAGCCCCGTGTACCGGCGCGAACAGCAAGCGGCCGACGCCTGGTGGAAAGCAAAAAGGAGATCTCCGTGTTAACAACGCTGCGCACAGTCTCTGCTCGAGACCGACGGAGAAGTGTGATGGCAGGTGCCCTCGCCACCGCTGCCCTTACCAGCCTGTCGCTGATCGGCTCCCCCACCTCTACCGACCAGAATCACCCCGCGCCTCTCAGGGGGAGCGCCGAGCATCTGTCGAAGGGCTGGCCAAACGGGAAAGGGCCCACCGTCACCAGCCCGCAAACCGGTTCAAGCGGCTGACATCCGCAGAGGAAATCCCGCCAGGCGGCCTTGCACACCCGGCAGTTGCTCTCCATCACGCTCCCCCGTCTGCCCTGCCCGACGGAGAGGGCCAGGGCCATGCCATGCCATGCCATGCCAGCGATGCTTCCGACTTCCCTCCCCCCACATTCCCTCAACCCGCGGGTTCAGGGAACTTGAAAGGACAGTGATCAGATATGAGATGGGCACCCACCTTCACCGCAGTGGCCATAGGAGCTGGAGCGGTGGTAGGGCCCATCGCGGCGGCTACACCTTCCGCCGCCGCAGCACCGCAGAGGGCCAAGGCGGTCTCCTCGACGGTGCGATGCACCTCCAAGGATCAAGAGCTGGCCAGGAAACTGTCCAGCGATATAGCCGAGGCGCTGGCAAGCCGGAAGAGCATGGCGTCGCTCTCCTTCTATGACCGGAACACCAATACCCGGTGCACCTCCGACGCTTCGAAGAAGTACGACTCGGCCAGCGTGGTGAAGACGATAATCCTCGGGGCCTTGCTGTATCAGAAGAGCGGCAACCTGACCGAGACAGAAGACGCTCTCGCGCGTAAGATGATCACCGATTCGGACAACGCATCCGCGACCACGCTGTGGAAGCAGTTGTCCGATCTGAAGGATCCCGCGAAGCCGAACCCCGTCAAGATCCAGGAATTCCTTGACAAGGCCGGGATGGACAACACCGTCCTCGACAAGGAAGGATCCTGGGGGCTCACCCAGGTCACAGCACACGACCAGGCCAAGCTGTTGCGCATATTCTCGGGTCACGACGACTCGGTCCTCGGTGGCAAGGCTCGCTCTTACGCTCTTGAACTCATGAATCAGGTTCAGAGTGTCCAGAGGTGGGGAGCCACGGCCGGCGCTCCGGTGGACTCCGTGATCCATGTGAAGAACGGCTGGTTGCAGCGTAGCCAGAACCCTGACGTCGACGCTTTTGACAGAGGCGACTGGAAGGTGAACAGCATGGCAGTCCTCACGGAGAACGGTTACGACTCCGGGCTGGTCGTGCTCACCGAAAACAACAGGGTTCCCGAGGGACATCCCGCAAACGAAGGGTGGGATTACGGCATTGAAACGATAGAGACCATATCCCGCGCCATATACCGGGACGTTTACCCTGACGCTGAAGGCTATGACCCCAGCAGGCCGACAATTCAGGCCACCAAGCCACCCACGGCAGCGTAGAGCGCTACAGCGGTGGCTGCTTTTAACCCTGAGCCGTGAGTTGATGAAGATCGGGTCACGTTGCCGACGGGGAGGGCGTCGGGCATCCCCGTCGGCCACCCCGTCGTCCCGGCACATCGGGACGATGCCCGACCGCAGCACCCGCAGCAACGGCGCCCAGCTCCTTCACCGGTATCCCGCCTCGGCGATGGCCTGGCGTGCCGCGGCCGGGCCGGTCCAGTGGTGGGCTGGTATCCCTGCTGCGCGGGCGCTGTCGATGTTGAGGGGCTGGTCGTCGAGGAACAGACAGTCGCCGGGGGTGCAGCGGAGGCGCTGGAGAAGGAGTCGCCATATGCCGTCTTCCGGTTTTGCGACGCCGACCTCTCCGGAGAACACCAGGTGGCGGAAGAGCGCGGACCACGGCTGTCGGCGGAAGAACTGGCCGTGCGAGCGGGGGGCATTGGACAGCAGGGCCAGGGCGGCCAGTTCCGGCACCACCTCAGTCGGCTTGCTGATGACATTGCCGTAGTCGAAGATCAGCCAGCGCAAGGGGAGGCCTCCCTCGCCTGGTCGCCGGGGAGCAGGAGGACCTTCATGGCTGCGTAGGAGGAGGCCGTTGCCGGCTCGGTGGGCGCCAGGGGGACGTTGAGGGCGGCGAATGCCTTGGCGTACTGGTGGAGCGGCAGTGTATGGGTGACCAGACCCTCCAGGGGCAGGTCGTGTGCCAGGTCCAGCGCTGTCTGGAACAGGTGCGGGGGGTAGGGGCCGGCGCCCACGAGGCGCACTCCGCGGGTGACGAGGGACCGTACGGGCAGCGTGACGGTGGCCGTCTCCCGCTCTCCCATGGCCACGACCGTTCCGCCGGTCGCGACGGCCTCCAGGGCGTCGGCAAGCAGGGCACCCGTGGTGTCGACGACCACATCCGGCCCGGAGTCCGCTCTCCCGGTCGCCGGCCATAGCTTCCCTGGGTGCGCCGGCAGCACCCGTGCCGTGGGAGGAAGGAGCTGACGCGCCAACTCCATTCTGACGGCGTCGCGTTCGACCACGGTGACGCGGTGCCCACGGTAGGTCAGCACCAGAGCGCAGAGCGTTCCGATGGGGCCGGCACCGATGACCAGGCAGCGGTCGGTCCAACGCAAGGACGCGGCAGTGAGGTTGTTCAGCACGCACGCCAGCGGCTCGACGAGTGCGGCGCGGCGGTAGGAGACTCCAGGCGGCAGCGGGTGCAGGAAGGGCGCCGGGATCACCACGTACTCCGCCAGTGTGCCGTCACGGTCGACGCCGACCTCGCGCCCGTCCTTCGACGTACAGTGGGCGGCCATCCCGCGACGGCAGCATCGGCAACTGCCGCAGTAGTAGGTCGGATTGATCACCACACGCGTGCCCGGGGACAGGGCGGTGACGGCTGGACCCGTTGCAACGACGTCGCCGGCGGCCTCGTGTCCGAGTACGACGCCGGAGCGGGCGGGGAAGTCGCCCAGGAGGATGCTCCGGTCCGTTCCGCAGATACCGCTGGCGGCGACCCGGACCATGACGTCGTCCGGATGGGAGAGTGCGGGCAGCGGACGGCTGGACAGGCGTAGTCCCTCGCCCGTTGCGAACACCAGGGCCTGCATTGTCGTGGGAACGTCCAAGGTTCATGCTCCTCTGGCTGGATGTATGGTCTGGGCTCTTGCCGGTTGTTGTTGCCAATCGGAGGCGTGGTGCGGACCGGTGTCGGTAGCGAACCGCCAACTGTGGGCCCGCCGGCGGGCTCAGAGATCCAGGACCGGGTGATGACTGATGAGAATCCTGCTGCTCGGTGCGTCGGGCTACGTCGGCGGAGCACTGTGGCGGAGCCTTTCCACCCGCCATACGGTGGTGGGCACCTGCACACACCGGGCCGTGCCTGGCCTGGTGAAGGTGGATCTGCGCGACGAGGCGGCGCTGTGCGAACTCGTGGGCCAGGGCTTCGACCTGGTGATCCACGCCGCCGGTCTGGTTGATCTCACCTCCGCCGAGCGTCAGCCCGCACTCGCCCATGCGCTCAATGTCCGCTCCGTGCAGGTGCTGCTCACGGCGGTGCAAGGCACCGGGACGAAGATCCTCCTCCTGTCCAGCGACAACGTCTTCGACGGCACCGGGGAGGTGTACACCGAGGAGGACCCGCGCTCGCCCGTGAACGTCTACGGGCGGACCAAGTGCGCGGCGGAGGATGTGCTGTTGGGGACGGGCGGCCACCTGGTGGTACGCATCCCGATGGTCTTCGGCCGCAGCCCTTGGGCAGACAGGTTCATGGCGCGTTTTTCCGGCCCCGTCACCCAGGCGCAGACGGACATCGTCTGCGCTCCGGTGTATCTGCCGAGCCTCGCATCGGCGTTGGAGGAGCTCTGGCACCGCCAGGGACTGCTGCACTTCGGCGGCGCCGAGGTGGTGACCCGCTTCGAGCTGATGTCGAGAGTTGCCGAGGCGCTGGCGCTCCCCACCCAGGTCGTACCGGTCCGGAACGGCGACGCTTTCGCCTGGCCGCGCCGTCCCGAACGGCTGGTGTTGCGCAGTGTTCATCACGGGCTCCTGGGTCCTGATGTGGCGACGGCTCTCGCTGACATGGCGAGCGGCGGCGGCACGGAGGGAACGGCCTGAGTCTCGCGGCGAAGACGCTGTGAGCCGGCTGTCTGCTCGTTCTCTCCTTGGTGCCTGCTTGTTGCCCTGCTTGTTCTGAGCTCGTTCTGTGCTCGCACCCCGCTGCGCATCCGGACGGGCCGGAGTGGCGCCCCGGAGAGCGGCTCCAAGGGCGGGAGAGATCCTTCACCGTATGGCTTTCACCGCCGGCCGCCCCCGGCGCGGAGGGGAATGCCGAGGTCGGGCTGTGCTGCTTGTGGTGCGGTGACCGGCGACCTCGTGGTCGCGAAGGGCCGAGGTTACGGGGTGGCCGAACTATTAGGCGTTTCTGGTTGATTCGCTGCTGGGCGCTGCTTTCAATGAGGGCCATTCGAGCCGCGGGTGGCCGACTCTTGTGCCGCCGCTTCTTCCATCACGGGGGTCCGCCTTGCCGCATCCGTATCCGTCCGGCATCTCCGCTGTGAGAGCGCTCCCATTGCGCGCCGTCCTCTTCGACTTCGACGGCACATTGTGGGATCCCGAGCCTCATATCTTCCACGCGTACGCGGAGGTCTTCCGCCGGCACGGACAGGTCCTCACAGGGAGCACATGGTCAACCGTGGTGGGCACGGTCGGGTTCGACCTGTGGACCGAACTGGAGCGGCTGACGGGCGGCCGGGTCGACCGGAAGGCGGCCGATGCCGTGGTCTCGCGCAGCACAGAGGAGCGGCTGGCGGGGCTCGGCTCGCGCCCGGAAGTGCGCCGGTGGCTGGCCGAGGTGGACCGCTCGGGCCTGACCCGGGCGCTCGTCAGCAACAGCCGCAGGCCCTGGATCGCCCGGTATCTCCGGCAGTGCGGCATCGAAAGGGGGTGGCAGGCCATACACAGTTCGGAGGGGGACCCGGACCGGGCCAAGCCCGCGCCGCATCTGTACCAGGAGGCGCTGGACCGGCTGGGGCTGCGGCCGGACGAGGCGATGGCGTTCGAGGACTCGCCCAGCGGCATCGCGGCGGCCAAGAGGGCCGGCCTGTGGTGCGTCGCGCTCGCCGACCGCGCGGTCGCGCGCTGGGGTCCGGTAGCGGTCCTGCGCTGGGGAGCATCGACGGCCGCACTGGCCGTGACGGTGGTGGCGTTGTCCCGCTCGGTCCCCCTGACCCTGATCGGCTGGACCGTGTTCGGGGCCGGACTTGCCGGCTGCGTCCCTCAGCTCTTCAGCGCGGCAGGCCACGCCGACCGCGACGCCACCGCAGCCAACGTCTCCCGCGTCGCCGGCCTCGGCTACCTCGGCATGCTCGCCGGACCGGCCGTCGTAGGCCAGCTGACCCACTTCGCACCGCTCAACCTCACGTTCTTCCTGCCGGCCGGATTCTGCCTCCTCGCGGTCGGCGCGGCCGGCCTCCTGCGGGACCGGGGCACGGCTCCTCGCGCTCTCTAGTGCCGTGACCGGGACTTCACCGGGTCGGTGGGCGTTACCGCGGGTTCTGGAGGAAGGCGAGGAGAGCGGCTGTGAGTTCGGCGGGTGCGTCTTCTTGGACAAGGTGGCCCGCTCCGGCGATTGGCTCAAGTCGCGCGCCCGGGATGCGGGCGGCGAGCTCCCGCCCCTTCGCCATCGGAATCCAGGTGTCGTCCTGGCCCCAGCACACCAGCGTCGGGATGTCGATCTCGCCGTACCGGTCCTGCACCTCGTCGGTGTAGCGCTGGTCGGCCTGGGCGATCTGCCGGTAGAAGGCTGCCTGGCCGAGGTCGCCGAGCCAGGGCCGGACGAGCCGGTCGAGGACTGTCGGGTGCAAGCCGGGACTGCTGGCCGAACTTACGTACTCGCGCACCAGGGCGTGGTGCAGCGCGGGCGGCAGCTGTTCGAAGACCTCGGAGTGTTCGCCGACAAGCCGGAAGAACGGGGACCCCCACGGCGCCAGCGCGACCGGGTCGATCAGAGCGAGCGCGCGATAGCGGGCGCCGTGCAGCAGATGCGCCCGCAAGGAGACGGCACCGCCGAAGTCGTGGGCGACCACCAGGGGTTCCGCCAGGTCCCAGTGCACCAGGAGTTCGGTGAAGGCCCTGCCCTGGGCAGCCAGGGAGACATCCTGGCCGGCGTACTTCTCCGATGCTCCGTAACCGGGCATGTCCCATACGAATACCTGGTGGCGGCGGGCGAGTGAGCGGGCCACGGCCCGCCAGACATACGAGGAGAAGGGTGTGCCGTGGAGGAGCACGACCGGATCCTGGCCGGGTTGTCCGAGGCTGCCCCAGCGGACGTCCCCCGACGTGCTGCGGAATGTCTCGGCCAGTTGCCATTCACTCACGGGTGCTGCTCCTCTCGATTGTTGCCTCCGGCCCAACCGGGTCGATCAAGCGGGGTTCAGCCCGGACGGCACCGTCACAGGTCGTCAGCGCCGTGCTCGGGCGGAAAATTTCGCCCAGTTTCCTGGTCACACGGGGACGGCCTCCCTCCCGCTGAGGGACCTCAGCTCCACCACACGCGGAACTCGGTGGACAACGACCTCAGAGCGTCCAGCTCAGCCGCCAGTTCGGGCGCGGCCACCTCGATCCGCTGCCCGTCCACCAGCGGCGCGGAGCTGTAGATCTTGCGTAGCGAGAAGTCCCAACCGGAAGGTGCCCCGGGAGTACGTCCGGCCATGACCTTCAACCGGTGCGGCTCGTACCGGATCATGGTGCTCTCCGCTCGCGTGAGGGCACAGGAGTCGAACGCGGACCACAGTTGCGGATCGGTCATCCGGGCGAGCTCGGCCGGGGTGAGGGCCGTGTGGTCGAGCAGTTGGCAGGCCAGGCGCCGGACCACCGAGGCCGGGCCCACGTTGTCCCACGAGGTGTGCAGCCGTGCTTCCGCGCAGATCAGGCCGACAAGTGAGGCGGCGGTCACGCGGTCGGCCGACACCGCGGAGTCCTTGAGAGCGAGCCGGCGCAGCACCACGGCCGGATCGGTGTCGAGACGCCCGGCGGCACGGCCACTACGCACATAGGAGTCGAGATGGTCGAGATTCAGCAGGCCGGTGCGGTTGGTGAGGGGCGAGGGCGGCTGTCCGCCGAGTGCGGCGATGACCGCCTCGGTACGGATCCCGTGCTTCTCCAGCACAGGGTGGATGGGGTCGGTCCGCAGCAACTGCAAGCCGATGGCGTGGTGGTTGAGGCCGGCAACGCCTTCGAAGGTGTGGCTCAAGGGCAGATGGCCGATGTCATGCAACAGCGCCGCGACCCGGAGAAGTTCGTCCTGCGGACGGAAGTGCGCCACCAGCGCGAGTACACCGAGGGTGTGCTCAAGCCTGGAGTACGACTGCAAGGTGCTGATCGTCGAGGCCCCGCCGTGCGCGACGAAGTGCAGGCGCCGTAGCGGTTCGGTACGCAGCAGGGCGACTTCCACGGGGTTCAGGCCGACGGATATCCGCCACAGCGGGTCGGTGAACTCCGAGGACAGGCCCACCACATTGGTCGGGACGGGCCGCGCGGCGGTATCCCCGGAGCCCTGCGTCGAGCTCTGGTCCATTTGACTGTCCACCGGGCCACCCTAGGGCGGACACCGGTGCAGGTGCCGGTCGTCGGATGTGCCGGGCAAGAACGGATGGTGCCACTCCGGTTAACGTTCCGTGACCGCCCGGGACCCAAGGCGTGCGCCGTACCACCACGTACGGTGTGCCACCTGCCCCACTACGTATACGGCTTCCACCTCGCCCAACAGGGCAATCTCTGTCCAAAGAAGATATCCGCCGTCGCACTGGCAACCTGCGTCCCCGAGCGGGCGTCTAGCAGACCGAGCGACGGAAAGTGAGCACCGGATGGACAGGCGCCGACGCGATACGACGAATCCGGATCACCAGGGCCTTTCCTCCGAGCCGGCGGCTTGGCCCTTCGTGGGACGTGCCAAGGAGCTGACTGCGCTGAAGGCGGCGGCCGAGAATGTCCGCACAGGGCGGTTGCAGGTCGTACAGCTCGACGGGCACGCCGGCATCGGCAAGACCGCCCTGCTCCACCACTGGCTCGACGAGCTCCCCGACTTCCTGGTCCTGCGGGCGCGTTGCCGCGCGCTCGAGCGTGATTTCGCCTTCGGTACGGTACGCCGGCTGCTGCGTTCGCTGCTCGCCGCCGCCTCCGACGTCGAGCGCAGGACCCCGTTGAACGGCGCCGCAGAACCGGTGGTGCACATGCTCTCCCCGGAGAACCGCCCGCACCACGACGTCGCCGCCCGCACCGACGGGGCCGAGACGCTACTGAGCCTCAACCACCTGGCCTTCCACCTCTCGCGTCATCAGCCGCTGGTGCTGGCGATCGACGATGTGCAGTGGATCGACCCGCCGTCGCTGCGGTGGCTCGCGGGCCTGGTGCACCAGGCGGACGCACATCCCGTACTCCTGGCCGTCACCACGCGCACCGGCGAAAGGCCCACGCCCGAGCCGCTGTTCAACGAGCTGGCCCACCCCTCGGTATGTCGCACCATCCCCCTGAAACCGCTCGCACCGACCAGCGTGGAACGCCTCGTGGCGGAGGTGTTCGACAACCAGCGGGTGGATCCGTCCTTCAGCTCCGCCTGCCACGCCGCCACCGACGGCCACCCGCTCTTTCTGCGGGCCCTGCTGTGCGATGCCCGGCGCAGCGGCATACAGCCCGACGGCAAGGGCCGCGACAGTATCAAGACCTTCGGTCTGCACACGCTCCATCAAGCGATCATGCACCGGCTCTGCCAGGGGTCGAAGGACACGCTCACACTGGCCCGTGCGCTGTCCGTACTGGGCGATCGCAAGCCACCCGAGCTGCTGGCGGCCTACTGCGGCAAGGGCGAGGCCGTGATCCGGTGCGCCGCTGCGGAGCTGCACTCCCTCGGCCTGCTGCGCGCCGGCGACGACCTGTGCTTTGTGCACCCCGTCGTCCGGGACACCGTACTGGCCCAGTGGTCCCCCCAGGAGGTGGGTGAGGCCCATGCCCGGGCGGCACGGGTGCTCCACCTCGGCGGGCGGCCCGACGAGGAGGTGGCTGCCCATCTCCTGGCCGCCGGTCCGGTCCAGGGCGGCTGGGCGGTGGCCGTGCTGCGCCGGGCCGCCGAAGTGGCGGTGCGCAGGGGCGCCGCCGAGACCGCCGTGACATATCTGCGCCATGTGGTGCACCAGCCGTGCGCGCCGGAGGAACGGGCACAGCTCCTCCTGCAACTCGCCATCGCCTCCAGCCGCTATGACCCGGGCCTCGCGGTGTCGTACGCGGCGGCGGCGCTGGAGGGGCTGACCGACGGCTCGCTCCGCGCGAAAGCTGTCGGCGTCCTCACGTACTCCTCTCTCCTGTCCCGAAACCACCGCGGGCCGGCAGCGGGGCTGGACAGCCTGACCGCCGAACTGTCCACACCGGCGGTTCCCGCGCCCAGTGCCCGCGAGCGGCGGCTGCGCAAGGAGGCGCTGCGCTGGTGGCTGGAGTTCGAGCGGCCCTCCCTGCGGACCGCATCAGGGCAGTCGGGCGCTCCGCTCGACGTGGACCTGACGGGCAGCACTCCGGGGGAACGACAGCTGCTGGGCATCCGGGCGTTCGACGCCCTGCGGGCGGGCAAACCGGCCAAGGACGCCACCGAGCTGCTCAACCGCGCCTGTGTCAATCTGCCCATGTTCTCCCCCGACCTGTTCCCGCTGCACTACTGCGTGGCTCGCTCCCTGCTCCATCTCGACCAGCTCGACCGGGCCGAGCAGTTCTGCGCGCACCTGCTGCGGGAGACCAGGGCAAGGCGCCTCGACCTCCTGTCGTCGTCCCTGCTCGTCTACAAGGCAAGCATTCTGTTGTCCAGGGGCGACATCGGGGAGGCAGCCGCCACGGCCCGCGCGGCGGCCGAAGGACCGTGTCCGAACGGCGAACCGCCGTACCGGCTGTCCTTGGACACCATCAGAATCGACACGCTTGTGGAGCAGGGCGATCTCGAGAGGGCCGAGAGCATCGCTGCCAGGCACTCCGGCACCGACCCTGCCGATATCTCCTGGGAGTGGACCCGTTTCCTGATGAGCCTGTCGGCGCTGCGCACCATCCGGGGCGACCTCCACGGAGGCCTGTCGCTCCTGCGGGAGTGCGGTCATCACCTCACGACGGCCGGCACCCTCAGCCCGGCGATGCTCCCATGGCGCTCCCGCGCCGCCGCCCTCCACCTGGCACTGGGCCGTCGTCGCGACGCACATGCCCTCCTGGAGGAGGAGCATGATCTCGCGAGGCGCTGCGAGATCCCGCGCGCCATCGGACTGGTGCTGCTCGCCCAGGGGACGATGACGGACGGGACGAGAGGCCTCGACCTGCTGGCTGAGGCGGTGAGCACGTTGGAGCGTACGCCCGCCCGTCTCGAACTCGCCCGCGCTCTGCACGCTTACGGGCGTGCGCTGATGCAGCGCGACGACAAGGCCGGTGCGCGTACCGCTGTACGTCGCGGGCTGGACATCGCCACCGCATGCGGGGCCACCTCGCTCGCACAGCGCCTTCAGCAGAGGTTGCACGACGCAGGCGGCCGAGCCACCACGCGCATGCCGCACCCCGGTGGCGATTTGACGCTCAGCGAGGAGAGGGTCACCGCCTTGGCCGTCCGGGGCTACAGCAACAAGCAGATCGCGCAACAACTGTTCGTGTCCCTCCGGACCGTGGAGACCCACCTCACCCGTGCCTACCGGAAGCTGCACATCGCAGGGCGCTCCCAGCTCGTCGCCGCGCTCAGCGACGTCGCACACGACGCACCGTCGCGGACCGGCGATCACGGCCGGCACGGATGGTCCACGGGAGAATCCGGGCGGCGTTACGACGGGGGCTCCTTCCACTGACGGCAACTGCCGGCAACTGACGGGAGGCAGGGCGGGTTGTCGTCAGGGCCCGGCCGCCGAGTCGGGATGACGGTCGGCACGAGTCCTGGCCGAGGGGTCGTCCCGGTGTCCTGCCGCGGAGCCGCATTCGGTGAGGAGCAGGGCGATGTCGTCGGCCCGGTAGGAGGAGCGCCGGGCGTTGTGCAGCAGCCGGTCGGCGAGTTCGTCCAGGGAGTCCGCGCGGGCATGGGCCAGGGAGGCGCGGAGGCGGTCGATGCCTACGTCGATGTCGGTTCCGGGTTCCTCGACCAGACCGTCCGTGTAGAGGGCGAGGACGGATCCCGGTGGCAGGTCGATCCGGGTTGTGGGGTAGGCGCTTTCGCGCTCCACGCCGAGGAGGGGACCGATGTCCAGGTCGAGGATGGCGGTCCTCCCGTCGGGGCGGCGGAGCAGGGGTGGCGGGTGGCCGGCGGTGACGGCGTGGGCGTGGTGGGTGTGGGGGTCGAGGTGGAGGTAACAGCAGCTGGCCAGCAGCCCGGGGTCGAGGTCGAAAAGGGCTCGGTTGGTGCCCGCCATCACGTCGCCGGGGGGATGGCCCACGGCTGCGAAGGCCCGTACCGTACTGCGCAGTTGGGCCATGGTGGCCGCGGCGGCGATGCTGTGGCCCTGCACATCTCCGATGACGAGACAGACCCCGTCGCTGGTGAGGATGACGTCGTACCAGTCTCCTCCGATGTCCATTTCGCTGGTGCCGGGCAGGTAGCGCGCGACGGTGCGGATGCCGGGGATCGCCGGCAACCGGTGTGGCAGGAGCGCGTGTTGCAGGCCGCGGGCGACGGCGAACTCCGCGTCGTAGAGCTGCGCCCGTTCCAGGGCCTGGGCGATCAGGCCGGCGAGTGCGGTGAGGACGCCGCGGTCTCGCTCCGTGAACCGGTGCATGGTGTCGAAACCCAGGACGCAGATGCCGACAGGGCGGCTGGAGGCGATCAGCGGCAGGTACGCCCAGGAGTTCGCCTCGCCCGTGGGGGTGCCCGGATAGTTCTGGGAGAGGTCCTGCCGCGATTCGATGAAGAGCGGGGTGCCGGAGGTCAGGGCCTCCGTACCCGGCCGGCGGGCGTGCAGCGGTGCGCCCTCCAGCCAGTCGAGGAAGTCTTCGTGCTGGCCGGTGTGGAAGAGCCGGTGCATCGCTTTGTTGCGGACCACGTAGATCGCCAGCTGCTGGCCTCCGAAGGCGGGCAGGAGCTGGTCGGAGACGACTTCGCAGACCTCGCGTGTGGTGACCGCCTCGGTCAGCGCGCTGCCGAGCTGGAGGACGTGGTGCATGACGCCCAGGCGCGTCGGGGTGGCGGCGGTTGTTGACTCGGCCGAGGAGGCGGCGGGCGTGGAGGCCGAGGGTGGCTGGCCGAGGGGTGCCACCCGGCCGGTCACTCCGTCCGCCTCAGGGTGGAGGGAGAAGGCGAGCCAGCGGTCGGGCGAGGGGCTGGCCAGGAAGGAGCCCGGCGCCTGCGAGATCATCGCGGACCGGTGCCGGGACTCGACGTCGGGATCGGAGAGCCACGGCAGCACGTCCCAGAGCACCTGACCCAGCAGCTCGTCACCGGAAACGCCCAACAGCTGTAGGGCGCTGTGGTTGGCGTAGGTGACCCGCCCGTCAGGGGCGAGGGAGAACACTCCGTCCCGCAGCCGTTCGACCGTCGCGACGGCCGTGCTGCCGGCATGGGCGTCGACAACCGCGCCGACCAGGTGGGTACCCGCCCGCGCGCCGTCGGCCTCCGGTACGCGGCCCCACAGCTCCACCGTGCGGTACCGCTCGCCGCCGTCCCCACGATCCCGAACGCGCAGGCGCCGCGCGGCGATCCGGGCCCCGGCAGCGGCGTCCCGGGCCGCGGACAGGAAGGCAGCGAGATCACCGGGGTGCAGGCAGGCGGCGAGCGTTTCGGCCCGTCCGTCGAAAGCGCGTGGGTCGAGGCCGAAGATCGCGCAGAACTCGTCGTCCACGGAGAGGATGCCGGAGTCGACGTCCCAGCCGAACAGGCCCACCCGCACGGCCGCCGCCGAGGGAGCCGGCGTCTCGGCGGGAATCGTCTCCAGGTCGCCTTCAACAGGATCGCCGGTACGGGCGCGGAAGGCGACGAGGGAGTCCCCGAGCCGGTTGGCGACGGCCCGCACGTGGCGGCGCCGGGCCCTGGAAAGCCCTTCGCTGCCGGGCGTCGCCGCCCAGACGATCGACAGCGCCCCGAAGGTCTCCCCACCTGCGGCCACCGGCACGGAGCAGGAGCCGAAGGCGTACGGCAGAGCCATCGCGAGCTGGGGATAGCGGCGCGCGGTGTCCTCGGCGTCGGCCAGATGGACCGTGCGGCCCGAGCGGTACGCCGTGGCGACCGGGATGGGACTGCTCACCGGGATGAGGCGCCAGCCGCCGAGCAGGGAGGGCGGCACCCCGTACGTCGCGGCGAGCACGAGCGACCGGCGGTCGCAGGAGCGGAGAAAGGCGCTCCCCGCGTACGCGCTGGTTCCTGCGACGGCTTCGACAACGGCTGTCGCGAGCAGACCCTCCCGCTCCGCCGTCTCGCCGACGGTCGTCCCGCGCATACCTCCAGTGTGCGCCCGAGCCGTGTCCCGGGCCGCGCGCCTCACGGCGTGCACCGTCCGCCGGACCGACCACATCCCCGAATTCCCCTACCAGACGACTCCGGCCGGAATTCACGGAAAGGCGAGGTCCGGCCCCGGGCCGTCGGACGAGGAGAGCGCGGAATCTCTCCATTCCACGGCCGCCTCCGGTATCCGCCGGAAACGGACCCGGACACTCCCGGACGATTTCCGGCCATTGGCCGGCGGAACCGTCCCGCATTGTCATGGGTGCGGTAGGAAAGGGGCCGGTCCGCGGAACGGCGTCCGGCCCGCCCCGCGGGCCTGAACCGTCCGCCCGTGGAGCGGTGTGCACCGTCCGGATGCCGTGGCGCCTTTCCCTCTGATCTCCCGCACTGATTCCGGAAGCTCCCGTAAACCACGGGACGGGAACCTCCGGAAAGCAAGGGGATGTCCCGGGAAGCCATGGGATCCCGGGAAGGCCGGGAAATCCGGGGAAGCCAGAGGATATCTGCGAAGGTCGGGGGAATTCCCGGCCCACCACGGCCGTGATGGGGCTCATTCCAATGTTGACGGTGGTCATTCCAGTGTTCTCGGAAACGGAGATCATGATGCGAAGACACATCCGTGCCGCGGTGGCGGTTGTCGCGACCGCGCTCCTCACTCCCCTGCTCACGGCGAGCCCGGCGCCGGCCTCGCCGGCCCGGCCCACCGACGGCGTCCGCAAGCCCGCGGACTGCCGACCCGCCCTCCAGGTCCTGGCCTCGCTGCCCGGTTCAGGAGGCAGCCAGGTCAAGGGACTCGGGCCGAAAGCCCTGGCGGTGGGGGCGTCGCGCGGTCTGCCCGTGTACTGGACCGGTACCCGGGTGCACCGCGTACCGCTGCCCGCCGGATTCACCGGCGGTGAGGTCGCGGCCGTCAACGCGAAGGGGCTGATGGTCGGGTCGCTGCGCGGCGCCGGCCGTACCGCCGCCTTCAGCTTCCGCGCCGGGGCCCGCACGGTGACCCTGCTGCCGGAGGGAGCCCACGCGGCGGACGTCAACGACCGGGGTCTGATCGTCGGCGACGCGGTCAGGAGCGGCACCCTCGTCGGTCTCGAATGGGAAGGCGCCCGGATCCACCGCCGGCTCGCGCCGCCCGCCGGCTACTCGCTGACCTCGGTGACCGCCATCAACAACGCCGGGCAGATCGCCGGTTCCGGCGAGGCCGTCAAGGACGACGAATCGTGGTCGGCGGGTCTCTTCTGGTCCGCCCGGAGCGGCGCCGCGGCCGTACCGCTCCAGCGGTTCTGGCCCGCGGGAGTCCCCTACGACTTCTGGTACCCCCGGGACATCGACCGCGCCGGACGGATCGTGGGCACCCATGACTTCACCCGGCTGGACACCCGGACCCCCACCCAGTGGCTTCCGCCGTACACGACCGAGAGCGAACCGGGGCTGCTCGGGAAGCGCACCAGCGGCACCTTCGAGGCCATCAGCCCCACGACCAATGTGAGCGTGGGCACCGCTCTGGACAGCTACGTGGTCGGGCCGTTCCCGCCGGAGACGGCGCCTCCGGCACAGGCCCAGATATGGCCGGGTACCGGCCCCCTGCTGGCGCTGCCCCGGCTCTCCCCGAAGGGCGCCTCCGAGGCGTATGCCGTCAGCGACGACCAGCGCGTCGGCGGCTCCGCGGTCGACGCCGCGTCGATTCCCCGTGCCGTCGTCTGGACCTGCGCGCTGCGGCAGGCGTACCGGCCCTGACTCCCGGTGCCGGTCATGACTTCCCGGTGCCGGCCGTGACCTTCCGGTGCCGTAGATGACGTCCGGGGCGCCCGGCGGGCGGGCCGACGCCGGGCGCCCCGCCCCCACCGACCGACCGACAACTCCGCAAGAAATAAATCTGGTTGACCGCCGCAGAGCAGAACGCGGAAGGCGGTGAGCCGGCATCGCGGCAGCTGCGCTCGGGGTCCTCTTCGTGCGGAAGCTGTACCACATGCAGCACACGCGATGAGATCCGCCCGGCACGTTCAGTAACCGCCGTCGCTCTTCGGAGATCAGCCCGGAACCGGACCCGCGTGGCCATGGGAGTGACCGCCGAGGTGGACCGGGGTGGAACCGGAGGACAATAGGAGGGTGGTTTCCCGCCGTCGCCAGGCAATCCGCCGGCCGGGACGGTCCGTATATACGGGTATGCAGGGGTTTGGGTTCCCAGTAGGCCGCCTCCCGGACGAGGCTCTGCTGTCCGGACTGGCCACCGGCGACCCAGAACTCGCGGTCACTTTCGTACGGCGGTTCCAGCACAGGGTCTTCGGTGTCGCCCTCGCTGTCCTCGGCGATCCACAGCTCGCCGAGGACATCGCCCAGCAGACGTTCGAGCGCGCATGGCGGCACGCGCAGATCTATGACTCCCGCCGGGGATCGGTGGCGACCTGGCTGACGACCATTGCGCACAACCTCGCCATCGACGCCATGCGCTCGCGTCGGCCGGAGCCGATGGCACCCGAAGATCTCGACGCGCTCCTCGGTGTGGTGACCGAGACCCCGGAGCAGCAGGCGCTCGCCGACGAGGCGTCGTCCAGGCTGCGGGCCGCCGTGGCCCAACTGCCGCGCGAACAGGGCCGCGCCCTGGTGATGGCGGGCATCTACGGAATGACGGCTCAGCAGATCGCCGACCGGGAGAACATCCCTCTGGGCACGGCCAAGACGCGGATCAGAACGGCGATGGGGAAACTGCGGACCACGCTCGCGTCTCCGAAGCGAGGCGACCATGTCTGAGAACGTGACCTGCCAAAAGCTGCTGGAGGTCGGCGCCGAGCTGGCGCTGGGAGTTCTCCCGGCCCGAGAGCGGGCCGAGGCGGTGGCGCATCTGGACCGCTGCGCCCACTGCCGGGAGTACGTGGGGCAGCTGACGCTCGTCAGCGACGGGCTGGTCGGCCTGCTGCCGGGCCGTGAGCCGCCGGTCGGGTTCGAGACCCGGGTGGCGCGGTCCCTGGCCCGGCCCGCGGCGACGCACGACGGTCGCCGGCACTTGCGGGGGCTCCGTCGCAGGCGCATGGGGCGCCGCGGGCGGGTACGGCTGCGGTTCGCCTCCGCCGTTGCCGCCTCCGCGCTGGCCTTCGGGTTCGGCGGCTGGGCCGTCGGTACGGCCATCGAGAATGCGGCAGCCCCTTCGCAGTCCGTGGTGGTCGGTTCGGGAATGCTGCGCGGGGATCTGATGGCGGCCGGTGCCGATCGACAGCCGTCCGGTGAGATCTTCGTGCATACCGGAGCGCCGGCCTGGTTGTACATGTCCGTCGACCTCGACGACGCCGGGATCCCGTACAGCGGGAAGGTCACGTGTGTGCTGGAGCGGACGGACGGCACCACCGTGCGGGTCGGCACATTCGCCCTCCACGACGGCTACGGCTACTGGGGAGCCCCCATACCGGTGGACCCGTCCACCGTCTCGGGCGCTCGCCTGACCTCGGCCGACGGCACCGTCCTCGCCACCGCGCACTTCCAGTCGACGCCGTAGACGTACAGGCATGCAGTAACCGTCATGCGTGTGCCGCGTGGCGCCGCTGCCACGGCAGGACGGCGTCGAAGGCGGCGGCGAGTTCCCGGACCGGGGGCCGGGCGGCCGGATCGGGCCGCAGGCAGTCGTCGACGGCTGTGGCGAGAGCACGCGGCAGGCGTCGGCGGGACCCGATCGGCGGGGCCACTTCCTCAAGCTGCGGATACCGGTCGTCCGGGCCGGTGGCGTCGTCACCGGTGCCGTCCGGCCACTCCTCCCCCGCCTCGTCCACGTCCTCGTCCTCGTCCTCGTCCGCGTTCTCATCCACGTTCTCGTCCATGGGCTCACCGCAGTCGAACGGCAGGTCACCGGTGGCGACTTCGTACAACGTGACGCCGATCCCCCACACATCGGCGGCGGCCGTCAGCGGCCCGCCGCGCGCCTGCTCGGGAGCGAGATAGCAGAACGTGCCGACACCGGCAGGAGCGAGGCCGGGCGGCCGCGCGACGCTGAGGTCGAGCACCTTGGCGTGCCCGCAGTCGACGACGACGTTGGAGGGCTTGAGGTCGAGGTGCAGCAGGCCCTGACCGTGGAGGTAGTGGATCGCGGAACACAGGTGCACGCCGAGGAGGGCCACGTCCTCGGCCGACGGCCGGCGCCGCAGCCGGTGGATGAGATGGGACAGCGTCTCGCCGGTCAGCGTCTCCAGCACGACGAGCGGCTCGGGCGACTCGAAGGTCTCGTACGCGCGGACCAGGTGCGGATGGCTGAAGGCCCCCAGCCAGCGGCCCTCGCGCAGCAGCCGCTCGCGCAGCCGCTCCTCGTGGCGGCGGTCGGGGCGTACGACCTTGAGCACGCACCGGCAGTCCCGTTCCTCGCTCCAGGCGTCGTACAGGTCGAGCCAGCCGGTCCGCGCCAGGTGCGCCAGGACCTCGTAGCCCGGGGCGGGCCTCTGGCCGGGTGCCAGGGGCGGAGCCGGTGGTGCGGTGGCACTCATGACGGCACCTTGCCCGTGAGCGGGGCGCCCGAGAGCGCGGGACCGGTCACCGCGTTCAGGCGGTGCAGCCGGGCGTAGGTCCCGCCGTGCGCGAGCAGGTCGTCGTGTGTGCCGCGCTCGACGACCCGGCCGTGGTCGAGCACCACGATGCAGGTGGCATCGCGGACGGTGAGCAGATTGTGCGAGATGACGATGGTGGTCCGCCGGGCCATGAGCCGGCGCAGCGGTTCCATGATCCGGCGGCCGGACTGGGCGTCGAGCCCCGTGGTGGGTTCGTCGAGCAGCAGTACCGGGGCGTCTCTGATCATCGCGCGGGCGATCGCGAGGCGCTGGCGCTGCCCTCCTGACAGGGTCCGGCCGCGCTGGCCCACCACGGTGTCATAGCCGTCCGGAAGCAGCCGGATGAACTCGTCCGCATCGGCGGCGCGGGCCGCGGCCACGATCTCCGCCTCCGTCGCGTCCGGGCGGCCGTAGGCGCTGTTCTCCCGCACGGTGCCGTGGAAGACCAGCGTCTCCTGGAGTACCACCGCGACGTTCTCCCGCAGCTCGGCCAGCCGTACGTCCCTCAGATCGGTCCCGTCGAGGCGGACCACGCCCTGATCCGGGTCGTAGAAGCGCAGTTGCAGCTTCGCGACCGTGGACTTGCCGGCGCCGCTCGCCCCGACCAGCGCCAGCGTCCCGCCGGGCGCCACGTGGAAGGTCACCCCGGACAGCGCCCACCGGGACGTGCCCGGATAGCGGAAGGAGACGCCGTCGAACGCCACGTCGCCGCGGGCCCGTCCGAGCCGCCGGGCGGCGGAGGCCTCGACGACCTGTGGGCGCTGGTCCAGCAACTCGATGATCCGCTCGGCCGAGGCGGACGCCGCGTAGAACGTGTTGCTGAGGTGGGACAGATCGCGGAGCGGACTGTAGAGCTTGCTGATCAGTGCGAGGAAGACCAGCAGGCCGCCCAGTGTGAGCTGCCCCTGTGCCAGCTTCCAAGTGCCGAGGGCCATGACGGCCAGCGCGCCGCTCACCTCGATGACCTCGACGATCGGCCCGTAGACCGCGCGGATCCGGGCCGACGTCATCGCCGCCCGGAACTTGCCCACGCTCTCGCGCTCGAACCGGCGCTGCTCCCAGCCCTGCCGGTTGTACGCCTGCACCAGGGCGACGTTGCCGAGCGACTCCTCGGCGATCGCGCTGATCGAGCCGCTGCGGCGCCTGCGCTCCCGTGACGCGTCCTTGATCAGCCGGGAGAAGTGGCGGGCCGCCCTCCAGAAGAGCGGCGCGATGACGAGCGCGAGGAGGGTCAGGTCCCACCGCAGGTAGAAGAGCAGACCGAGGAAGACGCCCACCTGGACCACGTAATAGAGGGCGTTGGCCACGCCCGAGAGGAGGAACGTCTCGACCGCATCGACATCGCCCGTGACACGCGACAGTACGTCCCCCAGCCGCCGTCGTTCGAAGAACCCGAGCGAGAGGCCCTGGACGTGCCGGAACACATCCGCCCGCAGGGCCAGCAGAAAGCGCTCACTGACCCAGGTGGACGTCACATCGTCGGCGAACCCCAGAACGCCGGAACCGATGACGAGTCCCAGGTAGGCCAGCGCGATCCACAGGAAGGGGCCCAGATCGCGCGGGACGAGCACCTCGTCCACCACGACCTTGAAGAGCCAGATCTCGGCCCCGTCGAGCACGGGCCCGAGCATGCTGAAGCAGAGGAGGACAACCAGCCAGCGTCGGCCACCGCGCGTATAGGGCCAGAAGCGCCGGAAGATCCCACGCAGGGGCACCGGTGGTGCGGCAGCGACGATGGCATCGGGATCCTCGCCCACCGACAGCAGACGCCGCAGAACATGCCGCGGGACACGCGCCATGGGCATGCATTCCTCAAAGATCGCGGGCCCAGCGGACCGGAGCTCAGGGCTCCGGCCCGCTCAGCCGTCCTGTGCGGTTACCGGCGCCCATGGGTGCTGGTACGGCGACGGCGGTGACGACGACGGCGGCGCTTGCCACTGGTGTCGCTGCGCCGTGAGCTCGTGTCCTTCCTGTGGTGATCGTGTTTCGCCGGAATGAGGTAACTGAAGATCGCCATGAGCTTCCCTCCTGACCCACCCCCCATTGGGAGATACGACTGAGAGCACGCAATGGATCGCGCCTCAGGGAAGTTTTGGGAGGCCGGGCGGTGAAGAAGTCGTCGGTTGGCGGGAACTCGTTGCGGCGTCGGGCCGACTAGTGGGCTGTGGAACGGAGCGAGCAGCGGGCAGGGCCCCCGGAGGGGCGGCAGATGAGCGGTGCGGGCGGACTCGAGGTGCGGCTTCGGGGGGTGGTGTGCCGGCATGGCCGGCTGGAGGCGGTGCACGGCGTCGATCTTGAGGTGCGGGCCGGTGAGCGGGTGGCGCTGACCGGTACGAACGGGTCGGGCAAGACGACGCTGCTGCGGGCCGTGCTCGGTCTGCACCGGCGGTTCGAGGGGGAGATTCTGGTCGGCGGGCGGGGCAGTCGCAGCGCTGCCGAGTGGGCGTGGCGGCGGCGGGCGTGCGGGTGGATTCCGCAGCGTCCTGCGGCCGGGCGCTTCCCTTTGCTGTCAAGGGAGTTGCTGGCGAGCAGCGGTGCCCCGGCGCAGGCGGCGGAGGCGGCCGACCGGCTGGGGGTGGGCGGACTGGCGGACCGGCCGGTGGGCACCCTCTCGGGCGGGCAGTTGCAGCGTATGCACCTGGCGCGGGCCGTGGGGTGCGTGGCGGCCGGGGCGGGCGTACTGCTCGCGGACGAGCCGACCGCGGCGCTGGACTTCGCGGGGCAGGAGGAAGCCGCGGAGGTGCTGACGTCGCTGCCGGTGACGCTGCTCGTCGTGACGCATGACCGGGCGATGGCCGCGCGGTGTGACCGGACGCTGGAGATGGCGGCCGGTCGTGTGCGGGAGGTGGCGTGAGCGGGTGGGGGCAGGTCGGTGACCTGTTGCAGCTGGTCCCGGTGCAGCGGGCGGGGATCGGGCTGTTGCTCGCCGCCGCCGGACTGCCCGTCGTCGGAGTGGTGATCGTCGGCCTGGACATCATGCCGGTGCGCTTCGCGATGATGCATGTGGCGCTGCTGGGCATCGCGGTGGGGCAACTGGCCGGCCTGGACCCGGTGTTGTGCGCGCTGGTGGCGTGCGCGCTGTCCGGGGCGGGGGTGGCTCCGCTGGCCCGTACTCCCGGCGGCCTGTCGGGGGCGATGGGGCTGCTGATGAGCCTGGCGATCGCTGCCGCGCTGCTGATGCTGGCGCTCTCCGGGGTGAATGCCAACGGCGCTTTCGCGCTGCTGTGGGGCTCGATTCTGGCGGTGCGCCCGGCCGATCTCGTGGTGCTGGGCGCGCTGGCGGTGGCCGTACCGGGGCTGTTCATCTGGCGGCGCCGCGAGCTGGCGCTGCTGCTGCACGACCGGGAGCTGGCGATGTGTTCCGGCGTGGCGGTGCAGCGGCTGACCGTGGTGCTGCTGGTCCTGGTGGCGGTCGCGGTGGCCGGTGCGCTGCGGCTCACCGGCGCGTTGCTGGTGGATGCGCTGACGCTGCTGCCGGCCCTTGCCGCCCGCCGCCTGGGCCGTTCCCTGACGTCGATCACGCTCTGGGCGATCGGCATCGGCGTCGTCGTGAACGTCGTCGGCTTTCTGATCTCGCTGGCCTGGGACCTGCCGCCCGGTCCGGTGCTCGTCCTCGCCGCGGGGGCGGTCGCCCTCGTGGCACATCTCATCCCCGAACGGAGAACCTCATGGCGCACGTCCGCGTCCTCTTCCGCCCCCTCGCCGCTCTCACCGCACTGAGCGCGGGGCTGACCCTGCTGACCGGCTGCGGCGGTTCCGGTAAGGACGGTTCGGACACGGCGGACAAGCCGGGGGCGGGGTCGTCCGGCCCCGTCGTGGTCGCCACCTCCACCTGGGAGGCGGCGCTGGCGAAGGCCGCCGGTGCCAAGAACGTCAAGCACATCGTCCCCGCCTCGATCCGCCACGCGCCCGACTACGACCTGAAGCCGTCCGACCTGACTGCGGTCGCCGAGGCCGACTATGTGCTGTACGCCTCGTTCGAGCCCTGGGCCGGGCGGATCAAGGAGGCGGTGGGCTCCAAGGCCAAGCTGATCGAGCTCAACCTGGACAACACGCCCAAGGCGACCAAGGCCGAAGTG
Source organism: Streptomyces sp. NPDC034111 (assembly GCF_055575375.1). Lineage (NCBI taxonomy): Bacteria > Bacillati > Actinomycetota > Actinomycetes > Kitasatosporales > Streptomycetaceae > Streptomyces > Streptomyces sp. NPDC034111. The sequence continues at coordinate 34,337 of NZ_JBVIST010000025.1, read as the reverse complement.
ACCAAGCTGGGAAAGAAGTTCGGCACGGGAGAGGCCGCCGCCAAGTGGAACACCACGTTCGGCGCGGAGTGGGACTCCCTCGCCAAGCAGGTGAAGGCGACCTGGCCCGGCGGCAAGGCACCGACGGTGGCGTCGCAGATGTTCACCACGTGGGCGGCGAAGCTGGCCGGGGCGAAGGTGGTCGGTACGTACGGTCCCGAGGCGGTGACGCCCGCCCAGCTGTCCGCACTGTCGGCGAAGAAGCCCGCGTTCGTGCTGGACAACGAGAACATGTCGACCGGGACCGTCCTGCCCGGATCGGGCGCCAAGCAGCTGAACATCGTCAACTATCCGGGGAAGGACCTCGACCTGCTGGGGGTCTACCGCAAGGCGGCCCAGCAGATGGAGAAGGCGTTCTCGGCGTCCTGACCGCGGTAACGGTGTTCTCCGCGTCCTGACCGGGTGCCGGACCGGGGAGGGCTGTCGTACGCGGCGCCCTCCCCGGTGGCGTTCAGCCCACCTGCACCCGCTCGGCGCCGTGCCACTCCGCGGCCACCTTCTCCCGCAGCGCGGCACGGTCGGGCTTGCCCGCCGGGGTGAGCGGCAGGTCGCCGGTCACCAGCAGCAGACACTCCGGGTGCTTGCGGCGCTCCAGCCCGCGGGCGTCCAGATGGGCGCACAGGCTCTCAAGTACGGGCTGCCGACCGGGCCTTGGCACCACACACGCCGCAAGGCGCTCCCCCATCAGCGGATCGGGCACGCCGACGCACATCACGTCCCGTATGTCCGGGTGGGAGGCGAGCTCGCCCTCGACCTCCGCCGGGCTGATGTTCGCCCCGCCGCGGATCACGATGTCCTTGAGGCGGCCGACGACGCGCAGCGTTCCGTTGGCGTCCAGCAGGCCGAGATCTCCGGTCCGTACCCAGCCGTCCGCCGTGCGGTAGCGCCGGTTCAGCTCGGGCGCCCCGACGTAGCACAGCGGCGTCATCGGGCCGCGTGCGAGGATCTCCCCGGCTTCCCCACTGCCGGCCTCCCGCTCCCCTGGGGCGTCGCCGTCCAGGCGGGCGATACGGATCTCGCAGGCGGCGGGATCCGGCCTGCCCACCCTGATCCCCGGGCCCTGCTCCGCGCCGTCCTCCGGGCCCGAGCGCTCGGCGAGGCCGCTGTGGCAGTTGACGCCGTCGGCGGAACCGTAGAGGTTGACCACCGCGCAGCCGAAGGCCTGCCGGGCCTCTTCGCGGGTGGCCGCGTCGAGGGCGGAGCCGCCGAGCACCAGGGCGGTCAGCCCGGGCGGCAGGGGGCGTTCGTCCGGCATCCGGTCGAGCATCATGCGCACCATGGTGGGCACGCCCAGTACGTGGGTGGGCCGGTGGGTGCGGAGCGCGTCGAGGGCGGCGTCGGGCGTGAAACGGTCGAGCAGAACCAGGGTTCCGCCGTGCCGGGCGAGTGTGACGGCGGTTCCGTAGCTGCCGAACGCGGACGCGAGCGGTACCAGGAACAGCGCGCGCGGCGCCGTGCCCGCCCGCAGCAGCGTGGTGAACGCATTGCCGCGGCCGCCCACCAGCGCATTGTGTGCGTACGCCACCATCTTGGGCTCTGCCTCGGACCCGGAGGAGACCAGAATCCGGGCGGCCGTATCGGGGTCGGGGCGGGCGGGGGAGAAGGCGCTCGGGTCGGTACGGAGCAGACCGGCCAGTGAGCGGCAGCCGTCCGGGGTCTGGCCGGGGCCGGCCGCGATCACCGTGCGCAGCGCGTGCAATTCCTCGCATGTCGCGGCCAGTTCGGCCAGCTCGCGTGCGTGCTCGACACCCCGGTACACGGACGCGGCGATGACCGCGACGGCGCCGGAGCGGCCGAGCAGCGACAGCGCCTCCCGGCCGCCGCGCCCGACCGGGAAGGGCAGCGCGACCGCGCCGAGCGCGGCCAGGGCGAGGTCGGCCGCCACCGCCTCTCTGCCGTTGGGGAGTTGGATCCCCACCACGTCACCGGGGCGGACGCCGGCGTCGGCGAGCCCGGTGGCCAGACATCGGGCCTGGTCGTCCAGGTCGGCGTAACTGACCTCGCCCTGTGCGTCGATCACGGCCGTGCGGTGCGGGTGGGCGATCCGGTGTGCCCGGAACAGCGCGTACACATCCAGGTCGGGGCAGTGGCCCGCGGCGGCCCAGGCGCGGCGCAGCGCCGCGGGGACCAGATCGTGGAACCGCGGCGCTATCGGGGAAGGGGACGGGCTTGTCATGCGAACCTCCAGGGCGAGGGGACGACGAGGGAACCGTGCCCGTCGCGGGTGAAAACCCCCTTCAGGCGCGGGTCCTCGGGCAACGCGCCGAGATCAGCGGTCACGGCGGTGGCGGTCCGGCCCTGCGCGCGCAGCGCGGCGACCGCCTGATGTGACGTCAGTTCGCGCAGCCGCGCCGACTCGGCCGCCGCCGCGTGCGCGGCGTCATCGGCCGGTGCGAGCCAGCCGTCGGCCGTCGGCAGCGGGCGGCGGAATCCGGCCGGCCGGCGCGGGTCCCGGCCCGCCGCGGCCCGCCGCACCGCGGGCGCGGTGAGCGTCTCCGCGGCCCCGAGCAGCGAGGACTCCACCTGGACGCCGCGGCCGGTGCGGGCACGCAGCAGCAGACCGGCCAGCACGGCCTCCGCGCCGACCAGCCCGCCGAGCACATCGATCAAGGTCATCAGGGAGGGGGCGGGCGGCTCATCGGCGGGCCGGGCCGCCTCGCCGACGCCGGTGCGGGCCTGCACCATGAAGTCCGTGCCCATCGGGGCGCCGGGCAGCCGGTCCGCCCAGCCGCTGGTGTACGTGTACACCAGGCCCGGGTTGACGGACGCCAGACGGTCGGCGCCCAGCCCGAACCGCTCCGCCTTCCCCGGGGCCCAGTTGTGCAGAAAGACGTCCGCGCCGGCCGCCAGCTCGCGCAACTCGGCCTGTCCGACGGGCGACTTGATGTCGATCTCCACGGCCCGCTTGCCCCGGTTGAGGGCGAGCCAGCGGGCGGAGATGCCCGACGTGCACGGCGGCATACCGCGCAGCGGATCCCCGCCCGGCGGCTCGATCCGTACGACGTCGGCGCCGAGCAGACCGAGCAGATGGGCGGCGAGCGGGGCCTGGATGCGGCGGCCCGCCTCCAGCACCGTCAGACCGGACAGGGGCAGGTCGCCCGCGAGCGGCGAGCCCGGGGACGGCACCGGCGCCGCCCCGGCGTGCGGCGTCAGGGTCCACGGTGCGGCGGGGGCCGCTTCCGCCACCCGCCCCGCCAGCGTGCGCAGCGCGCAGACCTCGGCCCCGGACGCGGCGGCGGCCTCCTCGATCCGCGCCCAGGAGGTGGCGCCCGCCGTCCGGTGCAGCGCCTCGGGCAGGGGCGCACAGGCGGTCGCGTAACGGAACTGGAAGGCGGGCCAGCCGGTGCGTATCGCGTCCTCGGGCGCACCCAGTGCGCGCCAGAACCGGGCCCAGGGGGCGGGCTCCAGCGCCTCCAGCTCGAAGCGGGTGCCATCGGCGGCGGTGAACGGCGGGCCGCCGGGCGCGGAGGAGACCGCCTCCGCCTCCGGCGCGTTCGCCGCCGCGAGGTACTGGGAGATCGTCAGCAGCGCGGCCCGGTCGGCCCCCGTGGCGACCTCCCCGCCCGTACCCCCGCCACGGGCCCGGCCCAGCAGTCCGGCGAGCAGGCCCTGCACGGTGAGGACGGAGGCGCAGGTGGCGGCGTAGTCGACCGCGAGGCCGCGCGGTGCGCCGTTGCGTCTGCCGTGCACCTGCATCATCCCGGTGACCGCCTGGACGGTTGCCTCGTCGGCGGCGTCCGCGGCCGGCAGCACATCGGCCCAGGCGGCGTGCGCGGTGACCCCGCCCGGTCCCGGACCGGTTGCGGCGAACCGCGCGGGCCCGGTCCGCCCGCCCGGCGACTGCTGTGTCCGCGCGCCGAGCGCCCGCAGGTGGGCCAGCGCCGGCGCGGTGAGCGCCGCCGGGCCCGAAACCCGTACGTCCATCTCCTCCAATGGCTGGTTCGCGCCGATGACAGTGGGCTGACCCGCGGCATTCACGGCAATCCTCTCCGGCGGCAGTGCGCCGCGATCTCGCACGGACAGAGACGTACGGGAACCAGACGACGACCGGGGCCGACCAACTCCACGGCCAGTAAGTCGGACTGTGGGTTCACCGAGTTCCCGGTGAATGCGGAGCAAAGCCGTGCACTCTGCGGCGGAGGAAAAGCGTGAACTCTGCGGAGGAAGCCGTGCACTCTTCGAATCGTGACCAGGGCACGCCGGGCGCGGAACCGTCCCCGGACCGGGGCCGGTTCGGGCTGCCGGACTGTCCGCCCGACGTCGCCGAACTGCGCGGGCGGGTGGCGGAATTCGTCCAGCAGCGGGTGATGCCCGCCGAGCCGGTGCTCGACGCGGGCGGGCCGGCCGCACGCGCCGAACTGACAAGGCTCCAGGCGGAGGCGAAGGACGCCGGGCTGTGGGCGCTGCCACTGCCCGCCGAGTTCGGGGGTCAGGGCCTGCCGCTGTCCCGCTACGCGCATCTGGCCGAGGCCGAGGGGGCCAGCGACCACGGTCCCGCGGCCCTCGGCTCGGCTTCCCTGCTGGACGTGCTGATGCTCGCCCGCCACGCCACCGCACCCGTCCGGGAGCACCATCTGCCGCGTATCGCGGCGGGCGAGCTGCGCACCTGCTACGCGATGACCGAACCGGACACCCCCGGTACCGACCCCGCAATGACCGCCACCCGTGCGGAGCCCGGACCCGACGGGGCGTGGACCTTGTACGGCCGCAAGTGGTTCATCACGGGCGCCGGCGACGCCGACCTGGTGACCGTGCTGGCCCGCACCGGAGACGACCTGTCACTCCTGCTGACGCCCACCTCCGCGCCCGGATTCCGGGTCGTGCGTGAACTGCCGGTCCTCGGTGCGGGCGGCCAGTGGGAGATCGAACTGGACGGTGTCACCACACCCCCGGACCACCTGGTCGGCGCGCGCGGCCAGGCGCTGCGGATCGCCGGGGAGCGGCTGCGGCTCGGCCGCGTACTGCGGTGTCTGCGCTGGCTCGGACAGGCCGAGCGGGCCTTCGACCTGATGTGCACACGGGCCCGGTCGCGCACCCAGACGTCCGGTCCGCTGGCCGACCGCCAGCTCGTCCAACAGCTGGTCTTCGACGCCCTGTTGGCGATCCGTACGACCAGGCCGCTGGTGTACGAGGCGGTGGCCCGCCTGGAGGCGGGTGACGACGCCCGGCTGGAGACCGGGCTCGCCAAGGTCGCGGCGGCCCGGATGCTGCAACAGGTCGCCGATGCGGCGATCCAGGTGTACGGGGCGGCCGGGCTGGGACCGGACAGCGCGCTGCCGGGCCTGTTCCGCATGGGCCGCGCGGCGCGGCTGCTGGACGGCCCGGACGAACTGCACATCGCCGCGGTGGCCCGGCGTGTGCTGCGCGGCTACGAGGGTACGGTGTGACCTGCTCCGGGTCGGCCGCCGCGGCGTGACCTCAGGGCGTGACCTCAGGGCGTGACGTCACCTCATGATGAGTGCCGTCGTCAGGTCGCGAAGGGCTCCACCAGCCCGGTGACTACTGCCAGTCCCCACGCGAGGAAGAAGTCCCCCCAGATCAGCTCATGGTGCATGGCGAGGCCGCGGCCGGCGTCGTAGCAGCCGTCGAGCAGGGCGCCTGACGGAGACAGATGAGCCGACGTCAAATGCCGCAGGATCAGGCCCCCTCGTTGCGCCAGGCGCTCGCCCTCCTGCCGGTCGCCCGCCGTCCGCGCGAGCGCGGCCAGCTTCAGTGCGGCCACCGCCTCGATCGCGGCGGCGGAGGTGTCCACGGGGCCCTGTGGGTGTCCGCTCCGCGCCCATGGGACGAGCCGCGCGCCGGAGGAGAGACGCAGCGCGGCCAGCCGTCCCGCCGCCTCCCGCAGCCGGCCGTCCTCCCCCAGCCGGTGGAGCCCGTCGGCGACCCCCAGCAGCAGCCACGCCTCCGTACGGCTCCAACCGGGAGCGGGCTCCGCGTACGCCGTCCACGTACCGTGCGGCCCGGCCTGCCACGCGGGACGCGGCGGGTCCTCGGACAGACACAGGTCGAGGTGCCGGGTGAGATGGCCGTACGCGGCGGCCACCCCGCCGCCCTTCGCGCGGGCCAGCAGCGGTACGAGCCCCGGCACCCCGTCCGCCCGTGCCAGCAACCGCGGCCCACCGAACGCATCGCCCCACGGCACCAGCCCCCAGTCCGGCTCGTACGCCGCCAGGCAAGCCCGCGCCGCATCGTCCCTCAGCGCGGCCGCCGCCTCGTCGCCACCCGGCCCGGCGGCCAGCGCGGTGCCGTACCAGAGCACCAGCCCGCGGGTGGCGGTGTCCTCCTCGACCCAGTACCGCAACCGCTGGGTGCAGTCGGCCGCCGCGGCCCGATGCGCCGGATCGCCCGAGGAGAGCGCCCGCAGCCACAACAGCCCGGCCCAGAAACCGCCGGTCCACGACCCACGGGAGGTGGTCCGCCACGATCCGCCGTCCGCGCCCCTGCCCGCACCCGCGTAGAGCGGAAAGCGCGGACCGGCCTCGTCCACCGTCACCGAGACCCGCGCCAGAAGCGACGCGAGCGCTTCACCGGCCCAGGCCGCGTCGTCCGACGACGTACTCGATGTGCTCGGCCTCTTGGACGTGCTCGACGTGCTCGATACCTTCGATGCCTTCGATGTGCTCATCCCGTCTCCCCTCCCCCACTGCGACGGGACATCAGCGGTACCGCAACCGCCACCGCCGCCCCGAACTCGGCTGCCACCAGCAGCCATCCCGGCACGTACCCGGAGGCCGAGACCAGCGTGCCGAACAACGGCGGGCCCACCGCGAACCCGGCGAAGAAGCCCGCCGACACCAGCGCGGAGTCCTGCCCGGTACGCCCCGGCGCCGCTCGCTGCATCACCAGGACCATGGACACCGCATTCGCCGACACCGCGAACGAGCCGACGGCGATCGCTGCCACCCACACCAGCGGATGCGCCAGCGCCGCCACGGCGAGCAGCAGCGCCGCACCCACCGCTCCGGCCGCCAGCAGCGCAGGCATCGACTCGGCCCGTCCCGGCCGCCCCGCCAGCCGCGACCACCCCACACGCCCGCCGATGCCCGCCACTCCGAGTACGGCCACCAACGCGGCGGCCGTGGTCGGCGAGAGTCCCAGCCGCTGTGAACCGAACAACGCCAGATAGGTGTTGACCGAAGCGATGCCACAGCCGAGCAGCAGGGAGAAGACCGCCAGCCGCCTCGTCACACCGTGCGAGGACGAGGCGGGGCGGGGACCCGGGGCCTTCGTGTCCGGGTCCTGCGGCAGCCCCCAGGCGGCCCACCCCGCGGCCACCGCCGCCGTGCCGGCCGCCGTCCACACCGCGCCACGCCAGCCCACCCCCGCCGCCAGCAGCGACAGCGGAAGCCCCGCCACGAAGGCGCCGAACTGCACACCCGACTGCTTGAGTCCGGTGACCCCACCGCGCCGCTCGGCCGAAAAGGCCGCCAGGATCACCTTGTTGGTCGCCGGGTTGGCCAGCGCCTGCGGCAGACCGCCGAGCGTCACCGCCAACAGCAGCGCCGTCGCCCCCGGAGCGGCCCCGATCAGCGCCAGCGACACGGACGCGAGCAGCAACAGCGCCACCAGACAGCGCCGCGGACCGACCCGGTCCACCAGCCGCCCGGCCACCGGCGACAGCAATGCCGCCGCACCGAAGCCCGCCGTCGTGGTCAGGCCCAGCACCGTACGGGAGATTCCCAACTCACTTACCAGGCGCGGCCCGAGCGCTCCGATCAGGAAGAGCTGCATCATCGAGAACGCCATTGCGGACGTCAGCAGCAGTGTCACCGATATCCCAGACGGTGACCCAGATCCAGAGCCTGATGGTGATTCCGTTTCCGTACCACGCTTCGCCGGCACCGCAGCCCTCCCGATACTCCGTCCCCAACCGGGGCCCGGTCCAGTCAGTCGTACGGGCCGGGCCACCAGTTCCCGCCCACCGGGCCGGGGCCACCGGTCCATGCGGGTGTCACTCCCCACGGGCGTCAGTCCCACAAGTGAGTCAGTCCACCGGCGCGGGAACAGCACGCCGCCGCGCAAGCGCCCCGAGGACGATGTCCACGACCAGGAAGCCGACGAGCGAGACACCGAGCAGCGGCACCACCCAGCCCACCACCCCGACGGCGAGCACCACCGGAATCAGCACGGGCAGCGGAACCTGCCGCCACGCACCGCGCGGAATCGGACGTCCGAAGGACAGCGCACGCTCGCGGGTGGGGCGGCGCTGCCACCACATCCGGTAGCCCCAGATGATCAGGAAGATCAGGGCGAGGGCGAGCGCCGCCAGGGCGAGCTGATTGACGAGGCCGAACAGGGTGCCGGTGTGCAGGTCGATGCCGTAGCGGGTGAGCTTGGCCAGCACGGGGTAGTCGGCGAAGCGCGAGACGTCGGTGACCTTGCCGGTCGCCGGGTCCACGGCGGCCGCGTCCTGCTTCTCGGGCCAGCTGCGCTGGACCTGCTTGACGACGTACGCGGTGCCCTTGGCCGCCGGCAGAGCGATCTCGACGGGATCGGACAGCCCCTCGGCGCGGGCCGCCTTGAGCACCGCGTCGATCCCCACGTCCGAGGAGGCGGAACCGCCCGGCGCACTGCTCTTCCTCCCGGCCGGGCCGCCATGGTGGGCGTGGTCCTCGGCCAAGGCCGTGGAGACGGTCGGGGTCGCCTGGCCCAGGGCCTCGCGGAACGAGCCGATGTTCTCCCCGGCGTACGCGGACCAGGTCAGACCGGTGGCGGAGAGGAAGATCAGGCCGACCGCGGCCCATACGCCGACCGTGCCGTGCCACGACAGGGTCCGGCGGCGGCCGGTGGCGGTGCGGTCCGGCAGCGCGAGGGTGCGGAGCGTACGGTTCTTCCGCCGGCGTCCGAGCCACAGCGCGAGCCCGCCGCCGGCGACCACCCACAGCCAGCTTGCGGCCAGTTCGCTGTAGAGCCGTCCGTTCTCGCCGAGGTGCAGATCGCGGTGGAAGGCGTCGAGCCAGGTGCGCAGCGGCAGCGCACCCGTGGAGCCGTACGTCGGCAGCGCCCCGCGGACCTCGCCGGTGTACGGGTTGACGAAGACGGCGAGTTGGTGGTCGGCGGGCACCCCCGGCACGTCGGAGAGCAGGACGCGCGTGGTGTCCCCCGGCTCCGGCGCCGGGCGTACCGCAGTGATCCTGCCCTCCGGATGCGCCGTACGGGCGTCGGCGACCTGTTGTGACAGCGGCAGCGTGCGCGTGCCGACCGGGACGCTCAACTCCTTGTCGTAGACGATCTTCTCCGCCTGGAACGCGCCCGCGTAGAGCAGTCCGGTGACCGCGGCGAGGAGGAAGAAGGGGGCGACGAGGACACCGGCGTAGAAGTGCAGTCGCAGCACCAGCGGGCGCAGGACGGCCCACCCGGTGCGCCGTGCTGCTGCCGGCCGGCGCGCGTCGGAGCCGACGGCGTCCGGGGCATCGCCAACGGTGTCCGGGGCATCGCCGGCGGTGCTCGCTGCGGGACGTTGTTCAGTGGGCACGCGGGCGCTCCCAGGTCGGAGGTGAGATGACTCGGCGGGCTGCCATGCCACCTCAGGGAGTCGGACAGACGGAGGGGCGAGTTCCAGCGGTGTGGTGTGAGCTGCCCCATACGACGCAAGCCGCCACGTGCCTGGCGTGCCTGGCGTGCCTGGTGTGCCCTAGCGTGCACCCCCGGCCTGGACATCGCGTCCAGTCTGGATGTAAAGTCCAGCCATGGCGATTGCGGAGGAGGGCCCCGACCCTCGTGTGCGGATGTGGGCACCGGCGTGCCAGGCCGTAGCGCTGCTGCTCGGTCCGTACGCCGAGGTGGTCCTGCACGATCCGGATACCGACCGGATCCTGGAGATCTGGAATCCGATGAGCTCGCGCGGCCCGGGGGATCCGTCGCTGCTGGGTGAGTTGGACGCCCTCGATCCATCGGCCCGGGACGTGTTCGGGCCGTACGAGAAGCTGCTCGCGGACGGCCGGCGGCTGTCATCGGTGAGCGCGGTCCTGCGTGATACGGACGGGAAGGCTGCGGCGGTGCTGTGCGTCAATCTCGACCGCACACCGCTGGAACAGGCCGCGGCCGTACTGTCCGCGTTCGGCGCTCCGACCGTGGCCCGCCCTGAGCCGCTGTTCGAGCAGGACTGGAGCGAGCGTGTCCAGCACATCGTCGGCGCCTATGTGCGCGAGTGCGGCCGCCCGGTGGAACGGCTGACCCGCGCCGATCGCCTGGCCGTCCTTGGGCAGCTGGACGAGGCCAAGGTCTTCGCCGTGCGCCGTGCCACCCCGGTCGTCGCCCGCGCCCTGGGGGTCTCCCGATCCACCCTCTACAACCTGCTCGCCGAGCTCAGGGCACCGAACGCAAAGGACCGGACGCGATGACCCGACTGCCCGACTTCCGCCTGGAAACGTACTTCTCCCGGTGGGAGTTCACCGCGCGCCACCATATGACCGCCTCCGACGTGCAGACCATGACGCTCAGCGAACTGCTCGCCCTGGCTGACGACCAGGACCGGACCGCGTTCGCGAACCTGTCGCTGGGCTACACCGAGACCTACGGGGATCCGGCCCTGCGCGAGGCGATCAGCCAGATGTACGAGCGGGCGGACGCCGCGGACATCATCTGCTTCGCCGGCGCCGAAGAAGCCCTGTACCTGGCGATGAACGTCCTGCTCGACGCCGGGGACCACGCGGTCGTGGTGACCCCGAACTACCAGGCGGCCGAGACCGTGCCGCTGGCGCTGTGCGAGGTGACCGGCGTCGCTCTCGACCCGGACCACGACTGGGCGTTGGACCTCGACCAGATCCAGGCAGCGATCCGGCCGAACACCCGGGTGGTGTCGGTGAACTTCCCCAACAACCCCACCGGCAAGGTCATCAGCGCCGCCGACTTGACCGAGCTGGCGCGGCTGTGCGACGAGCGTGGCATCCATCTGTTCAGCGACGAGGTCTACCGCGGCCTGGAGCGCGATCCGGCCCGGACCCTGCCACAGGCCGCGGACCTGTCGGAGCGTGCCCTGTCGCTGAACGTGACCTCCAAGTCCCTGGGCCTGCCCGGTCTGCGGATCGGGTGGATCGCCTGCCGCGACCGCGCCCTGCTCTCCCGGCTGGAGCGGGCCAAGCACTACACCACCATCTGCAACTCCGCCCCCAGCGAGGTCCTGGCCCGCATCGCACTCAAGGCCCGCACGACCATCCTGGACCGCAACCGGGCCCTGATCGCGCGGAACCTCCCGCTCTTCGACGCCTTCTTCGCCGAATTCCCGGACGTCTTCACCTGGCAGGCGCCCGATGGCGGCTGCGTCGCCTACCCCCGCTATCTCGGCCCTGAAGGTGTCGAGGAGTTCTGCACCCGCCTGGTGGAGGAAGCCGGCGTCCTGCTGCTGCCGGCCGGCATCTACCGCTCCGAACTCACCCCCACCCCCACCGACCGGTTCCGCATCGGCATCGGCCGCGCCCATCCCGAAGAGGGCCTGGCCGCGTTCGCCCAGTGGATGCGGGAGCACCGATGACCCGCCCGGTCTTCGATGCGGGAGCACCAATGCTCCGCCCGGTCTTCGATGCGGGAGCGCCAATGACCCGTACGGTCTTCGATGCGGCCGCCATCGAGCGGGCCGCCACCCCGCATCTGGTCCTCGACACCGTCCGCGACGCGCTGATCGCCCACGCCCACGGCCACACCACCGTGCCGCCACCGATGCACCTGCAATTCCCCCAGGCCGACGGCGACTGCCACGTCAAAGCGGGCTGGGTCACCGGTGCCCCCGACTTCATCGTCAAGATCGCCACCGGCTTCTACCACAACCCCGCAGCCGGCCTGCCCTCCAACCACGGTCTGGTCTGCGTCGTCAGCGCCCGAACCGGCCAGGTCCAGGCGATCCTCGACGATCAGGGGCTCCTCACCGCCTGGCGCACCGCCGCCGCGGGCGCGCTGATCACCCACGCCATGGCCCGTCCCGGTGCGACGACCCTGGCCGTCTTCGGCACCGGCGAACAGGCCCGGCTCCAGGTCGAATGGCTCGCCACGCTCCGCCGGATCAGCACGGTGCTCGTTCACGGCCGCAGCCAGGCCAAGGTCCGTGCGCTGTGCGAGGAGTTCACCGCGCGCGGCCATCAGGCCCGGCCCGCCTCCGCCGAAGAGGCCGCGGGCGCCGACATCATCCTCACCACCACCCCCGCCTCGGCCCCGGTACTGGAAGCCGCCCATGTCCGGGACGGCGCGCATGTGACCGGGATCGGCACCGACATGCCCCACAAGAACGAACTCCCCCCGGCGCTCTTCGGCCGTGCGGCACTGATCGCGACCGACGACCACGACCAGTGCCTCCACCACGGCGACTTCGGCCACGCCGTCCGCGCCGGAACCGTCACCGCCACCGACGACACGCCCGTCGGCTTCCTCCTTGAAGAACCTGCCGAGCGGCCGGACGACGCGATCACCGTCGCAGACCTGACCGGCGTCGGCGCGCTCGACGCAGCCCTCGCCTCAGCAGTCCTGCGTGAACTGACCCGGTAGATACGTGCGTAGCGTCCGCGGCCCGGGGCAGCCCGCCCGGCGTGCGGGGGCGTCGTCAGCTGCGGCGCACGGCCGGGCCCCACCGGAAACAGAGAGGTCGAGCTGCTTCTGTCAGTGGGCGCCCCCAGAAAGCCCAAGGACACTTCCTCCTCATGGGCTCTTCAAGGTTTGCCGATGTCCCTGCGTGCGGTCAGCGGTTGGCTCCGGGGTGGAGGCCGAGCCAAGTGGGGCTCGGCGCCCCTTGCACCTCGCCGACGTACAACGTCAGCGTCTGCCGCCAGCGTTCGACCTCGGCACGGTCGTCCATGAATGCGGCGAAGCCGTCGAGGTTGGCGTTGTCGTACTTCCAGATCGGCTTCAGGCCTGGTGCCGGCCGTACGTCGGTGCGCACCGGCCAGCCGAAAGCATTGTTCCTGGCCTGCATATCGGTGGACAGCAACCAGTTCAGGTAGAGCTTCGCCGCCGCGGTGTGCCGGGCCTTGGCGAGGATCGCGGCGCGCTGCCCCCACGCCGACGCCGACGAGTCCGCGTCAACGCAATACCTCTCGGCACCATCTGACGGGCATTCACCCAGCCTGCCCGGTCGGTGAGTGAGGCCGGCTGCGGCAGGATTCTGGTGGCCGCCCGCTGTGCCCAGGGGTGCTGCTGTTCAGTTCATGACGGGCCATGGTCCTGATGGTGTGTACGGGTCACCCGACCTGGTCGAGGTGTTCGGTGACCTTGGTGGTGAGGAGCGCCGGGTTCTCCGCAGGGAGCCCATGTCCGCCCGGCACACGCAGGAACCGGGCGTGCGGGATCCTCTCGGCCAGTTCGAGCTGGTGGTGCGGAGCGACGATGCGATCGTCGGCGCTGGAGATGATCAGCGTCGGGGCGGTGACGTTCGGGAGGAGGTCGGTGATGTCGATGGTCATGTTGAGTTCGGCCTGCCGGGCGAAGCCGTCCTGGGCACCGTTCAGCAGCTGGGTGAAGGCGGCAGCCGCCTGCTCGAACGTGGCCGTGTCCCAGGTGCGCAGGGTGTCCTTGCCCATGGCTGTGAGCAGGAGCATCCGCGCCATTGCGGCCGGGTCGGTGCGTACCAGTTGCTTCCACAGTTCGAACTGGAACGCCATCTGCGCATCGGACCGCGCCCATCCGGCGTGAGTGGTCAGAGAGTCGACCAGGTCGGGGTGGAGGGCCGCGGTGGCCGTGGCCACGACCGCGCCGAGCGAGTGCCCGACAAGGTGGAAGTGGTCGAGGCCGGCGTCCCGGGCCACCGTCACGATGTGGGCGACCAGGTCGTGGAGGGTGATCGGCCCGCCGGAGTCACGGGTGCCGCCGGAGCCGGGAAAGTCCGGGGCCACGATCGTGTAGCGCTCGCTGAGGGCTTCGATGAGACGCCCCCAGTTGCCCTGGCCCGTCGCACCGGTGCCGTGCACCAGTACCAGGCCCGGGCCGTTTCCGGTGACGAGGTAGTTGGCCTTGCTGATACCGCCGGAGACGGCGACGTCGACAACAGGCATGATGCTCTCCTCCATGGCGTCTGGTCGTGACCAAGGGGTGTTGGGGTGAACCGGGCAGCCCGGCCCGTCAGTTGGTGGGGGCCGTCCAGCGCAGGGCTGCGCGGAGCGCCTGGTTGAAGCGCTCGGCCTGGTCCTGCTGGGACATATGGCCGGCGCCTTCGATGACCGTCAGTTGGGCGCCGGGAATGAGGTCGGCGCACTCCTGGGGAACCGAGAGCGGTACCTCGGTGTCCAGCTCGCCGTGCAGGAAGTGGGTGGGAACCCGCATGCGGCCCAGCCGGTGGCGCGGGTCATAGCCGGCCTGGTCGACGACGAGCCGGTCGACGAGGAATGTGGAATCCAGCAGCTGCCGGACAGTCCAGTCGATCATGGCGGCGCTGGCCCCCGGGCGGTACCAGTGCGGGACGACGTCTGCCAGGGTGCCCGCCCGGTCGGCGCGCAGGTCCACCAGCAGCTTGTCCATCGCGTCCCGCATCCCGGAGAAGTGGTGGACGCCCGCGTCCACCGGGACGATCGCGCCGATCCGTTCCGGGGCGGCGAGGGCGGCCTCGATGAGGAAGGCGCCCGCGATCGACGATCCGATCAGCACCGGCCGGTCCAGCTCCAGGGCGTCGATGAACTCCAGGATGTCGCGGGTGACATGGGCGATGCTGTAGCCGGTGGCCGGCCGGTCCGATCTGCCGCAGCCCCGCCAGTCCACGGTGATCACGCGGTGGTCGGTCATCAGGTCGGCCGCCTGGGCATCCCACACCCGGCCGCTGGTGCCCCAGCCGTGCAGGAACACCAAGGGCCGGCCGGAGCCGAGGTCCTGGTAGTGGAGCCTGGTGCCGTTGACCGTCGCGTAGCTCATCGTCTCGCTTCCTCGTCCCTGCGACTCCGCCGGTGGGACCGGTGGAGCCTCCCTCGCTGAGCTGGTCTGACGTGGGCCATTCCAGCGGACGGGCCGGTGATGACCAAGGAGCGGTCCGCTCTTAGACTGATCAAGGATTGTGATGAATCGGGGGGCGACGTGGAGTTGCGTCAGGTGCGCTACTTCGTTGCGGTGGCCGAGGAACTGCACTTCGGACGCGCCGCCGAGCGGCTGCACATCGTGCAGCCGACCGTCAGCCAGCAAATCCGGCGGCTGGAGCGCGAGTTCGGCCTGGAGCTCTTCGACCGCACCACCCGCACCGTGACGTTGACCGCCGCAGGCCGTACCTTCCTGACGCACGCGCGCGCCATCCTGCGGGCCGAGCGTTCGGCGACCGAGGCGATGGCCGCCTTGCAGGCCGAGCGGGACTCAACCCTGCGGGTCGGTACCAGCGTCGGACTCGGACTGCGCCTGGACGCGGTACTGACCGCGCTGACCGAGCGGGCCCCACAGCTGATGGTGGAGCTGGTCAGCGCACCCCAGGCGACCAGACTCCAGCAGGTCCGCGACGGCGAACTGGACGCCGCCTTCATCCGGGGCGTCGACCACAGTCCAGGCTTGGAGCTTCTGCCCCTCTGGCACGACGTCCTGGTCGCCGCCCTGCCCGCCGGACACCCGCTGGCCGCCCAGCCGAGCGTCGCCCTCGCCGACCTGGCCGGCCTGCCCCTTCGGATCACGCCCCGCGACACCAACCCTCAGCTGGTCGACACGGTCCTCGGCGCCTGCCGCGCGGCAGGCTTCGACCCCGTCATGGGTGCCGCATTCACCACCGACCAGGACACCCTTGCCGCCATCGCCACCGGCAGGCCGAGCTGGACGGTCTACTTCGCCCCTCAGGCCAAAATCCAACCAGCTCCCCGCATCTCCTTCCGCCCCTTCACCGCCCCCGCCCCCACCCTCCAGACCTACCTGGCCGTACGCCCCGACCCTCCTTCCCAGCAACTGGCTTCCCTCCTGGACGCCTGCAACGACATAGAGCGGTCGGAGCCCACACACATCGACTGAGGGAGCATCAGAACGGAAATGAGCAGCGGCGCAGCAATCTCCCCTTCAGACGGCAGTCGCGGAGGACAGACGGCAGTCGCGGAGGACCTTCCAGGCCTTCATGCAGGCAAAGGAGTGCTCAACGCGGGCACGGCCGCTAGAGTGCGGATGCGATGAGGGGGCACTGTGGCCAAGGTCAACGTCAAGCTCGACGCCGAACTGGTAGTGGAAGTGATGGTCCTGGCTGGGATCGGCTCGCCCCAGGACGCAATCGAGGCGGTCGTGCGGGACTACATCGCTCGCGGCCACCGCACGGAGGCCCGCACCGAGCTCAAGGATCAAAATCTGCGCGAGCTCGATGCCAAGCCGCAGGAACCTCAAGGCTGATTCCCCGGCGCCTAGGGCGCGTCTCCCCGATCGAGAGTCATTCCTGCTCCTGCTCAAACGCGTTGCGGTAGTCGACGTCAGTGCGCGGCGTGGCCGATCGAATCGAGGAGTGCCAGCACCTGGGCGGCAGCTCAGTCGGTGATGTCCGCCATCTCCCGGCTGCGGCCTGCCCACTGGATCACATACGGCATGGCGAGACCGGCTGCGACGAACACACCGCCCATCACGAGCCAGCCTGGCGCTCCCCAAGTCACGCAGAGCAGGCCCAGCAGGCTCGGTGCGACCACGTAGCACAGGCCCATGCCCATGCCGAACACTCCGGAGTACTGGCCCTGGGCGTGTGCGGGAGCCAGCCGGAACCGCAGCTCCAGCGATCCGGCCGCATGCCACAGTGAGCCCACCGTATGGATGGCGACGCCGACCATCATGATCGTCACGGCGACCCAGCCGGGTACTCCGGAGGCTGTTGCTATGACCGCCATGCCCATCAGGAACGCCAACCCGGCGCGGCGGGTGGCCCGGCCGGCGACCATGCCGCCCTTGACCCCGCGACTGGTCCGGATCTATGGACAGGTGGATCACCCGCAGGGCGTACAGCGGCACGCTCGCCAGGAAGGCTGCGGTGCCGAGCTGGTTGACGAAGCCGGCGAGGGCCAGCCTCCACTGAGGGCCGGACTCCAGTAGCAGTCCTCGCCGTACTGGCCAGGACCGGTTTGCGTCGCCGTTTTCCCCACGGGTGCTGTCGGTTGACGTGGTGGGGGCTTGATTCACCCGGTACTCCAATATCTGTCGATCGTGCCGTGCCGTGCCGTGCCGAGAACAGGGATGTGCATGTGAAGCCGGTGTGCCACATGGCTCCGCTGCGAGGATCGCGAGAGGGCAAG
Organism: Streptomyces sp. NPDC034111; assembly: GCF_055575375.1. NCBI lineage: Bacteria > Bacillati > Actinomycetota > Actinomycetes > Kitasatosporales > Streptomycetaceae > Streptomyces > Streptomyces sp. NPDC034111. The sequence goes on along the minus strand of NZ_JBVIST010000025.1, from coordinate 17,157 downwards.
CCGATCGTTGAGAGGCTGAGCGATCACGGTCGCTCCTTCCCAACACCCCCCGCACCGGGCAGGTTTGAGGCGCGGCAGGCGTGGAGTATGCCCAGGTGAGAGCCATGATGAGAAGGCACCTGGTGTTGGGGGAATGTCACAGCGAAATCGGGAATCTGCGCACAGCACACCCGGTTATGGGTAGTGGTGCTCCCCTCTCATGAACTCCTGTCACGAGCGGAGCTCATCTTGGCCGATGCGCCGGTAATAGGCAGCGAGTTACCCATAGCGCCAGGCTTGGTAGTCCTCTCCCCCACGTGTGAACCATTCGAGGCGTTCTCGCGCAGGCTGCCGCAGGAGAAGCGTGTCGTACTGGGTGCGATTCAGGTCAAGAGGTGCAGTCAACCCCGTGCGCGAAGATCATTTCGATAAGGAGTCGTTAATGTCCCGCGGGACAAGCAGGGAATGGACACTGGCATATACTTCGCGCCTGTTCGCCCCCTCCGTGGCCGAGAAACGGCTACAAGATCGAAAGCGTGAAAGAGAAATGCTCGGACGCATGTCATCGGGCGACGACCTCGGTCCGCTTCAGCCCTTTCCCTGGATGGCTGTCGGATCCCGTTCGCTGCCCGGTTCTCCGGCCGACGTCATGCGGCGTGGCTTCGCCGTGGCCATCGACCTGGCCATCGCCGTCGCCGTGATCCTGGGCCCGCTGATCGGCCTCGACCGGATCCTCGAGGCAGCCTCGGCGGAGAGCCTCTGGCTGCCCTCGGCCGCCGTGTGGACGCTCGCCTTCCTGCTGCTGTACTCGCCGCTGAGCGTGTCCCGCTGGGGCGCCACGGTGGGCAAGAGGCTCCTCGGCATGGAGGTCGTCCGGGACGCCGATGGCGGACGTCTCTCCTTCGGTGCCGCGCTGGTGCGCCACCTGAGCAACCTGGTGATGGCCACGGTCCCGGTGTTCGCGGTCGTCAACGCGACGGCGGCCGGCCTCAGCGAGAAGAGGCAGAGCCTGCCCGACCGGCTGGTCGGCAGCAGGGTGGTCATGCGCGGCCGGTGAGCAGCAGGCACGGGCCTCGCCACCATCGCGCTCAGTCTCCATCGGATCGACGGCATCGCCGGGCCAGCCGCCCTCGTCCTCAACGGGCGCTGGAATTGACCTTCGTTGAGAAGACTTCAGTGTTCGCGTGATCCTTGCGCGCTTGAGCCGCAGCACCATGCCTCTACCTGGAGATTACGTGTGCTTGGCTCAGCCCCGCATTCCCGACAGCGTCCCTCAAGTACGAAGGATGGTTGAGCGGGCAACCCGCCCAGCTGGCTCCACCGCATCGAAACGCATAGTATGCGTAATAAATACCTTTCATTACCGCTGCTCTTTTTGACGAGGAGCGCGGTCGTTGGCGAGGGAACTGCTGGCGCGAGGCCCCACAACCAGTGCCTCGCCAACACAGCACAGCGATGGACCAGTTGAGCGCTGCTTGGGCGTGCGTGCGGCCACTCCCGCCGGCTTGCGGAGAGTTGGCGACCCGGGACACCCGGCAAAGCCTGCCGGGTGTCGCCGACCCCTGGGGCGTGGGGCTTTGGCTGGGGATTCCGTTTCGCCGGGCTAGGGAGGCAGCACACGTATGAGCGTCCTGACGTGGATCGTTACTCTGGCCGCAGTGGTGGGCGCAGCCATCATGCTGGGGATCGGCATCTGGCAGGAAAACAGATACATCAAGCCCGTGCGCTCGGCAGCCACAAAGGTGGTGGAAGTCGGAAGGGACGCGGTGGAGCGGAACGCCGAATTGATATCTGAGACCCAGGAGAGTTACGCGGAGAAGGCTCCGGAAACCTTGGAAGCCCAGTCCAGGGCACTTGACGCCTTGGGGAGCACTCTCGAAGGTGTGGCGAGGTTCGCTGATTCCCTCAAAGAACTCGATGCCGCCACCCGCGCATACCTGATCTCTGTGGTGTTTCTCCTCGTGGCGACGGTGTGCGTTTCCGTAGCGCAATTTGCGGGGTAGTTGACGCGAGATTTGGAGGGGAGGGCTCGTGTCGTGCGGCGGTCCAGGGGCGGGGAGCGCTAGGTAGCTGGGGCGCGTGGCCGCGGTGGTTTCGTCGCCCGCCACCCCACGCCCCCTTCGTCACTCTCAGTGAAGCCGCGAGGGGGCAGTGCTGCGGCCGGGCGGGCGGGGCGGGGGCCCGTCGCCTGCTCCTCGGCCCTTTCAGGGAGGGGAAAACCCCGTGTCCTGGGCGGCGGTGTCGTCCCGGACGAAGGTGAGCCGGTCGATCACCTCGACCACACCGTCGACGCTCTCGCACAGCCGCACAGCGATGAGGATGAGGCTCTTGCGCTCCACGGTGCCGCTGAGCGTCACGGTGCCATGAGCGACATCGACCGTGACGGCTGACGGGGCGACGCCCAGTGTGCGCGTCAGTACGTCCTCCAGGATCTCCTCCTGGATCGCCCGGTCGCGCCGCAGGAAGAGCTGCACGAGGTCGCTGCGGCTGATCACACCGATGAGGCGGCCGGTGTCGTCGACCACGGGCAGCCGCTTGACCTTCTTCTCCTCCATCGTCCTGGCAGCCTGCACGGCGCTCCACTCGGGGCGGGCCACGATTGCCGGGCTGGTCATGATCGCTTGGGCGGTACTCCGGCCGTGCTTCCCGGGTTCCCGACGCAGCAGATCGGCCTCGGACACCACACCTACCGGACGCTCGTCCTCGTCGAGGACCGGTACGGCGGTGATGCCGTACTCATCGAGCAGATGTGCGATCTCCCTGAAGGGGGTGCCTGGCTGGACGGCGACGGCATTGGGCGTCATCAGGTCGGCAACGCTGCGATGCCTCATCTCTGGCCAGCCTTTCCGGATTGCGCCGCGACCGGTTCCGAGTGGCCCTCCGGGTGGGGAGCCTTACGCTCACGAGCGTGCCCCGCACCGTGCTCCATGGGTAGGGCCGGGTGGGACCCGTCAGGGTCTGGTGGGCCCTGACGGGAGTGTTGCCGGTCTGGTGGAGACCGAGGCCTCGCCTGCTGCCGGGCCGAGGTGGCGGTGGGCGCCGGCCTTGGCTTCGGCGGAGTCCTGCGCGTCGGCTCCCGTTTTGCTGCGGCGTGCCTCAGGGTGCTGTGGTTCTTCGACGTCTTGCCACCGTGCGGCGGTGGTCAGGCCGGGTGGGCGGGGTCCTTCATGACCCAGGTACCGCCCGAGCAGTCTTCCGGCAGGGGCGGGAAACGGTGGCCTTTGACGTCGGTGCTGGTGCTCCACCGGTGGGCCTTTCCGCAGTCGCATTCGTAAATGCCGCTCTGCGGCACCACCTCGCCGGGGCGGTACGTCTCCTGATTCGTGTCCATGGTTCCTGTCTACGGCCCCTGTCGTCGTCGCGCGATCCGGGAGGGTGGTGCCGCAGGCCATGGGGGCGCCATTGAGGTCAGGCCACAGCGGTCGTGGTGCACGGCCGGTCCGGGCGAGCGGGTCAGGGAGAACGGTCCTGCTTGCCGGCGGCGTGCTGACCGGGAGACAGCGCGGCCAGGACTTCCTGGGCGGCTCGCTCGCCGGAGCGCACCGCGCCCTCCATCAGGCCGTGCATCACCGTTGCCGACTCGGTGCTGGCCCAGTGGATCCGGCCCACCGGCTCGCGCAGCGCGCTGCCGTAATTGGTCAGGGTGCCGGTCGGGAAGTGGCCCATCATCCCGCCCAGCGACCACTGTTGGGAGGACCAGTCGGTCTCCAGATACTGGAGGGGGCGGCGCGCCTGGGGCCCGAACCGCTCGGCGAGCGCGTCCAGCCAGACCTCTCGCCGCTCGGTGGGGTCCAGGCGCCCCAGGCGCAGGGCTCCGGTGCTGAACGCGTAGCTGCTGAGTACTCCTGGCCGGCCCGACTGCGGTGTCTGGTCGATCGTGACCGGGACGGGCGTCTGGGGCGCGAAGGTCTGTCCCGACAGGTGGTGCTCGCGCCAGAACGGCTGTGGGTACACGGTGTGCACCCGGATGATCGCCCCCGGCGCCACGCGCTGCAACAGATGGCTGTGCGTGGTGGGAAGCGGCGGGTCGAAGGCGATCCGTCCCGCCAGCAGCGGCGGCGTTGCCACGATCACGCGGTGTGCCCGCACGGCGAGCGAATCGGAAACGATCTTCACGCAGGTGCCGTCGTGTGCGATCCGCTGAACGGGCCTGGACAGGTGCACCCGTTCTCCCAGGTGCTCGGCCATGCGCCTCGCCAGTTCGGCGGCTCCGCCGTCCACGAGATGGGTCTCGGTTCTGCGGGAGTCGGTGTAGTAGCCGAAACCTCCGCCGCCCCGGGCCAGGGTGAGGGCGCCCAGCAGCGAGACCTCCGCCGGGTCGGCGCAGAACAGCAGATTCATGGTCGACCTGAGCATGGTGCGGGCGGTGGCCGAGGGCACGTTGAGCGGGTCGGAGAGCCACTGCCCGAGTGTGCGGGCGTCCCACGTGCGGGCGCGCCGGGCGCGCCAGGGGGCATCCGCCGGGAGGCGCCGCGCCATCACGTACAGACGGGCGAGCGCCAGGCCGAGGGCGATGAGCGTCCGCGGGCCCGTGGAGGGGATGCCGCCGTGGTAGCGGTGGTTGACTCCGTCCAGGCGCAGGAGGTGATCGCCCCGCTCGTACTGGGGGTACACCCCAAGTCCCAGTTCCCGGCAGAGCTGGAACATGCGGTCCTGCCCCTTGCCCAGCCAGGTGCCGCCCGCCGACACCACGGTCCCGTCGGGAAGCTCCCGGTTCCACACCCGTCCGCCCACCCGGTCCCTGGCCTCGAGTACGACCACCTCATGGCCGGCTTGGACCAGTCTTCTCGCCGCTGCGAGACCGGCGAAACCCGCGCCCACCACGCAGACGTCTGCCTTCAGCTGTTCCATGATCCACCTCCATGGCTCAGCCTCGCCCACCGGGCCCGGCTCCGCCCGGCGAGTGATCCATAAGGGCGCTGTCCGTGTGGCCGCGCCGGAGCCCGTGGCGACCTCTGCCGCACCCGTGGCTTCCACAACTCCGAACGGCCCCACGGCGTCGGCGCACCCCCGTCGGGCAGCCGTGCAGGAGACCACAGCGGCGTCAGCGGCGCCGGTAGTGCCAGGCCGCCACGCCCCAGCACGTGCCGAAGAGCAGCCAGTACGGCGACCACAGGACGAGGTCCCAATGAGCCTGGAAGCGTGCGAGATCCGCGTGGGCCACGGGGACGGAGGACGGGTCGGCCAGCAGTCGCAGGTCGTGGACGAACCCGTAGCCCAGGAGGCCGACCGCACGCGCCACCATGAAGGCGCACCCCGCCCAGGAGCCGATGAGCAGCAGCCTTCGGCGGATCTTCCCGTGCGGCCGGAAGCGGCCGGAGAGATGGAGCGCGGCCGCCATGCCCACCAGGGCCAGCGCCACGGACACCCAGTGCTGAAGGACCGCGCCGCCGGTGCGGGCGAGCAAGTCCTCCCCGGTGGCAGGGGGCAGCGGGGTCTGACTCATCAGGAATTCGCCGCCCAAGGCCCAGTTGAGCTTCATCGCGCCGTAGGCGAGTGCGCAGCCGAAGGCCAGGTAGGCCGCTGCCGTCCGCACGCGACGGGTGGCCTCCGGGGCGCCGGGCCCGCGGGTGCGTGCGTAGTAGGAGAGCGTCAGTACGAGCCAGGCCGCGAGCTGGATGGATCCCTTCAGCAGGTCGGACACGCTGTCCCAGCTGGGTCCTGCCAGGTCGAAGTCCGGACGCCGGACGGTCATCACCGCCCCCAGCGACTGCATCACGAGGGCGAGCGTCAGAGCGCAGAGCAGCATCCATCGCGGGATGCGGGCTCCCCACCGCGCCACGGTCGCCCACGCCACCAACGCCGCGAGCACACCGAGCGAAGCGTTGGCCGCCTGGGCGAGCACGGCATGCTCGAACTGCGCTTGCACGGTGTCAGGAGCGGGGTGTCCGGGCATGCCGATCTCGCCTCGCAGCGCCATGTACACCTTCTGCCCGGCGTACACCAGCATCGCGGCGGTCCCCAGGCCCGCGGCCAGCCGGGCGAAGAGCCCCGCGGGCGCCGGCCGGGCGGGCCTGAACAACGTACGGCGGATCACGGCGAGGTACCCATCAACGGTCATGGCTCCCATGCTGTGCAGCGCCGGCGCCACCCGCTTCCCGCCGCAGAACCATCACGCTCCGCCGAGCGGACGAGAGGCGAGTCCGCCTACGGATCGAGGCGCGTGAGGGTGCCGTTCCGCCGCCAGGCCGCCCGCCCGCGGCCGCTGAGCCTGGTGGGTCATGCCCCTCCTGGGGTGGCCGGGGTGTCCGCGGCCGTGTCGCGGTGCTCGTCGAGCAAGCGCGTGCGGAAGAGGTCGAGCACCTGGTCCAGCGCGTCGCGGGTGGGCTGGCCGGGTTCGTCGATGAGGTGCTCGGTCAGTACCGAGTGCGGCGGCAGCGCGGCATCGGGATTCGCGGCGGAGTCGTCGAGTTCGACGGCGGTGAACGCCTCGCCAAGTTCGCGGCGCAGAAAGGCGAACCGGTCGGCAGGCACCAACCGGTCCCCGCGGAAACGCAGTCCCATGACCTGAAGGCCGTCACGCTCGCAGCGGCCCCGGACGGCGGCGAGGTCTTCGGCGGAGATGTCGATACCGGCGGCCCGGCTTCTGGTGAGCGCCAGCGGCAGGGACGGCTGGGACAGTACGGGCGCGACAAGGCGCTCATCGGCGGCCATGGCCAGGGCGAAGCCGCCGGTGAGACACATACCGACGGCCCCGACGCCAGGACCGCCGCAGCGCTCATGCTCGTACGCGGCAAGGGCCCGTAGCCAGGTCACCACGGGTGAGGTCTTCCCGGTGGCCAGCACGGTGAACTCCCGGCTCACGCACGCCTTTGCCATCGACGAGGCCCCGTAGAGACCGGACCTCAGCCGGCCATCGGCTGCCGGGTGGGCACCGCGGCCGGGGGTGCCGAAGAGCACCGGGAGCACGGCGGTGCAGCCGATCGCGGCCACGCGTTCCGCGAACGCCAGCACCTTGGGCGTGATGCCCGGGATCTCCGCCATCACGATCACTGCGGGCCCCGTGCCACGCCGCAGAATCCGGCGCGTCACTCCGTCATGGGTGAAGGTGCTGCGGTCAAAACCGGTCAGGTCGTGATCTGCCATGGATGATTACCACCGTCCTGGTCGGTTGCTCGTCGATTGCCGGTCGGGGCTTCCGGTCCGGCGCGCCCTCGCCCCCGTCCGGCGCCGGCCACCGCGAGACTACCCATCGGTAACGCCCGTGCGCAGCCGGACCGTAAAGCCGCAGACGGTCCAGAAGGCGGCGAACACCGGCAGACACCGGCAGACAGCCGCCGTCGGTACGAGGAGCGGCAGCTTCGGGGGCGCTGACGGCCCGCCAGGGTGACCATTCACCCGATTGGCCGTTAAATCGGTTATGGATACTTCTCGTTCGAGCAGACGAGTCGCCCTCGCCACACGGGCCGCCCTCGGCGCTGTCGCAGCACTGCTGCTCCTCGCCCTCACAGCCGTCACCGGCCCCACCGCCACGGCAAACACCGCCAACACCGCCGCCACCGCCGCCACCGCCGAAAGCCACTCACCGCCTTCGGCGGACCCCGCGGCGATCCGCGAATGGAACGCCATCGCCACCGACACCATCGCCACCAACCTCGGGCCCACCCGCCCCTCCGGGCAGGCGGTCATCTGGCACGGCTTTGTCTCGGCCGCCGTCTACAACGCCGTGGTCGGCATCCAGGGCCGCTACGCCCCGTACAAGTGGCGGGCGCACGGCCCCGCCACCGCCTCACCCGAGGCGGCGGCCGTGACCGCCGCACACCACGTACTGCGCACCTACTTCCCCGCCTCCCAGGCCCCGCTCGATGCCGCGTACGCCGGGTCCCTCGCCAAGATCCCCGACGGCAGGGCGAAGCGCCAGGGGGTGGCCTTCGGGGCACGTGCCGCCGACCACCTCATCGCTCTGCGCGAAGGAGACGGCCGGTTCGCACCGGTGGAGTTCACCACTCCCCCCGCGCCCGGTGTCTGGCGGCCCACCCCGCCCGGCTACCTCCCCTTCATCGACACCTGGCTCGCCAGGCTGCGCCCCATGCTGCTGACCTCCCCGGCCCAGTTCCGTCCCGGGGGTCCGCCCGCACTGACGTCGGCCCGCTACGCCCAGGACGTGAACGAGGTGAAGACCATGGGGGCGAAGACCGGCTCGCCCCGCACCGCGCACCAGACCGAGACCGCCCTGTTCTTCGGGGGCAGTCTGGTCGTCCAACTCCAGACCGCCCTCCGGGACCACACCGCCCGGCACCACCTCGGCATCGCCGAAACAGCGCGGATCTTCGCCGCGGCGAACACCTCGGCGACCGACGCCGTGGTCACCGCATGGGACTCCAAGCTCCACTACGGATTCTGGCGGCCGATCACCGCGGTCCAACTCGCCGACACCGACGGCAATCCCGCGACCGAAGCCGACCCGCAGTGGCAGCCGCTGCTCGTCACGCCCCCGCACCCCGACTACCTCAGCGGCCACACCACGGTCGCCGGCGCCGTGACCCGGACCCTGACCGGGATCCTCGGCACCCCCCACCTCGACCTCAATGTCCCCTCCGAGATCACCGGCACCACACGGCACTACGCATACGCCGACCAGTTCAACGAGGACATGATCAACGCCCGCGTCTGGGCCGGAATCCACTCCCGTACCGCGGACGTGGTCGGCTGCCGAGCCGGTAACCGCATCGGCGCCTGGACACTCACCCACTACTTCCAGCCGCTGCACCACCCACGCCCGTACTCCGCAGCACCGACCGGGCCGACCTGCCCGTCCGGCAACGCGAGCTGAGCGCACCCGCCCACATCCCCGCTCGCCGGTCACCGAACGGGCGTTGCGCGCTCTCCGTGTCCGTACTCCAGCCGTCGCCCATGAGTACCAGCAATTCTCCTAGTTCCCCGCATATGGCCTTGTCCGGCGCCGAAACCTGCGGCGAGGCTGTCGGACACGGCCGATGGTTCGTTCCGGTGGCGGAGGCTGTCCGGGGCGTGCAGCGCCTGAGGTCGCACCGGCTTGTCCGTTTCCGCCGCGGCCGACGGAATCCCTTCCCCGGCTCCGCTGTGACGCCAGGTCCCCGGGTCGAGCCATGACGGCGCACCGGGATTTCCGCAAGGAAGTCACGCGGAATTCCTTCCGTGGGGTCGGCACGAAAGGGGAACGAAGTGGTCGCTCCACAGACGCTGTCCGACCGGAGCAGGTCCGGGCCGGCGGAACCGCGGGCGTACCGGCGGCGGGGCCCGCAAGCTCTGCCGCTCACCCTTGACGGCCTGTTCACCAGGATCGCGCAACGGTGGCCGGCCGCCAGAGCCGTTCAGGAGGGCGAGCATCACCTGACGTACGGCGAGGCCGAGACCCGGGCCGGTCAGCTGGCGTCGGCGCTGGTACGCAGCGGAGTGCAGCTGGGCGATCCGGTGATCGTCCACTGCGGCGACCACCGGCAGGCCGTGGTGGGCCAGCTTGCGGTGCTGAAGGCCGGCGGGGTGTGCGTCCCCGTCCCCGCGGCGGCGCGCGGGGCGCGGCTCGACCGGTTCACCGAGGTCAGCGGGGCCCGGGTGGTGTTGTGCAGTGCGGTGACCCGCCCGCTGTGGAACTACCGCTGTATGTCCTGGGTATTGGACGACCCGACCACCTGGGGCAAGATCGCCGTCCAGCAGCCGGACCCCGCCCTGCCGCGCTCCGGGCACACGGAGGCCGCCTATCTGCTGGTTCCCGAGGCGGACTGGCAAGGGGTGGGCGGGTTTCTGACCGACCACCGCGCGTGGCAGCTGGCGCTGTCGGCCAGGATCCGCCGGGTCGGCAGCGCCGAGGACGGGGTGCTGGTGCATCACCCTCCGGGCCGTACGACGACCGTGCCCGCGATGTGGTGGGCGTTCGCCTGCGGGGGCACCCTTCATGTGCCGTCGCGGTACGGGGGTTTCGCCGGCTCCCCGGCGCCGAAGCGCCATGGCGTGGCGGTCTTCGGGCCGGATGAGTATGCGCGGCTTCTGCAGTCGTTCTCGGTGGCGTCCCGGCCGCTGGCTCCGCGACCGACCGTGCTGATCGGCGGTCCCTGTCCGCGCGCGGTGATCGAGCGGCACTTCGAGGTGCTGCCCCGGGCGCCGCTGTGGGTGGAGTTCGCCGCCGCGGACGGTGCCATGCCCTGGACGGTCCGGGAATTCAGCCCCGACGGCCCGTGGCCGCGGGAGCCGGGAGGGAACCGTCCGGTGCCCGGCGTCCATGTGCAGGTGGTGGACCGGGACGGCTGTCCGGTGCCGGCCGGGCAGACCGGTGAAGTCCGCGCCGCCGGGCCGGCGTTGCCCTACGGGAGCATCCGCCGCGCCGATGGGGCCTGCCTGGCGGAGGAGAACGGGACGGTGATGGCTTCGGGCCGGCTCGGCCGCTGGAGATCTGACGGGCTGCTGGAGTTCTGCGCCCCGGCCGCGGTGCCGGCACCGGCCGTACGGCTGCGGGACCCGTGAGGGGCGTACGCGGAGCTTCGTGACGGCGCCGATGCACAGAGCTGGAGTTGCTTTCGATGACCTACCGCGAGAACCTTCCCGCCCGGCACGCGCCGCAGGACGCCCGCGGGCGGGTGGCCGATCTCGACGCCCGCCACGAGCAGGCCCGTAACGGCCCCGGGGAGCGTGCGACCGCGGCCCAGCACGCCAAGGGCAAGCTGACCGCCCGCGAGCGGATTGCTCTGCTGCTGGACGAGGGGGCCTTCACCGAGATTGAACCGTTGCGCAGGCACCGGGCCACCGGGTTCGGTCTGGAGGCCCGCAGGCCGTACACCGACGGTGTGGTGACCGGGTGGGGGACGGTGTTCGGCCGGACCGTGTTCGTGTACGCGCATGACTTCCGGATCTTCGGCGGGGCGCTGGGCGAGTCCCATGCCGCCAAGATCCACAAGGTCATGGACCTGGCCCTTCAGGCCGGTGCGCCGCTGGTCTCGCTCAACGACGGGGCCGGGGCCCGTATTCAGGAGGGTGTGGTGGCGCTGGCCGGCTACGGCGGGATCTTCCGGCGCCACACCAAGGCCTCCGGGGTCATCCCGCAGATCTCGGTGATGCTCGGGCCGTGCGCCGGCGGCGCCGCCTACTCCCCCGCGCTCACCGACTTCGTCTTCATGGTCCGCGGGACCTCACAGATGTTCCTCACGGGTCCGGATGTCGTCCAAGCCGTCACCGGCGAACGGGTCAGCCAGAACGGCCTCGGTGGCGCGGAGGTGCACGCCGAGCTCTCCGGTGTCTGCCACTTCGCCTACGACGATGAGCGGACCTGCCTGGAGGAGGTCCGCTATCTGCTGTCGCTGCTGCCGGGCAACAACCGTGAGCTGCCGCCGGCGGTCCCCAGCACCGATCCGGCCGACCGCCGCTGTGACCGGCTGCTGGAGCTGGTCCCGGAGGACGGCCGTAAGCCGTACGACGTCTGCGAGGTGATCGAGGAGATCGCCGACGACGGTGAGTTCATGGAGGTCCACGAGCGCTGGGCGACCAACGTGGTGTGCGCGCTGGCCCGTCTGGGCGGCGAGGTGGTCGGCATCGTCGCGAACCAGCCGCGGTCGCTGGCCGGGGTGCTGGATGTGCACGCCGCGGAGAAGGCGGCCCGCTTCGTCCAGCACTGCGACGCGTTCAGCATCCCGCTGCTGACGCTGCTCGACGTGCCCGGCTTTCTGCCTGGTGTCGGTCAGGAGCACGGCGGCATCATCCGCCACGGCGCCAAGCTGCTGTACGCGTACTGCAATGCCACCGTTCCCCGCATCCAGCTGATCCTGCGCAAGGCCTACGGCGGCGCCTATATCGTCATGGATTCCCGCTCGGTGGGCGCGGATCTGTCCTTCGCCTGGCCGACGAACGAGATCGCGGTGATGGGCGCCGAGGGGGCGGCCCAGGTCATCTTCCGCAAGGAGATCGCGGAGGCCGACGATCCGGAGGCCCTGCGGGCCCGGATGGTCAAGGAGTACAAGTCCGAGCTGATGAACCCCTATTACGCCGCCGAGCGCGGTCTGGTGGACGATGTCATCGACCCGGCCGAGACCAGAGCGGTGCTCATCCGCTCCTTCGCGATGCTGCGTACGAAGCAGGCCGAGCTGCCGCCGCGCAAGCACGGGAACCCACCGCAGTGAGCCGCCCGCGCCGGGCAGGGCCGCCGCCCGGTCCGGCAAATTCCCTAGAGATCCCGCGCCTCGCTGGCTCCCTCTCCCCGGTCCGTGCTGGGCTGTTGTTGGCCTCGGCCTCGGGCACCGCAGGGTGGAGTCGCCATGGGATCCACTCCGGTCCACCAACAGCAACGGAGGAGTCATGGTTCACGAGCCGAAAGCGCCGGTGATCCCGTACAAGCGGAGCTGTCCCTTCGATCCGGCGGCGGAGTATGCGCAGCTGCGCGAGGAGGACCCGATCAGCCCGGTGACCTTCGAGCTCTCGCCGCGTGAGAAGGAAGGCTGGCTGGTCACCCGTCATGATCACATCCGCCAGATCATGACGGACCCGCGGTTCAGCCACCGCAGTGAGCTGCTGGCGCTGGTGCACTCCCCGCCGTTCGACGTGGAGGACTACTCCCCCGAGCCGTCCGCGCCCGGCAACTTCGTGCGGATGGACGCGCCGGAGCACACCCGGTACCGACGGCTGCTGACCGGTTTCTTCACCGTACGCAAGATCCAGCAGTACGAGCCCACGCTGGAGCGGATCATCGACGGTGTGCTCGACGAGATGGCGGAGATGGAGCCGCCCGTGGACCTGGTGAAGGTCTTCGCGGAGAAGATCCCCGCCAGGTCGACCTGCTCCATCATGGGGGTGTCGGAGAGCGATCTGACCTCGCTGGCGGAGCACTTCTCCGTCATCATGCGGATCGACTACACGCTGGAAGAGTTCATCCACCACAACACCGAGCTCAATGCGACGCTCGAGCGGATGATGGCCGAGCGGTTCGCCGGCGAGCCCGGTGACGACCTGCTCGGTCAGCTCATCGCGACCGGTGAACTGACCGAGCAGGAGATGTTCAACATCGCCTGGATCGCCATCGGCGGGGCGCTGGACACCACTCCCAACATGTTCGCGCTGGGCACCTTCGCCCTGCTGGAGCACCCCAAGCAGCTGGCGAAGATGCGGGCCCGGCCGGAGCTGATGGAGAACACGGTCGAGGAGCTGCTGCGTTATCTGACGATCTCTCACTTCGGGGCGAGCCGGGTGGCCTTGGAGGATGTCGAGATCGGCGGGCGGACCATCAAGGCAGGCCAGACGGTGGTGCTGTCGCTGCCGTCGGCCAACCGTGATCCGCGGTACTTCGAGAACCCCGACGAGTTCGACATCGACCGCCCCTCGCGCCGGCATCTGGCGTTCGGCTTCGGCATCCACCAGTGCCTCGGACAGCACCTGGCCCGCGCCTCGCTGCGCATCGGCCTGCGGAAGCTGTTCGACCGCTTCCCGGATCTGCGGCTCACGGTGCCCGCGCAGCAGGTGCCGTTGCGGGAGACCGCGATGCACTACGGCGTGTACGAACTACCGGTGACCTGGGGCTGATTGCCCCGCCCTGCCGCCCTTCCCCCTCCAAAACCCCCATGGATGCTCCCGTGTCAGCTCAGCGCACCCCTCCCCCACCGCCGCCCTCGGAACGCACCGGCCGCTCCCCCGGCGGCGACGCGGCGGAAGCCGCCGCGGCCGCCCCGGTACGCTTCGGCGCGCTGGGTACCTCGTCGATCGCCTGGCGGCGGGTGCTGCCGGCGATGGCGGGCTGTCCGCAGACCGACCTGGTGGCGGTGGCGGGCCGCAGTCCGGAGCGGTCCCGGCGCTTCGCCGACCGTTTCGGCTGCGCCGCCGTCACCGAAGCGGCGCTCCTGGAGCGCGACGACATCGACGCCGTGTACATCTCCCTGCCGCCGTCCCTGCACGGCGAATGGGCCGCCCGGGCGCTGCACGCGGGCAAGCATGTGCTGGTCGAGAAGCCGATCGCCACGACGGCTGCCGAGGCGCGGGCGGTGGTGGCGCTGGCCGAGGCCCATGACCTGGTGCTGCGGGAGAACTTCATGTTCCTGCACCATCCGCAGCATGACGCCGTGGCCGCCCTGCTCGCCGAAGGGCGGCTCGGTGGACTGCGCTCGTTCCGCGGTGCGTTCTGCTTCCCGCCGCTGCCCGCCGAGGACATTCGCTACGTTCCCGGGCTCGGGGGCGGCGCGCTCCTGGACGCGGGGGTGTATCCGCTGCGGGCGGCCGGGATGCTGCTGGGCCCCGGCCTGCGGGTGGCCGGGGCCACGACCCGGGTACGGCGGTCCGACGGGCTCGAACTGTCCGGCCAGGCGCTGCTGGTGTCCCCGTCCGGTGTGCTGGCGAGCGTCGAGTTCGGCTTCGAGCACGCCTACGCGTCGTACTACTCCCTGTGGGGCGAGAAGGCGCGGGTCACGGTGGACCGGGCGTTCACCCCGCCGGCCGGGTACCAGCCGGTGCTGCTGCTGGAGGAGCAGGACCATGTCGAGAAGTTCACGCTTCCGGCGGCGGATCAGCTGGACCGGTCCCTGGCCGGTTTCGCGGCGGCCGTCGTGGCCGGGGGCGCCGCGGCCGATCCGGGGGAGGCCCGGTGGCGGCGGGACGCGGTGGCCACGATGGAGCTGGTCGATGCGGTCCGTGCGCAGGCCGTGCCGGTGACCGTCGAGGGGTAGGTCCCTGTCGTCAGTCTCCCGTCCGCCCCGGGAAGTCCAGGGCGCCGGGAGCGACGGGTGGGAGAAGTCCCTCGGTGGCGGCCCGGCCGAGCAGTTCCCGCACCGCCGCGTACCCGTCCTCGCCCAGTTCGGCGGTGTAGCCGTTCACATACAGCCCGATGTGCTGCTCGATCACGTCCGGCGCCATCTCCTGGGCGTGCTCCAGGACGTAGGAACGGGACGCCGCCGGGTGGCGCCAGGCGAACCGGACGGAGTCGGCGGCGGCGCGGGCCACCGTGCGCAGCTGGGCCGTGCCGAGGTCGCGCCGGGCCACGATCGCCCCGAGCGGGATCGGCCGGCCGGTGGCGGCCTCCCAGGCCTCGCCCATGTCGGCGAGGTGGTGCAGACCGTACTGCTGGTAGGTGAAGCGGGCCTCGTGGATGACGAGCCCGGCGTCGACCGCACCGTCCCGGACGGCGGGCATGATCTCGTCGAAGGGCATCACCACAATGTCCCCGACCCTGCCCGGTACGGCTCGCGCGGCCCACAGGCGGAACAGCAGATACGCGGTCGAGCGCACGCTGGGCACCGCCACGCTCCGCCCGGCCAGCCGCGCCGCACCGGCCGGGCCGTCCTCGTCCCGGGTGAGCACCAGCGGCCCGCAGCCGTGGCCCAGTGCGCCGCCGCACGGCAGCAGCACATGGTCGTCCAGCACATAGGGCAGCGCCGCGTACGAGATCTTCAGCAGGTCCGGGCCGCCGCGCTCGGCGAGGCCATTGGTGACGTCGATGTCCGCGATGGTCACGTCGAGTCCGGGGGCGTCCGGGAGCAGCCCGTGCGACCAGGCGTGGAAGGCGAAGGTGTCGTTCGGGCACGGTGAGTGGGCGATCGTCAGCCGCTGGGCCATGGGTCCTCCCGGGTTCGTTCGGGCTGCCGGCGCGGGGGGCCGGCGCCGCGGCTCCCAGGAAACCCGTTGTGGGTGTGGGGATTTCCCCAGAGTGGCCTCGGCGAGGATGGGACTGCCCGGCCTTCCCGGCAGGAAAGGAACGGCGATGCTGCCGACCACCGCTCCCCTGGACAGCTCCCGCATGGAGCACTGGCTGTCCATGGATCTCGATGCGTGGACGCGGCATGTCGTACGACGCCACTTCGATCCGGCGACCGGAAGCCCGTTCTGGCTCAAGCGCCGTGCCGAGCTGGACTTCGAGCCGTTCGACCTCACGCGCTACGCCGAACTGTCGGCGTTCGGGCACTTCACGCTCGCCGCACTGCGGGACCTCGACCCGGTCGATCTGGTCCCCCAAGCGGTGCCACGTCCGCTGGCCGGCCGGGTCTTCGATTCGGGCGGCACCACCGGCAGGCCGTGCCGGGTCTTCTACACCGGGACGATGCTCGAACACCATGCCCGGTGGCGGCGGTTCGGCCTGGTCACGGCCGGCTTCGCAGCCGGCCGCAGCTGGGTCTACGCGACTCCCGGAGGGCCGCATGTGGTGGGTGAGGGCGCCGCGCAGATCGCCCATCTGCATGCGTCGGTGGTCTACGGCATCGACCTCGACCCGCGCTGGATCAAACAGCTCATCCGGGCCTGCCGGCTGGCCGAGGTCAACCGCTATGTCGATCATGTCGTCGAGCAGATCGCGGACATCCTGAGCAGCCGCCGGATCGACTATCTGGAGACCACCCCCGCGCTGTTCCAGGCGCTGGCCGGGCGGCGTCCGGAACTGGTCCGGCAGCTCGACGGGGTCGGGCTCGGCGGTACCCAGATCGTGCCGACGATGTACCGGGACATCGTCGCGGCGCTGGGCGGCGGTGTGATCGGGACGGCCTACGGGAACACCTTCGGCTGCGCCATGGGCCTGCCGGCGGAGGACGACGGCGATGTGCTTCCGTACGTCCCGCACTACCCGCAGGTGACCATGGCCGTCGTCGACAAGAACGATCCGGCGCGGACGGTGGGCCACGGAGAGGTGGGCCAGGTCCGGCTCACCGTGTTGCACGAGGATCTTTTCCTGCCGAACATCCTCGAACGCGATCAGGCCGTGCGGTACCGCACCTCGGCCGACTGGCCCTGTGACGGCGTGGCGAATGTGCAGCCGTTGCAGGTCTCCCGGGCCGCTCCCGAAGGAATCTACTGAGGCGGCGACACCGGCGCCGAGAGCACTCTTTGCCAAGGTCAAGTACGAGGAAGGTCATTGAGGATGGACGCAGGACTCAAGCGTGAGCTGGAGGCGAAGGTCCACGCCGGGGAGCGGCTGACCCGCGAGGACGGTATCGCCCTCTACGGGTGTGACGACCTGGCGTGGCTGGGCGGTCTGGCCCACGAGGTGCGCACCCGTAAGAACGGCGATGTCGTGCACTTCAACGTCAACCGTCATCTGAACATGACGAATGTGTGCACCGCGTCGTGCGCCTACTGCTCCTTCCAGCGCAAGCCGGGTGAGAAGGACGCGTACACGATGCGCATCGAGGAGGCCGTGCGCCTGGCCAAGGCGATGGAGCACGAGAACCTCACCGAGCTGCACATCGTCAACGGTCTGCACCCGACGCTGCCGTGGCGCTACTACCCGCGCTCGCTGCGTGAGCTGAA
>NZ_JBVIST010000024.1:0-109186 GCF_055575375.1 Streptomyces sp. NPDC034111 | reverse complement strand
CTCCGACGGATCGTCGCTGGCCGTTCTCGCGCACCCCGAGTGCGACATCGGCCTCGTCGGTTACGAGATGGCCCTGCTGGTCGACCGCGCGGGCACGGTGCTGACGCCCGACCTGCGCGCCGAACTCCAGGGCAGCCTGCTGCACTGAGGCGTCCGCAGCGCCACCGTTCAGCCCCTGCCAACCCATTCCACTGCCGCCACCCCCCACCGGCCCAAACCGACGACAGTGCTCTGTCCCGTCCGGAGGACCCATGACCCCGCCACCTGCCACTTCCGGCCCGTACGGCGCCTACAGCCAAGCGCCGTACGGGGACGAAGGGGACCAGCCGCTGGTGCGCCCGTACGCCATGACCGGAGGCCGGACCCGGCCGCGCTACCAGCTCGCCATCGAGGCGCTGGTCAGCACGACCGCCGACCCCTCCCAGCTGCCCGGGCTGCTTCCCGAGCACCAGCGGATCTGCCACCTGTGCCGCGAAGTGAAGTCGGTTGCCGAGGTCTCCGCGCTGCTGCACATCCCGCTCGGCGTGGCCAGGATCCTGGTCGCGGACCTGGCGGAGGCCGGAATGGTGGCGATCCACCAGCCCGGCGGCAGTGGCGAGGCCGGCGGCACGCCGGATGTGACCTTGCTCGAGAGGGTGCTCAGTGGACTTCGCAAGATCTGACAACGGCTTCGACGGGGGTTCCGCCCGCGCCACCACGTCCGCCAAGATCGTGGTGGCGGGCGGCTTCGGCGTGGGCAAGACCACCTTCGTCGGCGCGGTCTCGGAGATCAATCCGCTGCGTACGGAGGCCGTGATGACCTCCGCCTCGGCGGGCATCGACGACCTCAGCCACGTCCAGGACAAGACGACCACGACCGTGGCCATGGACTTCGGCCGGATCACCCTGGACCAGGACCTGATCCTGTACCTGTTCGGTACGCCCGGCCAGGACCGCTTCTGGTTCATGTGGGACGACCTGGTCCGTGGTGCGATCGGTGCGGTGGTGCTGGTCGACACCCGGCGTCTGGCCGACTGCTTCCCGGCCGTGGACTACTTCGAGAACAGCGGGCTGCCGTTCGTCATCGCCCTCAACGGCTTCGAGGGGCATCAGCCGTACACGCCCGACGAGGTGCGTGAGGCGTTGCAGATCGGCCCCGGGACCCCGATCATCACCACCGACGCACGCCACCGCAGCGAGGCCAAGAGCGCGCTCATCACGCTCGTCGAGCATGCGCTGATGGCCCGCCTCCAGTAGGAGCGCCGACGGCCCCGCCACTCATCTGGCGCGGGCCGTACGGAAGTTGCCTTCCGCTGATGGTCCGTCGTGCCCGGGCCGGTTCCCGCGATGCGCGGAATGGACCTGTGTCCTTCGACACGCCGACAAATTTGCTTCATAACGTTTCGACAGTGAATCACCGAAGTTTCGACACCCCATGCGCATGCCCGGCTTCGCTGTGCTCACAAATTCCCGGCCTTTTGGCGTCTCTCGCCCCTAACGCCCCTTTTATCTAAGGCGCTTCAGCGCCTGCTCCGGCTTTGTCCAGTGTTTGGAACGCACCGCCCTGACGTGCTGAAATTCGCTGAACTCCGGAGTAGGAACGCCAAGAAGAAACGGCACAGCAGGTAGTGCCGGCGCCGAGAGGTTGTTGGTCGAGTGAGGCGAAGCAAGTCGAGCCCCGAGCCGCAGGAACCGCGGCGGGGCAACTTCACCCCGCCACCGAGAGGTGGCGTACCGGCTTCCGACGCGCCCGAAAACACGGTCGCGAAGCCTCCGGTCAGCGGCGGTAAGTACTCGCCGCGCAACTGGCGCGTGGCGACCCGACTGAACGCCATCCTGCTGATCCCCGTACTGGTCGCCCTGGTCTTCGGCGGCCTGCGGGTCAACAGCTCGTTCGCCACCTGGCAGGAGGCGCAGGACGCGGAGAACACCGCGAAGCTCGTGCGCGCCGCGCTTTCCTACAGCAACGCGGTGATCGACGAGCGCGACCGCACCGCGGCGCCCCTGCTCCAGGGCAAGAAGGACGACCCGGCCGTCCAGGCGGCCAGGGACGCCACCGACGCCGCCGCCGACACGTTCCACCAGGCCGCCAAGGCCATGCCGGACAAGCCGGGCCTCAAACGCCGGCTCGCCGCCTTCGAGAAGGCCGAGCCCAAGCTCCAGCAGCTGCGCCAGGTCGCCTTCACCTCCAAGCTGCGCGGTGTGCAGACCGAGGAGGGCTATGTCGAGGTCCAGCACCCGCTGATGGAGTTCGCCAACGAACTCGGCCTGGGCACCGGCAACATCACCTCTTACGGCCGCACCGTCTACGCCGTGGCGCTGGCCAAGGCCGCCGAGTCGCTCCAGCGCTCCATCGGCACCCACCTCCTGGTCGACCCGGCGTCCCCGCAGGGCGGCAAGGAGCACAAGCTCCAGCTGACCGCCTTCGCGTCGTACCGCTACCTGGAGGGCATCGCCATCGGCGAGTACACCTCCGGCGGTACGCCCGAGGACGTCGAGCGGCTGAAGAAGGACGCCGCGGCCCTCAAGCAGTCCGCGCAGCAGAAGATCGCACAGGCAAAGGCCCAGGCGCAGGCCGCCGGCCGGCCGTTCCGCACCCCGCCGCCGATCGACCAGATGGGCACCTGGATCGGGACCGGCGCGGCGCCGGAGACGCTGAGTCCGAAGGGCGTCACCTCCGACAGCTACTTCGCGGCCGCAACCGGCAAGTTCAATATGTACCGGTCCATCGAGAAGGACCTGGCGGACAAGGCCGTGAACGAGGCGGCGCACATCGCCGACGACGCCCGGCGGTCCACCTTCGTGGACTCCGGTATCGCGGTGGCCGCGCTGATCGCCGCGTTCGTGGTGGCCGGCATGATGGCCCGCCGGATGAGCCGCAACATGCGCCAGCTGCGCAATGCCGCCTTCGGTATCGCCGAACAGCGGCTGCCGATGCTGGTCGACCAGCTCTCGCGGACCGACCCGGGCCGGGTCGACACCCGGGTGTCGCCCATCCCGATCGCCACCACCGACGAGATCGGCGAGGTCGCCCGCGCCTTCGACCAGGTGCACCGCGAGGCCGTCCGGCTCGCCGCCGAGCAGGCGCTGCTCCGGGGCAACGTCAACGCGATCTTCACCAACCTCTCCAGCCGTAACCAGGGCCTGATCGAGCGCCAGCTGGAGCTGATCACCGACCTGGAGAACAACGAGGCGGACCCGGACCAGCTGGAGAGCCTCTTCCGGCTCGACCACCTCGCCACGCGTATGCGCCGCAACGGCGAGAACCTCCTCATCCTCGCGGGCGAGGAGCCGGGCCGCCGCTGGAACCAGCCGGTGCCGCTGGTCGACGTCCTCCGGGCGGCGATCAGTGAGGTCGAGTCGTACGAGCGAATAGACCTCACCGGCGTCCCCGAGAGCGAGATCCACGGCACGGCCGTGACCGACCTCGTGCACCTGCTGTCCGAGCTGCTGGAGAACGCCACCACGTTCTCCTCCCCGCAGACCAAGGTGCGGGTGGCCGCGACCCGGCTGCCCGACGGCCGGGTGATGATCGAGATCCACGACAAGGGCATCGGGCTGACCCCCGAGGACTTTGCCGACATCAACCACAAGCTGGCGAACCCGCCGAGCGTGGATGCCGCGATCTCCCAGCGCATGGGCCTGTTCGTGGTCGGCCGGCTGGCCGACCGGCACGGAATCCGGGTGCAGCTGCGCCCCTCCGGCGAGCAGGCGGGCACCACGTCCCTGGTCATGCTGCCCGAGGCGATCACCCACGGCGGTGGCGGCGAGGAGCAGTTCGAGGACGACTTCACGGTCTCCCGGATCGTGCCGGAGCACCAGCAGAAGTCGTACGACGGCCCGGGCCACCAGCCCACCGCCGCCGAGCTGGGCTTCGACGACAGCGCCTACGGACGGCCGGACGCCGCCGAGCTGGACATGGTCGGCCGCTCGCTGATGCGCGAGGAGCGCCGGGCGGCGCTGGAGGCCCAGGCGACCGGCGAGCAGCAGGCCGAGGCCGGTCCGCACCAGGGCCAGGACGGCGGTCAGGGCGGCGGGAATCCGCTCTTCCGTGAGCAGGAGCCGTCCCCCACCGGCTACCAGGATTTCCCGTCCCAGGATTTCCCCTCCCCGGGGTATCCGGAAGCCGATCAACCGCTCTATGACGACCGGTCGCACGGCAGCCAGGCATTCGGCGACCCGCACTTCGCGGAGACCACCGGCCAGCAGCCATTCGTCTCCCACGAAGCGGCACAGCCGGACGAATGGGCCGAACGCCCCGCATTCGAGGGCTACTTCGGAACCGAAGCGGAATCTGACCGGAATACCCCTGCCGCTCCCGCTGACGCGTCCGAGCGCGTACCATTCGAGCGTCCGGGCCCCACACCGAGCGACGCCCCCTCGCTGACGGACGCCGGCCTTCCGCGCCGCGGAGGCCGCGACCAGCAGGCACCGCAGGTTCAGCAGCAGCGGGGCACGCCGGAGACCGGCCAGGACGGCTCCGACTGGCGCAGCTCCAACGACGAGCGCTGGGAGCGGGCGGAGCGGCTGCGCGAGCCGAAGGCGGGCGGAGTCACAGCCTCCGGCCTCCCCCGGCGGGTGCCCAAGGCCAACCTGGTCGAGGGTGCCGCGGAGCAGACTCCGCAGGGCGGCCCCCAGGTCTCCCGCGCTCCGGAGGACGTCCGCGGCAGGCTGAGCAACCTGCGCCGCGGCGTCCAGCAGGGACGCAGCGTCGGCACGGACCCCTCCGGGGTCCCCCAGAATGACCAACAGGGCTTCGGCCCCGGCAGCACCTACGATCAGGAGCGTTAGTGTGAGCCCGATGAGCCAGGCGGCGCAGAATCTGAACTGGTTGATCACCAACTTCGTGGACAACACCCCTGGGGTGTCCCACACGGTCGTGGTCTCCGCGGACGGGCTGCTCCTCGCCATGTCCGAGGGTTTCCCTCGTGACAGAGCCGATCAGTTGGCGGCGGTGGCCTCCGGGCTGACGTCGCTGACCTCCGGCGCCTCCCGCATCTTCGAGGGCGGGAGCGTCAACCAGACCGTGGTGGAGATGGAGCGCGGCTTCCTCTTCATCATGTCCGTCTCCGACGGATCGTCGCTGGCCGTTCTCGCGCACCCCGAGTGCGACATCGGCCTCGTCGGTTACGAGATGGCCCTGCTGGTCGACCGCGCGGGCAGCGTCCTGACGCCGGACCTGCGCGCCGAACTGCAGGGCAGCCTTCTCAACTAACAGACAGGCAGTGCGTTTCCCGCCACCGGGCCTTATGGTTCGGTGGCGCGACCGGCGTCAGACAGGCAAGTTGGAGGAGGAGACGTGGCAACGCCCCCGAACGGATACCCGTACGGTTCCGGGCAGGAGTCCGGACCTGTGGGCGACACCCATAACAACCGCTTCAACTTCCCGTCTGCGCCGAGCCGTCGGCCGCAGCGGCTCCAGCCGCAGCAGCCACAGCCCCAGCAGCAGCCCCGGCCGTACGACTCCCAGCCGTACGAGCCGTCGGTGTACGACGAGCCGCAGGCGCCGCGCATCCAGCCGGTGCAGCCGCCGCGGAAGCCCGAGCCCGCCCCCAGCGGCGCGAACAACCCGCTCGTGCGCCCGTACGCCATGACCGGAGGGCGCACCAGGCCGCGCTACCAGCTCGCCATCGAGGCGCTGGTCAGCACGACCGCGGACCCCTCCAAGCTGCAAGGCCAGCTGCCGGAGCACCAGCGCATCTGCCACCTCTGCCGTGAGATCAAGTCAGTGGCCGAGATCTCCGCGCTTCTCTCCATCCCCCTCGGCGTCGCCCGGATCCTCGTCGCCGACCTGGCGGAGGCCGGACTTGTCGCCATCCATCAGCCCGGCGGGGACGAGACCGCCGGCGGACAGCCAGATGTGACACTGCTCGAAAGGGTGCTCAGTGGACTTCGCAAGCTCTAGCGGTGCAGCCCGCTCCACCACCTCCGCGAAGATCGTGGTGGCGGGCGGCTTCGGCGTGGGCAAGACCACGTTCGTCGGGGCCGTCTCAGAGATCAATCCGCTGCGTACCGAAGCCGTGATGACCTCCGCCTCGGCGGGGATCGACGACCTCACGCACGCGCCGGACAAGACGACCACGACCGTCGCGATGGACTTCGGCCGTATCACCCTGGACCAGGACCTGATCCTGTACCTGTTCGGTACGCCCGGCCAGGACCGCTTCTGGTTCATGTGGGACGACCTGGTCCGTGGTGCGATCGGTGCGGTGGTGCTGGTCGACACCCGGCGTCTGGCCGACTGCTTCCCGGCCGTCGACTACTTCGAGAACAGCGGCCTGCCGTTCGTCATCGCCCTCAACGGCTTCGACGGACACCAGCCCTACACGCCCGACGAGGTCCGTGAGGCGCTCCAGATCGGCCCCGACGCGCCGATCATCACCACCGACGCGCGCCACCGCAGCGAGGCCAAGAGCGCGCTCATCACGCTCGTCGAGCATGCGCTGATGGCCCGCCTGCGCTAGCAGACCACCGCGCCCGGGCTTTGGCCCTGGCGCCGCCCATGGGGCCCGTACGCGGCTGCGTACGGGCCCCATGGGTGTTCTCCGGGCCTTACTTGCGGGTGGGGCAGTGCTTCCATGCGAAGTGGTACAGGGTGTTGATGCTGCCGTCGGTGGAGTCCATGGCCATGAAGCTGGTGACCTTGGGGTCCGCCGATTTGCCGTCCACCCTCAGTTCGGTGTTGATGTTGAAGTAGCGCTCCTCGCCGCAGGGTGCGTAGACCAGCGCGTCGATGTCGGTCTCGTCCGACGTCTGCCAGTTGCTGTCGTAGGGCCCCTTGAAGGTGTGGCTCTTACGGGCCGTCTGCTGCTGGCCCTGGAAGTAGTAGTTGGCCTGCTCCAGCCCCTTGGCGCCCGGGGCCAGTGAGGCGTAGCCGCGGTAGTCGGCCCGGGCGATCGCGTAGGTGAAGCCCTGCGGGACATGCACATTGAGCGCGATCTGGCAGTTCTTACGGGCGTCGGTGGGCTTGCTGGAGCCGCCCGCCTGGGCCAGGTACTCGCTGTAGGTGACGGTGAAGGCGGTGTTGTCGGGTGCGATGGCCACCGCGGCGCTGCCGGGTCTGCAACCCGATCCGTTCACCGTGGCGACGGTAATGGTGATCTTTCCGGTGGGCGGTTCATCGCCGAACCGTGCCGGCGCGGTGGGGGATGCCGATCCGAGGAGCAAGGATGCCACTGCGGCACCAACACTCAGCGTGCTGAGCATGGGCTCGTCCTTCCGGTCGTCCTAGGGCCCGCGGAGCGGGAGCACCAGGTGTGGGATGACGAGCGCATGCCAGCACGGGCAGCGCGGCTTGAACAGCTCTGCTCCCCAGGTTTGGGGCGAACCTACGCCTTGATTCGGACGCGGGATGCCGAACCGTAACACTGCCGAACGAATGGTGAGGAACGGTCATGCCCCGGCGTCCGGGCGGGAGTTGAACGGCTGAGGGGCCCCGCACCGAAGTGCGGGGCCCCTCAGGAGTGCAACGGCTCAGCGCTGCCAGCTGGTGGCGCCGTGGAAGCCGGTCTGGCGCTCCAGCCGGCGCCAGCGCGCGGCGGTGGCGCGCGGGTGGGCCGGGGCATCGGCCGGCCGGTGGGCGGCGCGGGCCAGCAGGACGGCGGTCAGGGCGGCCAGCTCTTCCTCGCTGGCCTGGCCCTTCTCCACGCGGATGGAGTCGGTGCGGAGGGCAGGGTTCACGGTGTCTTCTCCGTCGTCGCGGTGGGCGTAGTGCCGGGTGCGGGTGCAGGGTGTGGTTACTGGGGCGGGTTGCCGTGCTTACGGGCCGGCAGGTCCGCGTGCTTGGTGCGCAGCATCTCCAGGGCGCGGATGAGCGTGTGGCGGGTCTCGGCGGGGTCGATGACGTCGTCGACCAGGCCGCGCTCGGCCGCGTAATACGGGTGCATCAGCTCGGACTTGTACTCCTTGACCATGCGGGTGCGCATGGCCTCGGAGTCGTCCGCCTCGGCGATCTGCTTGCGGAAGATGACGTTGGCGGCGCCCTCGGCGCCCATCACCGCGATCTCGTTGGTCGGCCAGGCGTAGGTCAGGTCGGCGCCGATGGACTGCGAGTCCATGACGATGTAGGCGCCGCCGTAGGCCTTGCGCAGCACGATCGAGATCCGCGGGACGGTGGCGTTGCAGTAGGCGTAGAGCAGCTTGGCGCCGTGCCGGATGATGCCGCCGTGCTCCTGGTCGACGCCGGGCAGGAAGCCGGGGACGTCCAGGAGGGTGACGATCGGGATGTTGAAGGCGTCGCACATCTGGACGAAGCGGGCGGCCTTCTCGGACGCCTCGATGTCCAGCACACCGGCCAGCGACTGCGGCTGGTTGGCGATGATGCCCACCACCCGGCCGTCGAACCGGCTCAGCGCACAGATGATGTTGGTCGCCCAGCGCTCGTGGACCTCCAGGTACTCGCCGTCGTCGACGATCTCCTCGATGACCTTGCGCATGTCGTAGGGCCGGTTGCCGTCGGCCGGAACCAGGTCCAGCAGCGCGTCACCGGACCGGTCGGCGGGGTCCTCACAGGGCACCACCGGCGGGTTCTCCCGGTTGTTGGCCGGCAGCAGCGACAGGAGGTAACGGACCTCCTCCAGGCAGGTGACCTCGTCGTCGTACGCGAAGTGCGCCACACCGGAGGTCTCGGCGTGCACATCGGCGCCGCCCAGGCCGTTCTGGGTGATCTCCTCGCCGGTCACCGCGCGCACCACGTCGGGTCCTGTGATGAACATCTGCGAGGTCTCGCGGACCATGAAGACGAAGTCGGTCAGGGCGGGGCTGTAGGCCGCGCCGCCCGCGCACGGGCCGAGCATCACCGAGATCTGCGGGATGACCCCGGAGGCCTTGGTGTTGCGCTGGAAGATGCCGCCGTAGCCGGCCAGTGCGGAGACGCCCTCCTGGATACGGGCACCGGCACCGTCGTTGAGCGAGACCAGCGGGGCGCCGGCCTGGATGGCCATGTCCATGATCTTGTGGATCTTGGTGGCGTGCGCCTCGCCGAGCGCACCGCCGAAGATCCGGAAGTCATGTGCGTAGGTGAACACGGTCCGGCCGTGCACGGTGCCCCAGCCGGTGATCACGCCGTCGGTGTAGGGCTTCTTGGCCTCCAGGCCGAAGCCCGTCGCCCGGTGCCGCCGCAACGGCTCGACCTCGTTGAACGAACCCTCGTCCAGCAGCAGCTCGATCCGCTCGCGCGCCGTCAGCTTGCCCTTGGCACGCTGCGCTTCGGTCGCCCGCTCGCTGGGTCCTCGCCGGACCTGCTCACGGATGGCGTGCAGCTCGGCGACGCGCCCGCGAGCGTCGTTGGCGCCGGCGGGCAGATCTTCGACAGTGGTCATGCATCGACGGTACGTGTGCGGGGCGCCCCACACCGATGTCGGTTTCGTACAACGTCCCATGCGTTTTGGTGGGCAGGCAGTACAGAACCCTCCTGTACGAGGCCCGCGTCACGGCACCCGTTCGGGTGGCGTGGCCGCAGCTGGTCTGTATGGGCCCGACAAACGGCAGTGCGGTGCCGTTGTCCTGACCGCTGCCCCGGCGGGGCGGGCGTCGGCCCAGGTCAGCCCAGCCGCACCGTACAGCTGTGGGTGGCGCAGTCCGTACCGGGGGCGAGGCGCAGCCGCAGGGCCCGCCCGGTGGCCAGCACCTCGATCGCCGGGTCCTGGGCGAGCACCGCGCGCACCGGCCGTGACCAGGTGATCTCCAGTGTTTCGCCGGACCGCTCGGGGGCCGCGACGCACAGCCGCGCCGTCCGTGCGTGCCGCCGCTCGCGGACGAGGACGCTCGCCGGTCCGCCGGCGGTGAGCGGTCCGGCGCGGCCCGCCCGCCAGAAATTGGCGGCCGTTACGCCGAGCGGGTCGACCGCGATCGCCTGCCGGCCGGCGTCGTTGGCGAGCACGGTCAGCCAGTGCCGGTCGGCGGCGCGCGCGGTGAGGGTGCGGGCGGTGGCGCCCGGCATGAGGAGGTAGGCGTAGCGGGCGCCGTCCGGGTCGGTGCCGTGGTCGTGCCAGAGGGTGAGGTAGCGGCGGGTGAACGGCTGCCGGGAGGAGGTGGCGTTGATGTCGTGCCAGGAGCCGGTACGGGCCTCGCGCAGTGCCATGAGGGGGGCGCCGCCGGGGAAGACCCAGCCGCCGTGTCCGGCGAGGTGGGCCCAGTGGGCGCGGCGGAAGGAGGTGGTGCGGCCGAGCGTGCCGGGCTGCCGTACGCCGTCGACGGTGAGCGTCCGGGTGCCGTACTCCCCCAGGCAGCGGTTGTCGACGACGGTCTCGACGGGCACCTGGTCGCGGGCGGTGATGCCGGCGCCCAGGCAGACGATGCAGTCGGCGAGCGCGAACCAGGACTTGCGGGCGGTGAGGGTGGAGGCCAGACCGCGCAGGTCCTGGCCGATCGCGGCGAAGGTGCCGTCGGTGGTGCCGCCGACCCAGCGCGCGGCGGGCCGGGGCTCGCCCCAGCCGCCGCCTTCGTTGTCGGCGAGCCGCTTGGTGGACACCGTCGTTCCGGGCAGCCGGTAGGGGTCGACGGTGGGCCAGAAGGCGTCCGTGTACTGGTCGCCGCCGAAGTCGGCGCCCCACCAGTAGAGCATTCCGGCGCCGGTGTGCCAGCCGTGCGGGTTCTCGCCGTTGCCGTTCTCGTAGTACGTGATGCGGTCGGAGGCCATGGCGAGGCCGGCCGCCCAGCCGGGGCGGCGGTGCACCGCGCGGTCCATGGCGGGGAAGAGCCGGTGGCCGACGGGTTCGGGGGCGGGCGCCACCGGGCGGTCGGCGATCCTGCGCAGCCGGGCGAGGTCGGCGACTCCGTACTGCCGGTCGGTGAGCACCGGCAGCGTACGGTCACGGGCCGCCCAGCCCTTGATCATGCCGTGCCAGCGGTCCCGCTCGGCGGGGCTCGCGGCCTCGGAGAGCAGGGCGACGGCGGCGATCAGGGCGTGCCCGTGGTAGTGGTCGCTGCGCATGATCCGCCGCTCGTCGTTGCGGAGGTAACCGCGGCTGACGGCACGGCCGTTGACGCTGTCCATCATCAGTCCGTTGTGGAGCAGCGGGGCGTAGGCGTGCTCGACGCTGTCGAGGACGGTCTGCCGGGCGGGGTCGGTGACCTGCCAGGACGAGCCGCCGAGCAGGGTGAACAGCCGGCCCAGGCCGTCCAGCAGGACAGCGCCGTAGGTGCCGGAGTAGGCGACCCAGGTGTGCTGGACGAACGAGCCGTCGGCGTAGAGGCCGTCGCCCTTGGTGACATAGGGGAAGACGGGGGAGAGCGCGTCGC
The DNA here is from genome assembly GCF_055575375.1 of Streptomyces sp. NPDC034111. Classification (NCBI taxonomy): domain Bacteria; kingdom Bacillati; phylum Actinomycetota; class Actinomycetes; order Kitasatosporales; family Streptomycetaceae; genus Streptomyces; species Streptomyces sp. NPDC034111. The sequence goes on along the minus strand of NZ_JBVIST010000024.1, from coordinate 97,966 downwards.
GGGCGAGGGCGATCTTGTCGGGGGCGCGGCCGAGGATGCCGCGCAGGGCGACCACCCGGCACAGGTCGACGCGGTTGGCGCCGGTGCTGGTGCCGGTGTATTCGCCGAGCATCGCGTCGGGGACGAAGTGGTCGACGGCGGCGAGGCAGCGCTCGCGCAGCGCGTCCGGCACTCCCCCGGCGCTCAGATGCTCGTCGAGGAGCGCGAGCGAGTCGAGGAGGAGTCTGGGGCTGCCGATCTGCCACTCCCACCAGTTGCCGTAGCGGGTGGTGCGGGTGTTGTAGACGGTGGTTTCGAGGTGGTCGAGGCCGGTGAGCAGGGCGTCGGCGAGGCCGGGGTCGCCGGTACGGCCGGTGCCGGGCTGGGCGTAGGCCTGGGCCATGGTGTGCAGGCGGCTGTAGCTCTGGGTGATGCCGGACGGCGGGTCGTAGCGGCAGTCGGGCCAGAGCGACCCGTCGGCCGGCCGCATGGCCGACCGGAAGGTGTCCGCGAGACTGCCGGTCTCCTGGAGGACGGCGGCGTACGGCGGGGCGGCCGGGTCGAAGCCGGTGCCGAGGGTGAGGTCGCACCAGCGGCCGCGGAGGGTGCGGTACTCGTCCGCGGGGGCGGTGGGCCGCGGGACGGCGGATGCGGGGCGGGCGGCGACGAGGCCGAGCGCACCCGCCGTGGAGGCGGTGAGAAATCCTCTGCGTGACCAGACGGACGGGGTGGGATCGGTCGGCACGGTCGGTCCTCTCCATGGCGTCAACTGGGGTGTGGCGCTGCGCACTTGGGAGTTCCCGATGGTCTAGCACGGGCTCTCGCACAGCGGCAATGACCGCGCCGCAACGCCGTCCGCCACCCGTCCGGCCGAACCCGGCCCACGGTGCCGTCCGGGCCACCCGGAACCAAGAGGTTGAACATTGAACTAGATCCGGTTATGGTCGACCTAGTTGAAGGTTAAACAAACGATCCGTTCTGGAGGAGGAGCCATGGCTCTGTTCAACCGCAAGCGCACCGCCGAGACCGCCGCCCCCGCCGCCGTCCTCGAGGCGGACCCCGCGCTCGCCGCGCTGACCGGCGACTACACCATCGACCCGGCCCACAGCAGCATCGGCTTCACGGTCCGGCACGCCATGGTCACCAACGTCCGCGGCGCCTTCGGCGAGTACACCGGCACGCTCGCCCTGGACGGCGCCGACCCGGCCCGCTCCACCGCGTCCCTGGACGTCAAGATCGCCAGCATCGACACCGGCATCGCGGACCGCGACGCCCACCTGCGCAGCGCCGACTTCTTCGACGCCGAGAACTTCCCGCTGATGACCTTCCGCAGCACCGCCGCCGAGCGGGTGGGCGGCGACCGCTACCGCATCACCGGCGATCTCACCCTGCGCGACGTCACCAAGCCGCTCACCATCGACCTGGAGTTCAACGGCGCGGCCACCGACGTCTACGGCGCCGAGCGGGTCGGCTTCGAGGGCAGCGCCGAGATCCTGCGCTCCGACTGGGGCCTGACCTGGAACGCCGCGCTGGAGACCGGCGGCGTGATGGTCAGCGACAAGGTCAAGCTCACCTTCGACATCTCCGCGGTCAAGGCGGCCCCGCAGTCCTGACCGGCAAAGCCCCCGGCAACACCGCGGCCCCGCACGGCCCCTCTCCCCCGAGGGCCGTGCGGGGCCGCGGTCATCGCGCGCGGGCGGCGCTCACTCCTGCGGTTCCACCCCGGCCCGCAGCAGCCCGTAGGCGTAGGCGTCGTCCAGCGCCTGCCAGGACGCGGCGATGACGTTCTCCGCGACGCCGACCGTGGACCACTCGCCGCGGCCGTCGCTGGTGGAGACCAGGACCCGGGTGATCGAGCCGGTGCCCAGGGCGCCCTCCAGGATGCGGACCTTGTAGTCGACCAGTTCCATGTTGGCCAGCTGCGGGTAGATCCGCTCCAGGCCGACCCGGAGCGCCCGGTCCAGGGCGTTGACCGGACCGTTGCCCTCGGCCGTGGCGACGATCCGCTCGCCCTTCGCCCACAGCTTCACCGTCGCCTCGTTGGCGTGCGTGCCGTCCGGGCGGTCCTCGACGATCGCCCGCCAGGACTCGACGTCGAAGTAGCGCGCCGGCCTGCCGTGGACCTCTTCGCGCAGCAGCAGCTCGAAGGAGGCGTCCGCGGCCTCATAGGTGTAGCCGGCCAGCTCACGCTCCTTGACCCGCTCGACGACCCGGCCGACCAGCTCACGGTCGCCGCTCAGATCGAAGCCCAGCTCCTTGCCCTTGAGCTCGATGGAGGCCCGGCCGGCCATGTCGGAGACCAGCATCCGCATGGTGTTGCCGACCAGCGCCGGGTCGATGTGCTGGTAGAGGTCCGGGTCGACCTTGATCGCGGAGGCGTGCAGCCCGGCCTTGTGCGCGAAGGCCGAGACCCCCACGTAGGGCTGGTGGGTGGAGGGGGTGAGGTTGACGACCTCGGCGATGGCGTGCGAGATCCGGGTGGTCTCGGCGAGCTTGCCCTCGGGCAGCACCCGGCGCCCGTACTTGAGCTCCAGCGCGGCGACCACCGGGAAGAGGTTGGAGTTGCCGACCCGCTCGCCGTAGCCGTTGGCGGTGCACTGGACGTGGGTGGCGCCGGCGTCGACGGCGGCCAGGGTGTTGGCGACGGCGCAGCCGGTGTCGTCCTGGGCGTGGATGCCCAGCCGCGCGCCGGTGTCCGCGAGGACGGTCCGTACGACGGCGGTGATCTGCGCGGGCAGCATCCCGCCGTTGGTGTCGCAGAGCACCACCACATCGGCGCCGGCCTCGCTCGCGGTGCGCACGACCTGCTTGGCGTAGACCGGGTCCAGCGCGTAGCCGTCGAAGAAGTGCTCACAGTCGAGGAAGACCCGGCGGCCCTGGGAACGGAGATAGGCGACGGTGTCCCGCACCATCGCGAGGTTCTCCTCCGCCGTGGTGCGCAGCGCCAGCTCCACATGACCGACATGGGACTTGGCGACCAGCGTGATCACCGGGGCCTGGGACTCCAGCAGCGCGGCGACCTGGGGGTCGTCCTCGACACGGACCCCGGCCTTGCGGGTGGCGCCGAACGCGACCAGCTGGGCGTGCCGGAAGTCGATCTCCTCGCGGGCGCGCTGGAAGAACTCGGTGTCCCGCGGGTTGGCGCCGGGCCAGCCGCCCTCGATGAAGCCCACGCCGAAGTCGTCGAGGTGCCGGGCGATGGTCAGCTTGTCGGCGACGGTGAGGTTGATGCCCTCGCGCTGCGCACCGTCGCGGAGCGTGGTGTCGAAGACATGGAAGTCGTCGGACACCGCGCCCGCGGGGCGGGCGGTGGATGAGTGGGCTTGGGGTTCGTCCGTCATGCTGGTCTGGCTCCTGTCGGGATCTCGGTCTACCGGAATGACCGGTTCCACCGCCCCTCCATGGTCCCTCGCGCTCCGCCTCCGGTGGGTGTGGGCCGGAAACGAAAAAACCTCTCGCGGGTGCGAGAGGTCTGCGCGCGGGTCTGGGACGACGATGGCCGCGCCGTACTCGGTTCGTACGGGGCGGTCACTGCGGACCGGCGCGCCTGCTGCCAATAATCATGGCGAACGAGAGCACGGTCCGCAGTGTGCCATATCGGGCGCACCGCGCACTCGGCAGTCTCACTATGCGGGCGGCCCGTCCACGCCAGGAGCGGGGTGGCCTCCCCCGGCCGGGGAAGGCCACCGTCCCGCGGCGGGTGCTCAGTCGGCGACGGGTTCCCGCCCCGGCGTCCGCGCGGCGCCCGTGCGCTCCTCGGCCCCGACCCGGTAGAGATCGATGGTCCGGGTCTCCCGCATGGTGATGTAGACGATCAGCGAGACGGCCGCGCATCCCGCCACATACCAGTAGTAACCGGACTCGATCCCGCCGTTCTTGAACCACAGGGCGACATATTCCGCGGTGCCGCCGAACAGCGCGTTGGCGATCGCGTAGGGCAGTGCGACGCCCAGCGCCCGCACGCCGGTCGGGAACAGCTCGGCCTTCACACAGGCGTTGATCGACGTGTAGCCGGTGATCACCAGCAGCGCCAGCAGCGACAGTCCGAGCGCCGGCCAGAAGCTGCCGGCGTGCTTGAGCAGCGTCATGATCGGCACGGTCAGGAACGTCGAGCCGACCGCGAAGGTGATCAGCAGCGGCCGCCGTCCGATCCGGTCGGAGAGCCGGCCGGCCAGCGGCTGGATGCACATGAAGAGGAAGAGGGCGCAGAAGCTCACCAGCGACGCGGTGGGCTTGTCCATCCCGGCGCTGCCCGAAAGGTACTTGGTGAGGTAGGTCGTGTACGTGTAGTACGCGACCGTGCCGCCCATGGTCAGCGCGATCACCAGGAACGCCTCGCGCTTGTGCGCCAGCAGCGCCTTGAGGGTGCCGCGCGCGGGGTCGCTGTTGGCGCTGTCGTCCGCGGCGTAGACCTCGGTCTCCAGCATGTTGCGGCGCAGGTAGAACACGATCGCGGCGCCCAGCGCGCCCACGATGAACGGGATCCGCCAGGCCCAGCTGTGCAGCGCGTCCTCGGACAGGGTGCGCTGGAGCACGATCTGGAGACCGAGACCGAGCAGTTGTCCGGCGGTCATCGACACGTACTGGAAGCTGGAGGCGAAACCGCGCCGCCCGGGAGCGGACGCCTCGGTGAGGTAGGTGGCGCTGGCCGCGTACTCCCCGCCGACCGAGAGCCCTTGCAGCATCCGGGCGAGGAGCAGTACAGCCACCCCGCCATAGCCGGCGACGCCGTACGTAGGCGCAATCGCGATCAGCACCGCCGAGGCGGACATCAGCGTGACGGTCAGCGTCAGCGCCGCCTTGCGCCCCCGCCGGTCACCGACCCGGCCGAGCACCCAGCCGCCCACCGGCCGCATGAAGAACCCGACCGCGAAGATCCCCATGGTGTTCATGAGGTTGGCGGTGTCATTCCCCTTCGGGAAGAACGAATCGGCGAAGTAGACCGCGAAACTGGCGTAGACGAACCAGTCGAACCACTCGACCATGTTGCCGGCCGAGCCGACCCAGATCTTCTTCCATTGCTCTCGTCCCATAGCCGCTCACGGTCGCGGACCCGGGGACGGTCGGCAAGAGCCGCGACGGCAACGATCGCGCGTACTTACGTGCGTTGTGGTCATACGGCCCAACTCCCGCTCCGCAGGGACGGATTCCGCCTGCTGAGCGGGGCCCGGCCGGATGCGTCACGGCGTCAGGGATTCATCGAGGAAGTCGCGTAGGTGGTCGCGCACCTGGGCGCGGTCCGTGCCCGGGAGGCCGACGACGAGGTGGGTGCCGAAACCGTCGAGGAGGGCGCGGATGCGGGTGGCGAGGCGTTCGGCGTCGACGGGGCGGAACTCGCCCTTGGAGGCGCCTTCCACGAGGAGGGCCACCAGGTCGCGGTGCCAGGCGAGTTCGAGTTCGAGCTGGCGCTCGCGGGTCTCGTCGTCGGCGTTCTGGGAACGGTTCCAGACCTCCAGCCAGAGGGTCCAGCGGGGGTCCCGGTGGCCCTCGGGGAGGTAGAGGTCGACGAGGGCGTCGAGGCGTTCACGGGCCGGGACCCGGCGGGAGAGGGCGGCCCGGCGCTCGGCGCCGAGCTGCTCCTCGCTCCACTGGAGGGTCTGCAGCAGCAGCTCGTCCTTCGTACCGAAGTAGTAGAGGATGTGGCCGCTGCTCATGCCGACCTCGCGGCCCAGGCCGGCCATGGTGAGCCGGTCCAGGCCCTCCGCGGCGATGGTGGCCATCGCCGCGGCGAGGACCTGCTCGCGAGGCTGGCTGAGCCGGCGCCGGGGACGGCGCGCGGGACCGGGCACGGGGACCTCCGGGGGCACGGGACGGGACCTGAGGATCAGGCCTTCGGCTGCTGCTGGGTGATGCAGTGGATACCGCCACCCGCTGCGAAGATCGTACGGGCGTCCACCAGGGTCACCGTCCGCTCGGGGAAGAGCCGGCGGAAGATGGCCGCGGCCTCCTCGTCGCGCGGGTCGTCGAAGGCGCACAGCACCACGCCATCGTTGCAGAGGTAGTGGTTGATGTAGGAGTAGTCGACCAGCTCGCCGTCCGCCTCGATGACGGTGGGGGCCGGGACCTCGACGACCTCCAGCCGGCGGCCCCTGGCGTCGGTGGAGGCGCGCAGCAGCTTGCCGATCTCGTTGCAGATCGCGTGGTCGGGGTGGTCCGGGTCGGGCTGGGTGTGCACCAGCACGGTGCCCGGGCGGGCGAAGGCGGCGACGATGTCGACATGGCCGCGGGTGCCGAACCGGCCGTAGTCGGCGGCCAGACCACGCGGCAGCCAGATCGCCTTGGTGGTGCCGAGGTGGGCGTGGATCTCGGCCTCGACCTCCTCGGCTGTGCGGCCGGGGTTACGGCCCGGGTCGAGCTGCACGGTCTCGGTGAGCAGGACGGTGCCCTCGCCGTCGATGTGGATGCCGCCGCCCTCGTTGACCAGTGAGGTGGCGTAGCGGCGGGCGCCGGCCAGCGCCGCGACCTGCGCGCCGATCTTCTCGTCGAGGTCCCAGCGGGCCCACTCCGCCGCGCCCCAGCCGTTGAACACCCAGTCGGTGGCGGCCAGCGCGCCCTTGCCGTCGGTGAGGAAGGTGGGGCCGATGTCGCGCATCCAGGCGTCGTTCAGCGGGCGCTCGACGAGGTCGATGTCCGGGCCGAGCAGCGCCCGGGCGCCCTCGGACTGGCCCGGGCCGACGACGACGGTGACCGGCTCGTGGCGGCGTACCGCGCGGGCGACGCCGGCCCAGGCGTGGCGCGCCCCGGCCAGGGCCTCGCCGCCCTCCGCACCGAAGGTGAAGTTGGGGCCGGGCCAGGCCATCCAGGTGCGCTCGTGGCGCGCCCACTCCGGGGGCATCCGGAAGCCGTCGGCGACAGGGGTGTTCATGCGGGTCCTCACGAGGATGGGGAACGGGCGAAGGAAAGCGGGGAACGGGGAACGGGGCTACAGGAAGTAGAGGCGGGAGAGGGAGACGGTGTCGGCGGGGGCGGAGCGCATCGGGTCGCCGTCGAGGGTGACCCATCCGCTGCGCCCGTCGACCTGGACGTCGCCGACCCGGGAGTTGTGGACGAGGTCGCGGGGGCCGATCCCGCGGGTGCCGCGGACGGCGACCCGGCGGCGGCGGGTGGGCATCCCGTCACCGCCCTGTTCGGCCGCGGCGCGGGCGACGAAGGCGACCGAGATCTCGGCGGGGGTCGCGCCGTGCGCCCCGAACTGCGGGCCGAGCACCAGCGGTTCGCAGGTGTCGGTGGCGGCGTTGGGGTCGCCGGTGACGCCGTAGGCGGGGAAGCCGGACTTCAGCACCAGCTGCGGCTTGGCGCCGAAGAACTGCGGCTGCCAGAGCACGAGGTCGGCCATCTTGCCGACCTCGAGGGAGCCGATCTCGTGCGAAAGGCCGTGGGCGATGGCGGGGTTGAGGGTGAGCTTGGCGATATAGCGCAGGACGCGGGCGTTGTCGTCGTGCGCCCCGTCTCCCTCCAGGGGCCCTCGCTCGGCCTTCATCTTGCCGGCCATCGCGAAGGTACGGCGTACGGTCTCGCCGGCCCGGCCCATGCCCTGGGCGTCGGAGGAGGTGATGCCGATCGCGCCGAGGTCGTGCAGCACGTCCTCCGCGCCCATGGTCCCGGCGCGGATGCGGTCGCGTGCCATCGCGGCGTCGCCCGGCAGGTCGGTCTTCAGGTCGTGGACCGAGACGATCATGCCGTAGTGCTCGGCGACCGCGTCCCGCCCGAAGGGAAGGGTGGGGTTGGTGGAGGAGCCGATGACGTTGGGGACGCCGGCCATCTTCAGGACGTTGGGGACATGGCCCCCGCCGCAGCCCTCGATGTGGAAGGCGTGGATGGTGCGGCCGTCCAGGACGCGCAGGGTGTCCTCGACGGTGAGGCATTCGTTGAGGCCGTCGCTGTGCAGCGCGACCTGGACGTCGTGGTCCTCGGCGACCCGCAGCGCGGTGTCCAGCGCACGGGCGTGCGCGCCCATGTCCTCGTGGACCTTGAAGCCGCAGGCGCCGCCCTCGGCCAGCGCCTCGACCAGCGGGGCGTCACCCGAGGACGAACCCCGGCCGAGGAAGCCGATGTTGACCGGCCAGGCGTCGAAGGCGCCGAAGGCGTGCCCCAGCGCCCAGGGGGAGTTGACGCCGACGCCCCAGACCGGCCCGAACTCCTGGCCGATGATGGTGGTCACGCCGGAGGCCAGTGAGGCCTCCATGACCCGCGGCGAGAGCAGATGGACATGGGTGTCCACGGCGCCGGCGGTGGCGATCATGCCCTCACCGGAGACGATCGAGGTGCCGGTGCCGACGACGACATCGACACCGTCGAGGGTGTCGGGGTTGCCGGCCCGTCCGATGGCGTGGATACGGCCCTCGCGGATGCCGATGGACACCTTGCGGATGCCCAGGACCGCGTCGATGACCAGGACGTTGCTGATCACCACATCGCAGGTCTCCCGGACCGCGGCGGCCTTGAGCAGCAGTCCGTCGCGGGCGGTCTTGCCGAAGCCGGCCAGGAACTCGTCGCCGGGGTGCTGGGAGTCCGACTCGACGCGGACGACCAGGCCCGTGTCGCCGAGCACGACCCGGTCGCCGGCCCGCGGGCCGTGCACCGATGCGTACTCACGAGGGTCGATGGTCATGCCTGTTCCTCCGCTCCCAGGTAGCCGCAGGCGGCGGCCCGCCGCAGCGCTTCCGGTTTCGCGCCCGGTGCGTCCAGCGGGCCGTCGACGAGACCGGCGAAGCCGATCGCGATCCGGTCGCCGCCGATCGGGACCAGCCCGACCTCGGAGGCGCCGCCGGGGTCGAACCGCACCGACGAGCCGGCCGGGACGCACAGCCGCATGCCGTACGCGGCCGAACGGTCGAAGTCCAGCCGGGGGTTGGCCTCGAAGAAGTGGAAGTGCGAGGTGACGCTGATGGGCACGGTCGCGGTGTTGCGCACGGTCAGCCGCACCGCGGGCGTGGGCTGCGGTCCTGCCGGGCCGGGGAGCACCGCGCCGGGCGCGGGCGCCCGGTCCTCGTCGCGCCCGGCAGCGGGCGCCCCGGCACCGATCGGATCGCTGACCACCGCGAGCCGGGAGCCGTCGTCGAAGACGGCCTCCACATGCACCTCGGTGACCACATCGGCCACGCCGGGAAGCACATCGTCCGGTCCGAGCACGCTGCGTGCCGCCTCGATGGCCTGAGCGAGGCGGCGCCCGTCCCGCGCCGCCTCGCAGACTGTGTCCGCGATCAACGCGGTCGCCTCGGGCACATTCAGCTTCAGTCCGCGGGCCCGGCGCGTCCGCGCCAGCTCGGCTGCGCCGAACAGCAGCAGCCGGTCGCGTTCCGTCGGGGTCAGCCGCATCCGATCCTGCCTTCCAGCTCGATTAGAGCATCACTCTAACCATGAAATTGGTCAACGCGGAAGCATTGACCTAGACAACAGGGATGAGTGACATTGAGCGCTGTTCTAAACAGACGGTGAATAGAGCACCGTTCAAATGATCTCGCAGCGCGAGTACCGCTCACTTCGAGCGCTGCCCACCTCACGGAGCACTGCACGCGGAGCACTGCTCACACACTGTTGTCCGGCCTCTCAGGGGAGCCCTCATGCCGATCGAACAACGCGGAGTCGACACCATCCCGGACGAGGAGCGCACCAGCGGTCCCCGTGACCTCATCTCGATCCTGCTGGGATCGAACCTCGCCCTCGGCGTGGTCATCTTCGGCTGGCTGCCGGTCTCCTTCGGACTCGGCTTCTGGGCGTCGGCCAGCTCCCTGGCGGCCGGCACCCTGATCGGTGCCGTGCTCACGGCGCCGCTCGCACTCGTCTCGCTGCGCAGCGCGACCAACCTGTCGACCAGCAGCGGCGCCCACTTCGGCGTACGCGGCCGGCTCATCGGCTCGGTCATCGGCCTGCTGCTCTCGCTCGGCTACACCGCACTGACCCTGTGGGTCGGCGGCGACGCCATGGTCGGCTGTCTGCACCGCCTCTTCGGCCTGCCGACCGGCGGCGCGTCATACGCCCTGGTCTACGCGGTGCTGGCCGGCGCCACCGCCGTGGGCGCGGTCTACGGCTACAAGGTGCTGCTGCGGATGAGCAAGGTGCTCTCCCTCGGCCTGACGGTCCTGCTCGCCGTCGGTGTGCTCGCCTACGCCCACACGTTCACCACCGCCCCGGTGCCCGGCACCTCGTACGCGCTCGGCGGCTTCTGGCAGACCTGGCTGCTGGCCGCCGTCTCCGCCGGCCTCAGCGGCCCGATCGCGTTCATCACCCTGCTCGGCGACTACAGCCGCTACATCTCGCCCCGCCGCCACAGCCCGAAGAAGGTCTTCGCGGCCACCTACCTCGGCCTGGTCGTCGGACTGCTGGTGCCGCAGCTCTTCGGCACCTTCAGCGCGCTCGCGGTCGGCGCGGGCGACGATTACGCGGGCCCGCTGGTGGCCGGCGCACCCTTCTGGTACCTGGCCCTCCTGCTGCTCAACGCCTCCGCCGGCTCGGTGGGCAACTCCGGCCTGATGCTCTACAGCATGGGGCTCGACCTGGACGCGATCCTGCCGCGCGCCACCCGCACCCAGGCCACCTACGTGGTCGCCGCCGTCTCCACCGCCCTGGTCTACGCCGGCCACTTCCTGTGGGCCGCGCAGGACGCGATGACCTCGTTCGTGCTGCTGATGACCGCCGTCGGCACGCCCTGGGCGGTGATCACCGTCATGGGCTTCGCCCGCTGCCGGGGTGCGTACGACGCGGACTCGCTCCAGGTCTACAACCGCGGCACCCGCGGCGGCGCGTACTGGTTCCGGGCCGGCTGGAACGTCCAGGCCACCGTCGCCTGGGCGCTGGGCTCCGTGGTCGGCCTGATGTGCGTGGACACCCCGCTCTACCAGGGGCCGCTGCTGTCCTGGACGGGCGGGATCGACCTGAGCTTCGTACTGGCCGCCGCGGTGGCCGGCGTCGTCCACCACGCGCTCACCGCCCGGCAGCCGCGCCCGGTCCCGGCGCTGCGGACCACGCCCACCGCGACAGCCGCCGCGCCGGACACCCCCGCGGAGGTCGGCTGACCCGGCGCCCGGACACGGCAGCGGCCGCCCCCGACCGTGCGTCGGGGGCGGCCGCTGTGAGGTCCGGGGAGCGCCCGGGCCGGGATCAGCCCAGGGGGTGCATCCAGCCGTGCTTGTCCTCGGCGACGCCGCGCTGGATGTCCAGCAGCGCCTCGCGCAGCTTCAGGGTGACCTTGCCGGGCTCGCCACCGGACTGGGTCCACTCACCGCCCGCGCTCTTGACCGTCCCGACCGGGGTGATCACGGCGGCCGTACCGCAGGCGAAGACCTCGGTGAGCGTGCCGTTCGCCGTGTCGGCCTTCCACTGGTCGATGGAGACCCGGGCCTCCGCCGACTCGTAGCCCAGGTCGCGGGCGACGGAGAGCAGGGAGTCACGGGTGACGCCGGCGAGCAGCGAGCCGGTGAGGGTGGGGGTGACGAGCTTGTCGCCGTAGACGAAGTACAGGTTCATCCCGCCCAGTTCCTCGACCCACTTGTGCTCCACGGCGTCGAGGTAGGCGACCTGGTCGCAGCCGTGCACCGCGGCCTCCGCCTGCGCGAGCAGCGAAGCGGCGTAGTTGCCGCCGGTCTTGGCGTCGCCCATGCCGCCAGGCACCGCACGCACCCGGTTCTCGGACAGCCAGATGGACACCGGCTTGACGCCGCCGGCGAAGTAGGCGCCGGCGGGCGAGGCGATGACCACGAAGAGGTATTCGTTGGCGGGCTTCACACCGAGGCCGACCTCGGTCGCGATCATGAACGGGCGCAGATAGAGCGACTCCTCGCCGCCGTGCGCGGGCACCCAGTCCTTGTCCTGCTTGACGAGCAGGTCGCAGGCCTCGATGAAGGTCTCGACGGGCAGCTCCGGCATGGCCAGCCGGCGCGCCGAGGCCTGGAAGCGCCGGGCATTGGCATCGGGGCGGAACGTGGCGACGGAACCGTCGGGCTGCCGGTAGGCCTTCAGACCCTCGAAGATCTCCTGCGCGTAGTGCAGGACATTGGTCGCCGGGTCCAGGGAGAGCGGCCCGTACGGCACGAGCTGCCCGTCGTGCCAGCCGCGTCCCTCGGTCCACTTGATCGTCACCATGTGGTCGGTGAAGTGGCGGCCGAAGCCGGGGGAGGCCAGGATCTGCTCCCGCTCCGCGTCGGACAGCGGATGCGAGGAGGGCTTGAGCTCGATCGTGGGCGTCGTCATGTATGCGTGTCCTTCACTGCGTGTTCCGATACCTGGGCCCCTCCCAGCGTCAGCGGGGGGAGCGTCACCGGCCCAGCCCTCCGGCCGGGGGTAAGGGGGTCGGCCCCCCACCATGCGGCACCGGTGCGGTTTGCGGCGGCCGCGCGCACGGACGCACTCCTGAACGTACCGGTCGTTACTGGGACGTCCGAGTTTCCCCGCGGACGGCGATGCCACGTCCGATTATCGCCTGTGGCCCGATGCCGCTGGAACCGGTGTGCGCGGTCCGCGTCCGATCGTCGCACCCAACCGGGCGGTAGCCCAGAGCGGGGCCCTACCGAAAGCGCCGGACCTGGGGTTTCGACCCCTGGCCCGGCGCTTTCCGTAACGCTGCTCGGTTGCTGCGCGGGCCTCAGCCCGCCACGCGTGCGGCGAGCGCATCGCCGATCTCGTCCGTGCTGCGGGCCGTGCCGTCCCGGGCCTCCAGGTCGGCCGCGACGGCCTCCTCGATACGGGCGGCCTGCGGCTCGAAGCCGAGGTGCCGCAGGAGCAGGGCGACGGAGAGGACGGTCGCGGTCGGGTCGGCCTTGCCGGTGCCGGCGATGTCCGGGGCGGAGCCGTGCACCGGCTCGAACATCGAGGGGAACTGACCGGTCGGGTTGATGTTGCCGGAGGCGGCCAGGCCGATACCGCCGGTGACGGCCGCGGCGAGGTCGGTGAGGATGTCGCCGAAGAGGTTGTCGGTGACGATCACATCGAACCGCTCGGGCTGGGTGACGAAGAAGATCGTCGCGGCGTCGACATGCAGATAGTCGGTGGTGACCTCGGGGTACTCCGCACCGACCTGGTCGAAGATCTTCTTCCACATGTGACCGGCGTAGACCAGCACATTGTTCTTGTGCACCAGCGTCAGCTTCTTGCGCGGGCGGGCGTTGGCGCGCTCGTACGCGTCCCGGACCACACGCTCGACACCGTAGGCGGTGTTCACGCTGACCTCGGTGGCGACCTCGGCGGGGGTGCCGGTGCGCAGCGAGCCGCCGTTGCCGGTGTACGGGCCCTCGGTGCCCTCACGCACCACGACGAAGTCGATCTCGGGGTCACCGGCCAGCGGGGTGGCGGTGTTCGGGAAGAGCTTCGACGGGCGCAGGTTGACGAAGTGGTCGAAGGCGAAGCGGAGTTTGAGCAGCAGCCCGCGCTCCAGCACACCGGACGGAACGGACGGGTCGCCGATCGCGCCGAGCAGGATCGCGTCGTGCTGCTTGAGGGATTCCAGCTCCGCGTCGGGCAGGGTCTCGCCGGTCGCATGCCATCGCTTGGCACCGAGGTCGTACTCCTTGGTTTCCAGCTTGACGTCCTGCGGGAGGACCGCGGTCAGGACCTTGAGGCCCTGGGCCACGACTTCCTGGCCGATACCGTCACCGGGGATCACTGCGAGGCGAATGCTGCGAGACATATCTGGACCCTACTCTTCGTCCCATTCATTGACACGTAACGTCCGTCATGCGGACAGGCGGTTGCCGGTCAGCTGCCGTTCACCCCAACGCCCCTTGATCGTCGGGTAATGCTGCGAAATTCGACGGCATGACTGGAAACCGCTGGGGGGACACTCCCCTGCCCTCGCACACCCCGCGCGTCGGCGTACCGGAGCAGCTGGCAGCCCGGATGACCATGCCCGAGCAGCACGACTACCTCCGCACGAAGCTGACCCGCCGCGGTCTGCTGCGTACCTCGGCGGCCACCGCGGGGGCAGTCGCCGGCTCCGGTCTGCTGGCCGGCTCGGCGCACGCGGGCTCCCCCACCCTGGTGACCTCGTCCGCCACCCCCACCGTCGACGGCTCCCTCGTCGCCCCCTTCGGCCGCCACCTCGCCTTCGGCGCCGATCCCAAGAGCCAGATGCGGGTGAGCTGGCAGGTGCCGTTCGCGGTCCGGCGGCCGTACCTCCGGGTGGGCCTGACGCCCTGGGACCTCGGGCGCAAGATCGAGGCCGAGGTGCGCGACCTGCACACCCCGGCGCTCTCCACGAAGCTGCCCGCCGTCCAGCAGTACTACCTGCACGCGGCGCTCGACGGACTGCGGCCCGGCACCACGTACTACTACGGCGTCGGCCACGACGGCTTCGACCCCGCCGACCCGCGCCACTTCACCACGCTCGGCACCTTCCGTACCGCCCCCGCCCGCGCCGAGAAGTTCGTCTTCACCGCCTTCGGCGACCAGGGCGTCAGCTACCACGCGCTCGCCAACGACCAGCTGATCCTGGGTCAGAACCCGTCCTTCCACCTGCACGCGGGCGACATCTGCTACGCGGACACCGACGGCGACGGCTCCGAACACGACGCCTACGACGCCCGGGTCTGGGACCAGTTCCTCGCCCAGACCGAGTCGGTGGCCAAGTCCGTGCCGTGGATGGTGACCACCGGCAACCACGACATGGAGGCCTGGTACTCGCCCAACGGCTACGGCGGCCAGAACGCCCGCTGGTCGCTGCCGGACAACGGCCCCGACGCCGAGAACGCCCCCGGCATCTACTCCTTCACCTACGGCAATGTCGCGGTCGTCGCACTCGACGCCAACGACGTCTCGTACGAGATCCCCGCCAACCAGGGCTACACCGGCGGCAGGCAGACCCGCTGGCTCGACCGCCGCCTGGCCGCACTCCGCGCCGCCCAGGGCATCGATTTCATCGTGGTCTTCTTCCACCACTGCGCCTTCTCGACCACCAACTCGCACGCCTCCGACGGCGGGGTGCGCGACGCCTGGCTGCCACTGTTCGAGAAGCACCAGGTGGACCTGGTCATCAACGGCCACAACCACGTCTATGAGCGGACCGACGCCCTCAAGGGCGGCCGGGTCGCCAAGAAGATGCCGGTCGGCGAGACCGTGGACACCACCCGCGAGGGCATCGTGTACGTCACGGCCGGCGGCGCGGGCAGGGCCCTCTACGACTTCCCGGTTCCCGACAGCTACGAGGGCCACGTCAAGGACCTCGACCACGTCGACACGTACCACTGGTCCAAGGGCCAGGTGAAGACCAAGGACACCGTCGAGTGGTCCCGGGTCCGCTACACCGGCTACTCCTTCATCGCCGTCGAGGTCTCCCCGGGCCACCGCCCGCGGATGAAGGTCACCGCCCTCGCCGAATCCGGCGAGCGCATCGACCACTTCGAGGTCACCCGCGCCCACCGGGCCGGCTGACGCACCTCGCGGGGGCACCCGGGACCCGGGTGCCCCTCAGGCGTTCACTACGGACAGATCCAACGGACCAGGGACGCCCGGATCCGCCACAAGCAACGGCACGGCACCGACGACAGCGCCGCACCCGCGTGCCCGCGCATCGTCTCAGTGCCCGGTCGCGCCGCCGTTGTCCCGGCGGTCGAGGGCGCGCTGGAGGGCGGCCGCGGCGTTCCTGCGGTCGGCTTCGCTGGTCGTACGGGCGCAGCGACGGGTCCTGCGGACGGCGGTCTCGGCCATGATTCACGTCTCCAATGCCAAAAGCCCCGAGAACGGAGGGATGCGTCGATCCAGAAGCGGCCGGAAGGGGCGGGGGCCTCGGCGCAGCAGGGGTCACCTGCACGGTCGCACCGGGCCGCATCCGCACGCGCTCGATGGAGCGATACGTTCGGCTCCTACAAAGCTAGGACAGCCGGGCCGTGATGTCTGCACAATTACTTGGGCTTCCTACTATTTGAGACGGCGACCGCGTACTCGAACGGGTGATCCACGGACAGTCGCAGGTCGTGGGCGTACCGGTGCTCCCCGGCTGACACCACACCGACGGCCCGGCACCCCTGGAAAGGGGCGCCGGGCCGTCGGCGTGCGTGCGGGTGTCAGCCCATGTGCGGGTAGCGGTAGTCGGTCGGCGGGACCAGGGTCTCCTTGATGGAGCGGGTGGAGGTCCAGCGCATCAGGTTCTGCTTGGCGCCGGCCTTGTCGTTGGTGCCGGAGGCGCGGCCGCCACCGAAGGGCTGCTGGCCGACGACGGCGCCGGTGGGCTTGTCGTTGATGTAGAAGTTGCCGGCCGCGAAGCGCAGCTTCTCGCAGGTGGCGGCGGCCGCCGCGCGGTCCTGGGCGATGACGCAGCCGGTCAGGCCGTAGGCCGAGGCGGACTCCATCTGGGTGAGCATGGCGTCGTAGCCCTCGTCGGTCTCGTCGTCGTAGACGAACACACCGAGGATCGGGCCGAAGTACTCGTCCCTGAAGATCTCGTTGTCCGGGTCGGTGGAGGCCAGGACCGTCGGGCGGACGAAGTAGCCCTCGCTGTCGTCGTACGTGCCGCCGGCCACGACCTCGATGGTCGGGTCGGACTTGGCGCGGTCGATCGCCGCCTTGTTCTTGGCGAAGGAGCGCTCGTCGATGACCGCGCCCATGAAGTTCGCCAGGTTGGTGACGTCACCCATGGTGAGGGACTCGACCTCGGCGGCGAACTCCTCCTTGAAGCCGGCGTTCCACAGCGAGGCCGGGACGTAGGCGCGGGAGGCCGCGGAGCACTTCTGGCCCTGGAACTCGAAGGCGCCACGGGTCATGGCGGTCTTCAGCACGGCGCGGTCGGCCGAGGGGTGGGCGACGATGAAGTCCTTGCCGCCGGTCTCGCCGACGAGCCGCGGGTAGGTCTTGTAGTTCTCGATGTTGTTGCCGACCGTCTTCCACAGGTACTGGAAGGTCTTGGTCGAGCCGGTGAAGTGGATGCCCGCCAGGTCGGGGTGGGTCAGCGCCACCTCGGAGACGTCCTTGCCGTCACCGGTGACGAGGTTGATCACGCCCTTGGGCAGCCCGGCCTCCTCCAGCAGCTGCATCAGCAGCACGGCGGCGAAGGTCTGGGTCGGGGACGGCTTCCAGACGACCACGTTGCCCATGAGGGCGGGGGCGGTCGGGAGGTTGCCGGCGATCGCGGTGAAGTTGAACGGCGTGATCGCGTAGACGAAGCCTTCGAGCGGGCGGTGGTCCGAGCGGTTCCAGACGCCCGGGGAGTTCGCCGGGGGCTGCTCGGCGAGGATCTGGCGCGCGAAGTGCACATTGAAGCGCCAGAAGTCGATCAGCTCACAGGGCGTGTCGATCTCGGCCTGCTGCGCGGTCTTGGACTGGCCGAGCATGGTGGCGGCGGCCAGCGTCTCGCGCCAGGGGCCGGAGAGCAGCTCGGCGGCCCGGAGGATGATCGCGGCACGGTCGTCGAAGGACATCGCCCGCCAGGCCGGGGCGGCGGCCAGCGCGGCGTCCACCGCGTCCTGGGCGTCCTGGACCGTGGCGTTGGCGTACGTGCCGAGCCGGGCCGCGTGGTTGTGCGGCTGGACGACGTCGAAGCGCTCGCCGCCACCCATGCGCCGCACACCGCCGATGGTCATCGGCAGCTCGATCGGGTTGTCGGCCAGCTCCTTGAGCTTGGCCTCCAGACGGGACCGCTCCGGGGTGCCGGGGGCGTAGGTGTGGACCGGCTCGTTCACCGGCACGGGGACCTGGGTCACAGCGTCCATGGCCGTTCTCCTTCGATCGTCGGTTCGTACGTACGTAAAAGGCCGGGGGCCGGGGCTCAGCCGGGGGCCGGGGCTCAGCCGCGGGTCGCGAGCGACCGCAGGAAGAAGCCGAGGTTCGCGGGGCGCTCGGCGAGGCGGCGCATGAAGTATCCGTACCAGTCCGTGCCATAGGGGATGTACACCCGCATACGGTTCCCCTCGGCGACCAGCCGCTGCTGCTCCGTCTCGCGGATGCCGTAGAGCATCTGGAACTCGTAGTCGGCCGGCTTGCGTCCGTTGCGGTGCGCCAGCTCCTGGGCGATGGCCACCATGCGGGGGTCGTGCGATCCGATCATGGGGTAGCCCTGCCCGGCCATCAAGATCTTCAGACAGCGCACATAGGCCTTGTCGACCTCCCGCTTCTCCTGGAAGGCAACGGTCGCGGGCTCCTTGTACGCGCCCTTGACCAGCCGCACCCGGGAACCTTCCCCGGACAGCGCGTGGCAGTCGTCCTCGGTGCGGAACAGGTAGGACTGGAGTACCGCACCCGTCTGGGGGAAGTGCTCGCGCAGCTCGGCGAGGATCGCGAGGGTGGAGTCGACCGTGGTGTGGTCCTCCATGTCGAGGGTCACCGTCGTACCGGCCTCGGCGGCGGCCTCGACCACCGGGGTGACGTTCTTGAGCGCCAGCTCGTGGCCGCCGGGCAGCGCCTGGCCGAACGCGGAGAGCTTCACCGACATCTCGGCCTTGACGCCGAGTCCGTGCTCCTTGAGTGCGCCCGCCAGCCGGAGGTAGGCGTCGCGGTTGCGCAGCGCCTCGGCCGGGTCGGTGATGTCCTCGCCGAGGTGGTCGAGGGTGACCTCCAGGCCGCGCGCGGCCAGGCCCCGTACGGCGGCCATGGATTCCTCCAGGCGCTCGCCGGCGACGAACCGGTCCACCACGGGGCGGGTGACCGGAGCGGCCGCCACGATGCGGCGGATGCGGTCGCTGCGCGCCGCGGCGAGAAGCACGGGACCCAGCATGGGGCACCTCCACGTTTCAGGATGACAAATGCCTGCGGACGCCGTTTGGCGCGGACACGTCGGCAACATCGGGCCACCTGAAATTTAAGGATCGCGCCACTTCGCGGCCATCGACAGCTGTCACGCCTTCGTGGTCGGGATCTCAGACAGATGTATGAGAATGGTGGCGGGAGCGACCAGTGCGACAGGAGAGGACCGGCTGACCGATGCGGGGCGACTATCAGCAGCTCGTGGACGAGATCTCCGCGGCGCTCGGCGCACCGGCGACGCTGGAGGACCGGGACTTCGGACTGATCGCGTTCGGTGCCCACGAGAGCGACGACGACGAGGTCATGGACCCGGTACGGACCCGTTCGATCCTCCAGCGCCGCTCCTCGGCGGCGGTACGGGCCTGGTTCGAGGCCTTCGGGATCGCCCGCGCCAAGGCACCGCTGCGGATTCCGCCGGACCCGGCGGCCGGGGTCTTCAGAGGCCGGATCTGTCTTCCCGTACGCCATCGGGGCATCGTGCACGGCTATGTCTGGCTGCTGGACGACGGGCATCTGGCCGACCTCGCCCTCGGCGGCCACGGCGCCCCGCCCGACCCCCGGATCGCCCAGGCCATGGAGACCGCCGCCCGGATCGGCGCACTGCTGGCCGACGAGGCCCGCACCGGACTGGAACTCGGCGATCTGCTGCGGGAGTTGCTGCTCGCACCGGCCGACGGCCGGCCGGCCGCGGCGGACGCACTGGGCGATGCCCTGCGGGACAGCCTGCGCTTCACACCGGGCGTGCCGCTCACCCTGGTCGCGGTGGTGCCCTGGGACTCCTCGGACACCGGCGCGGCACCGCTGCCGAGTCTGCCGGGCCTGCTCGCGGCCTGTCCGCTGCGGGCCGCCGGCCCCCGGCAGCCCGCGACGGCCCTGCCCGCGCTGGCCGCGCTGGTACGACTGGGCTCGACCGGTGCGCTCACCCCGGCCCATACGGTGGCCGAGCAGCTGCTGCGCTCCCCGCGCGCGGGCGCCGCACCGGCCGCCGTGGGCGCGTCCGGCCCGGGGCGGTCCGGCACCGGGGCACCCGCGCGGCGCCGCCCGGGTACCGCCGGCATCGGCCTCGGCACGACGGAGCTCACCGGGCTGCCGGCCACCTGGCGGGAGGCGCTGGACGCGGCCCGCGCGGCCCGCGCCGAGCCCCGGCTGGGCCCGGTCACCCAGTGGGACGCCATCGGCTCGTACCGCATGCTGACCGCACTGGCGGCGACCGAACCCGACCCGGCGATCGCCCCGCTGCTCACCGCCACCCATGCCGAACTCGCCCGCACCACCGAGGTGTTCCTCGACTGCGCGGGCCAGGCGAGCCGCACCGCCCAGGCACTGGGCATCCACCGCCAGACCCTCTACTACCGCCTGGGCCGGGTGGAGAAGCTGACCGGCCTCGACCTGGACGACGGCGAACACCGGCTGCTGCTGCACATGGCCCTGAAGGCGGCGCGGCTGTAGCCCTCCGCGCCGAACTCCGGCCCGGCCGACGGCCGTTCGGGCGGCCCCGGCTTCGGAAACACCCGGTTCACCCGGGAAGCAGCCCCCGGAAACACGCGCTTTCTAACGTCCGGCCGTGACGCGCGCACCACGTCGCAGTTCTCACGGCACCCCAGGAGGCGTGGCATGACCCAGGCTGATGCGAAACCGGCCGTCGCGGAGGAGCCCGCGGGCGGGCAGGCGGCGGGCGAGACGCTGGAGGACTACACCCTCCGGTTCGCGCCGCGCAGTTACCGCCGGTGGACGCCGATGGTGGTGGCGACCACCGCGCTGGGCGGCATCGCCTATATGGCCGACTTCTCGATCGGCGCCGGCATCGGGCTCACCCACGGCACCGGGAACGCGCTGGCCGCGATCCTCGTCGCGGCCGTGGTCATCTTCGTCACCGGCTTCCCGCTCGCCTATTACGGGGCGCGCTACAACATCGATCTGGACCTGATCACCCGCGGCTCCGGCTTCGGGTACTACGGCTCGGTGCTCACCAGCGTCATCTTCGCCAGCTTCACCTTCATCTTCTTCGCGCTGGAGGGCTCGATCATGGCGCAGGGGCTGAAGCTGGGCCTCGGACTGCCGCTGTGGCTGGGCTATCTGGTCTCCACGTTCATGGTGATCCCGCTGGTCGTCTACGGGATGAAGGCGCTCAGCAAGCTCCAGGTCTGGACGACCCCGCTCTGGCTGCTGCTGATGGTGGGGCCGCTGGTCTATCTGGTGGCCACCGACCCGGGCACGGTGCACCGTTTCGTGTCGTATGCGGGCACCGGCGGCCACGGCGGCGTCAACACCGCCTCGGTGCTGCTGGGCGCGGGCGTCTGTCTGTCGCTGATCGCGCAGATCGGTGAGCAGATCGACTATCTGCGCTTCATGCCGCCCAAGACGGCGGCGAACAGGCGGCGTTGGTGGACGGCCGTGGTGATGGCCGGGCCGGGCTGGGTGGTGCTGGGCGCGCTGAAGCAGGCGATCGGCCTCTTCCTGGCCGTCTATATCCTCGCGAAGGTGGGGCCGGCCGCGGCCACCGAGCCGATCCAGCAGTTCACCGGCGCGTTCGCCGCGATGATGCCGTCGTGGCTGGTGGTCCCGCTGGCGGTGGTGCTCGTCGTGATCAGCCAGATCAAGATCAATGTCACCAACGCCTACTCCGGCTCGCTGGCGTGGACGAACTCCTTCACCCGGATCACCAAGCGCTACCCGGGCCGGATGGTGTTCGTGCTGGCCAACCTGGCGTTCGCGCTGGTGCTGATGGAGGCCGACATGTTCAGCTTCCTCAACGGCATCCTGGGCTTCTACTCCAACTGCGCCATCGCCTGGGTCGTCACCGTCGCCACCGACATCCTCGTCAACAAGTACCTGCTGAAGCTGTCCCCGCACGCCCCCGAGTTCCGCCGGGGCATGCTGTATGCGGTCAACCCGGTGGGCGTGGTGGCCTTCGTCGCCGCCTCCGGACTGTCGATCGCGATGTACTTCCACGCCCTGGGCGACACCCTCCAGCCGTACTCACCGGTCGCCGCGGCGGTGATCGCCGGGGTCCTCACACCGCTGATGGCGGTGGTCACCAAGGGCCGTTACTACCTGCGACGGACCGACGACGGGATCGCGGAGCCGCTGCTGGACGCGGACGGCAACCCCAGCGCGACCACCGCCACCTGCCATGTCTGCCGGCAGGACTTCGAGCGGCCGGACCTGACGGCCTGCCTCACCCATGACGCGGTGGTCTGCTCGCTGTGTCTGAGCACCGACCGGGTCGGCGACCATGTGCTGCCCGCGGCGCGGCCGGTCACTCCCGGTCCAGCACCGAGCCCCCGGTGACCCGGCGCAGCGCGTCCGCCAGATCGGCCCCGGACGGCATCGCGTCCGGGCTGATCAGCGACTGCACCATCAGTCCGGTCAGCAGCGCCTGGTAGAAGGAGCCGACGACCCGGGCCGCCTCCGGGCCGACCTCGGTGTCCGGCACCCCCTCGAAGAGGGCCACCAGCCCCTCGCCGCCCTCCGGCAGCACCTCACCGATCGCCTCGCGCAGCCCCGCATCGCGCGGCAGCAGCCCCAGCACCTCGACCTGCGCGGCGATGAACTCCCGTTCCGTGGCGATCCGTTGCAGGACGGTGTCCCAGACCGCGGCGAACCGCTCCAGCGGCTCGGCGTCCGTCGCCCGCGCGGCGCCCCCGGCGCCCGGCGCCTCCGCCATGCTCGCGCCCCACTCCTCGCTGGACGCGATGACGGCCTGGCGCATCAGGGCGTCCTTGGAGCCGTAGTGGTATCCGATGGAGGCGAGGTTGGCACCGGAGGCGGCGACGATGTCGCGGGCGGTGGTGCGCGCATACCCCTTCTCCAGCAGGCAGCGCTTGGCGCCTTCCAGCAGATCTTCACGGTGTCCCATGGGAGCAGCCTAGCGCCAACGCATACGCTCGTACCAGACAGATGTCTTACACGTACGTATAGGAGCCGGGGCGGGTGCCCGGCTCACCGCGACCTGCCCTCCTCGGGCCCACGGTCCTTGCCCGGCCCCCTGCCGTCGTCGATCTCCACCTCTTCCCGGTGGATCTCGGCCGTGACCTCCCGCTGCTCGGTCACCCGCTCGGTCTCCAGCCACACCCGCTCGACCGGCACCCTCTTCTTGCTGACCGTCGGCTGCTCCTCGTGGAGTACGACCTCGGCAGCGCCCTCGCCGGTGTGCGGGGCGATCCGGCCCGTCCGGCGCTCCTCCTCGGTGATCTTCTCGCGGACCACCCGTACTTCCTCATGGGTGACCGGCACGGTGCGGTGCACCTCCTCGGTGACCACATGCTTGGTCAGCCGGGCCCGGCCGCTCACCCGCTCCTCGGTGCCGATCTCGATCTGCTCCTCGCAGAGCACGATCTCCGACTCCCGCTCCGCACCGCGCCGGGCGTCCGGCTCCTCGCGGCCGCGCGAGGCGGTGCCCGACCCGGCCATCGGCCGGTCGAACAGCTTGTTGCGCTCGCCGCCGGCCGGAGTGCGATGCGTGGTGTCCGTCATCACCTGGGTCCTGGCGTCGGCGCGCGGGGTGCCGGCCGTGCGTGTGGGGGCCTGGGCGACGCTCTCCTGCTCACCGGGGTCCATGGCCCCGCCGGGGTCCGGCGGGTCGGCAGCGCCCGGCCGGTTCAGCCCGTAGTGGCGGTAGAGCTCGGCCTCCTCGGAGGGGTCGAGATGACCGTCGGCGTCGATCCGCGGCGCGTCCTTGATCGTGTCCTTGGCATGCGGAACGTGCAGCTCATTGCCGGTGCGACGGGCTCCGGCAAGCGGGATGAAGGTCTCCTTCAGCCCGAACAGGCCGGTACGCACGGTGATCCACTCGGGGTCGTTGGTGGCATCGTCCCGGTAGACCTGCTGCACCGTGCCCACCTTCGCGCCGTCCACATCGACCACGTGCAGGCCGGTCAGACTCTGCGGGGTGTCCCCCAGAGGTGCATTCATGGGGTCTCCTCCTTCCACCCGCGCGCGGCGGGGGCACGCACGGTTCCCCGTGCACAGTTCCCATTGCGCGTCGCCGGGCGGGGGCACGCAAACGCGGACGCGAACGGGCCCGGACTCCGCCGAAGCGGGGCCCGGGCCCGTTGGCCTGCGCTGTGCCGGCCCGCGAGGGCCGGACGGTCAGTCGCCGAGGTTCACCGCACGCACCGAGGTCGCACCGATCTCCTCGGCAATCTCGCTGAGCACCTGCGGCGGGATGGTGTCGTCGACGGTCAGCGCCACCAGTGCCTCGCCACCGACGTCGGCACGGGACACCTGCATCCCGCCGATGTTGATGCCCGCCTCGCCCAGGATCCGGCCGACGGTGCCGACGACGCCGGGGCGGTCGGTGTAGCGCATGAACGCCATGTGGTCCGCGAGCGAGAGGTCGATGGAGTGCTCACCGACCGCCACGATCTTCTGGACGTTCTTGTGGCCGGCGAGCGTGCCGGAGATCGACACCTCCTCGCCGCCCGCGAGGGTGCCGCGCACCGTCACCACATTGCGGTGCTCGGGCGACTCGCTGCTGGTCGTCAGCCGCACCTCCACACCGCGCTCCTGCGCGAACAGCGGGGCGTTGACGTACGACACCGTCTCGTCGACGACGTCCTCGAACACACCCTTGAGCGCGGAGAGTTCCAGCACCTTGACGTCGTGCTGGGTGATCTCGCCGTACACCTCGACGTCGAGGCGCATCGCGACCTCGCCGGCCAGGGCGGTGAAGATCCGGCCCAGCCGCTCGGCCAGCGGCAGCCCCGGCTTGACGTCCTCGGCGATCACGCCGCCCTGGACGTTGACCGCGTCCGGCACCAGCTCGCCGGCGAGCGCCAGGCGCACCGACTTGGCGACCGCGATACCGGCCTTCTCCTGCGCCTCGCCCGTCGACGCACCCAGGTGCGGGGTGGCGACGACCTGGTCGAACTCGAAGAGCGGGGAGTCCGTGCACGGCTCGACGGCGTAGACGTCCAGGCCCGCGCCGGCCACCCGGCCCTCCTTCAGCGCGGTGGCCAGCGCCGCCTCGTCGACGATCCCGCCACGCGCGGCGTTCACGATCCGTACCGAAGGCTTGACCTTGTGCAGCGCCTCGTCTCCGATGAGACCGACGGTCTCGGGCGTCTTGGGGAGGTGGACGGTGATGAAGTCGGCGACCTCCAGCAGCTCGTCCAGGGTCAGCAGCTTGACGCCCATCTGCGCGGCACGGGCCGGCTGGACGTACGGGTCGTAGGCGACGACCTTCATGCCGAAGGCCGACATCCGCTGGGCGACCAGGACGCCGATCCGGCCGAGGCCGACCACACCGAGGGTCTTCTCGCTGAGCTCGACACCGGTGTACTTGCTGCGCTTCCACTCGCCGTTCTTCAGGGCGGTGTTGGCCTGGGGGATGTTGCGGGCCGTGGCGACCAGCAGACCGCAGGCCAGCTCGGCAGCGGTGACGATGTTGGAGGTCGGGGCGTTGACGACCATCACGCCGGCCTTGGTGGCGGCGGAGACGTCGACATTGTCCAGGCCCACGCCCGCGCGGGCGACGACCTTCAGCTTCTTGGCGGCGGAGATCGCCTCGGCGTCCACCTTCGTCGCGCTGCGCACGAGGATGGCGTCGACATCGACGATCGCGGGCAGCAGCTCGGCGCGGTCCGCGCCGTTGCAGTGCCGGATCTCGAAGTCCGGGCCCAGGGCGTCGACGGTCGCGGGCGACAGCTCTTCGGCGATCAGTACGACAGGTTTCGAGCTCACGTGGTCTTCAGTCCTCACTAGTCCTTCGCGGACGGCCGTCCCGACGGCCGAAGGCGGTGAAGGGGGAAAGCCGCGTGGAAGACGCACGACGTTGTGAGCCTGACGCGCTTGTGATTGGCAAGTGTAGTGGCGGTGGGGGACGCGGCCTGTGCCGATGCGGAAGGATCACCCGTGCGTGGTTCTACGCGGCGGACAAGGCGCCCGGGCGGCGCTGGGCCGGGCACATGGACGAGGGGGCCGCGAGTTGCTTCGCGACCCCCTGTCCTCGGGCTTACGCCTCGTCGTCCACCCAGCTCATCAGCTTCCGCAGCTGCTTGCCGGTGGTCTCCAGCAGGTGGTTCTCGTCGGTCTTCTTGTACTCGTTGTACTTCGGCAGACCGGCGTTGTACTCCGCGATCCAGTTGTTGGCGAAGGTGCCGTCCTGGATCTCGGCGAGGACCTTCTTCATCTCCGCCTTGGTCTGGTCGGTGATGATGCGGGGACCGGTGACGTAGTCGCCCCACTCGGCGGTCTCGGAGACCGACCAGCGCATCTTCTCCAGGCCGCCCTCGTACATCAGGTCCACGATCAGCTTCAGCTCGTGGAGGCACTCGAAGTACGCGATCTCCGGCTGGTAGCCCGCCTCGACCAGGGTCTCGAAGCCGGCCTTGACCAGCGCCGAGGCACCGCCGCAGAGCACCGCCTGCTCACCGAACAGGTCGGTCTCGGTCTCCTCGGTGAAGGTGGTCTTGATGACGCCGGCGCGGGTGCCGCCGATGCCCTTGGCGTACGAGAGCGCCAGCGCGAAGGCGTTGCCGGACGCGTCCTGCTCGACGGCCGCGATGCACGGCACGCCGCGGCCCTCCTCGTACTGGCGGCGCACGAGGTGGCCCGGGCCCTTGGGGGCGACCATGCAGACGTCCACACCGGCCGGGGCCTTGATGAAGCCGAACCGGATGTTGAAGCCGTGACCGAAGAACAGCGCGTCGCCGTCCTTCAGGTTGTCCTTGATGGACTCCTCGTAGACCTTGGCCTGGATCGGGTCCGGCACCAGGATCATGATGACGTCGGCCTCGGCCGCGGCCTCGGCGGGGGTCACCACACGCAGGCCCTGCTCCTCGGCCTTCGCCTTGGACTTGGAGCCCTCGTGCAGACCGACGCGCACGTCGACGCCCGAGTCGCGCAGGGACAGCGCGTGGGCGTGGCCCTGGCTGCCGTAGCCGATCACCGCGACCTTGCGGTTCTGGATGAGGGACAGATCGGCGTCGTCGTCGTAGAACAGCTCGGCCACTTCGGGTATCTCCTTGGATCTAGCGGGGTGCCCACACAGTACGTCGGGCGGGGTGAGGAAGGTCGGTGGGTCTCGCGATGCGGTCGGACGGACCGCGGGCGTCAGGCCGAACGGTCCAGTGCGCGCAGCGAGCGGTCCGTGATGGAACGGGCCCCACGGCCTATGGCGATGGTGCCGGACTGCACCAGTTCCTTGATGCCGTACGGCTCCAGCATCTTGAGCATCGCCTCCAGCTTCTCGCTGGACCCGGTGGCCTCGATCGTGACCGCCTCCGGGGAGACGTCCACGGTCTTGGCGCGGAAGAGCTGGACGATCTCCACGATCTGCGAGCGGGTCTCGTTGTCCGCGCGGACCTTGACCAGGACCAGCTCGCGCTGGATCGCGGAGCCCGGCTCCAGCTCGACGATCTTCAGGACGTTGACGAGCTTGTTGAGCTGCTTGGTGACCTGCTCCAGCGGCAGCGACTCGACGCTGACCACGATGGTGATGCGGGAGATGTCGGGGTGCTCGGTGACCCCGACCGCGAGCGAGTCGATGTTGAAGCCGCGGCGGGAGAACAGCGCGGCGATCCGGGCGAGGATGCCGGGGGTGTTCTCCACCAGGACGGAGAGCGTGTGCTTGGACATGGTCTTCTCTCTTCTTCCGTGCGTCCGTGTCGTCCTGGGCTCAGTCGTCTTCGTTGTCGCCGAAGTCGGGACGCACGCCCCGGGCGGCCATGACCTCGTCGTTGGAGGTGCCGGCGGCGACCATAGGCCACACCTGGGCGTCCTCGTGGACGATGAAGTCGATCACGACCGGGCGGTCGTTGATGGCATTGGCCTTGGCGATGACCGCGTCGAGTTCGGCCGGGTCCTCACAGCGCATCGCGACGCAGCCCATGGCCTCGGACAGCTTCACGAAGTCCGGGATACGGGTGCCCGCGGACGGCTGCTTGCCGTCGGCCTCGGGACCGCTGTGCAGCACGGTGTTGGAGTAGCGCTGGTTGTAGAAGAGGGTCTGCCACTGGCGGACCATGCCCAGCGCCCCGTTGTTGATGATCGCGACCTTGATCGGGATGTTGTTGAGCGCGCAGGTGACCAGCTCCTGGTTGGTCATCTGGAAGCAGCCGTCGCCGTCGATCGCCCAGACCGTACGGCCCGGCTCTCCGGCCTTGGCGCCCATGGCGGCCGGGACCGCGTAGCCCATCGTTCCGGCGCCGCCGGAGTTCAGCCAGGTGGCGGGCTGCTCGTAGTCGATGAAGTGGGCGGCCCACATCTGGTGCTGGCCGACGCCCGCGGCGTAGATCGTGTCGGCCGGGGCGAGCTTGCCGATCCGCTCGATGACCTGCTGCGGGGAGAGGCTGCCGTCGTCCGGCAGGTCGTAGCCCAGCGGGTAGGTGTCGCGCCAGCGGTTGAGGTCCTTCCACCAGGCGCTGTAGTCGCCCCGGTGGCCGGCGTCGTACTCGGCCTGGACGGCCACGATCAGATCGGCGATGACCTCACGGGCGTCACCGACGATCGGCACGTCCGCGGCGCGGTTCTTGCCGATCTCCGCCGGGTCGATGTCCGCGTGGACGACCTTGGCGTACGGCGCGAAGGAGTCCAGCTTGCCGGTGACCCGGTCGTCGAAGCGGGCGCCGAGGGTGATCAGCAGGTCCGACTTCTGGAGGGCGGTGACGGCGGTGACCGAGCCGTGCATACCGGGCATGCCGACGTGCTGGGGGTGGCTGTCGGGGAAGGCGCCCAGCGCCATCAGGGTGGTGGTGACCGGCGCGCCGGTCAGCTCGGCGAGCACCTTGAGCTCGGCGGTGGCACCGGCCTTGAGCACCCCGCCGCCGACGTAGAGGACCGGGCGCTTGGACTCGACGATCAGCCGGGCGGCCTCGCGGATCTGCTTGGCGTGCGGCTTGGTCACCGGGCGGTAGCCGGGCAGCTCGGTGTGCGGCGGCCAGCTGAAGGTGGTCTGCGCCTGGAGGGCGTCCTTGGCGATGTCGACCAGGACCGGGCCGGGGCGGCCGGTGGCGGCGATGTGGAACGCCTCGGCGATCGTCCGGGGGATCTCGGCGGGGTCGGTGACCAGGAAGTTGTGCTTGGTGATCGGCATCGTGATGCCGCAGATGTCCGCCTCCTGGAAGGCGTCGGTGCCGATCGCCTTGGACGCGACCTGACCGGTGATCGCGACCAGCGGGACGGAGTCCATGTGCGCGTCGGCGATGGGGGTGACGAGGTTGGTGGCGCCCGGCCCTGAGGTCGCCATGCACACGCCGACCTTCCCGGTGGCCTGGGCGTATCCCGTGGCGGCGTGTCCGGCGCCCTGCTCGTGGCGCACCAGGATGTGCCGGACCTTCGAGGAGTCCATCATCGGGTCGTACGCAGGCAGGATCGCACCGCCGGGGATGCCGAACACGGTGTCGGCCCCGACCTCCTCCAGCGAACGGATGAGGGACTGCGCGCCCGTGACGTGCTCAACGGCGGCGGGCTGCTGCGGTCCGCCGGCGGTACGGGCCCGCGGCTGCGGATGGTGGGCCCCGGAGGCCTGCTCGGTCATCTGCGTCTCTTCTCGAAGCTGAGGGTTTTGGCGGGATTTGTGAGGTTGCTGTGCAACAAAAAACCCCTCGTGCCAGGTGGCAAGCGAGGGGAGCGCGTCGGTGCGGTCAGCTGGGTTTCTTCAGGGGCCCAGCTTCAGCCGACGCGCTTTCCAAGTACGAGAATTCGGGTGCGCATGGCACTGACCCTCCCCCCGCCGTGCACCGAGTGTCAAGTGGGTGGGACAGAGGTCTCACTATTTGAGCGCAATGGCGGATGCACGAGCGAATCCGGACCGGCCAGACCGCCGTGCCGAAGGGGCAGCCCACGGCCGCTGAGCACCACCGCCCGGCCCTGTCCTGCCAGGTCGGGCACCGGGTAGCCGGTGTGCGTCAGGGCCCGGCGCAGCCGGTGCTCGTCGAGCGGGCCGGAGAACGCCATGCCCATGCCGTGGGTGCAGCCCATGGAGCGCAGCGCGAGGACCTGCTCGGGCAGATCGATGCCGTCCGCGACCGACTGCATCCCCAGGTCACCGGCGATCCGCAGCAGCCCGGCGGTGATCTTGTGCAGCCGGGCCGACTCCACCACACCGTCCACCAGCCCGCGGTCCAGCCGCAGCACATCGATGGGCAGCCGGCGCAGCGCGCTGATCGCGGCGTACCCGCTGCCGAAGCCGTCCAGGGCGATCCGTACGCCGAGCCGGCGCAGCGCGGCCAGCCGGCGCTCCAGGTCGTCCAGCGGGAGCCGGGGATCGCTTTCGGACAATTCCAGGACGAGCGACCGGGAGGGGAGACCGTGCCGGGTGAGCAGCGACTCGACGCCCTTGGGGGACAGTGCGCGGTCCAGCAGCCGCCGGGCGGAGAGCCGGACGGCGACCGGGACCTGATGCCCGGCGCGGTGCCGCACGGCGGCCTGCTCGACGGCCTCCTCCAGCTGCCAGCGGTCCAGCTCGGCGGCGCGGTCGCCGTCGTCGGTGAACCGGCCGCGGTCCCCCACCCTCAGGAACTCGGCGGGGGTGAAGAGGATGCCCTCGGCGGAGCGCCAGCGGGCCTGCGCCGCGACCGCGGTGACCCGCCCGGTGGCCAGCTCGACCACCGGCTGGTGCAGCAGCGCGAATTCGCCGTCGCTCAGCGCCGTACGCAGCTTGCTGACCAGTTCGGCGCGGTGTGCCACCTCGTCCTGCATCTGCGGGGCGTACAGCTCCACCCGGCCCTTTCCGGCCTGCTTGGCGCGGTACATCGCCAGGTCGGCATTGCGCAGCAGACCGGCGGGGGTGACACCGGGCTCGGCGAACGCGACGCCGATGCTGGCCGCCACCCGGACCTCCCGACCGTCGATCCGGTACGGCTCGGAGAGCTTGATACGCAGCCGGTCGGCGATCTCGTGGATACGGAACTCGCAGGCCGCCCGGTCGCGGGTCCCGTCACCGGTGATCAGCGCGGCGAACTCGTCGCCGCCCAGCCGCGCCGCTATGTCCCCCGAGCGCACCGACTCCCCGAGCCGACGGGCGGCCTGCACCAGCAGTTCGTCGCCCGCCTGATGGCCGATGGTGTCGTTGACCTGCTTGAAGCCGTCGAGGTCGATGTAGAGCACGGCGGTGTCCAGGTCGCTGGCCCGGCGGCCGGTGACGGCCTGGGTGACCCGTTCGGTGAACAGCGCACGGTTGGGCAGGTCGGTGAGGGCGTCGTGTGACGCGTTGTGCTGGAGCTGGGCCTGTAGCCGGACCCGTTCGGTGACATCGCGGCAGTTGAAGATCAGGCCGCCGTGGTGGCGGTTGACCGTGGACTCCACGTTCAGCCAGCCGTCGCCGCCGGGGCGCTGCTCGCCGGCCCGGAAGCGGCATTCGATGCGGGTGGTCGGTTCGTCCTCGGGTGCGGCGGCGAGGAACCGGCGGACCTCGTGGACGACCCGCCCCAGGTCCTCGGGGTGGATCAGCGAGGACAGCTCGGAGCCGACCAGTTCCTCGGCGTCCCGCCCGTAGACACCGGCGGCGGCCGGGCTGACGTAGCGCAGCACACCGGAGGGGGCGGCGATCATGATCACGTCGCTGGAGCCCTGCACCAGGGAGCGGAAGTGGTTCTCCTTCTGCGCCAGCTCCTGGGTGAGGGTGATGTTGTCGAGCAGCATGATGCCCTGGCGGACGACCAGCG
This sequence comes from Streptomyces sp. NPDC034111, assembly GCF_055575375.1. Classification (NCBI taxonomy): domain Bacteria; kingdom Bacillati; phylum Actinomycetota; class Actinomycetes; order Kitasatosporales; family Streptomycetaceae; genus Streptomyces; species Streptomyces sp. NPDC034111. Next base: position 66,716 of record NZ_JBVIST010000024.1, on the reverse strand, counting down.
CGAGGACGACCGTGCAGCCGGTGAAGAGCACCACCCGGTCGATCCGCCGCCCGTCGAGGACGTTGGTGAGGATGCCCAGCGTGCACACCGCGGCGGCGAGGTACGGGGTGAGCGCGGCGATCGAGCCGGCGATGGGGCGGCTGCCGTGCGGCTGCGGGCGCCGGGCGGCCGGCTCGGCCTCCTCCGGCTCCTCCTCGCCGGCGCGGCGGGCGACCCAGGGTGCGTACGCGAGCAGCATCGAGCCGGCGAACCATCCGGCGTCCAGGATCTGGCCTGAGCGGTAGTGCTCACGCAGCAGCGGCGAGCTGAACAGGGCGTCGCACAGCACCGTCAACGCCAGTGCCGCGACGGCGGTGTTGATGGCGGAGCGGTGCACCGAGGAGCGCCGGAAGTGCAGCGCGAGCACCATGCTGACCAGCACGATGTCCAGCAGCGGATAGGCCAGCGACAGCGCGCTCTGGGCCACACTGCGGCCCTGGAAGTGGGCGGTGTGGGCGAGCGCGAGGCTCCACGAGAGGGTGAGCAGCGATCCGGCGATCAGCCAGGAGTCCAGTCCCAGACAGACCCAACCGGCCCTGGTCACCGGGCGCTTGGCGAGCACCAGCAGGCCCACGATGGCCGGCGGTGCGAACAGCAGGAAGCAGAAGTCGGCCGGCGAGGGAGTGGGAACGGGCGTCCGCTGGATGACCTCGTACCAGCCCCAGACACCGTTGCCGAGGCCGGCCATCCCCGAGGAGACGGCGAACAGCAGCCAGGCCGGACGGAACCGGCTGCGGTGCCTGCGCGCGTACAGACCGCAGGAGACGGCCGCCACCAGGGCCGCGAAGCTGAGGCCGAAGTCCCCCATGAACATGGCGACTTCGCGGGATCCCCAGCCGAAGGCGGCGCCCACGGCATAGCCGCCGCACAGCACGGCCAGGCCGATCTGCGGCGCCGCGCTCGGCGGACCGCCGGGGGGCGTCGGCGGCCTGGAGAGCATCGCCCCGGGGGCGCTCACCGCACTCTCCCGGTGTCCGGTACGGGCTGCCGGCGCGAGCGGTGCACCCGGGACCCTCGCCGCCTTCCCGCGGGTGCTCGTGGATCGCGCATCTCGCGGATCATCCATCGGCCGTACATCGCCCGTCGCCCCCCTCGCGTTCCGGATCCTTCACAGCGTGCCGTTTTCGTCCGGCGCTGTCCCCGCTCGGGACGATACACCAGTTCCGTCACTCAGGGACATAGGGGCTCTACAGAGCGTAATTGACACTCGGATTTGAACACCCTTCGCAGTCGTACGGCCTCGTAGCGCTACCCGCAACCGCTTTCAAGAGGCCGTGGCGATCACGTTCCGCAGGGGTTCGCCGGCCGCGAAAAGCGTCAGCTGGTCCCTCAGCAGCCGCTTCGCACGGGGCAGGAAGGCAGAGCTGGGGCCACCGACGTGTGGAGTGATGAGCACGCCCGGAGCGTGCCACAGCGGATGTCCCGCGGGCAGCGGTTCCGGATCAGTGACGTCGAGCGCCGCGCGCAGCCGCCCGGACTCCAGTTCGCCGAGCAGCGCCTTGGTGTCGACGATCCCGCCGCGGGCGACGTTCACCAGCAGTGCGCCGTCCTTCATCCGCGCCAGAAAACCGCTTCCGACCAGGCCACGGGTCTCCTCGGTGAGCGGAGTGGCGAGCACCACGACGTCCGCTTGAGGCAAGAGGGCGGACAGGTCGGAGAGTGGATGCACAGGACCGCGCACAGTGTCACGCGCGGTGCGAGCGACGCGCACCACCCGCGCACATTCAAAGGGCGTGAGCCGGTCTTCGATGGCACTGCCGATCGAACCATAGCCCACAATGAGGACCGACTTGTCGGCGAGAGCCGGGCGGAACTCAGGCCGCCACTCCCCCGCGTCCTGGGCCCGTACGAACCCGGGAACATCGCGCAGCGCCGCCAGGATCAGGGTGAGCGCGAGCTCCGCGGTGCTGGCGTCGTGCAGACCGCGGGCGTTGCACAGTTGGGCACCGGACGGCATCTGCGCCAGGCCCGGCAGCATGTGCTCGATACCGGCGGTGAGGGTCTGCACCACCCGTACCCGGCTCATCCGGGACAGCGGGCGCAGGCTCGCCTCGGCGCCCTTCATGTAGGGCACCGCGTAGAAGACGCACCGGGCCGGGTCCGCGGGGTACGCGGGGCCGGCGTCCCAGTGGACGTAGTTCAGGCCGCCAGGGAGACCCTCGATCTCGTCGGGCGGCAGCGGGAGCCATACATCGTTCGCATCGGTGCGCTGGTCTGCGGTTGCCATGCTCCGAGGCTATGCGAAGAGATGTTCTGCTCAGACGTTAGTTTGGTCTGGCCCTTGACCGGGGGCGAGGGGACGGAGGCACAGCCAGGTGGAGCGCAGGACAATCGGTGCGGCGGCCCTCGAAGTGGGCGCCATCGGGCTCGGCTGTATGCCGATGAGCTGGGGGTACACCGAGTCGCAGCGCAGCGGGGAGGGGTCGCTGCGGGCCGTGCACACCGCGCTGGACCGGGGCTGCACCCTGCTGGACACCGCCGACATGTACGGACCGTTCACCAACGAGCTGCTGGTGGGACGGGTGCTGAAAGAGCGTCGGGCGGAGGCGTTCGTCTCGACCAAGTGCGGGCTGCTGGTGGGCGAGCAGCACATCGTCGCCAACGGGCGGCCCGGTTACGTCAAGCGCGCCTGCGACGCCTCACTGCGCCGGCTGCAGACCGACCGGATCGACCTCTACCAACTGCACCGCGCCGACCCCGAGGTGCCCATCGAGGAGACCTGGGGGGCCATGGCGGAGCTGGTGGCCGCCGGGAAGGTGCGGTCGCTGGGGCTGTGCGCGGTGGGCGCACGGGCGGTACGGCAGGCCCGTGCGACCCGTACGGTGCGCGGTGCCGGAGTGCGTCCGCGCTCCCGGATGCATGACCTCACCCTGGCCCAACTGGAGCGGATCCAGCAGGTGTTCCCCGTCAGCAGTGTGCAGGCCGAGCTGTCGGTGTGGTCGCCGCAGGCGCTGGCGGAGCTGCTGCCGTGGTGCGAGTCGCGGGGCGTCGGCTTCCTGGCGGCGATGCCGCTGGGCAACGGCTATCTGACCGGCACCCTCACCCCGGGGCAGGGGTTCGAGCCGGAGGACATACGGGCCCGCCATCCGCGCTTCACCGCCGAGATGATGGCCGCGAACCAGCCGGTGGTGGCCGGGCTGCGGCGGGTCGGCGCCCGGTACGGGGCGACACCGGGGCAGGTGGCCCTGGCCTGGGTGCTCGCGCAGGGCCGGCATGTCGTCCCCGTGCCCGGTACGAAGAAGGAACGCTGGGCGGCGCAGAACGCCAAGGCGGCCGAGCTGCGGCTCACCCACGAGGACCTGGCGGAGATCGCCGCGCTGCCGCCGGCACGGCAGTCCTGGTAGCCGCCGTACGCCGCGGCGGCGGCCGTCGTGGCACGGGTACGGCCGGGCCGTCTGCGTCCGGCCGTCCCGATGTGGTGTTCTTGTGCCCGCCCTGCCGACGAGAGGACCCCTGCCGTGCAACGCCGTTCCCAGACCGCCGTGTTGGCCGCCGCTTCGCTGCTCCTGGCAGCGGGGTGCTCGTCCGGCGGTGTGCAGCCCAAGGGCGGCGGGAGCTCCGCCGCCCCGGCCAAGAGCCCCGGCGCCTCGGCCGGGGCGGGCTCGCCGGGCGCCACGCCGTCCTCCACCGCGCCGCCCGCCAAGGGCTCGGTGAAGGTGGCCGCCACACTGTCCACCGGCCTGAAGTCCCCCTGGGGCGTGGCGGTGCTGCCGGGCGGGGATCTGCTGGTCGGCTCCCGTGACACCGGGAAGATCGTCCGGATCGCGGCGCACGGCGGGAAGACCACCGAGCTGGGCTCGGTGCCGGGCGTCGACCCGGGCGGCGAGGGCGGGCTGCTCGGCATCGCGGTGTCCTCGCAGTTCGGCACGGACCACCAGGTGTACGCGTACTTCACCACCGCGTCCGACAACCGCATCGCCCGCATGATCTACGACGAGAAGCGCCCCCCGGGCGACCAGCTCGGCGCGCCCGACACGATCCTGCGCGGCATCCCCAAGGGCCAGATCCACAACGGCGGCCGGATCGCCTTCGGTCCGGACAAGATGCTCTACGCGGGCACCGGTGAGACCGGCGACACCGGGCTGGCGCAGGACAAGTCCTCCCTGGGCGGCAAGATCCTTCGGATGACACCGGACGGCGAGCCCGCACACGGCAATCCCGAGGCGGACTCCGTGGTCTACACGTACGGCCACCGCAATGTGCAGGGGCTGGCCTGGGACAGCGACCACCGGCTGTGGGCCTCGGAGTTCGGGCAGGACACCTGGGACGAGCTCAATCTGATCGAGCCGGGCAAGAACTACGGCTGGCCGGAGGCGGAGGGCAAGTCCAAGGGCGGGCAGGCCGGCTCCGGGTTCACCGACCCGGTCGAGGTGTGGCGGACCAAGGACGCCTCGCCCAGCGGCATCGCCTACGCCAAGGGCTCGATCTGGATGGCCTCACTGCGCGGCGAACGGCTGTGGCGGATCGCGTTGAACGGGACGAAGCCGGTGGCGGCACCGCAGGCCTTCCTGAAGGGCACCTACGGGCGGCTGCGCACCGTCGTGGCCACCGGCGACGGCGGGTTGTGGCTGGTCACCAGCAACACCGACGGACGGGGCGAACCACACAAGGGCGATGACCGGATCCTCCGCCTCCAGGTGACCTGATCCCACTGCTCCCGTTTTCCCCGTGAAAATTCTGCCCCCCGCTCCGCCCTCGCTGCCTACACTCGGATGCGGGGGCGGGTGCACGTACACCGAAGCGGGCGTGACACCGAAGAGGGGCAGGGCTGCGTGTTCAACGTCGTGGAAGAACTGTTCGCGCCGGGCCGTAAGCACACCGACGAGGAGCGGCAGAAGATGTCACTCGTCGTCGACGATGTGGGCGACGGCGATCCCGGGGAGGGGCCGATAGATCTCTCCTCGGGGGTCGTCGTCATGCGGAAGGGGCGCGGCGGGGGCGCCGTTCCGGACGCGTCCTGAGGCTGACGTGACCTGAGCCTGACGCGTCCTGAGGCCGGCGTTACCTGAGCCTGACGCGTCCTGAGGCCGGCGTGACCTGAGGCGCGTCTCAGCGATACGGGTGGCTCGCCGCGGCCCCGATCCGGGCGGCCGCGATCTCCCGGCTGCGCGCCGCGGTGACGGCACCGACCACCGGCATGGCGGCCAGCGCCAGGAGAATCGGCCCGTATCCGCCGGCGCTCGACACCGCCATCACGACCACCTCGGCGAAGGAGAGCGTCCCGCCGAGCACACAACAGATCACCGCCCGCAGCGGTCCGTTGACGACCCACCGCAGCGGGGCACAGGCCAGCACCAGCCCCGTCACCGCGCCGAGCAGGACGCCCACGGCCAGGGAACCCAGCACGGCGATCATCGCCAGGGCCGGGTCCTCGAAGGTGCTGCCGCCCGGGCCGTTGGTGAGCCGCGCCACCTCGACGATCGCCCACAGCACGGCGCAGGCGCCCGCCGGAATTGCCCCGGCCCGCACACCGAACATCAGCCCCCGCCGCACCACGGCGCGCGACTCCCCCATACCGTGCCCGTTCATACCGTCCCGTTCCCGAGCGCGCCGCCGCCTCCCGGCATCCGCGCGGGCAGTATCACAGCAGCTCGGTCCGGTGGCGGCGCCGGGCCGGCCTGGGCTGCCGTACGGGCTGCCGTACGGGCTGCCGGTCAGGATGCGGTGGGTTCGCCGAAGAGGCGCAGCCGGTGGGCCACCGCGCCCGCCTCGCCCCGGCCGGAGACGCCCAGCTTGGCCAGGATGTTGGAGACATGCACGCTGGCCGTCTTCGGGGAGATGAACAGGGCGTCGGCTATCTGGCGGTTGCTGCGGCCGTCGGCGACCAGGCGGAGGACGTCGCGTTCGCGTGGGGTCAGGCCGAGGGCGGCGGCGGGGGCGGGTTCCTCGGCAGTGGCGCGGCCGGCGTCGGCGGAAGGCTCCGCCGACGCGGTCGGTATCAGGCCCGGCAGGGGGATGCGGGCCCGCTGGGCGAGGAGTTCGATCTCCTTGGCGAGCGGGCGGGCGCCCATCGTCAGGGCGGCCGTGTGCGCCTGGTGGAGCAGGAGTACGGCGGCCTCGCGCGGGGTGCGGCCCTGGAGCCCGGCGGTGGCCCGCTCACTGCCGTGCAGCAGCGATTCGGCCCAGCGGTAGCAGGTCCAGGCGAGCTCGTGCGGGCGCTCCAGCGGTTCGAAGGCGGCGACCGCCTCGGCCCAGGCGTCCGGGGTCTCGCGGCCCTCGGCGCGGCGGAGTTCGGCGTCGACGGCGAGGGCGTGCGCCTCCCAGACCGGCAGGAGTTGGGGCAGCTTCTTGGCGGCGTCCCGGATGCGGGCGAGGGCTGCGGCCCGGCCGGGCTCGGCGGCCGGCAACCCACGGGTGTCCGACTCCGAGGCGGCGGCCGACCACAGCAGGGGCCAGGCGTATCGCTGGGTGCCGGGCGGGAATCCGGCGTCCAGGGCCTGTTCGAAGAGGGACCGGGCGTCGAGGACTCGGCCCTGCCGGGCGGCGATCAGCAGGGCGTGCCGCGCCATGGGGATGGTGTGCTGGGGCTGGGGATCATGTGTGCCGTAGTGCTCGCGGGTGAGGGCGAGTTCCCGTTCGGCCTCGGCGAGATCACCGCGGTCCAGCGCGAGGTGGGTGAGGCGGTTTGCGGCCAGCGCGGCGGACCGGGGGGCTTGCGCAAGGCGACGGGCATCGGCAGCGGCTCGGGCCGCCTCCCCCCAGCGACCGAGGGCCTGGAGCGATTCGGCGCGGTTGCCCAGCACCCAGCTGGTCCGGTCCTTGAGGCCGTAGCGGGTGGACAGTTCGATGCCCTCCTCGGTGGCGTCGACCGCCTCGCGGGAACGGCCGACGCTTTCCAAGACGGACGAAAGGTTGACGTGGCCCCGCCCGATGACGCTGAAGTAGCCGCGGTCCACGGCGCGGTCGACGACTTGGCGGAGTTCGGCGAGACCGTCGTCGACCTCTCCGGCCTCGACCCGCAGACTCCCCAGGGTCACCCGGGAGTTGAGCTCCGCCTCCTCGTCGCCCACCAACACGGCCAGTTCCACGGCACGTTCGGCGGTCGCGAAGGTATCGGGGCCGGGTTTGTGGAGCATCGCCCACGTGGCGACGGCCGCCGTGACCGCGGCATGCACGGCGGACGGCGGCAGACCGCGCACCAACTCCTGCGCCCTGCCCAGGTCCTCCCAGCCGTCGCCGCGGCCGGTGCCCTGGCAGAGCCGGGAGCGCTGGACCAGGAACCAGGCCGTGCGGAGGGGGTCGGCCTCCTCGCGCAGGAACCGCAGGGCGCGCTTGGTGATCGTGAAGGCCCGCTCGCCGTCGCCGGACAGCCGGGCGGCCACCGCGATCTCGGCGAGCAGATCGAGGAAGCGCATCGCGTCGTCGTCGCGGCCGGAGGCCGGGTACGCCTCGGCGTAGTCGACCGGGCGCACTCCTTGGCGGACCTCCGGTGGCGCGTCGTCCCACAGCTCCAGGGCGCGGTCCAGCAGCCGCAGTTGCTCGGCGTAGGCGTGGCGGCGGCGGGCCTGGACGGAGGCGGCGAGCACGGCGGGCAACGCCTTGGCGGCGTCATGCGCCTTGTACCAGTAACTGGCCAGCCGGGCGGCGCACACATCGGCGCGCACCAGCGAGGGGTCGGCCTCCAGGGCCTCGGCGTAGCGGCGGTTGAGGCGGGTGCGCTCACCGGGCAGCAGATCGTCGACGACGGCCTCGCGGACCAGGGCGTGCCGGAAGCGGTAGCCCGTGCCGTCCTGGGTGGGCACGAGGGTGTTGCTGCCGACGGCGGCCCGCAGCGCCGCGATGAGGTCGTCCTCGGGCATCCGGCAGACGGCGGAGAGGAGTTCGTGTTCGACGGTCGAGCCGCCCTCGGAGGCCGTACGCACCACCTGCTGGGCGTCCTCGGGCAGCGCCTCGACGCGCACCAGCAGCAGATCGCGCAGCGGGTCGCTGAGGCCGTGCAGACAGCCCTCGACCAGGCTGCGGGCCAGCTCCTCGACGAAGAAGGCGTTGCCCTCGGAGCGCTTGAAGACCCGGTCGACGGTGTCCTCCTCGGGCGCGCTGCCGTGGATCCCGGCCAGCTGGGAGCGGACCTCGTCCCGGTTGAAGCGGGCCAGTTCGATGCGCCGGACCGTGCGCATCCGGTCGATCTCGGCGAGGAAGGGGCGCAGCGGGTGGCGGCGGTGGATGTCGTCGGAGCGGTACGTCGCCACCAGTAGGACAGGGGCGTCGTGCAGGGCCTTGAGCAGGTAGGCGAGGAGTTCGCGGGTCGAGCGGTCGGCCCAGTGCAGGTCCTCGATGACGATGACGAGCGTACGGCCGGCGGCCAGGCGCTCCAGGAGTCGGGCGGTCAGCTCGAAGAGGCGGGCGCGGCCGATCTCCTCGTCGTGCACCTCGCCGGGCGTCTCCCCCAATTCGGGCAGGATGCGGGAGAGTTCGCCCTCCTGGCCGGCGACGGCGGCGGCGAGCTCGTCGCGCAGATGCCAGTTGAGGGTGTGCAGGATCGAGGAGAACGGCGCGAAGGGCAGACCCTCCGAGCCGATCTCGATGCAGCCGCCCAGTGCGACCAGCGCGCCCCGGTCCCGCGCCGCCTCGCCGAACTCGTCGATGAGACGGGTCTTGCCGACCCCGGCCTCGCCGCCGATCAGCAGGGACTGGGGCTCACCGGTCGCCATGACACGGGCGAGCGCCTCGCCCAGCGCGGCGAGTTCGGCCGTGCGGCCGACGAACACGGGACTGACGGACCTGGTCTCCACGCTGCCGAGCATCGCACAGGGGTCTGACAATCCGGCAGTGGGTTTCACCGACCGGGGCGGGGCCGGACGGCGGGACGGGCCGGACGGCGGTACCGGCCGGGCGGCAGCACGGTGTGCGGCGGTACCGGCCGGGCTGCGGTACCGGTCAGGCGGCGGCACGGCGTGTCCGCCACCGCCGGGCCCGCCCCCAACTCACCCGCCCTTCGGGATCGTTCTCCCCGGAGCGGGCAGCGGCCGCGTGCCGGGCGCCGACCGCCTCGCGCACCAGGCGCTGCCGGTCGGCCTCGCGCCGCAGCTCTTCGTAACGGACCCGGATCTCCAGCTCGGAGTGGTACATGGTGGTTCTCCCCCAATGACGTGGGCTTGCCCAATGACGTGGGCTTGTTGACGTGCTCAAGCCTCGTCGCCAAGGGGGGTCTGCCACATCGGGAGAGTTCCCGATCTTTGCGTACGGGCGGTGCTTAGAAACCCGCCCGTACGCACCTCATGCCCCGCCGCGTGCCTTAGGCACCGGGCCCGGGGCCCTTAGGAATGCTGGGCATGCTCGCGAACAGGTCGAGGTACATACCCGCGGAGATCAGGATCCCCAGCACGGCGAGTGCCAGCCCGCCCCAGGCCACGGCCCGCACCCAGGGCGTACGCGGCCGGGTCAGCACGACCGCGGCGATGATCCCGGCCAGCAGCGCGAACACGCCGTTGACCAGGGCCGTGGTGTGCCAGGGGGTGCCGTACATGGCGGCGATCTGGTCGGTGGCCTGCCGCGACTGGAGCTTGATCTGGCCCAGCAGCTGCTGCCGCTCGGCCATCAGCGTGCCGAGCCAGGTGCCGGTGACGGACGCGAGGCCGAGCCCCGCGGCGACGACGGCACCGGCGCCGGCGGCGATACCGGTGGGCCGGGCGGCGGCGTCGTCCTTGTCCAGGCCCTCGGCGCCCGCGGTGTCATCGGATGCCTCGGCACCGGCGGCGTCGGGGTCACGATCCTCGCCGGACCCGGCGGCGACGGCCTCGTCCGCGGCCCCCGCACTCGTCTCTTCCTCCGCGGCGGCGGCCTGCGCCGGCACGGTCTCGTCGTCGGTTCGCTTCTCGGTCGTCCTGGTCGTTCCCATGGGCGCGACCGTAGGTGCCGGTTCTGAGAGCAAGATGAGAACCGCCGCAGCGGGCCCCGGACGGCCCCTTAGGCCAGACCCACCCCAGGCGCCCTCTAACAAACACACCCAAAGCGCCCAAAAAACGTCAAACACCCCCATACACCCCGCCGTACGCCCGACGGGAGCGATCGGCCCGACAGGACCGATCCGCCCTACACACCCACCAGCGGCCGGTCGTCGTCCCGTGGCCCGGGCGGGGCCGGCGTGGCGGACGGCTCCGGCGGCGGTTCGATGCTGATCCGCGGCAGCCACCGGCCGAGCCAGGACGGCAGCCACCAGTTGGCGCCGCCCAGCATGTGCATCAGGGCCGGGACCAGCAGCGTCCGCAGGACGAAGGCGTCCAGCGCGACCGCGGAGGCCAGCCCGATGCCGAACATCGCGATGGTCCGGTCGCCGCTGAGGATGAAGGCCGCAAACACGGCGATCATGATGACCGCCGCCGAGTTGATCACCCGGCTGGTCTCGGCCAGGCCGACCCGTACCGACCGGCGGTTGTCGCCGGTCAGCTGCCACTCCTCGTACATCCGCGAGACCAGGAACACCTGGTAGTCCATGGACAGCCCGAAGAGCACCGACACCATGATCACCGGCAGGAACGGTTCGATCGGACCGGCGCTGCCCAGCCCCAGCAGCTCGCTCCCCCACCCCCACTGGAAGACCGCGACGACGATCCCGAAGGACGAGGCAACCGCCGCGACATTCATCAGCGCGGCCTTGAGAGGTATGCCGACACTGCGGAAGGCGAGCAGCAGCAGTACCGAACCGAGCGCGACGACGACGCCGATGAAGAGCGGCAGCTTACCGACGATGACGGCGGCGAAGTCGTCATAACTGGCCGTGACCCCGCCGACCCGCACCTGCATCGTGGTGCCGCGCTCGGCCGCCGGCAGCACATCCGTACGCAGCCGGTCCACCAGACCGGAGGTCTGCCGGGACTGCGGCGCGCTGTCCGGCACCACGGTGATCACACCCGTACTGCGACTGCCGTCGAACTGGGGGCCGCTGACCTGGGCGACGCCGGGCACCTCCCGCAGCCGGTGCGGCAGCTTGTCGAAGGCGATCCGGTCCTTGGGCCCGTCCAGCGTCCCGACGAGGGTCAGCGGCCCGTTGAAGCCGGGCCCGAAGCCGCTGCCGTGCCCGGCGCCGGCCCCGGTCCGTTCCCCCGCCAGCAGGTCGTACGCCTTGCGGGTCGTCGAGGTGGCCGGGTTGTTGCCCTGGTCGGAGGTGCCCAGATGGAGCCCGAAGGTGGGCAGGGCGAGGGTGAGCATGACGGCGGCGGCGATCATCCCCAGCAGCTTGGGGTGCCGCTCGACGAACCCGGACCAGCGGGCGGCGATACCGGTGGGCCGCTCCGGCCGCGGCCCGTCCTCGGCCAGCCGCCGCCGCTCCCGCCGGCTCAGCGCCCGCATCCCGATCAGCCCGAGCAGCGCCGGCAGCAGGGTCACGGACGCGGCCACGGTCAGTACGACGGTGAGCGAGGCGGCCAGCGCGACACCGTTCAGGAACCCCAGCCGCAGAATCAACATCCCGAGCAGGGCAATACACACCGTCGCCCCGGCGAAGACCACCGCCCGCCCCGATACAGCAACAGCCCGCTCAGCAGCCTCCTGAACGGACAGCCCGCCTCTCAGCCCCTTCCGATGCCGGGTAACGATGAACAACGCATAGTCGATCCCGACCCCGAGCCCTATCAACATGCCCAGCATCGGCGCGAAGTCGGCCACGGTCATGGCATGACTGAGCAGCGTGATCCCGGCCGACGCGGTACCGACCGCGGCCACCGCGGTGACGATCGGCAGAAAGGTCGCGGCCAGCGATCCGAACGCCAGGAACAGCACCACGGCCGCCGCGCCGAGCCCGATGACCTCCGCAAGCTGGGCCCGCGGCGCCTCGGTCAGCGCAACCCCGGCACCCCCCAGCTCCACCTGAAGCCCACCCCCGGCCGCGGCCCGAGCCGTGTCCACGACCTTCCGGACCTGCCCCGCATCCAGCTCATCGGTGGACCGGTCGAAGACCAGCGAGGCATACGCGGTGTGCCCGTCCTTACTGATCTGCCGCCCGCCGTACACATGCCCGTCGTGCCGCGCCCCGCCTCCGCGTTCGCCGTAGGGGCTCCGCACCTCCGAAACACCCGGCAGCTCGGCAACCTTCTCCAGCGTCTGCCGCATCGTCTTGACGACCGCACCCGAACGCACCGTCCCCGCGTCCGTGTGCCACACGATCGTGTCGCTGTCCCCGGCCTGCCCCGGAAAGGCCTTCGCCATCTGCGCCGCGACCCGCCCGGACTCCGTCCCCGGCACCTCGTAGTCATTGGAGTACGCCGAACCGGCCACCCCCGCGGCAGCCGCAACACCCGCAAAAACCGCGAGCCAAAGAACGATCACCACGATGCGGCGCCTAAGACACCACCGAGCCAGAGCGGTCACGGACCTCGACTGCTTCCCGGGTTGTGCGTCGATAACTCCCGGGTACGGGTGGTGCCGAGCGCGGATGTACGGGGACGGGACGGGCCCGCCGCACGCCGGTGGGCTGCGGCGGGCTTCACCTAACAGAGCAGAGTGTCAGCCCGAAAAGATCCTTTGAGTCCTTTGTGGACTTCCCCACAAAAAATCCGGTAACAGGGAACTCGTCCCGGCGACCCGCCGCTCCTGGCTCCCGCGTCTCTGCATGTCTGCGACTCCACCGTTCCGGACTCCCCTCCCGCCGCCGGGCTCCAGACACCACCGGGGGGCGAGCCTTCACCACGCCCGGTGCTGTGCCGGACCTCGCGCATGACCGGACCGCCTGCGACATCCCGACCCGGAAAATTAGCCTTCGGTCTCTTCGCGCCGCCTCAACCGTCCTCAAGACGCTCTAGATTAGTCCAGAGTGGAGACATGCCCAACCTTTCCAGGTATTCTTCAAGGAAAAGGAATGGGGGGGTATTCGAAGGGGTGATCCCACATTCCCAAACAGTATCACACTCTTCGCACACCTTAATCGCATCGGACTTTCCGATTGCGCGACATGTAATAACCCACCCCTGACCACAGCGGGGACATTGAAGCATTTTATGCACCTCTTTCACATTTGCGGGAATGCGGTTATTACTCTTCCCGTGCCCGGTATGACGACAATTCTAAGGTTCCGCTCACCCATAGTTCCGACCACTCGCCCCATGGGGACTACGTATTTTGCAGGGTCATTAGGATCTGGCGCCCCACGCTTGGCCCACCCTTCATCGATCAGCGACAGGATATCCTTCTGCCCTGGGTCCTTGAAAACACTGTGAGCGGGCTTGGATGGGTCGGGTGCGGCATGCTCCATCACGTGAGACAAACGGTGACCGTGCGAAGACCCAGGACCATAAACCAGGCCACCCGGAGATTGAAATTTGTTTCCCCCGAGGTCGGTAAACCCTTCTGGACGACATGGGGTTAGCCCGAATGGATCGATTACCGCTGTGGGGTTATGCGCATATGTCACCGGATTTGGTGCGGGCGCCAATCCAAGTGGGTCCGGCGTGAAGTATCGAGCTGTGACGGGGTCGTAATTTCGAAAGTAATTGTAATGGAGCTGGGTCTCGCCATCGAAGACCTGCCCCGGAAAGCGCAGAGGGGTATAAGCAGTCGCCGATGCGTCCCACGTCGCAGTTCCCCACAATGCGGCTTGGGACTGCCATGCGGTTTGGCCTGATTCGGACACTAGATGCGTAGGAGTGCCAACGAGATCACCAATGATGGCGAAGAAGCGCTGGTCTACGACATGCTGCGGAACGTCAGAGAACTCGCCACACCTGATCTTGCGTTCGGTCTGACTGAGTGGCGTCAACTGCTCGTAGTCCCAGGTGAGTGTTATCGCCTCTCGAGATCCTGAGGTTTGCATGGTTTGTTCTGTGAGCGTGTGACCTTCCCAGGCGAAGTCGGTTTGCTCGATGAATGTTGTGCCGTCGGCGGCGAGGCGTTGTTTTGCTATACGGCGGGCGAAGGGGTCGTATAGGTAGCGCCAGGTGGTGCCGTCGGGGGTGGTGACGGTGGTGAGGCGGTCTTCGGGGTTCCAGGTGAAGTGCCAGGTGTCGGGCTTGCGCGAGAGACGGGTTTTTTGGCGGAGGGTTACTCGGCCGAGTTCGTCATGCTCGTAGCGGATGCGGCCGGCGCGGGTGATGTTGGTGCCGGTGTAGTTGCGCTCGCCTCGGGCTGAGGGGTTGGGGTGGTGGTCGGGCCAGGTGGCGTGGGTTTGGTTGCCGGTGGCGTCGTAGGCGTAGGTCTCGGTCCAGTCGGTGGCGTGGACGGCGGTGACGCGGCCAGCGCGGTCGAGGTCGAAGGTGCGGCGGCCGGTGTGGGAGTCGTCGATCGACGTGAGGTTGCCGTCGGGGCGGTAGGTGTAGGCGCGGTGGAGGACGTTCTGTATTTCGGTGCCGGTGGTGCCGGACGACTGGATGGTGCCGGTGCCTGCGGTGGTGAGGGATTGGGTGGTGAGGCGGCCGGTGGGGTCCCAGGTGTGATTGAGGGTGAGGTGGTCGCCGATGGTGCGGGTGAGTTCCTGGCCGGCGGCGTCGTGGTCGAAGGTGAGGACATGACCGGCAATGTCCATGGCGGTGCGGTTGCCGGCGGCGTCGTAGGTGTAGGTGGTGGTGTGGCCGGTGGGGGTGGTGCGGGAGGTGCGGCGGCCCAGGGCGTCGTAGGTGAACGTCATGGTGCGGCCGTTGACCGTCTCGGCCGTGACTCGGCCCAGGATGTCGCGGGTGTAGGTGACGGTGGCGTCCGGATTGGCCGCCTGTAGCAGATTGCCACTGGCGTCGTGGACGTAGGTGGTGACGAGGCCCGCGGCGTCCTTGTGCGTGATCCGGCCGAGGGTGTCGCGGGTGTAGGTGGTGGTCTCGCCGAGAGCGTTGCTGCGGGTGACCAGTTGGCCGACGGCGTCGTGTGTGTAGGTGAGGGTGCGGTCGTCGAAGTCTGTTTCGGAGGCGAGGTGGCCTGCGGGGTCGTAGGTGTAGTTCCAGGTGAGTCCCTGGGGGTTGGTGACCTGGGTGAGGCGGAGTTCGGTGTCGTGGGTGAACTCGTGGCGGACGCCGTCGGGGTCGGTGCGGGCCGTGAGCAGGTCGAAGTGGCCGTACTCGTAGTAGGTGGTCTGACCGATGGCGTCGGTGTGTGTGAGGCGGTTGCCTTCGCCGTCGTAGGTCCACTGCTCGGTGGCGCCCGTGGGGTCTATGCGGCCGGTGAGTTTGCCTTCGACGGACCAGACCATGTGGGTGGTCTCGCCGAGAGGGTCCGTGACCGAGGTGACACGGCCGAAGGCGTCGCGGCGGTAGTAGGTGGTGGCGCCCAGAGGGTCGGTGGCTGAGAGCGGCAGGCCGGCTTTGTTGCAGTAGAGATGGGTGGTGTTGCCGAGGGCGTCGGTGATGCTGGCCAGGTTGCCGCGTTGGTCGTGGGTGTAGGTGGTGGTGGCGCCGGTGGGGTCGGTGGTGGAGGTGCGGTTGCCGTAGGTGTCGTAGGTGTGGGTCCAGGTGGTGCCGTCCGGGCCGGTGGCGGTCAGGGGCAGGCCCAGGTCGTTGTAGGTGGTGGTGGAGCGGCTTCCGTCGGGGAAGGTGACGCGCACCGGGCGGCCGGCGTCGTCGTAATCGATGTGGGTGGTGCGGCCCAGAGGGTCGGTGGTGGAGAGGATGCGGTGCTTGGCGTCGCGGACAGTGCGGGTCATGGCACCGGTGGGGTCGGTGGTCGCGACGATCTGGTGGTGGTCGTTGACCTGGTAGGTGATGACCTGGCCGAGGGAGTTGGTGTGGAGGTTGGTGCGCAGGCCGGTTACGGGGTCGGGGTCGCCCCAGGTGAAGTGGGCGCGCAGGTGGCCTTCGATGCCGCCCTGTGAGGTGCAGCGGTCCTGGTCGTCGTAGGCGTAGTGGTAGCTGCTGTTGTTGGTGTCGGTCCAGGACGTGATGCGGCCGGCGTCGTCGTAGGTGAAGCGCAGGGGGCGGCCGGTGGAGTTGGTGACGGTGGTGAGGTTGCCGAAGTCGTCGTAGCCGTAGGTGACCAGGAGTTGGTCGCTGCCGTCGGGGGCGGCGCCGGCGAGGTGGAGGGCGGTGATGCGGCCTTCGTCTGTGGTGAGCAGAAGGCGGTAGCCGGCGCTGTGCGTGAGGGCGGTGGGGGTGCCGTCTTCGGTGTAGTCGAAGGTGTGGTGGTTGCCGTGGCGGTCGGATATCTCGTCGAGGACGGCGAGGTTTTCGGTGTAGGTGGTGAAGTAGCGACGGATGCCGGTGACGGGGTCGGTGAGGAGGTAGTCGCCCTCGGGGGTGAGTTCGAGGGGTGCGCCGTCACCTTCGGCAGGGAGGGTGGGGACGCCGACGGCGGGGTGGGGGTAGAGGAGGAAGTTGCCCTCTTCGCCGATGAGGATGACGCCCTCGGAGTCGATCTCCAGGCGCTGGTCGACGGTGGACATCCAGGCCGGGCCGAACCAGCGGCCGGTGCGGTACGACGATTCGAAGGTGCGGGTGAAGGTGAGGGGGAGGCTGCCGGGGAGAGTGATGTCGGTCTGCGGCAGGATCATGCGGCCGGTGGCCATGTCGATCGGGTCGCTGCCGAACGTCTTGCACCAGGCGGTGCGCAGCCGGTCCCGGATGGTGCGCTTGCCGCCCTCCTTGGCGGCGGTGCGCGCCGCGCTCTTGGCAGCGTTCTTCGCCCCCGCCCTGGCCGCGCCCTTGGCCAGTCCGCCCGCGCCCTTGCCGCCCATCGCGTTGACGATCGCAGCACCGACCGAGTCGATCGGGTCGCTGCCCCAGCCGGAGCCGAGCATGCCCTTGGCGGTCTCGACGGGGTGGAGCGGTGCGGAAGCCAGACCCATGAGGGTCATCGAGGCGTTGTCGGCGAACTGCCAGGGGTGGGTGATGTTGTAGGGGTCGAGGGGGTTGACCGTACGGGCCAGCTTGAGGGTCGAGGCGGCGGCCTTGAGGGCGCCGCCGGCCAGGTGCATGTGCTCCAGGACGAAGGCCTCGCTGCCGTCCTTGAGAGCCGCACCCGCCAGTTCCGTCAGCGCAGGCTTCTCCGGGGCGTGAGCCAAGGCGGCCTTGATGGCGTTACGGGCCCGCTCAGCCGCTTCGTTGCGTTGGCTGCGGGCGTCCTTGAGGATGTCCTGGGCGGCCTCGCGGCCCTCCTTGCCCACGTCGCCGGGCTCCGTGGGTGCCTGCGGTTCCGGTCCCGCACTTGTACCGCGTGAGGCGAGGTACTCGTAGGCGGAGTGGCGTTCCCGGTAGCTGTCGTACTGCGACTCGTACTCGCTGCGGGCGCGCTCGGCGGCCTCCTGCGCCTTGCGGTACTTCTCGATGGCGTCGATGGCCTTGCTTTGCGCCCATCTCACCGTTTCCGCATAGGACTTGAGGGCCTTGGAGGCGTCATCGCAGGCGTCGGCGGCGTGCATCCACTGTTTGGGATGCATATCGAACTTCTCACGGAAGGCATCGGCACTCTTGCCGCTCCAGCCCCCGTGGGAGCCGAGCTTGCGCATACCGTCCGCCACCCGGTCGAAGGCCGCGGAGAAGTCCTTCAGGTGGGACGCCGTCTCGGTGATCTTGTTTGGATCACCGTGGATGAGCTCCTTGGGGTCCTCGGTCTCGCCGAGCTGGCGTTCGTCGACATGCGCCCCCAAGGCGCCGGCTATGTCGGCGCCGGTGGTACGGACGGCGTGTGCGGCGTCATCGAGCCCTACGGTTTCCAGCGCATCGCCGGCCATCTCCGAGCCGTGCTCGACCACATTGCCGACCGTGCGCTCGACGGCACCGCCGACCTTGCTCAGGCCGTCACCGACGGCGTTCAAGCCATCCCCGATCCAGCTCACTTCTCGCTACCCCCGTGGCCCTTCGGCTTCGATTCGACGATCTTCGTTTCGACATCGGCGGGATCCTCGCCGCCGTGGGTGACGCGGTCGGGGATCGAGGTCACGTCGTGACCGAACTGCTGAGCTGCTGTCGCCAGGTTCCGATGCTTCTCCATCGAGTCTTCGGACATGTAGTCGAAGTCCGGGTTCATCACCTGTGAGATGGGGTTGTCGTCCACGATCTCGCTCCAGGAGGTCGTGTGCAGGGCCTCGGCGGACGCAGTCGGGTCGCCCATCGCGGCATTCACGGTCTGCTTCAGCGCGTCCGAGACGTACTGCTCCTGCTCGTAGTACATGCCGGCCGTGATGCCCAGCTTCTTGGAGAATTCATTGGCGTCCTGCATCAAGGAGCGCACGCCCCAACCCCAGCGGTCACAGAAGGAGTCAAGAGCCGCAGCGAGGCCATCGTCCCCGCATTCCATGCCGTCCAGGGCCAAACGGTCAAAACCACGCCCCATTTGAGCCTCTATATCGAAGCCCAGCTCTTTCAGCTCGGCGGTTGCCGCCTTAATGCCCTTGGTCAGTTGCTCAAACGCCTCGGGTTCGAGCTGGTAACCGGCTCCGTGAATCAGGCCCATTTACCCTTCCCCCCTGTGTGGTACGTCCGCCATGCCGCCCGTGCCGTCCGTGGAGACGCCCACCGCTGCGCCGTCGGGGACGATTCCGGCCACCGGCGGGAACAGCGCACCCTGTTCACTGCCCGCGTCCAGGGCCACCCCCGTAGGCCCCTCGATGGCGGGAATCAGCACGTCAAGGACCCGGGCGCCGGACGCGGTCACGTACGGCCACTCCGTGCCGGGCTCGCTCCCACGGGAGTGCGCGAAGCGCGAAAGGGCCTCTTCGTCGGTGAAGGCGTAGAGCCAGCGGATGCCGTCCAACTCGGCAGACATGAGCGTGTCGTTGAGCGTGGGGAGTATGACGTGCGTACGGCGGAATTCGCCCACCAAAGCGGCTGGATCCGGTTGTCCCGCGTGAACTGCCGCTACCTCATCGGCCAATGACATGACGGACCGACCCCTCCCCGGTTCTCTGCTCAACTGCTGAAGTCACTTTGGCATACGGCACTGACAACGAGGCGTAGGGCAAACGAGGCGTACGACACCGGGCAAGGAAACCGGCCGCCGGTTCTTTTTGTATTCAATTACATGCACCAGAGAATGTCGGAAGGGGCTTGAAGCGGGTCGTGACCGACGGGTGCACCACCACCTCCCGCCCTGCGGATTCCGTTCCACCTCCCGCTCCCCGACCGGCGAGGCACCGCCAACAGCCCATCCCGCCAAGCCTCTTGACCGCCCCATTGGTCTGAACCATTCTGTGCCCAGGGTCGCTGACCGGCCGGCCCCAGCAACGCGGTGGCCACCGTCTCACTCAGCCCTCCGGGCTTCCCCTTCGGGTTTTCCTCTTCGGCACTGGAGAGACACGTATGCCTCGCACCGAACACAGCAACAGACCGTCCCGCCACAGACGCCTGCGTCTGTTCAGCGCGCTCCTGGCGGTCCTCGCCACCGCGGCAGCCACCACCGCGGCGGCCACCGCGACCGCCTCGGCCTCCCCCGCCACCTCCGCTTCCTCCCCCACCTCGGCCGCCTCCGACGTCAACGTCGCCAAGAACGCCGGTTATGAATCCGGCCTGAGCAGCTGGACCTGCTCGGCGGGCAGTGGCAGCACCGTCGGCTCCCCCGTTCACGGCGGCACCGCCGCCCTCAAGGCCACCCCAACTGTCTCGGACAACGCCACCTGCTCGCAGACCGTCGCCGTCAAGCCCAACGCGACGTACCGGCTCAGCGCGTACGTCCAGGGCTCCTACGTCTACCTCGGCGCTTCGGGCACCGGTACGACCGATGTCTCCACCTGGACCCCCTCCGCCGCCGACTGGCAGCAGCTCACCACCACCTTCACCACCGGCCCCAGCACCACCTCCGTCACCGTCCACACCCATGGCTGGTACGGCCAACCCGCCTACTACGCCGATGACTTCAGCGTTCGGGGCCCTGATGGGGGTGGCGGCACCGACCCGGGACCCGAGGTTCCGGCAACTCCTGGTGGGCTCACGGCCGGCTCGGTGACGTCGTCCTCCGTCGCCCTCTCCTGGAGGCCCGTCTCCGGCGCCACCGGCTACACCGTCTACCGGGACGGCACCAAGGCGCAGACCACAAGCGGCAGTTCGGCGACCGTGGGCGGCCTGGCACCCTCCACCACCTACCGCTTCCAGGTCGCCGCCTCCAACGCCGCGGGAGAGTCGGCCCGTTCGGCCGAGGTCACCGCCACCACCGCCCCCTCTGGCGGCGGCACCGACCCCGCCGTCCCCAAGCACGCGGTCACCGGCTACTGGCAGAACTTCAACAACGGCGCCACGGTGCAGAAGATCAGCGACGTGCCGGACCAGTACGACATCATCGCGGTCGCCTTCGCGGACGCCACCACCACACCCGGCGCCGTCACCTTCGCCCTCGACTCGGCGGGCCTCGGCGGCTACACCGTCGACCAGTTCAAGGCCGACATCAGGGCCAAGCAGGCGGCCGGCAAGTCGGTGATCCTCTCCGTGGGAGGCGAGAAGGGGACGGTCTCCGTCAACGACTCCGCCTCGGCCGCCAACTTCGCCAACAGCGTCTACGCGCTCATGCAGCAGTACGGCTTCAACGGCGTCGACATCGACCTCGAAAACGGCCTCAATCCGACCTATATGACCCAGGCGCTACGCTCCCTCTCCCAGAAGGCGGGCGGGAAATTCGTCCTCACCATGGCCCCGCAGACCCTCGACATGCAGTCCACGTCGGGCGGCTACTTCCAGACCGCGCTGAACGTCAAGGACATCCTCACCGTCGTCAACATGCAGTACTACAACAGCGGTTCCATGCTCGGCTGCGACGGCAAGGTCTACTCCCAGGGCACGGTCGACTTCCTGACCGCCCTGGCCTGCATCCAGCTCGAAGGCGGCCTCGACCCCTCGCAGGTGGGCCTGGGCCTGCCCGCCTCCCCGCGCGGCGCGGGCAGCGGCTATGTCGCCCCGTCCGTCGTCAATGCCGCACTGGACTGCCTCACCAAGGGCACCAACTGCGGTTCCTTCAAGCCGTCCAGGACCTACCCGGGCGTGCGCGGCGCCATGACGTGGTCCACCAACTGGGACGCGGCAAGCGGTAACGCCTGGTCGTCGGCGGTCGGCCCGCACGTTCACGCCCTGCCGTAACCCTGGTCGCAGTCCTGGTCGCAGCCCCGGGCACGGTCCTGGTCGCAGCCGTGTCCACAGCCGCGGAACTCGCACCAGACGACCTTCCCCGGTACGCGTTCGCCG
Source organism: Streptomyces sp. NPDC034111 (assembly GCF_055575375.1). Taxonomy (NCBI): domain Bacteria; kingdom Bacillati; phylum Actinomycetota; class Actinomycetes; order Kitasatosporales; family Streptomycetaceae; genus Streptomyces; species Streptomyces sp. NPDC034111. The sequence goes on along the minus strand of NZ_JBVIST010000024.1, from coordinate 45,663 downwards.
ACGCCCCATGCGTCGGCGAACGCGGCCACCAGCCACAGCCCCCGCCCGCACTCGCGCTCCTCGCCGCTGTTCTCCGCCGGTACGCGCGGCTCCCCGCCGCCGCTGTCGTGCACCTCGACGCGCAGCAGGTCGCGACGCTCGCCCGTCAGCGACATCGAGAGCGACATCGACAGTCGGTAACCGCGCCCCGCGGGGACGCCGTGCAGCAGCGCGTTGGTGGCCAGTTCGCTCACACAGAGCACAACATCGTCCGCCCGCGCCTTCAGGTCCCAGTCGGCACATGCGGTACGGGCGAACTCCCTGGCCAGCGGCACGGATCGGCGCTCGCGCCGGTAGAACGCGGTCCGGGAGCGGAGGGTCTGGATCTCCTTTTGCATATCGACATCGTCACAGAGAGTAATTATGCTGGACCACAGCGTGAGGTCGTACAGATCCGTTGTACGACTTCGCGCTGCATCAGGCAGTCACCACGGGGGGAGTCCAGTCGCATGCACCCGGCGAACAAACCGAAGAGGATCACGTCCTGGCATGTGATCGGGGCCCAGTTGAGTCACTTCCGCAAGGCGGCCCGGTTAACGCAGCCGGCGCTGGCCGAGGCAGTGGGTCTGCACGAGGACACCATCGGCTCGATCGAGCAGGGCCGCAGAGCCCTGAAGATCGATCTGGCCGAGACGATCGATGAACTCCTCGGCACGAAGGGCGCGTTGGCGGTCGCGGTGTCGAAGGTTCCGGTGCGGGAGAAGCTACCTGCGTTCGTGCAGGACTACTTGGAGTACGAAGAAGAGGCCCTGACGCTGCTGTGGTACGAGAACCAGGTCGTGCCCGGATTGCTGCAGACTGAGGCCTATGTACGCGCCGTCTTCGACTGCCTCTACCCGCCGATTGGCGGAGAGCAACTTGAGGAGTGGGTGACGGCTCGACTCAACCGGCAGAAAGCTCTGACCCGCAACCCTCCACCGATGATGAACTTCATCCTGGAGGAGGTGATCCTGCACCGACCCGTGGGAGGAGCCGACGTGTTGCGCGAGCAGATTCGGCACCTGCGGCACTGCTCAGAGCTTCCCTTCCTTGGGCTGCAGGTCGTGCCGACAAGTCGGGGAAACCACGCAGGACTTGCGGGGCCGTTGATCCTTCTGGAAACACCCGAACACGATCACCTGGCCTACGTCGAAGGGCAGTTGACCAGCTTCCTCCATGATGACCCTGATCAGGTCAGTGTGCTCCAACAAAAGTATGGAATGCTGCGCTCGCAGGCTCTCACCCCCGAGGAGACCATGAGTCTGCTGGACGATCTGCTAGGAGGGTCATGACCAGCGCAGCCGCCCCACACACCTCGGACGATCTCACCTGGTTCAAGTCCAGCTACAGCAGTGACCAGGGCGGGGCCTGCCTCGAAGTCGCCTACGACTGGCGCAAGTCCAGCTACAGCGCCAGCGAAGGCGGTGACTGCATCGAGGTCGCCGCCTGCTCCTCCCCCCACGCCACCATCCACATCCGCGACTCCAAGCACCCCGAAGGGCCCACCCTCACGCTCAGCGCCGGCGCCTGGGCGGCCTTCATCGCGGACGTCACCGCCTGATGATGCAGCAGCGGCGGCTCGGGGCGTACGGGCCGGGCGTCTCCGCGCTCGGGCTCGGCTGTATGGGGATGTCTAGGGCGTACGGCGTTCCGGACGATGCGGAGTCCGTACGGGCCCTCGACCGGGCGGTTGAGCTCGGTGTGACGCTGCTCGACACGGCGGACGCCTATGGGCGGGGCGCCAACGAGGAGTTCATCGGCCGCTGGCTGCGCGGCCGTACGGCGTCGCAGCGGGACGAGCTGGTCGTCGCGACCAAGTTCGGGCTGCGGCACGACGCCGCCACCGGGCGGGTGAACGCGGTCGACACCTCCGCGGCCTGGGTGCGGGAGGCCTGCCGTGCCTCGCTGCGCCGCCTCGGGACGGACCGTATCGATCTCTACTACATGCACCGCCGCGACCCGGCCGTCCCCATCGAGGAGACGGTCGGGGCGATGGCCGAGCTGGTCGCCGCAGGCGTCGTACGGCACCTCGGCCTCAGTGAGGTGAGCCCGCAGACGCTGCGGCGGGCGCACACCGTGCATCCCATCGCCGCCGTACAGCTGGAGTACTCCCTCTTCACGCGCGACGTCCTGGAAGGGGAGATGCTGGATACCTGCCGGGAGTTGGGCGTCGGTGTCGTCGCGTACTCGCCGCTCGGGCGCGGGATGCTGACGGGGGCGCTCTCCTCCCGTGACGACCTCACCGCCGAGGACGCCCGGCGTCGGTGGCCGCGGTTCTCCGAGGAGAACATCGACCGCAATCTGCGCCTGGTGCAGGCCGTCCGGACCACCGCCGAATCCCTCGGCTGCACTTCGGCGCAGGCCGTCCTCGCCTGGCTGCTGGCCCAGGGCGAGGACATCGTGCCGATCCCCGGCACCAAGCGCCGTGCGTATCTGGAGGAGAACGTGGCGGCGGCCGGGATCGCGCTCGGCCCGGAGCAGGCGGCCCGGCTGCGGGCGGCGGTGCCCGACGGCGCTGTGGCCGGGGAGCGCTACCCGCTCGCCGCGCTGGCCCGCCTGGGCCACTGAGCCTGAGCCTGAGCCTGGGCCATTGACCCTGACCTGAGCCTGAGCCACCGAGCCGCCCGTGGCACGCCGGTCAGGTCGTCAGCAACGCCGGGGCCAGCTCCCGGAGTTGGTCGATGCCCAGGCCGCGGTCGGCGGCCAGGGGCTGGACGGCCACGTGGTCGGCGCCCGCGTCGAGGTGTTCCTGTACGCGGCGCCGGATCGCGTCCAGATCGCCCCATGCCACGATCGCGTCGACCAGCCGGTCGCTGCCGCCGTCGGCGAAGTCCGCGTCGTCGAAGCCGAGTCGGCGCAGGTTGCCGGTGTAGTTCGGCAGCTGGAGGTAGAAGCGGGTGTGGTGCTCGCGGGCCAGGGAGCGGGCCTTCGCCGGGTCGGTCTCCAGCAGGACGGCCTGCTCGGGGGCGAGCAGCGGGCCGGTGCCGAGGATCTCCCGGGCGCGGGCGGTGTGTTGCGGTGTGACGAAGTAGGGGTGGGCACCGGCCGCCCGGTCCCGGGCGAGCTCCAGCATCTTCGGGCCGAGGGCCGCCAGCACCCGGGGCGGCGCGGGGTCGGCCACCGGGCCGTCGTAGGGGGCGACGTCCATGGCGTCGAGGTACTCGCGCATCGCCGCCAGCGGCTTGGCGTAGGTGTGGCCGCGCTGGCCGATGATCGGGGCGTGGCTGGCGCCCAGGCCGAGTACGAAGCGGCCGTCGTACGCCTCGGCGAGGGTCTGGGCGGCGGCGTTCGCGGCGGAGGCGTCGCGCACCCAGATGTTGGCGATGCCGGTCGCGACCGTGATCCGCTCGGTGGCGGCCAGCAGCAGCCCGGCCTGGCTGGCTGATTCGGTCGCCGGATTCTCCCCGAACCACAGGGCGCCGTAACCGAGTTGTTCGATCTCGGCGGCTGCCTGGCGGGCGGTGGCGGCCGGTACCAGACCGAGCCCGCCGTGCCAGACACCGACCCGGCCGAGCCGCGAAGCGAGATCCTGCTGCTGCATCGTTCCTCCACTGTCGGGAATCAAGATCCGTACCGTGTCACAGCGTCCGGCGCGGCCGTGGCATTCCGTCCCGTACGACAAAAGCGGCCGCCCTTCCAAGAACTCGGTCTCGGAAGGACGGCCGCTCGGCACAACCGGATCAGTGGTGCGTCAGCCCTCGACGCCCAGCTTCTCCAGGATGAGTTCGCGCACCCGGGCCGCGTCGGCCTGACCACGCGTCGCCTTCATGACCGCGCCGACCAGCGCGCCGGCCGCGGCGACCTTGCCGCCGCGGATCTTGTCGGCGATGGCGGCGTTGGCGGCGATCGCCTCGTCGACGGCGGTGCCCAGGGCGCCCTCGTCGGAGACGACCTTGAGGCCGCGCTTCTCGACGACGGTGTCCGGGTCGCCCTCGCCGGCCAGCACCCCCTCTATGGTCTGGCGGGCCAGCTTGTCGTTGAGGGAACCCTCGGCGACCAGCGCGGTGACCCGGGCGACCTGCTCGGGCGTGATCGGCAGGGCGGCCAGCTCGCTGCCGTCCTCGTTGGCGCGGCGGGCCAGCTCGCCCATCCACCACTTACGGGCCGCGGCGGCATCCGCACCGGCCTCAACGGTGGCGACGATCAGGTCGACCGCGCCCGCGTTGAGGATCGACTGCATGTCGTGCTCGCTGATGCCCCACTCCTCGCGGAGGCGGTTGCGGCGCACCCGCGGCAGCTCGGGCAGGACCGCCCGCAGCTCCTCGACCCACTCGCGGGAGGGGGCCACCGGCACCAGGTCCGGCTCGGGGAAGTAGCGGTAGTCCTCGGCCTCTTCCTTGACCCGGCCGGGCGTCGTGGAGCCGTCCTCCTCGTGGAAGTGACGGGTCTCCTGGATGATCTTCCCGCCGCTGCTGAGCACCGCCGCGTGCCGCTGGATCTCGAAGCGGCAGGCGCGCTCGACCGAACGCAGCGAGTTGACGTTCTTGGTCTCCGAGCGGGTGCCGAACTTCTCGGTGCCCTTGGGGCGCAGCGAGAGGTTCACATCGCAGCGCATCTGGCCCATCTCCATACGGGCCTCGGAGACGCCCAGCGCCTTGATGAGCTCGCGCAGTTCGGCGACGTACGCCTTGGCGACCTCGGGGGCCCGGTCACCGGCGCCCTCGATGGGCTTGGTGACGATCTCGATGAGCGGGATGCCGGCGCGGTTGTAGTCGAGGAGGGAGTGCCGGGCGCCGTGGATACGGCCGGTGGCGCCGCCGACGTGGGTCGACTTGCCGGTGTCCTCCTCCATGTGGGCGCGCTCGATGTGCACCCGGAAGACCTCCCCGTCCTCCAGCTGTACGTCGAGGTAGCCGTCGAAGGCGATCGGCTCGTCGTACTGGGAGGTCTGGAAGTTCTTCGGCATGTCCGGGTAGAAGTAGTTCTTCCGGGCGAAACGGCACCAATCGGCGATCTTGCAGTTGAGCGCGAGGCCGATCTTGATGGCGGACTCGACGCCGGTCGCGTTGACGACCGGGAGCGAGCCGGGCATACCGAGGCAGGTGGGGCAGGTCTGCGAGTTGGGCTCGGCGCCCAGGGTGGTGGAACACCCGCAGAACATCTTGGTCTTGGTGCCGAGTTCGACGTGTACCTCAAGCCCCATGACGGGGTCATAGGTGGCCAGCGCGTCCTCGTACGACACCAGGTCGGTGACAGTCACGGTGAAACTAACCTCTCAGGTCCGGCGCCGGTCAGTCCGCGAGGACGTCGTCGTCGCCCAGACGGCGCAGTTCGCGGATGAGCAGGGCGACGCCGGTGACGATGGCGGCGGCGGAGACGACGGCATCGATCATCTGGAGCGTGTCCTGCTCCGTCTTGGCCTTCTTCGCCTGCTTGACGACGCTCACCGCGCCGAACAGCGTGGTGCCGATGGACAGGTACGTACCGGGCTTGGACTTCTTGAAGCCCTTGGCCTTGGCAAGCTTTCCACTCACAGTGCAGGTGCCTCCTCGATCAGGGGGTGACCCCACTTGGCGGTGTACGCGGCCTCGACCGCGGCACCGACCTTGTAGAGCCGGTCGTCGGCCATGGCAGGGGCGATGATCTGGAGGCCTACCGGCATCCCGTCCTCGGTGGCCAGGCCGCAGGGCAACGACATCGCCGCATTGCCTGCCAGGTTCGCGGGGATCGTGCACAGGTCGGCGAGGTACATCGCCATCGGGTCGTCGGCGCGCTCGCCGATCGGGAAGGCGGTGGTCGGCGTGGTCGGCGAGATGATCACGTCGACCTGCTCGAAGGCCTTCTCGAAGTCGCGGGTGATCAGCGTCCGCACCTTCTGCGCGGAGCCGTAGTACGCGTCGTAGTAGCCGGACGACAGGGCGTAGGTGCCGAGCATGATGCGGCGCTTGACCTCGGGGCCGAAGCCGGCCTCACGGGTGAGCGCGGTGACATCCTCGGCGGACTTCGAGCCGTCGTCGCCGACCCGCAGGCCGTAGCGCATGGCATCGAAGCGGGCCAGGTTGGAGGAGCACTCGGACGGCGCGATGAGGTAGTACGCGGCGAGCGCGAGGTCGAAGGACGGGCAGTCCAGCTCGACGATCTCGGCGCCCAGCTCCTTCATCAGCGCGACCGACTCGTCGAAGCGCTGGAGCACACCGGCCTGGTAGCCCTCGCCGCGGAACTGCTTGACGACGCCGACCCGCATGCCCTCGACGCTGCCGTTGCGGGCCGCCTCGACGACCGGCGGTACGGGGGCGTCGATGGAGGTGGAATCGAGCGGGTCGTGGCCCGCGATGGCCTCGTGGAGGAGGGCTGCGTCCAGGACCGTACGGGCACAGGGGCCGCCCTGGTCCAGGGAGGACGAGAAGGCGACCATGCCGTAACGGGAGACGCCGCCGTAGGTGGGCTTGACGCCGACGGTGCCGGTGACGGCGGCGGGCTGGCGGATGGAGCCGCCGGTGTCCGTGCCGATGGCGAGCGGAGCCTGGAAGGAGGCGAGCGCGGCGCTCGACCCACCACCCGAACCGCCGGGGATCTTGGTCAGGTCCCAGGGGTTACCGGTCGGGCCGTAGGCGCTGTTCTCCGTCGAGGACCCCATGGCGAACTCGTCCATGTTGGTCTTGCCGAGGATGACGACGTCGGCGGCCTTGAGCTTCTTGGTGAGCGTGGCGTCGTACGGCGGGAGCCAGCCCTCCAGGATCTTGGAGCCGACGGTGGTGGGAATGCCCTCCGTCGTGAAGATGTCCTTGAGCGCGAGCGGGACGCCGGCCAGCGGGCCGAGCTTCTCGCCGCGGGCGCGCTTCTCGTCCACGGCGCGGGCCTGGGCCAGCGCGCCTTCGCGGTCCACGTGCAGGAAGGCGTGCACCTTCTCGTCGACGGCCTCGATGCGGGCCAGGTGCGCCTCGGTCACCTCGACGGCGGTGACCTCGCCGGCCGCGATCTTCGATGCGATCTCGGCGGCGGTGAGCTTGATCAGGTCTGCCATGTCGGTCACTCCTCCCCCAGGATCTGCGGCACCTTGAAACGCTGCTGCTCCTGGGCCGGGGCGCCGGAGAGCGCCTGCTCGGGGGTCAGCGACGGACGGACCTCGTCCGGCCGCATGACATTGGTCAGGGGCAGCGGGTGGGAGGTCGGCGGTACGTCTTGGTCGGCGACCTCGGAGACGCGGGCGACCGCGCCGATGATGTCGTCGAGCTGTCCGGCGAAGTGGTCGAGCTCTTCGTCCTTCAGCTCCAGACGTGCCAGCCGGGCGAGGTGGGCGACCTCCTCGCGCGTGATGCCAGGCATGCAGCGATCCTCTGGTGTTCTTGGCGGAGTGTTCCGGGCGGAGTGTTCCAGGCGCGCGTCCAGGCGGATGCTCGAATGCTCCTGTGAACTTTTCCGGCCCAATCCTATGGCGTAGGGCGGAGCTGCCGCGAAACGCTTTCGCCGGCGGCGGCCGGGGGACGCCGGGAGCGGGCCGCCGCCAGGACCGGCCGCCGGGTGCCGCGAGCCGGCGGCCGGCCGTCACGGGCCGGCGGCCGGCCTGCCAGGACGGCCCCGGCCCGGGGGTGTCGCGGGTCGGTCGACGGGTCGGTCGACGGGTCAGTCGCGGTCGGACACGGATCCGTCGCGGGTCGCGTCGGTCTCGTCGGCGGTGCGGTGTGCGTCGGGCCGGTGATCGGTCCGGTCGGGGTGATCGGTCCGGTCGGACGTGTCGGTGGCGTCGGTGGCGTCGGTCTCGTCGCGCTGCTCCGTCGCGTCGGTCCGGTCGTTCTCGTCGTTCCGGTCGCTGTTGTCGTTCCGGTGGTTCCGGTCGTTCTCGCCGTTCTCTTCGTTCTGGTGGTTCTGGTCGTTCTCGGAGCGGGGACACGGGACGGCCGGTGGCCGGGTCACTTCAGGACCTGTCCCGAAGGGCGCTCAGCTGCCTTCTCCGCCGCCAGGGCGGCCGTCTCCGACTCGCGGTGCCAGCCGTGCTCACCGCGGGCCCTCAGCCAGGCCGTGGTCTCGTCCGGTGGCATCGCCGCCGCCACCAGCCAGCCCTGTACGGCGTCGCAGCCGAGGTCGCGCAGGCGCTCCCAGGTCTCGTCGTCCTCGACCCCCTCGGCGACGACCAGGAGGCCGAGGGAGTGGGCGAGGTCCAGGGTGCAGCGGACGATCTCGGCGTCCTCCGTGTCGACGGCGAGCCTGGCCACGAAGGAGCGGTCGATCTTCAGCTCGCTGACCGGGAGGCGCCTCAGATGGACCAGGGAGGAGTAGCCGGTGCCGAAGTCGTCGAGCGACATCTTCACGCCGTGGGCGGTGAGTCCGGCCAGGGTGTCGGCGGCCCGCTGCGGGTCCTCCAGGAGGACATGCTCGGTTATCTCCAGTTGGAGGGCGCCCGGTGGGACGCGATGTCGGGCCAGCCGGGCCGCGACGGCGCCGGCGAAGCCCGGGGAGTGCACATCGCGCGGGGAGACATTGACGGCGACCGGGACCTCCAGGCCCATCCCCCGCCAGCGCGCCACCTGGGCGAGCGCGGTCTCCAGGACGTACTCGGTCAGCCTGGGCATCAGCCCGGAGGACTCGGCGATGGCGATGAACTCGTCCGGTGGCACCCGTCCGCGGTCCGGATGCACCCAGCGGACCAGCGCCTCCAGTCCGGCGACATGTCCGTCGAAGCCCACCTTGGGCTGGTAGTGCAGTTCGACATCGCCGGCGTCCAGCGCGCGCCGCAGATCGCCCAACAGGCCGAGCCGGTCGGGGGTGTTGCCGTCGCGCTTGGCCTCGTAGAGCTCGACACCGCTGCGGTCCCGCTTGGCCTGGTACATGGCCACATCGGCGCGGCGCAGCAGCCCTTCGGCGTCCAGCGCGTGGTCGGGGAAGACCGCGACCCCCGCGCTGGCTTCCAGTACGAGGGTCAGTCCGTCGAGGTCCAGCGGGGAGCCGAGGGCGGCGACGAGGTTGCGGGCCACCCGCTGGGAGCTGGTGAGGGAGTCGGTGGTGGGCAGCAGGACGGCGAACTCGTCGCCGCCGAGCCGGGCCGCCTCGGCGCCGCGTGGGAGGGCGTGCCGCAGGCGGTCGGCGATCTGTAGCAGCAGGCGGTCGCCGGCGAGGTGGCCGAGGGTGTCGTTGACGGAGCGGAAGCGGTCCAGGTCGATGAGGACCAGCGCCGAGCGGACGCCCGCGCCCTCGGCCTCGTCCAGGGCGGTCCAGGTGCGCTCCAGCAGCCACTGGCGGTTGGGCAGTCCGGTGAGCGGATCGCGCAGCTGCTCCTCGGCGCGGGCGCGGGCTATCCAGAGCGTGGAGTCCAGCGCGATCAGCGGGACCGCGAACAGCGGCAGCAGCAGGGGGGCGTGCACCGCGCAGATGGCGATCAGCGGGGAGATGCCGAGCAGCGCGGTGCCGACAAGGGCCTGGCGTACGACGGCCGTTCGCGGGATCGCGGGCAGGGTGCCGCTGCGCGGCGCGAGGCTGATCCACAACAGGGCGCGGCTGACGAGGAGATAGCCGGCCGCAATGACGAGGACCTCGGGCAGGACGGTCAGATCCCAGGCCTTGGGGGACCAGGGGTGCCGCACGCTGGAGACCACGCCGAACGCCGCGAGGCCGAGCGCCGCGGCGCCGATGCCGAGGATGTCCACGGCACCGTGCACCACGGCCTGTCGCCAGCGGTGCCGCCGGGCGGCGCCGACGAGCACGACCACGGAGAGACTGACGAGCGTGGCCGGCACCCAGCCGTACAGCAGCAGGACGGCGAGGGCGAGGGCGGCGCCGGAACCCGTGCCGCCCCACCAGCGTTCGCGGCCGAGGGCGACCAGGTGACCGACGATGACGCCGGTGAGGATCGCCAGCGACCAGCCCACGGATCCGCCGGGGAACAGCGCATCACCTTCGACGAGGGTCCGTATCACGCCTGTGGCGAGCGCGAGGCCCGCCACAGTGACGATGGTCGCTGGCAGCGCGGGCACGACGAGCCGCCGGAGCCGCGACGCCGGAGCGGCGCTGTCGGTCGGTTTCATTCCGATCCCTCTCACAGCCGGCTGAGCCCGCGCCACGGCAGGCGCACCTCTCAAGGTTAGGCCGCAGAAGGCCGCCGCGGGCACCGATCCACGACGGTTGCCCGAATGCGACCCGGCGTCCGGGATCAATCTGGTATGCGCCGATGGGGTGACACCTCACTCCTCCTCAGGCGGAGTGACGGCTACCGCCCGTGCTGCCTCGGGACCCTGTTCCAGCAGCACTGCAAAGCCGTCATCGTCCAGGACGGGGACCTTCAACTGCATGGCCTTGTCGTACTTCGAGCCGGGGTTCTCGCCCACCACTACAAAACCGGTCTTCTTCGAAACGGAACCGGTCACCTTCGCTCCGAGCTTCTGGAGGGCCTCTTTCGCGCCATCTCTGGTGTGTGACTGAAGTGTGCCCGTTACGACGACGGTGACGCCTTCCAGAGGACGCGGGCCCTCATCACCCGATTGCTCCTCCTCCATTCGGACGCCGGCGGCCCGCCACTTCTCGATGATCTGCTGGTGCCAGTCCTCGGTGAACCACTGCTTCAACGAGGCGGCGATGGTGGGCCCGACGCCGTCCACGGCGGCCAGCTCCGCCTCGTCCGCGTCCCGGATGCGGTCGATGGAACGGAACTCCCGCGCCAGCGCCTCGGCCGCCACCGGACCCACGTGCCGGATCGACAGTCCGGTGAGGATCCGGGCCAGCGGACGCTCCTTGGCGGCCTGGATGTTCTCCAGCATCGCCAGGGTGTTCTTCTTCGGCTCGCCCTTCTGGTTGGCGAAGAACGTGACGATTTTCTCCTCGCCGGTCTTCGGATCGCGCTTGGGCAGACCGGAATCGGGGTCGAGGACATAGGACTTGATGGGCAGCAGTTGCTCGACGGAGAGGCCGAAAAGATCCCCTTCGTCCTTCAGCGGCGGCTCGGCGGGCTCCAGCGGCTGGCTCAGCGCCGTGGCCGCGACATAGCCGAAGTTCTCGATGTCCAGGCACTTGCGGCCGGCCAGATAGAACAGCCGCTCACGGATCTGGGCAGGGCAGGAACGGGTGTTGGGGCACCGCAGGTCGATATCGCCCTCCTTGGCGGGCTGGAGCGCCGTCCCGCACTCGGGGCACTCGGCCGGCATCACGAACTCCCGCTCGGTGCCGTCCCGCAGATCGACGACCGGTCCAAGGATCTCCGGAATGACATCGCCGGCCTTGCGGATGACGACGGTGTCCCCGATCAGCACGCCCTTGGCCTTGACCACGTCCTGGTTGTGCAGCGTCGCGAACTCCACCTCGGAGCCGGCCACCGTCACCGGCTCGACCACCGCGTACGGCGTGACCCGGCCGGTACGGCCGACGCCGACGCGGATGTCGACGAGCTTGGTGTTGACCTCCTCCGGCGGGTACTTCCAGGCGATCGCCCAGCGCGGCGCCCGGGAGGTGGAGCCCAGCCGGCCCTGGAGGCGGATCTCGTCGAGCTTGACGACCACCCCGTCGATCTCGTGCTCGACGGCCGTCCGGCGGGTCTCCGGGTCGCCGTAGTGGGCGATGAACTCGCGCACCTTCGCCAGGGAGTCGACGACCGTGTTGTGCGTGGCCGTCGGCAGGCCCCACTCCTTGAGCAGGCCGTACGCCTCCGAGAGCCGGTCGATCTCCAGGCCGTCGCGGGCGCCGAGGCCGTGGACGACCATGTGCAGCGGGCGGCCCGCGGTGACCTTGGGGTCCTTCTGGCGCAATGAACCGGCCGCGGCGTTACGGGGGTTGGCGAACGGCGGTTTGCCCTCGGCGACCAGCCGCTCGTTGAGCACGAGGAACTTCTCCATCGGGAAGTAGACCTCCCCGCGCACCTCGACCAGGGCCGGGATCCGGTCGCCCTTGAGGCGGTGCGGGATCTCGGCGATCGTACGGACGTTGGGGGTGATGTCCTCGCCCGTACGGCCGTCGCCTCGGGTGGCCGCGCGGGTCAGCCGGCCGTGCTCGTAGGTGAGGTTGACGGCGAGACCGTCGACCTTGAGCTCGCACAGGAAGTGGTACCCGGCGCTGTGCGGGGCGCCGCCCAGCTCACCGGCGATCCGCTCGGCCCAGGACGCCAGCTCTTCGTCGTCGAAGGCGTTGTCGAGCGAGAGCATCCGCTCGCGGTGTGCGACCTCGGTGAACTCCGTGGCGTACGCGCCGGCGACCTTCTGGGTCGGGGAATCCGGAGTGCGCAGCTCCGGGTGCTCGTTCTCCAGTGCCTCCAGGGAGCGCAGCAGCCTGTCGAACTCCGCATCGCTGACGACCGGGGCGTCCTTCACGTAATAGCGGAAGCGGTGCTCCTCGATCTGCTCAGCGAGCTGCGCGTGCTGCTCCCGCGCCGCTGCGGGCACCTCGGATTGCGCTGCGTGCCGTTCGCCAGCCACCGTCTTGTCCTCCCGTGTCCTTGAGTGCGGTCACTCAGGGTTGTCTACGAGTGATCTCGCCGCCCGGACGCAGTGGGCGAGAGCCGAGCGGGCATATGCGGGCGAAGCGCCCGCCAGTCCGCACGACGGGGTGATGACCACGGACTCGCCCAGAGTCCCCGGCGCCAGCCCCAGCCTGCGCCACAGCGTCCTGACACCCATGACGCTACCGGCAGGGTCTGACAATCGGCCGTCCACGCCCGGCACCACGCCCGCGAACAGCGCGGTACCGCCCTCGACCGCCTCGCCGATCGCCTCCTCCTCACGCTCGGTGAGCAGCGCGAAATCGAACGAGATGCCCGTGACGCCGGCCCGCCGCAGCAGCGCGAACGGCACCTCGGGCGCGCACGAGTGGACGATCACCGGACCGCCGTCCGCGACCCCGACGAGAGTGCGCAGCGCGTCCTCGACGACCGCCCGGTCCACGGCCCGGTGGGTCCGGTAGCCGCTCGCGGTCTTCACCCGCCCCTGGAGCACCGCGGTCAGCGACGGCTCGTCGAGCTGCACCACGACCCGCGCGCCGGGCACCCGCCGCCGTACGTCCGCGAGATGGCCGCGCAGCCCCTCCGCCAGGGAGGCGGCGAGATCGCGGCAGGCGCCGGGGTCGCTGAGGGCCGCCTCGCCGTTGCGCAGCTCCAGGGCGGTGGCCAGGGTCCACGGTCCGACCGCCGAGACCTTCAGCGGCCCCTCGTACCCCTGGGTGAACTCCTCCAGTGCGTCGAGGTCCTCGCCGAGCCAGGAGTGGGCGCGCCGGGTGTCGCGGCCGGGCCGGTCGCTGATCCGCCAGCCGCTGGGCTCCACATGCCCGTAGACCTCGACGAGCAGGCCGAGGGTCCGGCCGATCATGTCGGCGCCGGGTCCCCGCGCCGGGAGCTCCGGCAGATACGGGAAGGTTTCCAGCGACCCGGTGACGGTCTTCGCCGCCTCCCGTGCGTCACCGCCCGGCATCGATCCGATCCCGGTCGCCGCGCCCGGGCCCCACGCGTACTTGCTGTTCTCGCTCACCCAGGAAGGGTATGCGGCGGCGGGGCGGGCGCGCCCACCCGTCACCCCCGGCCGCGCAGGCCCCGCAGCCGGCCTCAGCCCTCGCGCCCCAACGCCTTCAGCAGAGCGTCGCGGAGCGCCGCCCGCTCCTCGTGCGACAGATGGCCGAGCGGCGAGGCGGTCCCCATCCGCCGCAGCAGACCGAGCCGCAACTCCCGCCCCGCCTCGGTCAGTACGAGCTGTTTGGCGCGCCCGTCCAGCGGGTGCGGCTGCCGTACGACCATGCCCTGCTTCTCCAGCTTTGAGATGACATAGGTGACATTCGGCGGCTCACAGCACAGCGCCCCGGCCAGCTCCCGCGCGGTCTTCGGCTCACCGAGCTCCTCCAGCGCCTTGGCCTGCGTCGGCGTCAGGTCCAGCTCGGCGATCCGGCTGCGCTGATGGGCGTCCAGCCGACGGCCCAGTTCGGCCACGAGCCCCCGGATCTCGCGGAACCCGCAGCCCGCCGCGGCGCTCGGCTTCGCTTCAGTGCTCACTCATGCAGCGTACGTCGCCGCGCCCGGCGGCTCAGCGCCCCGGACGCACCGAGACATCGTTGATCTCCGCGTCCCGCGGCAGATCGATGGCGGTGAGGACGGCCGTCGCGACCGACTCCGGGTCGATCCAGCGGGAGGGGTCGTACTCCTTGCCCTCCTGCTGGTGGGTGCTCTCCTGCATCGGCGTGGCCGTACGCCCCGGGTAGACCGACGTCACCCGCACACCGTTGCCGTGCTCCTCCGCACGCAGCGCATCGGCCAGCGCCTTCAGGCCGTGCTTGCTCGCGGCGTACGCGCTCCAGTTGGCGTGCGCATTGAGCCCCGCACCGGAGTTGACGAAGACCACATGCCCCTTGGCGACCCGTACCAGCGGCAGCAGCAGCCGGGTGAGCTCGGCGGGGGCGACGAGGTTGGCGGCGAGCTGCCGCTGCCAGGCCTTGGCCGGCAGATCGCCGACCGCGCCCAGCTCGATGACGCCCGCGATGTGCTGGAGGGAGTCGAGGCGGTCCGGGAGCGGCTGCTGCCCCAGGGCCCAGGACAGCTTCTCCGGACGGTCGAGGTCACCCACGAGCGTGCGGGCGCCGGGGAACTGCTCGGCCAGCTCCTTCGCCCGGACCGCGTTGCGCGCCAGCAGCCACAGGTCCTCCCCGCGCTCCGCGAGCCGCCGTGCGACCGCCGCTCCGATGCCCGACCCTGCGCCCGTGATCAAGTGCGTACCCATGGGGCGATCCTAACGAGCGAGGGGGCGGCCCTCAGGAGCCGACGGCCCGCGCGGTCCGCGGCCCCGGGGACCGGACCGGGCAGGTCAGCCCTGCACGCCCGCCCTCTCCTCCAGATACGCGAGCGCGCCCACCCCGTCCTCGGCGAAGAAGACCAGCTCGGTCAGTGGAAGCGGCAGGAACCCCTCCGCCTCCATCCGCTGGAACTGCTCCTTCAACCCGTCGTAGAAACCGGCGGTGTTCAGCAGCACCACGGGCTTGGTGTGCAGCCCGTGCTTGCGCAGCTCCAGGATCTCGGTGGCCTCGTCCAGCGTGCCGGTACCGCCGACCATGATCACGATGGCGTCGGCGCGCGCCAGCATCTGTGCCTTGCGCTCGGCGAGGTCCTTGGTGACGAGCATCTCGTCGGCGCCCGCGTATGCCTTGTGCGCCAGGAACTCCACGGAGACCCCGATCAGCTTGCCGCCGGCCTCCTGCACCCCGTCGGCCATGACCTTCATCAGCCCGGTGTCCGAACCGCCCCAGACCAGCGCATGCCCGCCCTTGCCGATCAGCTCGGCGAACTCGCGGGCGGGGATGACATAACGGTCACCGAGGTCGGCGGCGGAGCAGAAGACGCAGATATTCATGCGGTCACCCTACGAGCGGGGTCCGGGGCGGCGCCGCCGGTGCCGCCCCGGACCGGTCTCTCCCGGCCACTCCCCGGTCAGATCAGCCCCTGGGCGAGCATCGCGTCCGCCACCCGCTCGAAGCCGGCGATGTTGGCGCCCGCGACATAGTCACCGGGCAGCCCGAAGCGTTCGGCGGTCTCGTAGCACGTGCGGTGGATCCCGCGCATGATCGACGCCAGTTCGCCCTCGGTACGCTCGAACGACCACGCCTCGCGGGTGGAGTTCTGCCGCATCTCCAGCGCACTGGTCGCCACCCCGCCGGCGTTGGCCGCCTTGCCCGGGCCGAAGGCCACCCCGGCCTCCTTGAGGAGCTTCACGGCCTCCGGTGTGGCCGGCATGTTGGCGCCTTCGGAGACCGCCTTGACGCCGTTGCGGACCAGGATCCGGGCGGCGTCCTCGTCCAGCTCGTTCTGGGTCGCCGACGGCAGCGCCACGTCGCAGGCCACGTCCCACACCCGGCCACCGGGCACGTACTTGGCCGACACCCCGCGCCGCTCGGCGTACTCACCGACCCGGCCGCGCTCGACCTCCTTGATCTGCCGCAGCATCGCCAGGTCGATGCCCTTCTCGTCGACGACATAGCCGCCGGAGTCCGAGCAGGTCAGCACGTGGGCGCCGAGCGACTGCGCCTTCTCGATGGTGTACAGGGCGACATTGCCCGAGCCGGAGACCACCACCTGCTGGCCGTCCAGCTCCTCGCCGCGCTGCTTGAGCATCTCCTCGGTGAAGAGCACATTGCCGTAACCGGTGGCCTCGGTACGGGCCTTGGAGCCGCCCCAGGACAGCCCCTTGCCGGTGAGCACACCGGCCTCCCAGCGGTTGGTGATCCGCCGGTACTGGCCGAAGAGGTAGCCGATCTCCCGGCCGCCGACGCCGATGTCGCCCGCCGGTACGTCCGTGTGCTCCCCGAGATGGCGGTGCAGCTCGGTCATGAACGCCTGGCAGAAGCGCATCACCTCGGCGTCCGATCTGCCGCGCGGATCGAAGTCGCTGCCGCCCTTGCCGCCGCCGAGGTTCAGCCCGGTCAGGGAGTTCTTGAAGATCTGCTCGAAGCCGAGGAACTTCACGATCCCCAGATTCACCGACGGGTGGAAGCGCAGCCCGCCCTTGTACGGGCCGAGCGCGCTGTTGAACTCCACCCGGAAGCCCCGGTTGACCCGGACCGTCCCGGAATCGTCCTGCCAGGGCACCCGGAACATGATCTGCCGCTCCGGTTCACAGATCCGTTCCAGGATCTTCGCCTCGGCGAACTCCGGGCGGGCGGCCAGCACCGGGGCCAGCGTCTCCAGCACCTCCAGGGCCGCCTGGTGGAACTCGGGCTCTCCGGGATTGCGCCGGACCAGCTCCGCGTACAGGGAGGCCGGCCCGGCCGTATGAACGCCGGGCGTGACCTCTGATTGCACAGTCGACATGGTTGTGTTCCCTTCGTGGCCGAGGAAAGGCCGCCCGCAGTCCGGACCGTGACGCCCCCTCATGTGTCCCTCAACTTGCTGCGGACCCTCGGCGTCACCGCTCCTTCGTACAACTGCTTCTGACGTCCCTCGTTCCACCGACACTATGGGCCGGGCCCGTCCCGCCGACTGTGGGATGGGCGACACCCCGTTCACGTACGCAATCCCGCGCCCTGCACCGGCTCCCCCGGCCACCCTCTTCGCCACCCCGTGGCCGCAGGTCAGCGCACCGCAAGCGCCGCCTGCCCGCGAGCCCGGCCCGGGACCGCGCTGTGCCGCACCTCACAGGGCCTTCCGGCGCGCCGCGGTGCGGCATCCGGCGCCCGTCGTCAGCCGGCCGACGCCATCGCGACGGCCGGCCCGTCCTCCGCGGCCGCCCCCGCTGCCTCCTGAGCGTCACCGGCAGCGCGCTCGATCTCGGCCTTGACCATCTTCTCCATCGGGTCGGCGGAGCTGCCCCCGGCGAGGAACATGGCCAGCAGGACGGCCACCACGGTCAGCACCGTGCCCAGCCAGACCATCGTGTCCACCGGCAGCGTGTAGGCGCCGATGACCTTGGCCACGCACTCGGTCAGCAGGGCCGCGCCCCAGATCGCCGAGAACCTGCGCTCGGCCCGGCGGAACCGCTCCGAGCCGGCCATCAGCCGGTCCCATGCGGCGTTCCCGGCCGCGCTCCCCTTGGTGACCCACGGCTTGAGCCCCGTGGTCATCAGCGGCCGCCGGCCGCGTACCGAAAGCAGGATCGCGATCCCGATGACGCTGCTCACCGCGCTGTCCTTGGCCATCATCAGCCGCGCGTCCCCGGCCACCGCGCTCATCGCCAGCCCGACCGCGTTCACGATCAGCATCAGCAGCGCCAGCCCATTGACGCCGCGGCGAGCGACCAGCTCCCAGACCGTGCGCACGGCGGGCACCACACTGCTCCAGCCCAGCGCGGCCACCGTGCTGAGCCCGAAAACGGAGCTGAGGAGGTAGTACGAGGCGATCGGGATCCCCGCGTCCACGATCAGCGGCGCCAGGCTCTTCACGAGCGCATTGCCCGGCTTCTCCCCGGCGACGGCCTCGTGCTGACTCTCGCGCTGACTCACGGCGTACTCCCCCATCGGACAGTGAACTGGTGAACTGGTGTTGGTCTCGTCGTTCCCACGACGCCCTCAGCTTCGTCCACGGCCCGGACCCACCGGCAGTTCCGACTGTCCCGGCTTCGCCATGACATTTGTCAGTTCCCCGAGTACCGGGTAACGAGGTCAGTTACGGGCAACGCGCAGCGCATCGCCCAGCGCCTCGGCGAGCCGCCGCGAGAGGTAGCGGAACTCACGGTCCGGCACCTTCGGGTCGGCGTGCATCGCCCGCGCGTGGCGCAACAGTTCCTCGCCGATGTCCAACTGCATCTCCTCGATGCTGTCGGCGAGGTCGGACACCGGCCCGCCCGCACCGTCGGTGATCAGGAAGCAGGACCGGTCATCCGGAGTGGTCCAGGGCAGCAGCCTCAGCCGCGGAGCGGCACGTTCGGAAGCATCGGACGGTGCGGAAAGTTCGGATCCTGGTGGTTCGTTCATCATGCGGACAAGCATCTGCGCGCGCATCTAGCCTGGCCACAGGAACGGCGCGACTGTGCGTCACCACGCTGCAACTGTGCGAGGTGTGCGATGCCCCACAACGACGAACCACCCGTAAGCCTCAGGATCTTCGGGAAGCAGTCCCGGTTCCTGCGCGAACAACGCGAGATGACGCGCCGTGAACTGGCCGCCCTCATCCCGTACTCCGAATCCCTCATCGCGATGGTCGAACGCGGCGAACGGCCACCGAAGCCGGGTTACGTCGACGCGGTGGACGGGGCGCTCGACGCGGGCGGCGTGCTGCGCGTACTGATCCCGGATGTCGCGGAGAAGCATCATCCGGCGTGGGCGGAGGAGTATGTGAACTTGCAGGCGGAGGCGTTGGCTCTGCATGCGTACTCGACGCACTTCCTGCACGGGCTGTTGCAGACGGAGGAGTATGCGCGGGCGGTGTTCCGGTCTCGGCGCCCGAGCCTGGACGACGAAGAGATCGACAAAGTCGTTCAGGCCAGACTGCTCACACAGGAGCTGCTGACGCGTAAGCCCGCGTGCCGGATCACCTTCGTCCTGGAGGAACCCGTGATCATGCGGAAGATCGGTGGACAGCGAGTCTGGGAAGGCGAGTTGAGGAACCTCCTCAAGCTCGGGGAGCTTCACAACGTCCAGATCCAGATCATGCCGCTCTCCCGGCAGAGCCACGCTGGCGCAGACGGCCCAATGACCCTGCTGGAAACGCGGGACCACCACACCATCGGCTACGTCGAGGGTCAGCAGGGGAGCTACTTCCTGACAGATCCCGACGACGTCAGCGTACTGAGCCACCGGTACGGGACAATCCGATCGCAGGCCCATGACGCCGAAGCGTCGCGAGCCTTCATTCAGCGTCTGCTGACAGGAGAAGCATCAGCATGAACACCGAACTGGCGTGGTTCAAGAGCAGCTACAGCGGCGGTGACGGCGAAGCCTGTATCGAAGTCGCCGTCGCCTGGCGGAAGTCGAGTTACAGCGGCAGCGAGGGCGAAGCCTGCATCGAGGTGGCCGCCTGCCCCGACACCGTCCACATCCGCGACTCCAAGGACACCTCGCTCCCCCACCTCACCGTCGCCCCCGCCTCCTGGGCGTCCTTCCTCGCCTACGCGCAGGTCGCACCGGAAGCCGTCTGAGCGGACACCGGTGGGGCGGCACCTGGTGCCGCCCCACCGGCCGCCGGTGATCCGTGTAGGCCGCTGACGCTCCGGCTACGCCCCCGCCCGCGCCCGGCGCTCCGTGGTGGCGATCGTGGCGGAGCCGACCACCCGGGTCCCGTCGTAGAGCACGATGGCCTGGCCGGGGGCCACGCCGCGGACGGGCTCGGTGAAGGTCACCCGGACCTCGCCGCCGTCGACCAGCTCGGCGGTGACCTCGGTCTCGCCGCCGTGGGCGCGGAGCTGGGCGGTGTACGTGGCGGGGCCGGCCGTCGGGGGGCGGCCGCACCAGCGGGGGCGGATCGCGGTGAGGGCCGTGACGTCGAGGGCTTCGACGGGGCCGACGGTGACGGTGTTGTCCACCGGGGAGATGTCGAGGACGTAGCGCGGCTTGCCGTCGGGCGCCGGGTGGCCGATCCGCAGGCCCTTGCGCTGGCCGATCGTGAAGCCGTAGGCGCCCTCGTGTGTGCCGAGGCGGTTGCCGTCCTCGTCGACGATGTCGCCCTCGGCCGCGCCGAGCCGCTTGGCGAGGAAGCCCTGGGTGTCGCCGTCGGCGATGAAGCAGATGTCGTGGCTGTCCGGCTTCTTGGCGACGAACAGGCCGCGGCGGGCGGCCTCTTCGCGGATCTCGGCCTTGGTGGTGCGGGTGTCGCCGAGCGGGAACATCGCATGCGCCAGCTGGCGGTCGTCGAGGACGCCGAGGACGTAGGACTGGTCCTTGGCCATGTCGGAGGCGCGGTGGAGCTCGCGGGTGCCGTCCTCGGTGACCACGACCGTGGCGTAGTGGCCGGTGCACACCGCGTCGAAGCCCAGCGCCAGGGCCTTGTCCAGCAGCGCGGCGAACTTGATCTTTTCGTTGCAGCGCAGGCAGGGGTTCGGGGTGCGCCCCGCCTCGTACTCGGCGATGAAGTCGTCGACCACGTCCTCGCGGAACCGCTCGGCGAGGTCCCAGACGTAGAAGGGGATGCCGATGACGTCGGCGGCGCGGCGGGCGTCGTGCGAGTCCTCGATCGTGCAGCAGCCGCGGGCACCCGTGCGGAACGACTTCGGATTCTCGGAGAGCGCGAGATGCACGCCGGTCACATCATGGCCGGCCTCGGCGGCGCGGGCGGCGGCGACGGCGGAGTCGACACCGCCGGACATGGCGGCGAGTACGCGGAGGCGGCGGGGGGCGTCATCAGTCATAGCCAGTCCAGAGTAGACGGAACCGCTGACAGGGCGGAAAGCGTTATGCAGCGCATGGGGAAACGGGCTGGGGAACGGGGCAGCGGGGGCAGCGGCGAGGATGGTTCGTCCGGGCTCACCCGGCGGCGGGCGCTGTGGGTCGGGGGCGGCGGGGTGCTGGCCGCCGGGGCCGTGGCGCTCACGGCGCGGGACGAGCTGCGGCACTGGTGGTGGCAGCTGCCGGGGAACGACAAACCGCGCACACCGGGCGCGGTCGATTTCCGGGGCGCCCAGTGGGTCGAGGCGTCCCCGGAGAACTACCGGCGGGCGGACCGGCCCGCGGACTACGGGATCGACCGGGTGGTCATCCATGTCGTCCAGGGCAGCTTTGCGACCGCGCTGGACGTGTTCCAGGACCCGGATCATGAGGCGGCGGCCCACTACGTCATACGCCGGGACGGACATATCGCCCAGACGGTGCGGGAGCTCGATGTGGCCTTCCACTCCGGGAACCGCGGCTACAACGAGCGGAGCGTCGGCATCGAGCACGAGGGGTTCGTGGACCGGCCGGAGTCCTTCACCGCGGACATGTACGCGTCGTCGGCGCGACTGACCGCGGCCCTCTGCCGGCGGTACGGGTTCCCGGCCGACCGGGAACACATCGTGGGCCATGCGGAGGTCCCCGGGACGGACCACACCGACCCGGGGCCGCACTGGGACTGGGGCCGCTATCTGCGGCTCGTCCGCGTCGAGCTGCGCAAGCCCGCGCGGGGGAGCCGGCCCCGCGGGGCGCCTTCGCCCTAGCTCAGCCCCGCGCTGCGGGCCCGCTCGACCACCGGGCCGATGGCGTGGGCCAGCGCCGCCACGTCCTCCGCGGTGGAGGTGTGCCCCAGGGAGAAGCGCAGGGTGCCGCGGGCCAGCTCCGGGGACATGCCCGTCGCCAGCAGGACGTGGCTGGGCTGGGCGACACCGGCGGTGCAGGCGGAGCCCGTGGAGCAGGCGATGCCCTGGGCGTCCAGGAGGAGCAGCAGGGAGTCGCCCTCGCATCCGGGGAAGGAGAAGTGCGCATTGGCGGGGAGCCGGCCGGCCGGGTCCGGGTCGCCGCCGAGGACGGCGTCCGGCGCCGCGGCACGCACCGCCTTGATCAGGTCGTCGCGCAGTGCCCCGATGTCGCGGGCGAAGTCCTCGCGGTGCGCGACGGCGCACCGGGCGGCGGCGGCGAACGCGGCGATGGCGGGGGTGTCGAGGGTGCCGGAGCGGACGTGCCGCTCCTGGCCGCCGCCGTGCAGCACCGGCACCGGGGCGTACTCCCGGCCCAGCAGCAGGGCGCCGATGCCGTAGGGGCCGCCGATCTTGTGGCCGGAGACCGTCATCGCCGCGAGCCCGGAAGCGGCGAAGTCGACCTCCAGCTGGCCGACCGCCTGCACCGCGTCGGCGTGCAGCGGAATCCCGAACTCCCGGGCCACTTCGGCGAGTTCACGGACCGGCTGGACGGTGCCGATCTCGTTGTTGGCCCACATGACGGTGGCCAGCGCGACATCGGCGGGGTTGCGGGCGATGGCCTCGCGCAGCGCCTCGGCGTGCACCCGGCCGTAGCTGTCGACCGGCAGCCACTCGACCCGGGCGCCCTCCTGCTCCGCCAGCCATTCGACGGCGTCGAGGACGGCGTGGTGCTCGACGGGGCTGGCGAGCAGCCGGGTACGGGCCGGATCGGCCGCGCGGCGCGCCCAGTACAGGCCCTTGACCGCGAGATTGTCGGCCTCGGTGCCGCCGGCGGTGAAGACGATCTCGCTCGGGCGCGCGCCGAGCGAGGCGGCGAGGGATTCCCGCGCCTCCTCGACGGTGCGCCGGGCCCGCCGGCCGTCGGCGTGCAGCGAGGACGCATTGCCGGTGACGGTCAGCTGGGCGGTCATCGCCTGCACCGCCTCGGGGAGCATCGGGGTGGTGGCGGCGTGGTCGAGGTAAACCATGGTGCGCACGATTCTACGAGGCAATGGAGGGGCGCAGGCCCGGCGCGGGGGCGCACGCATCCCACTCGCGCGCCCTTCTCCCCGTGCGCCAAAAGTGCACATTTCTGAACATGAGCGACACGGCTCCCCGCACAGCGGCCGGAGTGCGCCGCGGTGCGCTGGTCCGCCGGACCGCGGTCGGGCCCTCGCTACGACGCGAGACAGCGGCTGAGTTCACGGACCGCACCGGCCGCCTCGGCCGCGCCGGTGCCCGGCTCCCCCAGCGCCCCGGAGGCCAGCAGCGACTCCAGGCCGGCCCGCAGCCGGCTGAGCTCGTCGCGCGGCACCCGGCCGGTCCGTTCGAAGTCGGCCACCCGGAAGGCGAGTTCGGCCTCAAGGGTCTCGAAGGCTTCGAGGGCGGGGCGGCCGACGGCGCCGGCCGGGCTCCGGTCCGCCCCCTGGCCGGCGTCCTGGAGACGGAGCTGGTCGCGCAGCGTACGGACGGCCGCGGTCAGATCGCGCAGCGCGGTACCGGTGCTCGCCACCTGGGCGGTGCGTGACACGGCCCTGCCGCGTGAACCGCTCGCCGACGTACCCGCCGTGACGCCCTTGTCCCGCAGCAGTGGCCGCACGTCGCGGGCCTCCGGGGCGCCGAACGCCTCGTAGACGGCCAGCGCCTCGCGCCAGTGGGTCTGGGCGCTCTGCTTGCGGCCCAGGGCGGTCTCGGCGTGCCCCAGCACGTTCAGCGCATCGGCCCGCCACCGCTCACCGCCCGGCACCAGCAGCCGCCTGGCGGCGTCCTCGGCCGCCGCCACGGCCTCGGTCGGCCGGATCAGCGCGACCATCTCCTCGGCCATCCGGCAGCGGGTGCGCCCCGCCCACAGGCGCTGCCGGTCCTCCTCGAACAGCGGCAGCGCCTCGAAGAGTTCGCGCAGCGCATCGGCGTGCCGGCCGGCGGCGGCCAGTGCCTGGGACCGGGCGTAGCGGGCGTGCGCGAGCCGCGGGGTGCCGCGGCCGGAGCGGTGGTAGATGCCCACGCTCCGCTCCGCGAACAGCACGGCGTCCTTGCCGGTGCCGGTCCCCGACGCCCAGAGCCGGGCGAGCGCGGCGAGCAGCGCGGCCTCGCCCAGCTGGTCGTTGCGGCGCCGGCAGCGCTCCCAGGCGGCGGTGAGATGGCGCTCCGCGTCGTCGTGGCGCCGCTGCTGGAGGGCGGTGACACCGGCCACGAGCGGGGCGCGGAACAGCGACAGCGGGTCGTTCGCGGCACGGGCGAGCCGGCCGGCCTCCCGCGCCTCCCGTTCGGCCCGCGCGAGTCTGCCGATGGCGGCGTAGGCGTCGGCGAGCGCCACCCGGGCCCGGGCCTCGGCCCGGGCGTCGCCGGCCCTCGCCGCCCGGGCGGCCACCACCTGCGCGGCCGGCTCGAACGCCGCGGCGTGCGCCCCGGAATCCGCCGTCACCTGGGCGAGCAGCAGGAGGTCAGCGGCCCGCCGGACCAGCCGGGGTGCCTCGACCGCGATCTGCCGGACCAGCGCGAGCAGCTGGGGCGTCTCCGCGACCCAGACCGCGAGCGCTTCGGCGCCGTCCTTGAGGGGCGGCAGGTCCCGCGGGGAGACCCGCACGAGGTCGTACGGCATCCGCTCGCCCGGATAGCGGGTTTCGTGCACCTTCCGTCCCAGGGCCAGGTACCAGGCCACCAGACGGGACAGCGCCTCCTCCCGCTCCGCTCCGGACAGCTCCTGTGCGGCGGTCTCGCGGGCGGGCTGCCGGAGTGCGCCACGGTGCCGGTAGCGTCCGGGAGCCGCCTCCTCCAGCACACCGGCGGCCAGCAAGTCCTCCAGCAGCGCCCGGCCCCGCGCCGCCGGCACATCGAGCAGGGCGGCCGCGCCACCGGCCGACAGGTCCATGCCGTCCACTACGGACAGCAGACACAGGGCGCGCCGCGCCTCCGGGGTGAACCGGCCGTCGGACCACGGGAGCGCGAAGGGGCCGGCCGCGGACCGTGCGTCCAGCGCGAGCGCGCCGGTGAGCGCGCCGGAACGGGGACGGCGCCGGCCGGTGAGCAGGACGGCGCCGCGCGGCGCACCCGGTGTGCCCGCCGGGCCCGGGAGGAGGGCGGACAGGATCCCCTCGGCATCCGCCACATCGTCCAGTACGACCAACACGCGGCGCTCGGCCAGCAGCGCGCGGCAGTGCACCAGGCCGGCCGGCTCCCTGCGCCGGAGGTCCCAGAACAGCTGACCGTCCGGGAAGTGCGGTGCGACCTCGTGTGCCACCCGCAGCGCGAGCGCCGTCTTGCCGGCCCCGGCCGGTCCGTGGATGGCCCAGCAGGGCGTCGCACCGCCGTCGGTGCGCGTCAGTTGCCCGGTCAGCAGGGCGATCTGCTCCGTGCGCCCGTCGAACGGCTCCGGGGCGGGCGGCAGAGCAAGGGGCTCCGGACCGGTCGCGGCCCCCGGAGCCGCGGCGCGGCAGGCCTCGGCCAGGAGGTCGTTCCGCCACCGCACCAGCCGCGCCCGCTGCCCCTCGGCGAACGGCCCGGGCACCCCGGCCAGCGGCTCACCGTCCCACAACGCCAGGGCGGACTCGCGCAGTTGACGGGCTTCGTCGGGCACGCCGGCGCTGCGGGAGCGCGCGCTCAGCAGCTCGGCCTCGTCGAGGTCGAGGGCGGGCGGGCTGCCGTCCCGGTGGCGCAGCGCAAAGCCGCCCCGCTCGTTGAGGACGACCACCCCGTCCGCCTCGAACGCCCTGCGCAGTCGCGCGGCGTAGGTGTGCAGTGCGGCCCGCGCGGCGGACGGGGGCTCGTCCCCCCAGAGATCGGCGATCAGTTCCTGCACGCTGACGGTACGGCCTCGGCGGAGCAGGAGGGCGGCGAGCAGCGCCCGTTGTTGGGGGGAGCCGAGCGCGAGGCGTGTCTGCTGCCCGCGCCAGGCGCGCAACGGGCCGAGCACGGTGAAGCGCAGCGGCTGCGGCGAGGGGACGAGTCCCCGCCGCGGCGGCCGGGACTCCTCGGCCCGCTGCGACGGCACCGCACCGCCCATCCGCTCCAGCACCGGACTGGCCAGGACGGCGAACGCCCGCGCCGTGGCGTGCAGCCGCACCTCCCCCTCGGCGTCGCCCATCAGGACCGGGAAGTCGGGCAGCCGTCCCATGTACGGCTCCAGTGACCGGCCGACCGACTCGACGACCTCGACGGCCTGTTCGGCGCCGAGCCCGCTGAACAGCAGCTCCCGTACGCCGGGGCGGAAGTCGTAGACGGGCTGGACGGTGCGGCCCAGCGACGGGGTGCCCAGGGCGCGGACGAGCGTCCGGGCGGCGACCGCGTCCCGCGTCCGGTCGGTGCGCTCCAGCAGACCACCGAGCAGGATCTCCGCGACATGGGTGGGGCTCGCCTCGCGCATCGTGGCGGCGCGGACCAGTTGCATCAGGGGCGTGGTCAGCGGCCGGATCGCGGAGAGACGGACCGCGAGGCGGTAGGCCTCCGGTGAGAACGCGCCCCGGAAGTGGGCCAGCAACTCCTCGGCCGTGCCGTGTGGTTGGGGCGGCGGGACGGGCGAGGGCACCTCGTCCAGCAGCGCCGTGTCGATCAGATGCGGCACTCCGGGGCGGGTGAGCAGGCCGGCCCACTGCTCCAGCGCGGAGGCGGTGGGGTGCAGGACGGGCAGCGCGAGCAGGCCCTCCGCCTCCGGGTCGGGCTCACCGCTCAGCGCATCACAGACGACCATTCGGCCCGGGTGGTCGAACTCGCCGGGGGCGGCGAGGAGCCGGGGCCGCGCGTCCAGTGCCGTAGCGCGCCACAGCCGGCGGGGCAGCGGGTTCAGCACGGCGACCGGGCCGCTCCGGCCCCGGTCGGCCAGCGCCCGTACGGCCTGCGGGGCGCGCCACCCCGGGCTCGTCCCGTCGGTCAGCACAAAGGTCACCGTTCCGTCCGCGATCCGCCGGCGGGGCACCGGGCCGCCGGGGTCCTGGGGGTCGACCGGGTGGACCCGGACCGAGCGGAAGGCTGCACTCCGGATCAGCAGCGCACGCAGCTCGGCGGCGAGCGAACCCCACACCTGCATGGCCGGCGAACAGTCCACCAGCAGCACGGCCGACCAGCGCCGCTCCTGCTCCGGGCGGGCGACGACCTCCAGGAAGCCGGTCTCGGCGGCGAGCCGGACGGTGGCCTCGACATCGGTGACGGTGCGGTGCGGATGGTCCCGCGACCGGCGCAACGGGCGTAATGCGCTGCCCAGTTGCTGGGCGTCGGGCAGCGCACGGCCACCGGGCACCCGAGCGAGGCGGGCCCGGTCCGCGTCCGGCCCGCCGCCCTGGCTGCCCATCGCGTACAGGGCGCGGCGGGGCGGCCCGGCGGGGGCCGGAGGCGCGGCGGGAGGGCTCGGTTCGTCGGCTCCGGGCCGGGCGGCAGGGTCAATGGCGCCGCTGGAGCCGTCGGGGTCTTCGGGGGCATCGGGGTCTTCGAGGGCATCGGAGCCATCGGGGCCCGCGGAGCCGCCGGCATCATCGTCAGCGCCGTCGGCGGCCGTTGGTACCTCCGCGCCATCGTCGGCCGCAACAGCCCCGAGGGCCCCGGCACCGTCCCGCGCCGGCTCGCCGCACACGGTCTCCGCCGGCTCCCCAGCCTCCCCCGGCCCGCCCGACTCCTCCGGTCCGTCCGGCCCTTCCAGCCCTTCCGGTCCGTCCGGCCCCTCCGGCGCCCCGGATGCCGCGCGCCCCTCCATCACCCGCGCCAGCCACAGCACTTCGAGCAGCTCGGTCGCCCCGAGGTCGTAGCCGGCGGCCGACATCGTCCGTCGCAGTCGGTCGATCATGGCGACATGGGCTCGTCGAGACGGTGCAGCACGGCGGCCAGCAGCTCTTCCCTGCTGAGGTCGGCGCCGCTGACGCGCAGGTGGACGGCGGCCAGCAGCTGGTCGGTTGCCAGCGTCTGGGTCTTCGAGCGCTGGTGGAAGAGGTCGATCAGGTCCTCGGCGGCGGCCACCGCCTGCGCGCCCAGGTTGTGTTCGATGATCCTCCGCAGCCGGTCGCCGGTCGGCTCCGGCAGATCGAGCCGTACGCAGCGGCGCATGAACGCGGGCGGGAAGTCCCGTTCGCCGTTGCTGGTCATGATGACGACCGGGAAGTGCGCACAGCGCACCACCCCGCGGTGCACCGCGACCCGCTCGCGGCTGCCGCTCAGCAGGACCTGGACCTCCTGCTGGTGCTCGGGCAGCCGGGCCAGCTCGGGGATCTCGAACTCGCCCTCCTCCAGGACCACCAGCAGATCGTTGGGCAGATCGATATCGGCCTTGTCGAGCTCGTCGACGAGCAGAACCCGGGGGCGGTCGGCCGCCAGTGCGCTGCCCAGCGGCCCGAGCCGCAGGTACTGGCCGATGTCGCCGGCCGCACCGGTGCGCCGCGCCCGCGGGCGGCGCGCGGAGGCGCGGGGGGCCTCGCGCTCGCGGCGCAGCGAGGCCTCGCGCAGCCGGCCCACGGCGTCATAGCGGTAGAGGGCGTCCTGGAGCGTGGAACGGCTGTTGACCGACCAGCGCAGCACCTCGCCCAGTTTCAGCTCCTCGGCGACGGCACGGGCCAGCGAGCTCTTGCCGGCACCGGGACGGCCGGTGACCAGCAGGGGGCGGTGCAGATGCAGGGCGGCGTTGACGACGGAGATCTCATTGCGCTCCAGGAGGTACGGAGCCCGGGGAGCCGTACCGCGGGTGGCCGGAAAGCGTCGCCAGGGCGGCGGTGCGGGCAGCTCAGACGGACCGCGGAAGACCCACCAGTCCTCCGGCTCCGCCACCGGGTCGTCGTGTGCGCCTGCTGCGCTCTGTCCGGTCACCGCTGCGTTCTCCTCGTTCATGGCTGCGTCAACGCCCAGGCGTCCGGGGCGAGTTGCGGGGGCCGGTGGTCCGGCGCGTCGTAGAGCAGGGAGAGCCGGCGGCCGTGGTGGGCGGTGCTCTCCGGCTCGGCCATCGCCTTCGCCCGCTCCAGGCGCACCACTTCGGGGACCTCCGTGTGGTCCGTACCGTCCACCAGGGCCAGCAGCTCCCGGGCGATGTGTGCGCCGTGTTCGGCGCGGTGCCACAGCACGGTGTGCACACCGGCCTGGACGCACTGGCGCAGCAGCGTGCCGTGGTGGTGCGGTTCGCACGCCACGATCACCGTCCCGGCGTCGCGGTGCACCTCCAGCTGGGCGCGGGCGACCTTGCGGTCGGTGTGCCGGTGATCGAGGACGAGGCGCTTGGCGTACGGCAGGGCGGCGGTGCGCTGTTTCCAGCCGGCGTAGCTCTCCCGGGAGCGCTCGGTGGTGCGCACCACCACCCGGCGGGTGATGCCCGGTGCGAACGGCCCGTCCTCGTCGCTGTCCGGTGACTCCCAGGAGTCGACGTCGAGGCCGAGCCAGGCGCACGGCAGGAAGTACTCCACGAGGGCGGTCTCCGGGTCCTCGCGGACTTCGGTGCGCAGCACCCGGCGGATGTCGTCGACCACCTGCTCACTGCCCGCCTCGGCGTCCCGGACCAGCGCGAGGCGGTGCGGCTGGCCGTCGGCGAAGGTCCAGATCTGGTACGTGAAGCGGCGGCCGGTGGCGGTGGGCAGCAGCTCCACCTGGACGCGCGGGGCGACCGCGGCCGGGCGGGCGCCGCCACAGGCCAGGCCGTGGGCCACGGGGCGGACCGGTGCCGCGGCGGCCTCCAGATCGGCGCGGAACTGGCTGACCGCCGCCGCGTCCACCCCCGACCGGCCGGCCACCCGCTCGACCCAGGCATCCAGATCCTCGGCCGGATAGACCTCACCGGCAGCGCGCTCCTCGACACTGATCCGCACCACGGCCTGGAGCAGCGGCGGCACCGGCGCGCCGGTGGCGGAACCGAAGCCCTCCAGTGCGTCCATGGCGTCGGCGAGGCCCGCGACGGCGGGGAGTTCGGGGGCGTGCGGCAGTACGCGTTCCAGCAGGGTGCGGGGGTCGGTACGGGTGCAGTGCGCCAGCAGCCCCGACAGGTCGCGGCGCTGGCGGGTGGTCAGGTATTCGCCGGGGCGGACCGTACGGGCGGCGCGGCGCAGCCGTTCCCAGTCCTCGCGGGCGCCGTGGAGGACGGGCCGGACGTGCGGGTCGTACGGGCCGGCCGTGCCCGGGGGTTCACAGTCCCGTACCAGGTCGAGGAGTTCGGGGATGCCGCGGCGGACGCTGATCGCGAGGCCGACGAGCCGTTCGAGGTCGGCCGCCGGGCCCGCCGAGGGCCTGCCGAGCCGGGCGGCGAGCCGCTGTTCGCAGTCGAGGATCGTCTCGCGGCCCTTCAGGACCCGCTCCAGCGCGGTGAGCAGCTGCTGGACTCCGCGGCGGGCGGTGGGCACCGCCGAGGGCGGGAGCGTGGGGAGTTCGGCCTCGATGGCGGGGACGCTGATGGCGTACATCGTCGCCGGCCGGTCTCCGGGAGCGGCCGTCCCCGGGGCCTGGTGCACGGCCACCACCAGCCCGACCACGGCCTGCCGTTCGCGGTCCCACAGGGGTCCGCCGCTGAAGCCCTCGGTGACCTGGGTGCCGCCGAGCACATCGAGCGCGATCCAGGGCGGTGCGGAGACCCGGGGCACGGCGCGGAGCGTGGGCAGCGGATTGCCGCTGGCCCATAACGCGATGGTCTCGCCCGCGTAGTTGTGCTGGAGGAACGGGGCAGGCTCGGCGCCGTCGGGCGGCGGGGCGGTCAGTTCCAGTACGGCGAGATCGCCGTGGTAGGGCACCTGTCCGGGCTCGACCGGTCCGCGGCCGGCCGCCCTGGCCCTGGGCGGCGCCCACATCTCCCGTACCACCCGGGCGGTCAGGTCCGTGCCGGCGGCGACATGGGGCAGCCGCAGGGTGACGGGGTCGGCCGGGCCCGGGGCCTGCTGGGTGAAACGGTCCCTGCCCAGTGCGCTGTTGACGACATGGGCGCAGGTCAGGACCAGCCGCTCGGCGACCAGTACGCCCGCGCCGACCGCCCGCTCGCCGTGCCGTACGGAGGCGAAGGACAGCTGGAGCGGGGTGTCCGGACCTGCCCCTGTGATCACGGCGCCGCCCCGCCCGGGTCCCCCCGGCCGTCGCCCAGGTTCCAGGTGGCGGAGACCTTGAAGCTCGCCTCGCCGTTGCCGGAGAACACGCCCAGGCGCAGATCGGATCCGAGCGTGACGCCGAACTCCACGGTGACCTCGTCGGGGCGGTGGCTGCCGCTGGAGATCGAGCGGTGGATCTGGCCGAGGACGCCGCCGAGCGGACGGAGCGCCTCCCCCAGGACCTCCCCGCCGCGGCTCAGCGCCCGGGCCGTCCGGCTGTCCACGCTGACCGGCTGGGCGGAGCCGAACGCGTCGGGCAGCTCCAGTTCGCCGTCCTCGCTGTCAGCGGCGTGGTGCGGGAGCTGCCCGGCGGTGGCCGGTTCCTCGGCCCGCAGCCATACGACGGTGCCGTCTTCCAGCGTCAGCGGTACGTCCCCCATGCCGATCAGTCTGACACGTGGCCCAGCGCCCCCGCGCGCGCTTTTGCGTCACGCTCAACCCACCCTTACCGGGGGTCACCTGCGCAAAGGGCGCTCCATAGGGGCCGGCGCGGTACCTCGCGGCGGGCGCGCCGCGTCAGGCCGCCGGCAGGGTCCGCGCCAACTGGCGTGATTGCGCCACCAGTCGGTCCTCGGTGTCCCAGACCTCCGCGTCCTCCTCCAGGAAACCGCCCGCCAGATTGCGGGTGGTGATGGCGACCCGGAGCGGGCCGGGCGCCGGGCGGTGGCGGATATGGGTGGTCAGTTCGACGGTGGGGACCCAGCCGGAGAGGCCCATCTCGAAGGCGGTGGGCGGCAGCGCGTCGACGGTCAGCAGGAGGGAGAGCGGGTCGGGGTCGCGGCCGTCGGCGAGGCCGAACCAGGCGCGCATCTCGCCCTTGCCGGACGGGGCGCCGACGGCCCAGCCCGCGGTCGCGGGGTCCAGACGGAGGGCGAGCCGGTCGGTGATGGCGGTGCTGCCGGGGATGGCGGGCCGGCCGCCGGTGGCATTGTCGGCGCCCAGGCAGTGCTCGTACGGCGGGATGGCGGGCGGCTTGGCGGTCGTACGGACGTCGTCGGGCAGTGCGCCGAGGTCGCCGTAGGAGGCGAGCACCCGCAGCCGCTCGACCTCGCTGCCGTCCTCGGCGAACTGGAGGAGGCGGGCGGTGCCGGTGGACATCGTGCGGCCGCTGCGGACCACGTCGGTACGGATGACGGCGGGGCCGGGGACGGAGGCGGTGAGGTAGTGCGCGGTGACCGAGAGCGGATCGGGGTGCGGGAGCGCGTCGCCCAGGGCGCGGCCCATCAGGGCGAGGAGGTAGCCGCCGTTGACCGCCTGGAT
Organism: Streptomyces sp. NPDC034111; assembly: GCF_055575375.1. Lineage (NCBI taxonomy): Bacteria > Bacillati > Actinomycetota > Actinomycetes > Kitasatosporales > Streptomycetaceae > Streptomyces > Streptomyces sp. NPDC034111. The sequence continues at coordinate 13,736 of NZ_JBVIST010000024.1, read as the reverse complement.
GATCGTCCAGCCGGCCGAGAGATACGCGTCGTAGACGCCGGGGGCGCGCCGGGTGACCGCGGTGTCGCGGTCGAACTCACTGTTGCCTATGGTCACCAGAGCCATGGCTTGCACGCTACACCGGATAGTTACCGACCGGTAGTGTCAGTTTTAACGGCCTCGGGCGGAACCCCTTGTTCCGTCCCTGCGATGATGTGCGCCATGCTTCACGTCCTCTACCTGGCCGGCGTCGCGGCCTTCGCGGCGAGCGGGGTGCTGGCCGCCTACCGCGCCAACATGGACCCCTTCGGCGGTCTGGTGCTCGCCTTCGCCGCCTCCATCTCCGGCGGCACCCTGCGCGACCTCATCCTCGACCGGCAGCCGCTGTACTGGACGCACGACTGGGTACTGCTGACCGTGATCATCTGCGTGGGCGTGGGCACCATGGCCTATCTGCGGTTCTGGACGCTGCCCCGCAAATCGCTGCTGGTGGTCGATGCGGTCGGGCTGGCCGTCGTCACCGTGATCGGCGCCCGGGCCGCCATCGAGGCGGGCGCCACCCCGCTGGCTGTGATCATCCTGGCCGTGCTGACCGGGGTCACCGGCGAGGTGATCCGCGATGTGCTGTGCGGCGAGTTCCCGCCGCTGCTGCTGCGCGAGGACGTCTACGCGATCGCCGCGCTGGCCGGCGCCTGCTGCTACCTGCTGCTGCACCACCTCGGCACGGGCGCCACCCCCGCCGCGGCCGTCTCGGCGGGGGTGGTCTTCGCACTCCGGATGGGGGCCGTCTACCTCGGGCTGCATCTCCCGCGGCCGCAGCAGCTGCGCAGCCGCCGCGGCCAGCGGGACGCCGACTGAACCGGCCCGCCGGGTCTACTTGCCGGGCAGCGCCGGCTTGCTGCCGGTGTGCAGCCAGGTCTTGAAGAGATCGTCCAGCTGCTGCCCCGAGATCTTCTCGGCCAGGGCGATGAACTGGGAGGTCTCCGCGTTGCCGTAGCGGTGCTGACGCGTCCAGGTGGGCAGCAGGTTGAAGAACGCCTTGTCGCCGATGCGCTCGCGCAGCATCTGAAGCGTCATCGCGCCCCGCTGGTAGACGGCGCCGTCAAACATCGTGTCACGCTGCGGATTGCCGACCTTGATCTTCCAGAAGGGGTCGTCGGCGGGGCGGGAGTTGTAGGCCTTCAGGAAGGAATCGTGGGCGCTGGCACGGCCCTTGTGCTCGTCCCACAGCCACTGCGCGTAGGTGGCGAAGCCCTCGTTCAGCCAGATGTTGGGCCAGGTCTTCACCGACACCGAGTCGCCGAACCACTGGTGGGCCAGCTCATGGACGATGGTGGTCTCGTTGCGCACCGCCGAGTAGACCGGCTTGGACTGCACCTCCAGCGAGAACCCGGCGTCCGGCATGTCGTCGACGATCGCGCCGGTCTCCTCGAAGGGGTACTTGCCGAAGACCTTCGACCAGTAGTCGGTGGCCTCGGCGGTGACGCCGTAGACATCGACCTTGCCGGTGGGCAGCGTCGGGTCGGTGGCAACGTAGATGGGGATGCCGCCGGGGGTGGTGCCCGTACGGACGTCGAACTTGCCGATGGTGGCGGTGGCCAGGTACGTCGCCATCGGCTTGGTCTCGCGCCAGTGGGAGTACGAACGGCCGCCCTTGACGTGCGAGGAGACCAGACGGCCGTTGGAGATGCCGGTCAGCCCCTTGGGAGCGTCGATGCGGATGTCGTAGGTGGCCTTGTCGCCGGGGTGGTCGCTGGAGGGGAACCACGTCGAGGCGGCGTTGGGCTCGCAGGCCACGAAGACGCCGTCCTTGGTCTTCATCCAGCCGTAGTCGGAACCGAAGATGATGGGGCCGCCGAGCGGCTGGGGTATACCGCCGTAGGTCACCGTCACGGAGAACCGCTCGCCCTTGTGCAGGCGGGCGGCGGGGGTGACGGTGATCTCGTCGCCGGCTCTGCGGAAGGCCGCCTTCCGCCCGTTCACCTTGACCGATTCGACGGTGAGCTTCTGAAGGTCGAGGTTGAAGGCGTCGAGGTTCTTGGTGGCCTTGGCCTTGAGGGTGGTACGGCCGTCGAGGAGGCCGCTCTCGGGGTCGTAGCTGACACCGAGGTCGTAATGCAGGGCGTCGTAGCCGCCGTTGCCCAGCTTGGGGAAGTACGGGTCCCCCACGCCGGGCGCACCGGCCGATGCACCGGGCGCATCGGCCGATGCGCCGGGCGCGGTGGCCATCGTGGCGGCCGCGACGACCGCGGTGGCGAGGGCAAGCAGGCGGGGGGTGCGACGCACAGAACGGGAGAGCACCATGAGCCGTCCTTTCGAACATACGGATGAAGAAAACAACCGTGTTCACTCTGTACTCTCCCGCCCCGTTTTACCCGGGACTTTGCCAAGTCGTCAGGTGTTACTGATCACTTGACGCGTTACCCGTACCCGCCGCGGCGGACTCCTCGGCGTTCTCCGGGTGGTGGCAGGCCACCTGATGCCCCGTCCGCAGGGCCACCAGCGGCGGCTCCGTGGTGGCGCACACCTCCGTCGCCTTCCAGCAGCGGGTGCGGAACCGGCAGCCGGAGGGCGGATTGATCGGCGAGGGCACATCGCCCTTGAGCAGGATCCGGTCGCGCTCGGTACGCCGCTTGGGATCGGGCACCGGCACCGCGGACAGCAGCGCCTTGGTGTACGGGTGCATCGGCGCCTCGTAGAGCGCGCTGCGGTCGGCCAGCTCCACGATCTTGCCGAGGTACATCACCGCGATCCGGTCCGAGACATGCCGGATCACCGAGAGGTCGTGGGCGATGATGACGTACGTCAGGCCCAGCTCCTCCTGGAGGTCGTCCATCAGGTTGACGACCTGCGCCTGGATCGACACATCCAGCGCGGAGACCGGCTCGTCGGCCACCACCAGCTTGGGCTTGAGCGCCAGCGCCCGGGCGATGCCGATGCGCTGCCGCTGGCCGCCGGAGAATTCGTGCGGATAGCGGTTGTAGTGCTCCGGGCTCAGGCCCACCAGCTCCAGCAGCCGCTGCACCTCCTTCTTCACCCCGCCCTCGGGCTCGACGCCCTGGAGGCGGAAGGGGGTGGAGACGATCCCGCCGATGGTGTGCCGCGGATTCAGCGAACCGTACGGGTCCTGGAAGATCATCTGGACGTCGCGGCGCATCGGCCGCAGCCGGCCCGGCGACAGATGGGTGATGTCCTGGCCCTGGAACTCGATGGAGCCGCCGGTCGGCTCGTCGAGCCGGGTGATCAGCCGGCCCATCGTCGACTTGCCGCAGCCGGACTCTCCGACGACGCCGAGCGTCTCCCCCGGCCGTACGTCGAAGTCGATGCCGTCGACCGCCTGCACCGCCCCGACCTGCCGCTTGAGCAGGCCCTTGGTGATCGGGAAGTGCCGGACCAGACCACGGACCTTGAGCAGCGGCTCGGGCCCGGTGGAGGTCGGCGCGCTCTCGGCCGGGACCTCCCTCTCCTTCTGGAGCGGGATCTTCTTGTTCGGGTCGTCAGTCGTCTCGGTCACAGCTTCGGCGCAATCTCTTCGGTCCAGATACGCTTCCGCTCCTCCGGCGCCATGTGGCAGGCGGAGAAGTGCCCGCCGCCGGCCTCGCTCAGCTCGGGGCGGACCGTACGGGTGAGGTTGTCCTTGGGCACGTCCGCGTACGGACAGCGCGGGTTGAAGGCACAGCCGGACGGGACGTTGATCAGGCTGGGCGGGGAGCCCTTGACCGGGATCAGCCGCTCGGTCTGCTCGCGGTCGATACGCGGCATGGAGCCGAGCAGGCCCCAGGTGTAGGGGTGCTGGGGCTCGTAGAAGACCTTCTCGGCCGGGCCGCGCTCGACGCACCGCCCGCCGTACATCACCAGCAGGTCGTCGGCGAGTTCGGCGACCACCCCGAGGTCATGGGTGATGATGATGACCGCCGAGCCGAACTCCTTCTGGAGATCGCGGATCAGGTCCAGGATCTGCGCCTGGACGGTGACGTCCAGGGCGGTGGTCGGCTCGTCCGCGATCAGCAGCTCGGGGTTGTTGACCAGCGCCATCGCGATCATGGCGCGCTGGCGCATACCGCCGGAGAACTGGTGCGGATGGTCGTCGACCCGCTTGTCGGGCTGCGGGATGCCGACCCGGTCGAGCATCTCGACGGCGCGCTTGCGGGCGGTCTTCTTGTCCACGTCGTTGTGGACGCGGTAGGCCTCGACGATCTGGTTGCCGACCGAGTAGAAGGGGTGCAGCGCGGACAGCGGGTCCTGGAAGATCATCGCCATCTCGCGGCCGCGCAGCCGGCGCACCTCGTCCGGGTCGGCGGAGACCAGCTCCTTGCCGTCCAGCCAGATCTCGCCGGACATCTGCACCTTGCTGCGCTGCTGGCGCGAGGCGCGGTGCAGGCCCATCACGGCGAGCGAGGTCACGGACTTGCCGGAGCCCGACTCGCCGACGATGCCGAGCGTCTTGCCCTTCTCCAGGCTGAAGGTCAGCCCGTCGACGGACTTGACCACACCGTCGTCGGTGGGGAAGTGCACCTTGAGGTCCCGCACTTCGAGGAAGGCGGAGGGCGATTTCGCGTCGGCGGCGGCCGGCCCGGCCGCCGCGGTGGCGGTCTTGTCCTCGGAGGAGTCGGTCACGAGAGCCTCACCCGCGGGTCGACGGCGGCGTACAGAACGTCCACCACCAGGTTGCAAATGACGATGAAGAACGCGGCGAGCAGGGTGACGCCGAGAATGTTCGGCAGGTCGTTGGCGTTGATCGCCTCGACGGCGAAGGCGCCGACTCCCTTGAGGGAGAAGACCTGTTCGGTGATGAGCGCACCACCGAGAAGCAGGCCCAGGTCCATGCCGAAGACCGTGATGATCGGGGTGAGCGCGGCGCGCAGACCGTGCCGTACGACCACCTTGCGCTCCCGCAGGCCCTTGGCGCGGGCGGTGCGGATGTAGTCCTCGCTCAGCGTCTCCAGCATGCCGGCCCGGGTGAGCCGGGCGTAGAGCGCGGAGTAGAGGAAGGCCAGGGTGACCCAGGGCAGGACCAGGGTCCGGGCCCACAGCAGCGGATCCTCCAGCAGCGGTACGTAGTCGCTGCGTTCGAAGATCGGCCACTGGTAGGTGAACAGGGCCAGCGCCAGGGCGCCGGTGAAGAACATCGGGAGGGAGACGCCGGCCAGTGCGACGCTCATCGCCGCCCGGTCGAAGAGCGAGCCGGGGCGCAGCGCGGAGAGCACGCCGGTGGCGACACCGGAGACGACCCACAGCACGGCCGCACCGGCGGCCAGCGAGAGGGTCACCGGAAGCCGGGACTGGATCTCCGGCCAGACCTCGATATGCGTCTTGAAGGAGTAACCGAAGCACGGCACATGGCACTTGGCCGCTTCCGGGCCGAACTTGTAGTCGACGCCGACGAAGATGCCCTTGAGGAAGTCCCAGTACTGCTCGTACACGGGCTTGTCCAGGCCGAGGTTCTTCTTCACCGCGGCGATGTCCGCGGGCGTGGGGGCCTTTCCGATGTACTGCTGGGCAAGCTGGTCGGTGCTCTGCCCGGCCAGCTTCGGCAGCAGGAAGAAGATGCCGAAGGTGACCGCGCTGACGATCAGCAGCAGGATCACTGCGCTGATCAACCTGCGGATGATGTACGAGAACACGGGGATGCGGCGTCGGCGCCGCGGGCCGGCCGGAACCGGCCCGCGGACACCAATGCCTTCACCTGCCTTCCAGGGCTGCTACTTCTTGACGCCGATGTTGAGGTAGTCGTACTGACCGCTGAAGGCCGAGGTGGACACCAGGTTGGTGGCCTTGGGCGAGCGGTACATCAGGACCTTGAAGTAGGTGAGCGGGACCAGCGCCGCCTGCTCCATCGTCTTCTTGTCGATCTCGGCGTACGCCTTCTCGCGGGCCGCCTTGTCGGTGTTGGCGATGGCGGTGTCGAGCAGCTTGTTGATCTCCGGGTCGTCCAGCTCGGAGAGGTTGGTGTTGCCGGACTTGCTGATCGCCTTGCCGTTGAGGATCTGCTGGAGGTAGCCGTAGCCGGTCGGGAAGTCCGAGCCCCACTGCATCATGATGAGGCCGACGTTGTTCTTCTTGTTGAACTCCGGCACGCCCGCGTAGTCCGAGAAGTACTTGCTGGTCGGGTACGACTGGATCTTGGCGGTGATGCCGATCTTCTTCAGCGAGTCGATGACCGAGGTGGCCGCGTCGACCTCGTCCTGGCGGTCGTTACGGGCCAGGATCGTCGTGGTGGTCTTGCCGGCACCGCACTTGGCCCAGTGCTTCTTGGCCTCGGCGAGGTCCAGCTTGTCGCCGTCGTACTTCTGCGGGTACAGGTCGTACTTCTGGTAGCCGTCGATGTCGGTCGGCAGGACCGTGGAGGCGATCTCACCGCGGATCGGGCCGCCGAGCGAGGTCTGTACGGCCTTCTTGTCGATCGCGTACTCGACGGCCTTGCGGCACTCGAGGTTGTCGAACGGCTTCGCCTTGGTGTTGATCGCCGTGTAGACCAGGCGCTGACCGAGCGCGTTGTCGGTGTTGGCCTTCGCCTTGGAGTCGGTCAGCAGCTGGGCCTGGGTCTGGCCGTCCACACCGCGTCCGGCCAGGTCGACCAGGGTGTTGCCGGACTGGAGGTCCTTGTCGATGGTCGACTGGGCGACCTTCAGCTTGAGGACGATCTTCTCCGGCAGCTGCTTGCGCAGCGGGTCGGTCTTCGCGGACCACTGGGGGTTACGGACGAGGGTGAGCTGCTTGCCCTCCTCGTAGCTCTGGAACTTGTACGAGCCGGTGGAGAGCACGGACTTGGTGTAGTCCGCGCCCTTGTCCTTGGCCTGCGGGACCGGGGCCGTCTGCGGGGCGCTGACCAGGTAGTCGAACTCGGCGAACGGCTTCTTCAGGTGGAAGACGATCGTCTGGTCGTCCGGCGTCTCGATGGACTTCAGGCCGGCCTTGCTCTTGTCCTTGTACGGACCCTTGTAGCCGCCGTCGTTGTCCTTGAGGAACTGCTGGAAGTAGTTCGGGCCGAGCGAGAGCGTGTCACGCGCGAAGTTGGAGCGCTCGACGGCGTACTTGACGTCCTGCGAGGTCACGGTGGAGCCGTCGTCGTACTTGACGCCCTTGCGGAGCTTGTACGTCCAGGTCTTGCCGCCGTCGCTGGGCTTGCCCATCGACTCGGCGAGGTCCGGGACCAGCTCGTTGCCCTTGGTGCCGGGGCCCGGCTTGAAGGTGGTCAGCGGGCGCGCGTAGAGCCGGCTGAAGTTGTAGATGAAGGCGTAGTAGGTGTTGCCCGGGTCGAACGACTCGGGGGCGTCGCTGATCGCGTAGGTGACCGTGCCGCCCTTCTCGTCCGAGGCGTTGACGATGCCCTTGGTGGCGGCGTTGGCCTCCGACGAACCGTCCGAGGAGCCCTTGCCTCCGCTGCAGCCGGCCAGCAAAAGGCCCGCACTGGTGATGGCCGCTATCGCCGCGACCGGAACTGACCTTCGCATGATGGTCGGTGTCCCCTTCGTTCAGTCGAGAAACGTCGAAACTTCAAAAACGCAGATGAGGCGTCTGGTCGGATATCCGGCGGGGCCGTCAGCGGCTGCGCGGGTCCAGCGCGTCCCTCAGACCGTCACCGAGCAGGTTGAAGGCGAGCACGGTGACGAAGATCGCAAGGCCGGGGACGATCATGTACTGCGGATCGACCTCGTAGTACTTGACCGCCTGGTTGAGCATGCCGCCCCAGGACGCCTGGGGCGGCTGGATACCGACGCCAAGGAAGCTCAGCGCCGCCTCGAAGAGGATGTTGGAGGGGATCAGCAGCGTCGAGTAGACGATGATCGGCCCCACCAGGTTGGGCAGCAGCTCGCGGAAGAGGATGAACGGCCCGCGCGCACCCATGCCGCGGGCGGCGTCCACGAATTCCCTCTCCCGCAGCGACAGCGTCTGGGCGCGCACGATCCGGCCCATGTACGGCCAGTTGAAGAAGCCGATCACGAAGATCAGCACCGAGATGTGCAGCGGCAGGCCCTCCAGGCCGAAGGCGCCGCCCTGGAGCGAGGCGGAGATCGCGATGGCGAACAGCAGCAGCGGGAAGGCCAGGAAGACGTCCATCATCCGGCTGATGAAGGCGTCCACCCGTCCGCGGTAGAAGCCGGCGACCACCCCGAGGACGGTGCCGATAGCGACCGACAGCAGCGTCGCGCCGAACGCCACGATCAGCGACACCCAGGAGCCCTCCAGAATCCGGGCGAGCAGATCGCGGCCGAACTTGGGGTCCACACCGAGCGGGTGGTCCCCGCTCATGCCGCCCAAGTCCCCCTTGGGAAGCGTGGTGTTGGGGTCGATCAGCGACTGGTTGGGGCTGTTCGGGTCCAGGCCCAGCAGGGCCTGGAGGGGGCGGGAGAGTGCGGCGATGACGATGAGCAGGATGACAACGATGGCACCCGCCACCGCGACCTTGTCCCGCCGGAAGCGCAGCCATGCGATCTGACCGAGCGAGCGCCCCTCGATGCGCTTGCCCTCCACGCCTTTCAGCACCGCTTCCGGCTGCGCCTCGGCAGCCGCCCCGGTGGTCTCGATCGGTGTGGTCACGGTGCCTTTGACCCCTCTCGGCCGACGGTGGCCGGCCACTTGCCCGCCGCGGTAGCGGCCTGATTCACATCACTGGTGCAATGGAGCAATGGTGCAATTCGGTGCAAGTCCGGTGGGCGTCGCGGAAGGTGGTCTTGCGGAAATCTGAAAGTTCACGCGAAGCCGTGCGGGATGACGCTCGATGACGCTCGTACAAAGGACCGAGGCCCTGTTGTTTCCGGAGTCTTCATCCCCTTCGCGATCAGTCACCAGCCCTGACCGGGAAAGGATGCGTAACTGTGATGTGCTCCACGGCATTCCGTTATACGGACAGACGTGCGGGCTGAGCGGGGCGTGAGGCCGCGGGAGTACGCCTCAACCGCGGGGAATACAGGGCGAATTCGCCCCAGGGGCGACACCGGAGCGACACGCTCCGGTGGGCGGGACAGGCTGTCAGTAGGCCCTTGGGTAGCCGTAGCCGTACGAGGGCGCGGGGGCGGGCTGCCCCGGCGGCTGGGCGTAGCCGTCACGGTCGAAGAACGGGCGCGCCGAAGCCCGCATCCACATCCCGACCGGGTCGTACTCGTCGTTCAGCGCGACCGTGGAGACCGGCAGGCCGTCCGGAACCGCGCCGATCGACTGCTGGATCATCAACCGGGCGGAATCCACCGCTTGTTGGCCGGTGTCGTACAGATCCAGCCCGATCGCCAGATACGGGGCGCCGAGGGCGGGCTGCACCCAGGCCCGGCGCAAGGACCGGACGGCGGGCGTGCGGTGGGCGTTCTGCGCGAGCAGGGCGTAGAACTGCGGGATGTCGATGACCGGTTCGGAGATCCGCAGCGGCCCGGCGGGCAGCCGGTCGAGACCGCCGGCGATCCGGCGCAGATCGAGCCAGGGGATGCCGACCCCGCCGCCGGGAGAGTGCGGATTGAGCCATAGCCCCCAGCGGTCGGGGAAGAGTGAACCGGCGATCTCCAGGCCGCTGACGACCTCGTGGTCGCGGTTCCAGCCGGAGGCGGCGAGTTCGGGCGCGGAGGTCACACACGGCGCATAGCCGAGGCCGTCGACCTCCATGTTTCCGTACTGCGCCTCGGGCGAACCGGCCCGGCCGTGCCAGAGCAGCATCCATACCTGGCCCGCGGCGAGCGCATGCAGCAGCGCCTCATAGGCGTCGTACCGGCCGGGCGAGACCTGCTGCAGCAACTGCTCCAGCTGTCCGGCCGCCGCCGGCCCCTGATGCGCACCCGCGCTCACGTGTCCGTCCCTTCTCTCGGCAGGGCACGTGTGGGTGCGCCCGCGCGTCATCCAACCAGCTTACGAGTGGTCCCGAGAGTAGAAGGGCCGTACGCGCTCCAGCAGCCAGTCGGCGACCGGGTCGCCGAGGGCGAGATCGAGCATCACCAGCTGCACCGGCCAGGGCACCGGTACCGCGCCGAGCGCACGTCCGAGGGCCGTGAGCACCGTCGCGCGGGCGCTGCCGTCGTGCAGCGCGGCGGGTGCCGCGGCGACCTGAACACCGACGAACAGCGCGGGCGTGTCGCCCTCGACACTAGCCAGGGCACGCCGGGCACTCAGGACAATTCCGGCACCGGAGAACTCCAGTCCGGCTGCGGCCAGGAAGTCCACCGGCTCGTCCTGCCAGTCCGGTTCGAAGAGCCGCACCCGTCCGCCGCTCGGCAGTCCGGTGGATTCCTGAGGTCCTGGACGTCCCTCCCGGCACAATTCGGCCACCGCGGGCGGCGGAAGCGGTACGCCGACCGTGCCGTCCGGGTTGACCGCGATCCCGATCGTCGGCGGCAGTCCGCGGGCGAACTCCCGGGCCGGGGCCACGGTGAAGGACATATGCGAGCCGACGACCCGCAGAAACTCCTGCTCGGAGCTGTAGACGGGGACATAGGCCGCACCGCCGATCTCGACGGTGGGCAGATCCAGGCCGCGGGCACCGAGGCCCGCGCTCTCCGGGCCGCCGCCGTTGGGCAGCGGCACCCACAGCCGGCTGCGGCCCAGCACCTCGACGATCCGGCCGCCGGCGCCCGGGTGCCCGACCGACGCGGCCAGCACCTCTTCGAGCTCGTTCGCCGGCCATGCCAGTTGCGGAATCCCCTGCTCCGGAAAGTTCATCTGCATCCACCCGTTCCAAACCGCGCTACCTGGCCAAAGACCCTAGACGAGAAGGTCCGGGGCGGACCGTACGGGGCCGGGTCCGCGAGGTGGCCGGAAATGGCGGTCCGCTCAGCGGTCCACCCAGTGGTCCACTCGGTCCACTCAGTGGGGTTCCGCTCAGTGGAAGCTGAGCGTCTCCAGGGCGCTCGCCGACCGGCGGTCGAGAAGTACCGCCGAGCCGAACCCCTTCGGCAGCGCGGCCGACTCCGCCGCGCCGACCAGCCGTCCCACCGCCCTCAGGTGCCGGCCGAAGGCGTACCCCGACACCCCGCGGCCACGCGCCTCCTGCCCGGAGCGCGCCACCTCCGGCGGAACATCGAGCAGCAGCAGATGCAGCCCGCGGCCACGGCGCCCGGCCGACCACGCGATCCAGCGGCGCACCCACGACAGCGACCCGCAGTCGTGCACCACCACGCTGTCGCCGGAGCGCAGCGCCCTGCCCAGCGCCAGATAGTGCGCGGCCCGTACCAGCGGGCGGTACAGGCCGTACGGCAGCCGGCGCAGCCTGCCGCGCTCCCAGTGCTCACGTACGTCCTGCGAATCGATCCGGTGCACCACGGCGCCGCGACCGTCCAGCGGCGGCACCACCCGGTGCATCAGGGTGCTCTTGCCGCTGCCCGGCAGACCGGAGACCACGACCAGGTCACCGGCCGGGAACCGCAGCTCGGCGGTGCTCCCGGCGCGCCCCTCGCCGCGCAGGTCCACGACCCGGTCGCTGCGCCCGGGCCGTACGACGGAGTGCCGCCGCCGGCCGGTCCGGCGCACGGCGGGGGCCGCCACCGGCGCGGTGTCCGGCGGTACGGCCCCTGATGTGGCCGCGAATGCCGCGTCCCTGTGCACCGTGATCGCCTCCCCGTCCATTCCGGTCCGGCCTGAGTCCGTCCCTTACCCGCAGAGTGTCAAGAAAAGGTAATGCTCATCAAGGTGCATCCCGATCCGCCCACGTCGGGAACGGGACGGCGACCGGGACTCCTCCCCCGGGCGATCCCGTGCAATGATGTGGCCGCCACGTGCACATCCCGTTTCACCCGTGCACCGCCAACTCCATACCGGCCGCTTGAATCCGCGCGGGAGAGTCCCCGGCCGCCACGGCGGGGCGCCGAAGGAGCAAGTCCTCCCTTGAATCTCTCAGGCCCCTATACCGCGCGGGCGAGGCAGATCTGAAAAGCGAGCCACTGCCCGGCTGAAGGGGCGGCTCCACCCAAGGTGCAAACCGGGTCCGTTCGCGGGATCCCGGTGAACCTCTCAGGTTCCGATGACAGATGGGGAGAACGTCTTGTCACCCATGCCTGGGAGCCCAGAACCATGACTGATGCCCCCCGCCGCACCGCGCTGGATGCCACCCATCGCGCGCTCGGCGCCACCATGACCGACTTCGCCGGCTGGGACATGCCGCTGCGCTACAGCAGCGAGCGCGACGAACATGTCGCCGTCCGCACCCGCGCCGGCCTCTTCGACCTCTCCCACATGGGCGAGATCACCGTCACCGGCCCGCAGGCCGGCGCTCTCCTCGACTACGCGCTGGTCGGCAACATCGGCGCCCTCAAGACCGGCCGCGCCCGCTACACCATGATCTGTGAGGCCGAGGGCGGCATCCTCGACGACCTGATCGTCTACCGCCTCGCCGACGAGGAGTACATGGTCGTCGCCAACGCCTCCAACGCCCAGGTGGTGCTGGACGCGCTGACCTCCCGCGCGGGCGGCTTCGACGCCGCGATCCGCGACGACCGGGACGCCTACGCGCTGATCGCGGTGCAGGGCCCGGAGTCCCCCGGCATCCTCAAGAAGGTGACGGACGCCGACCTGGACGGTCTGAAGTACTACGCGGGCCTGCCGGGCACGGTCGCCGGTGTCCAGGCGCTGATCGCCCGTACGGGGTACACCGGCGAGGACGGCTTCGAGCTGTTCGTCCGGCCGGCGGACGCGGTCGCCCTCTGGGAGGCGCTGACCGAGGCCGGCAAGGACGCCGGTCTGGTCCCCTGCGGCCTGTCCTGCCGCGACACGCTGCGCCTGGAGGCGGGCATGCCGCTGTACGGGCATGAGCTGACCACCGCGACCACGCCGTTCGACGCGGGCCTGGGCCGGGTGGTGAAGTTCGAGAAGACCACCAACAACGGTGCCTTCGTGGGCCGCGACGCGCTGACGGCGGCCGCCGAGCGCGCCGAGACCAGCCCGCCGCGCAAGCTGGTCGGTCTGATCGCCGAGGGCCGCCGGGTGCCGCGCGCCGGCTACTCCGTCGTCACCGCCGACGGCACGGTCATCGGCGAGGTCACCTCCGGGGCCCCCTCCCCCACGCTCGGCAAGCCGATCGCCATCGCCTACGTCGATGCGGCCTACGCCACACCGGGCACCGAGGGTGTCTGCGTGGACATCCGTGGAAGCCATGAGCCGTACGAGGTCGTCGCCCTGCCCTTCTACAAGCGGCAGAAGTAACGGTTCCCGCACGGCGGACCGGGCAGCGGCGCGCCCCCGCGCGTCTCACTGTGCAAGACGCTCCCCCGGACTTCGTCCGGGAGGTGCCCCCATTCACGATCACACCCTCGCGTACAGGAGAATCGAGCCATGAGCAACCCCCAGCAGCTGCGCTACAGCAAGGAGCACGAGTGGCTGTCGGGCGCCGAGGACGGCGTCTCGACGGTCGGCATCACCGAGCACGCGGCCAACGCGCTCGGCGACGTGGTGTACGTGGACCTTCCTGAGGTCGGCTCGACGATCACGGCGGGCGAGACCTGCGGTGAGCTGGAGTCGACCAAGTCGGTCAGCGACCTCTACGCGCCCGTGGACGGCGAGATCATCGAGATCAACGAGGACGTCGTCAACGACCCTTCGCTGGTGAACTCCGCCCCGTTCGAGGGCGGTTGGCTGTTCAAGGTGAAGATCAGCGGCGAGCCGGGCGAGCTGCTGTCGGCCGACGAGTACGCCGCCTTCATCCAGAGCTGACCACCCCCTCTCCCCAGGAAAGACTCATGTCGATTCTCAACAGCTCCCTCCATGAGCTCGACCCCGACGTCGCCGCCGCCGTCGATGCCGAGCTGCACCGCCAGCAGTCCACCCTCGAAATGATCGCCTCGGAG
>NZ_JBVIST010000023.1:0-131843 GCF_055575375.1 Streptomyces sp. NPDC034111 | reverse complement strand
CGGCCCTCAGCTGACGCCTCCCGGCTGCTGGGGGTGACGAGGAGTTTCTGGTGACGATCGGTGCTGCCGCTGCCGTCCTGTGCGCCTTCGTGTGGAGCGGGTACGGCCGTGACGCCCTGCCGAACCGCAGCGTCTGCGCCCGACACCTGGCGCAGGAACTCGCTCTGCCCAAGGCGAAGGCATCCTGATGCACCGCACCATCCAGCCCGGCCGCGGCCCGCGGCGCGTGCGTTTTACGGTTCGGCCAGCGGGCAGACTTTTGGGCGTAAATCAGGCAAGCGCCTGAAAGGCCTTCAGAGGGGAAACTCCATGCGGGGCACGAATTCTGCTCGATTAACAGCAACGGCCGCTGCCTTTGTCCTGCTCACCTTCGCCAGCGCGCCACCCGCCAGCGCCACCGGCCTGCCGTCTTCCGCACAGGCGAGCGAGGTGGTCAGGGGTGGGCAGAGTGTGCAGCTGCAGAGGTGCGCTCACGGCCGGCACTACAGGACCAAGATCAAGCTGGCCAAGCGCAGCGGTCCGGGCCGGTCGTACCACTTCAAGGGCTGGGTGGCGAAGAACAAGCGGCTTTGTCTCAATAACGGGGTAAACGGCGGTTACTACCGCAACTGCGGCGGTGGACGGCTCTGGGCCCACATCGTCGGCACAAGGAGCTGGGTGGCTGCTTATTGCGTGAAGTGGGACGACTAGGCTGACGCTCCTGGTGAGGCCGGTGGCGCGCAGGTCGAGTCCGGACAGCAGCTGCTGGGCCAGGTCGAGTTGTCGTCTGCCCGGGTGGGTCAGTGAAGACCAGGGCGAAGGCGCGCTGAGCCTGGGCAGTGGCACGCTCGCCGACGATGCCATGCTGCTCGGCTTCCTGTGCGGGCGGCTCGTAGGCTGCGCCTGCGCGGTCCATGCTCCCCTGGGGCCAACCGGCGCCCATAACGCGGTCCTGGAGGCCTGCCCTGCCCAGGTTCTGCGCGGTGTCCAGCACGGTGGGGAAGTCACCGGCCAGCCGGGCCAGGCTGCGCCGTGCACCGGGTGCGGGGCCGCCGTCCTCGGCAGCGACGAGCTGCATCCCTCCGCCGGAATCGTCGCTGCGACCGAGGTGCACCACCCCTGCGTCGGCGGGGAAGACGCCCTCGCGGACCATGGCCTGGTCATCGGCCAGATGCTCCCCACCGACTCGGGGACGATCCGGACGTCCTGACCTGCACGAATCAGCCTACCTCCCTCGGAAGTCGGTTCCCCTGGATGGGGTTGGACCCTGCCAGGCGCCTCCGCAGCCAGGCCAGCAGCGCCCGCCGCAGATCGTGCGGCGGCACACGGCATAGCGCCGCCACCCGCTCTTGAGGCTCCTCCTTGAGGTAGGCATCGCCATTCGGTGCACTCCGTGGCCGGCGTCGCGGTACGGCTGTCGAAGACTGTCCGATACCGCGAGGTAGATCCATGCGCCCGCTAGTAATGTCGGCCTGGAGTCAAAGGAACTGGGGAGGCGGCGTGGGACAGTTGGTGCGACGGCACGATTTACAGGTGAGGGTGGCTTACCACAGCTTTGCCCTGCAGGATTCGGATGACGCAGCGCTTGCCGTGCCCTACCCGGACGAGAACGAGTTCGGAAAGTTCCTGAACGTCTTCCCAGGCCGTCTCGACTTCTACAGTGCCGGCCACACCCACACCGCTGCAGTCACCGTGGAGGTGTGGGACGGGCCCGCGACTGCGTGGGCCGGTGAGGACTGGGAGGAGCACCAGGAGGCGGTTGTCACCACAGCCGGCGGCGAGTTGGCGGTGTGGGGCATGGAGCGCGCGGACGACCTCGTGCATCTCGGGCAGGTCGGTGGACGCTGGAGGGTGCGGGTGGGGTCGACCGGGCGGGCCGAGGTGCAGCGCGTGACCGAGGATGTCGGTGTCGCCTACGGCGTGGAGAAGTGGCTCGTGCAGTTCTGGCCTGAGCCTGAGTGAGGTGGTGTGGGGCCGCCCAGCCGCGGCCCCACACACCTGCCTGTTAGTCGATCTGGACGACGAAGCCGTCCTCGAGCCCGTCAATGACCCGGTTCTTGGCGTAGAAGCTCTTGAGCAGGGTGCCCGCGTCGCCGTTCTGTTTCTTGTCGACCGGCAGGACCGAGTAGTTGTTCTTCATCACGTCGCCGGTGTACTCGAACTCCGCCGCTCCTTCGTAGGTGGAGGCGAAGGGGTACTCGTCACAGTCCTTGGTGTTGTTCTGCGAGTACTTGGGGCCGAAGTACCGCTTACAGTCCGCAACAGCCAGTACGCGGTTGCGGTCATGGCGTGCTGTGTCGGCGACAATGCGGTGCAGCAGGTGTTTCGGCTCCTGACCAGCTACCTTCTTGGCCGCATTGGTGGGCTTGGTCCTCGACGGCTGGGTGAAGGCCGTCTTGATGTGCTGAGCCACGCCTCTCTCGGGCGCGGTGGCCTTGGAGCTGTAGTGCAGGAATCCGAGGTAGGCGAAGGACGCGGCACCGCGTTTCATCGGGCTGGTGCCGCCGGTGGAGTTCTTCAGATACGGGGCGGCGTCCCAGCGGGGTGCCAGCATGAACGGCTTACCGCTTTCGAAGTCACCAATCCAGGGCGGTGGCACCTTTACGCTGATGGTCGGCTCGTAGATTGCCTCGACCAGGTCGGTGCGGCCAGAATTGCCCTGCCCAGGGGCAACGGTGACGGTGTGGGTGAAGTGCGCCGGCTTCATCCTGGCGAGCTGGTCGTAGCTCGTGGCATTGGGGGTGGTGCCGCCGTAGTTCACCTTGACCCGGGAGGGCCACGTCTTCGGCAGTGCGGACTTGATCGTGAACATCTGACCGCTGGTCGGCGGGTTGCCCACCTTGACGAAGTCGGTGACGTCCCAGTCGAAGTTGATGGTGCGGCTTGTCTCCTTGGGCACCGTGCCGCGGATGTAGAACGTCAGGCTGCTGGTGCCCGACCCTCCCCTGCGGTTGATCCACGCCTGGGTGACCTTCAGAGCAGTACACACCGCGAACCGGGACTTGAGGTAGTACTTCGCGTCTCCGCCCATGTGGGCTTTGCACTCAGCCAGCGACATCGACCGTGGTGGATCCGGGTACGTCAGCGCCGTCGGAGCCGCCGCAGCTATCTTGCCCAACGCCGCGGGGAGCGCGGCCTCAAGGGCCGACGGTTTCGCGGACTTGGCGGCATAACGCGCTGCCGCTCCGACGGTCTCAAGTGCATTGCGCGGCCCGTCGGCCTGTGCAGCCGCCCGTTCCAACCGCCGCAGGCCCTCTCCCGCCTCCAGCTCCTTCAGAGTGGGTGTCGGCGTCCCGGCCGGCAACACGTAGGTCTTCACCAGCGGCCGCGGTGAGGGAGTCGCCGACGACACCGCTGGCATAGCACCCACCCCCACGGCGGCAGCGGCCAACAGCGACACAGCCGTTAACGGCCTCCAACGGCGGCCGAACAGCACAGTTCTCATATTTCCCCCCTGTGTATGTATCAGGCACATCAGGCATGCCGTGCACTAATACCTACCGCCCGCCCCAGGCTCATCGAAAGTTCATTCCCAACCCGTGGCTGAAAGCGACCATCGCACTCACCCATGTGGCTGCAAACGACGTGTTGGTGCGGATCCGTCCAGCCTCACTTCCTAGATCCACACGAGGGTGTCGCCGTACCTGCCATGGGGAAGTCCTGCTCCTCAACGCCCGCTGGCGCAACTCTGCCCTGCGCTTGGGGGTCAATGTGTCCGCCATCGACGGACTCGGGTCCGCCCCGGGATGGGGGAGGGTTGTGGCGCCGATCGTCGGCCCGAGTCGGGAGCTTCAGGTCGTTCCGATCAGTAGTCGACCGCCCGCCACAACCTCGTCCTTACCGAGGCCGCGATCGAGGACCCGGTCGCGTTCGAGGAGGAAGTTGGCACCTTCAGCCACCTCCATCCGCTCCAGCGCCTGGCTTTGTTCACCGGTTTCGGGCTCTGGCACAGATCTTGGGGAGCTGCTACGGCGAGTGATATTGTCGTTCGATTCGGAGGCGTCGCAGAGTTGTCGGCCGGGAGCCAGCCCGTACTCGGGGGTGTTCCGGTGCAGGTGTGCGATCGGCTCCGCTGCCGGACGTGGCAACCGGCCCGACGCTCGCTGCCGTGTCCGCGTCCCGGGCTGCTTTGGCTCAGCCCAGCGCGTCCATCAGGGCGGTGACATAGGCATTCAGCCGCTTCTCCACGGTTCGTGTCGTCAGCTCTGGCCTCCCTGCCTCACGCCATGGCTGCGCCACCTGCTGCACTTCTTCTGAGCATGCCAGCCCGTCCCGCACCCGCCAGTACAGCCGCTCATTCGCGGCCGCGGCCAGCACCCCACCGGCCTCCTCATACGCCTCAGGGAACCGCAGACCCCACGCCGGGCCGTGCAGCAGCGCGAGATTGGTCGAGCAGTGCGCCACATCGAGATCCGCCGGGCCCCAGGAGGTCGCTGCCCAGTCGACGACCCCCGTGATCCGGGCACCTGCCGGCCTTGGGGGTGACACGTCGAAGAGCACGTTGCCGGGTTGGAAGTCCCGGTGCAGGAATCGTCCTTCATAGGGGGGCGCGGGCTTGCGGATCACGTCGATCGCCGCGGCCCATGCCGCCGCGTCGGCGCCCTTCGGAGTCACGACGGTGTCGGCGGTCGTCAACGCCACATACTCCCGGGGCCGCTCGGCGGGTCGCAACGCGTGGATCGCCACGAGCTGACGGGCCAGCAGAGGAACGCGCGTCTCCAATCCCTCATCGCTGAGGACCGTCCGGCCCGCTAGATGTGTCATAAGGAGCGATGGATACTCGCAATGCGCTGCGGCCGGATCAACCGCGACCAGTCCAGGAGCTGGCACGCCGGTCCCCGTGAGCAGGGTCAGGGCGTCGGCCTCCCTGTTCAGCCAGTCCTCGGCGTGCTCCACGTTGACGAAGGTCCGCAGCACCAGGTCACGGGTGCCTCCGTCCCGCATGCCGATGGTCAGCCGCCGCATTTCGGCAGTGATGCCGCCGTGTAGAGCCTGGGTTTTGACGATCCGTTCGCCGGCCTCCAGGTGCCGGCTCACCCAAGCCAGGGTCAACGGTCGGACAGCCGCCGCTTCATCGTGGTTGGTCACCGTGCCACCTCATCATCTGGACATCGGCGCCAGCAAAAGCTTTCGTTGGAGACGATGGCAACGTTGCTTTGCTCCTTTCGCAGCTGCCGCAGGCACCAATCAGGCACTCACATCGAGCCGTGGCTACAGCTTGGAGAGTCCCGTCAGCGGACTCTGGCATTGATCGTAAAGAGCTGTGACGACCGGTCACTGAAGCAGGATCATCTTGCGAAGCAGTTCGAATCCGGCGCGTCCGTATAGCTGCCTTTTGATCTTCTTAATGCGGTTCACGGCGCCTTCGGTGCCGCCGGAGCTCCATTCCAGGGTGAGTCCGGCTGTCACAGCGTCGAACTCGCGGCGCAGGTGACATGCGAAGCCGGTAAGGCCGGGCAGTTGGCTGGCTTCGACAGCGTCGATCCAGCTGGGGAGCATGGCGCCGAGGCGTTCAGTGAGTATCTCGCCGAAGCCGCGGATGCGCTCGGCGGCCGTGTCCAACTCGGGGCAGTGGGCCAGGATGGCCTTCAAGGCTGTGCGATCGTCCTCGCTCAAGGACGTGGGATGGCGGGTGAGCCAGCCAGTCACCTGCCGCACCGTCGGTGGTGGAGGCGGTGCTTCCGGCGGAGAGGCACGCAGGGCGGCGATACGAGCGCGGACCATGCCGTAGGTGACGGGAGCATTCTCGGCAAGCAGTTCACCGACCCGCTCGACCCCGACCAACAGGGCCTCCGGCTCGGCGAAGACAACCGTCAACTGCGAAGCGACGGGCTCGTGATGGTTGGGCGGGTGCCGGTAGCCCGCCAGCCACTTGACGTTCGCCAGCAGCACCGGATCGATCGCTCCCACCCGGCGAAAGACCCATCCGGCGAGTTCGCAGGCCCGCGCGGTCGCCGCGAACGCCTCTGCGTCGTCCGGCTCGATTCGATCGTCCGGACGGACGTCCACCACCAGGCCGCCGCCGTCATCGAGTCGGGCGAAGAAGTCCGGGACGTGTCCGCGACGGCCTCGTCGGCCAGGCCAGAACAGTCGGAACGGCTGGCCAACCAGAGCCGTGACCTGCGGGTCGAAGTCCATCAGCATCGCGTGGTGCCGTTCCAGGTGCGATTCGCATGACAGCTGTGCGGCCGTCGTGGCCGCCCAGTAGTCCCGGGTCACGGACTTCTGCCCCTGGTAGGACTTGACCGTACGCGCCGGCGACAGCCGCTCGAACCTCAGCGTCCAGGAGGCCGCCAACGGCTCGCGACGGCGAACGCAGTCCTCACCAACGTACCCCACCTCGAACGCGGCCTGGCCCAGCCTCCCGACATCCACCGCCAGCCCCCACAGTTCCCGGATTGATCCGATCCGAGCAAAGCCACAAGCAGGCTTCGACCACCAGGAATACGGCCCCAAACCACCCGCGAGGGGAAAGACAGGTGAGAAAAACTGACGTCAGAGACAAAGAACCTGAGACGGGCTCGATTTGATTGCCGCACGGCGTAACTCTCTGACGAGTTAGCAGGTCGTTGCGTGTCACCTATTCGCACTACTTGATCCGTTCCTGCACTCGCGGATCAGCAGCCAACTCTGGCGGCAGCACAGTCTTCGAGTCCAGAATCGCCTCCAGTACCTGTTCCACCTTCAGGCCATCTGTCGTGCTGAGATCAACCCCGCGAAGATTTGCATCTTTGAGATGAGAAGCCTTCCGCATACCGTTCGACAGGTTTGATCAGTCGAACAGGTTTCTCTTCAGGCAATCCCATGGTGGTTGGCTCAAAAACGGGCCTCGTGATAGCTCGGGGTGGTGATCCCAGCCGCAGCACCAGGAGCCCTGTTGCCAGTTCAGTTGAGGATGGGCTCCGAAGGCTCGCCTCCACCTGCACCGGCGTCTTCACCCCTCTGCTGTGCGGCCGCCGAACATGGCGACGGCCTCGCGGCCCTTGATCTGGTTCTCGGTGACGTAGGGGCGCAATTCGGCCTCGTAGGCGGCGAAAGCGGTGCGGTGGTTGCCGCCGGCTGCGGACAGGTGCCGGGCCAGGGAGCGGGCGCTGAGTAGAGCCTGGGACGTGCCCATGCCCGCGGTCGGGGCGGCGCAATATCCCGCATCGCCGAGCAGCGCGATGCGGCCCTTCGACCAGCTGTCGAGCTGGACCTGGCAGGTGGAGGCGAAGTAGAAGTCCTCAGCCTTGGCCATGGCCGCAAGCAGCCGGGGAGAGAACAGGCGAGAAAGCACGCAGCCGCGGCCAAGAAGGCGGCAGAGGCAGCCGAGTCGGCGGCAGCGACCGCCAAGAAGGTCTTCACCATCGCCCGCGAGGCCGAGGCGGAAGACCTCACCACCCGCACCGCTGCCGCCATCGAACGCGCCAGGTCCCACGCGGCACAGACCGCCTCTGTCACCTCCGCCGCCGCGGCGGACCTGGTCGAGTCCCGCGCCCTGGACACCACGGCAGCCGAACTGGCCGCCGAGGCGGACAAGCCCGACGCCGACACCAAGGCCATCGCGAACAAGGGCCGCACCCTTGCCCTCAAGGCACTGAAGATCCGCGGCCCCTGGCACCAGCAGGCCGCCGCGGAAGCCCTGTCCGGCCCGGACGACGAGGTCCTGGAGTACTTGCGCACGGGGTGGAAGAAGGCCGCCCAGGACGAGATCCGTGAGCAGGTCTCCCAGCTCAGCACCCAAAGCCCCTACGAGGTCGTACGCAAGGGTGCTTCAGAAGCGCTCAAGGGTTCCGATCAGCAGGTCAGTGACTTCTACATGGCCGGTCAGTACGACGTGGCCGTCACCGACTACGCCGTGCGCGTCTCCCAGATCAACAACGCCGGCGGCCCCGGCGTGAAGGAGGCGTCCAAGGCCGCACTGGCCAACGGCAAGGGCAAGGTGCTCGCCGCATTCATCAGCAACGGCCAGTATGCGGCGCTGAACTCCGACGAGCAGGTCATCGCCTCCAAGCTCGTCAACGACGGCGGACCGGAGATGAAGGCCGCGGCCAAAATCGCCCTGGCCGATTCCGCCGATCAGCTGCACGACTTCGTGCAGGTCGGCCAGTACATGTCCGACCGTAAGGACAAACTCGCCAGCACCCACATCGCCCAGATGCAACGCCTGATCGCCGAAGCCTCCGGGGTGGCGGCCAGGGCCCGGCACAACAGCTGGAAGGCGGCGGAAGCCGCCGCCAAGGCCACCGATGCTTCGGACGACGCCGCCAAGGCCGCGGACGGGGCGAAGAAGTCCGCCAACCTCGCCAAACAGTACGCCGACGACGCAGACAAGGCCGCCACCAGCGCCGAGAACAGCGCCGCCCAGGCAGCCAAGTCCGCCAAGACCGCACGCAACGCTGCCAATGCAGCAGACCGCGACGCTGCCGATGCCGAAACGTCCGCAGCCCAGGCGGAGTTCTCTGCCGACTACGCGCGCAATTCGGCCTCCCTCGCCACCTCGGCGGCCGACGACGCCCGTGCCTCCGCACTCGACGCCGGAAAGAGTGTCAAGGAAGCCAACGCCCTCGCCGCCCAGGCATGGACGGAGGTGCAGAAGAAGCGCGAGAGTGAGGTGGCCGAAGCACGCCGCAAGGCCGAAGAAGCCCGCAAGCAACAGGAGAAGCAGAAGGCCAAGAGGCCACACTGCGTCTCTCACACCGGCAACGAAATAGCCGGGCTCCTGCCCTGCGTCCTCTCCGGCGGCGACGTCACTCCCGTCATCGACCCCACCCTTACCGCCGTGGTATGGGAAATCACCGGCCTCAACGACCTCAGGGAGTGCATCAAGAACCCCGCCTTCGGAGCATGCACCGCCTTCGCCATTTCCGTCCTCCCGGTCGGCAAGGTCAGGCTCCTCAAGAAGCTCGGCGAGGGCATCGAAGACATCGCTGAAGGGTCAAGGGTTGCGAAGAAGGCGAAGTGCTTCAAGTGCTTCCTCGCCGGCACCAAAGTGCTCATGGCGGATCACTCGACGAAGAACATCGAGTCGGTGCGGGTCGGGGACCAGGTACTCGCCACCGACCCGGTCAGCGGCCGCACGGGGAAGCGCACGGTCACCGGCCTCATCGTCACGGAACACGACAAAAAATTCAACGAACTCACCCTTGCCACGCCCCAGGGCAATCGCCACCTCACCGCCACGAACGAGCACCCCTTCTGGTCACCCTCGCAGAACGCATGGGTCGAAGCCGCCCACTTGCGTCCGGGCACGACACTCAGAAGCGTCGATGGTAGTGCGGTCACGATCAAGGGCAATCGCCCCTTCACCCAGAACGCCAGGACGTACAACCTGACAGTCGATAACCTGCACACGTACTATGTACTCGCAGGCGAGACGCCGGTATTGGTGCACAATACTGACTGTGGCCCGGACTTGGGTGAGTTCTGGAAGCCAAAGCCTGCGTCACAGGTTTGCGGAAAGGGCGGCTGTGAGGCTGTCGCGGACCACATCCAGTCGGTTATCGGCGGCGACATCATGCGGATCACCGACAAGTACGGCGCACCACAGTTGGGGAAGTATCGTGGTGTCGACAGCGGTTGGCATTATCACGATGTCGTCGTCAAGGATGGCCGTGTATTCGATGCCACAACCGGGAGACGAGGTGAGTCAATTGCTGAGTACCGGTCGAATTTCGAGTACGGCGATGACCTCGTCTTCAATCCGGCTCCACGATAAGGAAGTGACGGCAGTGGATCTCCTCGAAAGGCTCGCTGACGTACGGAGGCGACCTCGCGCATATGGCTTGACCACATTCGGCGAGGTGGCGGCATTCGTGACCGGCATGGATGCCGCAACCGAATGGCAATTCCTTGAAGGTTTCCGTCAGTTCCTGGCAGCCAAGTCGAACCTCGGCCCCAGCCTCGCCTGGCAGGTACTGGTAATCAGGATGGCCTACCCCGCTGAAGCTGACGAATTCTGGGTCACTGCCTCGCGCAGTGAAAGCAGTGAGGCAACCTCAGTCCTCTTCGACGAGCTTCAGTCGTTCTTCGCGGAGCGAGAGACTTCTGGAACGAATTAGCCCGGCGAGATGGTGATCGCAGGCTCTCCGCCCGAAGGGTACCGCCGGGCGGAGAGCCTGCAGTGCTTTCGGCAAACCCTATTGCCGGGCAGGGAAGCTCATCTCCTGACCACCACCCGTTGCCGTCCGGACTGCCGCGGACCGTCAGCACGAGTATCGGCGTCGTCGAAGCCGCCCGGGAACCGCATGGTCCGGGGGAATCCGCACAGTCGGTGAGATCTGTTGAGAGCCGGACGAGAAGTCGCGCCGGAATGCTTCCGGCGCGACTTGTTCTGCGTGCGGTGGGGCCATTGGGCGTCGCCGGAGCGGGCCAGTCGGACGAGCCGGGCGCCCGCCTCGCGGGTACCGGGCATAGGGGCGACGTGAGAGGTGAGGAACCCCCGCCGGGCTGAGCCGGCGGGGGTTTACGTGTGACGGCTGGGTCGCGCTGTGCGGTGTTCGACGGGGCTTGGTTGTGCTCCGGCTCGCCGGTTGCGGCTCTGCGGGACCACGCGGACGCTTTCGTCTCTGCGGCGGTGGAGCCGCCCCGCCGGAGGTGGCTGCACCGCCGCAGCCGGACGGGTCTTTACTTGTGGGCGCTGATCACACCGCCGGCGCTGAGCACGATGTACACGCCGTTGGCGTCGACCCCCACGTCGTGGCCCTTCGTCTCCAGCGTGGCGGCCACGCCCTCGAAGCCGATGATCTGCGCGCGGTACCGCAGCTCGCCGACCTTCGTGACCTTGGCCGTCCAGCCGCCCGCGAGCTTGAAAGTGCCCGGTCCCTGGTGCTCGCCGCCCATCCAGGAGTGGACCTGGCCGCCCATCGTGAGCACGACGTACATGCCGTTGGCATCGAGCCCGGCGTCGGCGTCCTGCCCCGTCGTCTCCATTGTGGCCACGACCGAACCGTGGCTGACGATCTCGGCGCGGTAGCGCTGGGGGCCGAGGTCGTAGATCTTGGCGGTGCTGCCGTCCACCAGGGTCTGGGTGCGGACGGGGGATCCTGTCTTGGCCCTGGCGGACTGCGCGCCGCCCGACTGCTTGCCCGCAGCGACCGACTTGGTGCCGATCTTGGCGTCGGGGCTCGCCTTGCCATCAGTGCTCTGAATTCCGGACCGGCCCGAGTCGGTGGACTTGGCGGCGGCAGAGCTCGTGCTCGTGTGGCCCGCGGACTTCGCGTCGGCGGCGTCCGAGCCGGAGCAGGCGGTCAGGGTGAGGCCGGCGGCTGCGGTCAGGGCCGCGGCGGCAATGCGCAGGGTGCGGCGACGGGCGGTGCGGGCAGTGGTGCTGGAGCTCATGTCAGGTCCCCCCAGGACGGTCGGTGTCGTTGTCTCCTCGGTACGTCACCCACTTTGGTCCGGGCCACTATCGAGAAGCTGCCGCTCCACTAACAACCGGCTAACACGGGTGTGAGTAGGGGGAGAAGCCACGCGACACGCGACCCATCGGACACGTCCTGGCTCGGTACCGGGATCCTCCACCATCGTCCGGCGGGTATGGCGCCGCCCCATCAGGTCACCGCGACGTTGAAGCAGTGCTGCGCTTCGTTGATCGTTTGTCGTTCACGGCCGCTGACTTGGATGGCGGGCGTCGGGCGGTCACCAGATCCGGCATGGACTGTGGCGCCAACCTTCGTGCGACTGACCAGCACTTTCCCTTCGCGCGGTGCCGGTTGGGCGCCATATTGGATGCCAGCCTGAGCCACTGTGCTTGCAGCTCCTCCCGGCCAAGCCACAGAGCACGTCAGGCGCGCCGTGCGTAGGCGCGTACGTCCGCGTCCGGGTCGTCGGTGACCGTGGCGAGCGCCGCGGCAACGGACGGATCCGCGTCCGAGTGGGGGAGGAGGGCGAGCACGGCCGCCCTGCGGACGTCGGCGTGCGGATCGGCCAGGGCGTGCCGCAGGGCGGGTACGGCGCGTTCCGGCTCGGCGGTCGAAAGGGCGGTGGCGGCGGCCTTGCGGACCTGCCAGAGCGGGTCGGTGAGGCCGTCGACGGCGAGGCCGTCGTACGGGCGCGGGCACCCGGCCGGGGCGAGGGCGCTCAGGGCAGCGGCCCGTACCAGCGGGTCCGCGTCGGTGAGGAGCGGCGCGAGTGCCGGAGCACTGCCCACCGAGCCGAGGGCTTCGGCGACCGCCACCCGCACCTCGCGTGCCGGGTCGGCGATGGCGTGCCGCAGGGCGTCTGCCGCCCCGATCGAGGTGAGCGCCCGCACCGCCTGTAGCCGCACCGCCGTGTCGGGGTCGTCCAGCGCCGGCCCGTAACTCTCGGCCCCACCCAGGCGCAGCACCCGCAGCACCTCCAGAGCGACCGCGCGGGCCAGCGGGTCCGGCAGGGTGAGGCCGGACAACAGCGGGGTGTGCAGGGCGTCGTCGGCGGGCAGCACCTCCACCAATTCCCGCAGAGACGCGGCCGCAGAGGCCCTTACGGAGCTGTCGTTGTCGGCGAGGAGCTCAGCCAGTGCGGGCCCGGCGCCTGGTGGTGCGCTCTCGGTGAGCGCGGTGACGGCGGTGCGGCGGACCGCGGGGTCGGGATCGGTGAGGTAGGGGCGCAGTGCGTCGAGGCCGGGGTGTTCCTCGGCGAGAGCGAGGACCTCCAAGAGGCGGGGCGACGCGGCGGCATCGGTCATCGGTGCGGCAAAGGAGCCGTCCGCGTCGTCGGACTCCCTTGAGGGCGCCGCCGGTGCCGGGTCATCGCCGCCTGCCGTCGCCACCTGCTCGGGCGCCACCTCCCCGATCAGCTGCGACGGGCCTCCGCGCGGCTCGATTCCCTCGACCGGCACCAGGTACGGCGCCACTGGCCGGGCCGTGAACTCCATTGCTCCGGAAGGTGACTTGCGCAGATCGAGGTGGTGCAGCCAGCGGGCGTCGTCCCGGTCCGGGTGGTCGGTGCGCTCGTGATAGAGGCCCCAGCGGGATTCCGTGCGGGCGAGGGAGGCACGGGCGGCCATTTCCGCGCAGTCGCGGATGAAGGTCACCTCGGCGCACCGCATCAGCTCGTGCGGGGTACGGGCGCCCATGCCCGCGACCTCCCGCTCCATCCGGGCGAAGGCGTCGAGGGCGAGGGAGAGTCGGGCGCCGCTCTTGGGCGGGGCGACATAGTCGTTGACGAGGCGCCGCAGTTTGTACTCGACCTGCGGCTGGGGCGGCCCGTCGGGATTGCGGAGGGGGCGGTAGACGAGTTCGTGGGTCTCGGCCAGCTGGTCCTGGGGGAGTTCGCCCGTGTAGCGCTCATGGGTGGCGGCGTCGGCGCCCGCCAGGTCGCCGAAGACGAAGGCCCCGATCATGTAGTTGTGCGGTACGCAGGCCAGATCGCCCGCCGCGTAGAGCCCCGGCACGGTCGTACGGGCCTGGTCGTCGACGCGGACGCCAGAGGCCGAGTGGCCGCCGCAGAGGCCGATCTCGGAGATGTGCATCTCCACGTCGTGGGTGCGGTAGTCGTGGCCACGGCCCGCGTGGAAGGTGCCGCGGGTGGGGCGTTCGGTGGTGTGCAGGATCGACTCCAGCGCGGAGACGGTCTCCTCCGGCAGGTGGCTGACCTTCAGATAGACCGGGCCGCGCTCGGAGGCGGTTTCCGCCGCGAACTCGGCCATCATCTGCCCCGACCAGTAGTCGGAGTCGACGAACCGCTCGCCGAGCCGGTTGACCTGGTAGCCGCCGAAGGGGTTGGCGACATAGGCGCAGGCCGGTCCGTTGTAGTCCTTGATGAGTGGGTTGATCTGGAAGCACTCGATGCCGGTCAGCTCGGCGCCCGCGTGGTAGGCCATCGCGTAGCCGTCACCGGCGTTGGTGGGGTTCTCGTAGGTGCCGTAGAGATAGCCGCTGGCGGGGAGTCCGAGTCGGCCGCAGGCCCCGGTCGCCAGAATCACGGCCCCGGCCCGCACGGTGACGAAGCGGCCGGTGCGGGTGTGGAAGCCGGCCGCGCCCACCGCCCGCCCTCCGGAGGTCAGCACGCGGACCGGCATCACCCGGTTCTCGATCCGGATCCGCTCGCGCATCTCGCGCCGCCGCAGCTGCCGGTAGAGCACCTTCTTGACGTCCTTGCCCTCCGGCATGGGCAGCACGTACGAGCCGGACCGGTGGACCTGGCGGACCGCGTACTCGCCGTGCTCGTCCTTCTCGAACTTCACGCCGTACGACTCCAGGCGCTGCACCATGGCGAAGCCGCGGGTCGCGGTCTGGCGGACGGTGGACTGGTCGACGATGCCGTCATTGGCGCGGGTGATCTCGGCGACGTAGTCGTCGGGCTCGGCTCGGCCGGGGATGACCGCGTTGTTGACGCCGTCCATGCCCATCGCGAGCGCACCCGAGTGCCGTACGTGCGCCTTCTCCAGCAGCAGTACGTCCGCGCCGCGCTCCGCCGCGGTGAGCGCGGCCATCGTCCCGGCGGTGCCGCCCCCGATGACGAGTACGTCGCAGGCGAGCTCGTCGGCGTCGTGCGGGGAGGGGATGTCCATGAACACTCCAGGGGTTTGTCGGTCGCCTCAGCCGCCGAGGGAGGCGAGGATCGAGCGACGCAGCGCGACGGTGGAGGGGTCGTCGTGTGCCGCGCGCTGCCGAGGGTGCGGGATGTCGTAGAGCCGTGGCCCTACGTCGCCGACGTCGTCGCCGCTGAGCAGCGCGACCCGGTCGCCGAGGAAGAGGGCCTCGTCCACGTCATGGGTGACGAAGACGACGGTGGCGCGGGTGACGGTCAGCACGTCCACCAGCAACTGCTGCATCCCGGCGCGGGTCTGCGCATCCAACGCGCCGAACGGCTCGTCCATCAGCACCGCTCGCGGCGCCCCGGCCAGTGCCCGTGCCAGCTGGGCGCGCTGTCGCTGACCGCCGGAGACCCGGTGGGGCAGCGCGTCGCCGAGGTCCGCCAGACCCACCTGCTCCAGCCACCGTCCGGCGGTCACCCGCCGCTCGGTGCGCGGTACGCCGCGTACGGCCAGCGGGAGTTCGACATTGCGGCGGAGGCTGCGCCAGGGCAGCAGGGCGTCGTCCTGGAAGACCAGCGCCCGGTCGCCGGACGGGCCGGCCACGGGAACGCCGTCCTGGGCGACCTCGCCCGCGAGCGGGGGCAGCAGCCCGGCCAGAGTGCGCAGCAGGGTCGATTTGCCGCAGCCGGACGGACCGACCACCGTGAGGAGTTCGCCGGGGGAGACCTCCAGCGAGACGTTCCGTAGAACGGCGGCGTCCGGCCTGCCGAGGGTGACGTCGGTCAGCTCCAGCCGTACGCCGGAGGACGGAGGTGCCTGGGCGTCCACGGTCGGCGACGGGCGCCTGGTGCTCGTACTCCCGCTCACCATTGCGCTCGCTCCCCTTCGATACGCGGCAGCCATCCGGTCACCCGGCGGCCGAGAGATTCGACGGCGGCCGAGGTGGCCCAGCCGAGCAGCCCGATGGTGGCCATACCGACCAGCACGCCGGGGTAGTCGACGACGGTGTAGTCCTGCCAGGTGCGGTAGCCGACGCCGTACTCGCCGGAGATCATCTCGGCGGCGATCACACAGATCCACGCGACCCCGATGCCGACCGACAGCCCGCCGAAGACTCCCGGCAGCGCACCGGGCAGCACGACGGACCACAGCACCCGCCACCGCTTGCCACCCATGGTCAGTACGGCCTCCTCCCACACCGGGGTGAGCGCCCGCACCGCGTGCCGGGTGCTGACGACGACCGGGAAGAAGGCGGCGGCGAAGGTGATCGCCACAATGCCCTGCTCATTGCTGGGGAACAGCAGAATCGCGACGGGCACCAGCGCGATCGCCGGGATGGGCCGTACCGCCTCCAGTAGCGGTCGCAGCAGGTCGGAGGCCGTACGGGAGCGGGCGAGGGTCACGCCGACCGCGATACCGAGCACGGCGGCCAGTGCGAAGCCGGTGAGGATACGGACCGTACTGTCCGTCAGGTCCTGCCAGTAGGCCCCTTCGGCGAGCCGGAACCGGAACTTCTCGGCCACTTCGACGACGGTGGGCAACTGGCCGAACCGCAGCCACAGAGTGACGTCCAGGGAAGTCAGCAGCTGCCACATGCCGAGTGCCGCGAGCAGTGAACCAGCCTGCCGCAGCCGTGACTTCCAGGCACCGGACAACCGGAGCCGCGGCGGGGAGGACCTCATCGCGCACTCCCCGCTTCGCCCCGCGCCGCCGCCTTCAGCGCTGCCGCGTACCCGATGATGCGCGCTCCCGGGTGGTCCCGCAGCCAGTCGCGGGCGGTGGCCGGGGCCACGAAGGGGTGCAGTGCGTCCCCGTCGCGTACCCAGACGGCACGCTCCGCGAACCAGCGGGTGCCGGTGACCGCGTCGGGCACATAGGTCACCCGGACAAGGCCCTCGTGGGAGGCGACGAAGCGCAGCGCGGCGGCCGCGTCCGGGAAGGAGTGGGTGCGGTCCTCGTCCTTCAGCCACACCTCACCGGTCCGCGCCGGCCGTGCGGTCTTCTTCACCTGTTTGCCGTACGCCTCGCCGTAGACCTTCCGCAGAGGGCTGTCGTCGATGAAGGCGTGCACGTCCACCGGCCCGATCAGCTTGGCCTTGCGCAGCAGCTCGGCGTCCTTCTTCAGCGCGGAGACCAGCTGCGGCTTGAGCGTCGGGTCGAAGGTGGCGGTGCCGTGCGGGCCGTTGTAGAGGTGCACGACCTCCGGGGGCAGGCCAGTTGCGGTGGCCACCTTCTGCGAGGCTCTGAGGGGATGCGTGGCGAGGTAACGTCCGGCCTTGGCCTGTGCGGTGAGGAAGGCCCGCAGCACCTTGGGGCGTTGCTTGCCGAACGCGTCCCGCAC
This sequence comes from Streptomyces sp. NPDC034111, assembly GCF_055575375.1. Lineage (NCBI taxonomy): Bacteria > Bacillati > Actinomycetota > Actinomycetes > Kitasatosporales > Streptomycetaceae > Streptomyces > Streptomyces sp. NPDC034111. The sequence continues at coordinate 115,083 of NZ_JBVIST010000023.1, read as the reverse complement.
CACGACGCCGTGGAAGGTCGGCAGCCCCAGCTGCCCGCCGTCGTAAAGGGCCTTCGCTTTTCCCTGGAAGGCCAGCAGGCCAGGCCAGGCGACGAATTGCGAGAGCGCGTCCACGCTCCCGCTTTCCAGTGCGGAGGCCCCCACTGCGGGCTGCTGATTGAGCTTCTGTATGCCCTTCTCGGGGTCGATGCCTGCCCGGCTCAGGGCCTGTACGAGGGTCCCGTCGCCGGCCGAGCCCACGCTCGCCGAGACCTTCGTCCCCTTCAGGTCGGCTACCGAGTCCAGGGGTGAATCAGGCCGTACGACGACGGTGTTGAGCCCGCCACGCAGGTTGTAGCCGGTGACCGAGACCAGCTTGGTCGGAGCGCCCAGCTGTTTCCCGCGTGCCGCGTTGATCAGCAGCGGGAAGTCGCCCATCGAGCCGATGTCCACCTTTCCGGCGGTCATCTGGGCGGTGATGGGCGCACCGGTGGCGTAGTCCTGCCACTTCACCTCGTAGGTCCGCCCCTCCCGCTTGCCGAGCGCGCGTAGCTCACGTTCGAAGTAGCCCAGGGAGCGCAGCAAGGTCCCGGCGGTGACGGTGTTGATGGTCTTGGACTGGTAGCCGATGGTGACGGTGACGTGGGTGCCGCCGCTCCCCTCGGCGCTGCCGCCGCAACCCGACAGGGCCAAGGGGAGGAGCAGCGCGGCGGCGGCAACGGGGACGGCCGTACGGGTCGTGCGTGATCGCATGGCGGGAGGGACCTCTCAGCGGAGCAAATAGGGCATGTTGACCGTGACCGCGCCCGTGGGACAGCGCGCGGCGCACGGCCCGCAGTACCAGCACTCGTCGACGTGCATGTACGCCTTGTCGGTGTCGGGGTTGATGGCGAGCGAGTCGAGCGGGCACATGTCGACGCAGAGCGTGCAGCCGTCGATGCACTTCGACCCGTCGATGGTCACGGGCACATCGGCCCGCTGCGGCACCAGCGCCATGGGGTGTACTCCTTGAGGACGAGCTGAATCGGGTGGGTCGGGCGGATCAGAGCGAGCGGTGCAGCAGCCCCCGCATGGTGATGCGGTCACCGCGGAAGCGGATGAACTCAAGGTCGACGGGGCGGCCGTCGGCCAGATGCGTCAGCCGCTCCAGCATCAGCACCGCCGCGCCGCGCGGTGCCTGGAGCACGGCCGCCGAGTGCGCGTCGGCGTTGACCGCCTCCAGGGTGATCTCGGCGGTGCCGAGCGGCTGTCCGGTGAGCTCCTCCAGCAACCGGAAGATGTCGGTGTTCTCCAGATCGGCGCCGAGCAGCCGCGCGCCGATGTCCAGGGGGAGGTATGTGAGGTCCAGCGACAGCGGCAGCCCGCCGAGCCTGCGCAGCCGCTCCACGTACAGCACCTCGCTGCCGTCCGGCACCCCCAGCCGCTCCGCCACACAGCCGGGGGCCACGACCGGCCCGACGGTCCGGACCTCGTTGCTGACGCTCCCGTGTTCATGCAGCGTCTCGGCCAGGCCCTGCAGGCGGTTCAGCTCATGCGGGTACTTCTCGGCGGCCACCATCGTGCCCACCCCCGGCACCCGCTCCACCAGCCCCTCGGCGCGCAGCAGATCCAGCGCCTGGCGGACGGTGTTGCGGCTGGCCCGGTAGTCGGCGCACAGGGTCCCCTCGTGCGGCAGCGCCCCGTCCGGGAAGGCTCCGCCGAGCACCTGGTGCCGCAGCAGGTCCGCGAGCTGCCGTGCCTGGTCCGCGCGCAGCCGCCGGCGCCGCGCGGCGGCCGCGGTAGGGCTCGTCGGGTCGGCTCCGTGCTGTTGGCGGAGGCGTTGGGCGGAAGGCATGGCAGGGACCGTAACCGCGTTTGCCGACCAGGTGTGTTGCCAGAGTATTGCGCCATGCCGTATGGCCACGGCGGGGCTGTGACCTGCGTAGATGCGCGTATCTGGGGGAGATCCGCCACATCGGACGCCTGGTTCACCTGATGGCGCGATCGGCCGCGGTTCCGGTTCACGCCCGGACCTTGCCGGCATCCCACCAGGTTCGTCCCGACTCGGTTTGTCGTCCCAGAGGTCGGGCAGGCTTTGACAACCATGTCCGGGATCTGCCTAACTTACGCCGCAGATCGGTCATGAGTGTCAGCGAGAAGCCCTGGCTTGCTGACCGGCAACCCTCGCGCCGCGGTGGGGTGCCCCAGGTGACGACCGGACCGGATGCCTTTCGGTAAGCGCGAGGCCCCCATGGGGCTGGAACAGTGACGGTGACGGAATGTACGCAGCTTTCGGGACGGCCGCATGGCGGCGTCGCGGCTGCCTGCTGCTGTGCGCGAACCGGTCTGTCGATCTGCTCCGCGTCAACAGCGCACTGTGTACCGGCACCTGTACCTGCCGTGCCTACTGCCGAGGCTGACGGCTTTCTGAATCTCTGATGCCACCGCTGTCGCGGTGTGCGCCTTCCTGCCCAGCCCCCGTTCCGCGTGTCCCGTGCGCATCGTCACGCAGGGTCCTGACGGCTCTGCGGTGCCGTTGCCGCATCCGTGGTCCGGGGTGTCCGAATTCGCTGGAGCCCTCCATGAGTGAATCCCCTGGCGCTGTGGTATCCCGCGCCTCAGCGCCTCCTGGCGAGGAGACCCCCGAACCCTCCTCCGAGCCTCGTACCGCATGCCTCGCCGAGGCCGAACGGCCGGGCGACGACACCGCACCGCGGCCACTGGCGGCACAGCGGGTGCTGCCGCTGCGCAGACCAGGCCGGTGGATCGCCACGGCGATCGTGCTGGTGCTGGTCGCCCAGATCGCCCACGGACTGGTGACCAACCCCTTCTATCAGTGGGACCGGTTCCAGTACTGGTTCCTGCGCCCGACGATCCTCGACGGTTTGCTCATCACCCTCGAAGTGACGGCGTACAGCGCCGTGCTCGGTCTGCTCGGCGGCATCCTGGTCGCCCTGGGCAGGCTCTCCCGTAGCCCGGTGCTGTGGGCGGTCAGCTGGACCTACACATGGCTGTTCCGTTCGGTTCCGCTGATCGTGGTGCTGCTGTTCCTCTACAACTTCAGCGCGCTGTACAAGACACTGAGCCTCGGGGTTCCGTTCGGGCCCGCCTTCTTCACCTTCGACGAGTCCCGGCTCGCCACCGACATCGTCGTCGCGGTCGTCGGACTCAGCCTGAACGAGGCGGCGTACGCGTCCGAAGTGGTGCGGAGCGGCATCCTCGCGGTCGACCAGGGGCAGCACGAGGCGGCATTGGCACTCGGTCTGCCGAAGAGCTACCAGTTCACGAAGATCGTCTTCCCGCAGGCCCTGCGCTCCATCACCCCGAACTACGTCAATCTCTTGATCAATCTGATCAAGAGCACCTCGCTCGTCTTCTACGTGTCGCTGCTCGATCTGTTCGGTTCCGCGCAGAGCATGGGCAGCACCTACCCGGGTGACATCGTCCCGCTGTTGCTGGTCGCCACCGTCTGGTACCTGATCCTCACGAGTGCGGTCTCCGTCGTCCAGTTCTATGTCGAGCGGTACTTCTCCCGGGGCGCAACGCGCACCCTTCCGCCGACGCCGTTGCAGAAGCTGCGGACGGGGCTGCGTGATCTGCGGGCCCGAGCCCGGAGGGAGGCGGCGATATGACCACGGACACCACCGAGATCAGCGAGCCGACCGACACCACCGAGATACGCCCGGCTGCCGTCGAGGTCCACGATGTGCACAAGTGGTACGGCGCCCACCGGGTGCTGGACGGCGTCGAGTTGACCGTGCGGCCGGGCGAGGTCACCGTGATCCTCGGGCCGTCCGGGTCCGGCAAGTCCACCCTGCTGCGGGTGATCAACCACCTGGAGAAGCCGGAGGTCGGGTACGTCAGCGTGAACGGTGAGCTGATCGGCGTACGCCGGCACGGCGAGCGCCGTGAGGCGGGGGTCCCCCCGGCCGAAGGCCGGGGGAGGCTCAAGGAGCTGAGCGAACGGGTCATCCTGGGCCAGCGCAGCCGGATCGGCTTCGTCTTCCAGAACTTCAACCTCTTCCCGCACCTGACCGCGCTGGACAATGTGGCCGCCGCTCCCGTGGCCACCGGGAAGCTGACCAAGCCCGAGGCCCAGGAGCTGGCCCGCGAACTGCTCGGCCGGGTGGGCCTGGCCGACAAGGTCGGTGCCTATCCGCGCCAGCTGTCCGGCGGCCAGCAGCAGAGGGTTGCCATCGCCCGTGCCCTCGCCCTGCGGCCGGGGGTCATCCTCTTCGACGAACCCACCTCCGCGCTCGACCCCGAACTGGTCGGCGAGGTGCTGGCCGTCATCAAGGACCTGGCCACCAGCGGCACCACCCTCATCATCGTCACCCACGAGATCGGCTTCGCCCGTGAGGTCGCCGACCGGGTCGTCTTCCTCGACGAGGGCCGGATCGTCGAACAGGGCCCGCCCTCCGAGGTGCTGGAACACCCGAAGCACGAGCGGACCAGGGACTTCCTGAGCAAGGTGCTCTGACCCTGACGTTCGTCCCACTGCCCGCGGCCCGCCCGGACTCGCGGCCCCCACGCCGCCGAAGAACCCCCACACCCCCGAAGAACAAGCAACACGCCACCACAACTGCCCACCGAACCTAGGACAGCCATGCGCACCCTCAGCCTTCGCAGCAGACTCCTCCGCGGTCTCACCGCGGGCACCGCCGTCGCCACCCTCGCCACCGGCCTGGCCGCCTGCGGGGGCAACAGCGAAGCGGCCGGCAATTCCGGCGGCAACCCGTCCGGGACGGTCACCGTGGGGTCCCGGTCCAACGGGGCCGCCAAGGAGACCGAGCTCAAGGTGTCCGAGGTCAAGTCCATCAGCGCCAAGCTGCCCAAGTCGATCGTCAGGAAGGGCAAGCTGGTCATCGGCGTCGGCGCCCTGCCCACCGGCTCCGCGCCGCTGAATTACGTGGGTGATGACCAGAAGACCCTCACCGGATCCGAGCCCGACTTCGGCCGGCTGGTGGCCGCGGTCCTCGGCCTCAAGCCCGAGCTGAAGAACTTCACCTGGGAGAACCTGTTCGTCGGTATCGACAGCGGCAAGGTCGACGCGGCCTTCTCCAACGTCACCGACACCGAGGAGCGCAAGAAGAAGTACGAGTTTGCCTCCTACCGGCAGGACAACCTGGCGTTCGAGGTACGCAAGGAAAGCACCTGGAACTTCGACGGCGATTACAGGAACCTGGCCGGCAAGACGGTCTCGGTGAGCCGGGGCACCAACCAGGAGAAGGTTCTGCTGGAGTGGAAGGCGAAGCTGAAGAAGGAGGGCAAGGACCTCACCGTCAAGTACTACCCGAACGTCAACAGCGTCTACCTGGCGCTGAACAGCTGGAAGACCGACGTCCACTTCGGCCCCAACCCCAGCGTCGCCTACCACATCACCCAGGTGGCGAAAACCCCCGACGCGACCCGTAACGCGGGCACGTACTCGGGCGCCGGAGCGAAGCTCCAGGGACTGATCGCCGCGACCTCCAAGAAGGACAGCGGGCTGGCCAGGCCGGTCTCCGAGGCGATCAACTACCTGATCAGGCACGGGCAGTACGCCAAGTGGCTGGCCGCCTGGAACCTCTCCAATGAGGCCGTCAAGACCTCCCAGGTCAACCCGCCCGGCCTGCCGCTCGACAACTCCTGATCAACGCCCGCAGGGGCGTCTGCCGCCCGGGACTCCGGCGTCAGGTCGGAGTCCCGGGCGCACCGGCCCGCCATGTTCGCCACGGACGACATCGATGCCATGGATGCCACGGATGACACGGAGCCTTCTCACCGCTATGTCCACCAGCGTCTCTCCTCCCCCCGCGCAGAGCCCGGCCGAACGGCACGTCCTGGACAACGCTGTCTGGGCCGCGCTGACCGGCCCGCACGCCCGGTTCGCCGAGCGTGTCGGCCGCGCCGCCCGCTACCCCCTGGACGTGTGCCCCTTCACCGCCCTCGCCGACCCGGCTGACCCGGGGGCCTGGGACGACCTGGCCGCGCTGGTCGGCCCGGACACTGTCACCGCCGTCACGGGAGCGGGGGCCGTCCCCGACGGATGGGAGATCGTGGAGGCAGGGCAGGGCGTCCAACTGGTCGACACCGGGCTGCGCGCCGAACCCGCGCCTAAAGCGGTGCGGCTCGGGTTCGACGACATCCCCGAGATCCTGAACCTGATCGCCCTGACCAAGCCGGGCCCCTTCCTGCCACGCACCGTCGAACTCGGCACCTACCTCGGCATCCGGCACCGCGGACGGCTCATCGCCATGGCCGGGGAACGCGTGCATCCGCCGGGCTGGACGGAGATCAGCGCCGTCTGCACCCACCCGGCACACCGTGGGCGGGGCCTGGCCACGCGACTGGTCCGGGCGGTGGCGGCCGGGATCAGGGAACGCGGGGAGACCCCCTTCCTCCACACCCACGCGAGCAACACCACCGCCATCCGCCTCTACGAGTCGATCGGCTTCACCCTGCGCCGTCATACGAACTTCCTGCTGGTGCGCACCCCGGGCCGTCATCCGGCACCGACGCCTTGAGCAGGCGGCCGCCATGCCCGACAACGCCATGCCCGACCACGCCCAGACGCCGAAGGGAACCGACATGATCACCTCCGAGAACCGCCCCGCCCGATCCTCCGCGGCCGTTGCCGCCGACGACATACTCCGCAGCACCCTGCGGCGCCACGCAGCCGGAGTAACGGTGATCACCGTCCCGGGCCCGGCCGGCTTCACGGCCACCTCCTTCACCTCCGTATCGCTGCGGCCAGCTCTCGTGTCCTTCTGCCTGGGCCTCGGCGCATCGACCGCGCCGGCCGTGCGGGAAGCCGACCGGTTCGCCGTCCACCTCCTGGGCACCGAGAACGCCGAAGTGGCACGGCAGTTCGCGCGCAGCGGCGCCGACCGGTTCCAGGGTGTCGCCTGGACCGCGCACGAGGACGGCCTGCCCGTACTCGACGACGTACCCGCCTGGCTCAGCGCCCGGGTGACGCTGCGTCAGCCCGTCGGCGACCACCTGCTGGTCGTCGGCGAGGTCGAGTCCGGCGCGGTGCATCAGGACGCGACGGCACTGGTGCATCACGACGGGGCGTTCGCCGCGGCCCATCCACTGCTCCCACAACCGATCCGTCGCGCTTCGTGACGATCACGACGATCACAACGAGATGAGCCCACTCCCGGTACGTACGACCCCTCAGGAAGGTGCCCCCTCGTGTCCTCATCATCCTCTTCGCTGCCCTCTTCGGCCTTTACCTCCGCTCCGCTGCACCTGGCCGTCGCGCTCGACGGCGCGGGCTGGCACCCTGCCGCCTGGCGCGAGCCGGTGGCCCGCCCCCGGGACCTGTTCACCGCCGGCTACTGGGCCGACCTCGTCGCCGAGGCCGAACGCGGCCTGCTCGACTTCGTGACGATCGAGGACTCGCTCGGATTGCAGTCCTCGCACTTCCTGGAACCGGACGGGCGCACCGACCAGGTGCGCGGACGACTGGACGCCGTCCTCATCGCCGCCCGCGTCGCCCCGCTGACCAGGCACATAGGGCTCGTGCCGACTGTGGTGGCCACCCACACCGAGCCGTTCCACATCTCCAAGGCGATCGCCACGCTCGACTACGTCAGCTCCGGTCGCGCGGGCCTGCGCGTGCAGGTGACGGCGCGCCCGAACGAGGCCGCGCACTTCGGGCGCCGTGCCTTCCCCCGGTTCGGCCTCGGGGACCTGGACAGCCCGGCCGTACAGGAACTGACGACCGACCTCCTCGACGAGGCCGCCGACTACGTCGAAGCGGTGCGCCGGCTGTGGGACAGCTGGGAGGACGACGCGGAGATCCGGGACGTCGCCACCGGCCGCTTCATCGACCGCGACAAGCTGCACTACATCGACTTCGAGGGCAAGCACTTCAGCGTCAAGGGCCCCTCGATCACGCCCCGGCCGCCGCAGGGCCAGCCCCCGGTGAGCGCGCTCGCGCACGTGAACGCGACCGGTGCTCCGTTCCGGCTGGTCGGCCGCTCCGCCGACGTCGGGTACGTCACGCCGCACGACACCGAGCAGGCGCGCGCCGTCGTCGCCGCGGTGCGGGCCGAGCAGGACGCGGCGGGGCGTGCGGAGGATCCGCTGCACCTCTTCGGCGATTTGGTGGTGTTCCTGGACGACACTCCGGCCGCGGCGGAGGTCCGCCGGGACCGCCTCGACGCCCTCGCGGGATACACGTACACCAGCGACGCGCGTATCTTCACCGGCACGCCCGCCCAACTCGCCGACGTCCTACTGGATTTGAGGGAGGCCGGGCTGTCCGGCTTCCGGCTGCGTCCCGCCGTCCTCGGCCACGACCTCCCCGCCATCACCCGGGGCCTGGTCCCCGAACTCCAGCGCCGAGGCACCTTCCGCAGCTCCTACGAGGCCGACACCCTGCGCGGGCTGCTCGGGCTCGTCCGCCCCGCCAACCGCTACGCCGCTACCGCCACCGCCTGAGCCGGAGGGACTTAACGAATGAGCACGTCGTCAACGGACAAGCCGCTCAAGCAGATCCACCTTGCGGCCCACTTCCCGGGCGTCAACAACACCACCGTGTGGAGCGCCCCCGAGGCCGGCAGCCACATCGAGTTCAGCTCCTTCGCGCACCTGGCGCGGACCGCCGAACGGGCCAAGTTCGACTTCCTGTTCCTCGCCGAGGGGCTGAGGCTGCGCGAGCAGGGCGGGAAGATCTACGACCTCGACGTCGTGGGACGGCCCGACACCTTCACCGTCCTCACCGCGCTCGCCGCCGTCACCCAACACCTCGGCCTGACCGGCACCATCAACTCCACCTTCAACGAGCCCTACGAGGTCGCCCGCCAGTTCGCCAGCCTCGACCACCTGTCGGGCGGGCGCGCCGCCTGGAACGTGGTCACCTCCTGGGACGCCTTCACCGGCGAGAACTTCCGCCGCGGCGGCTTCCTGCCGCGGGAGGAGCGTTACTCCCGGGCCAAGGAGTTCCTGACCACGGCCCATGAACTGTTCGACTCCTGGCGCGGCGACGAGATCATCGCCGACCAGGCGACCGGCACCTTCCTGCGCGATGCCAAGGCCGGAGCCTTCGTCCACCGGGGCCAGCAGTTCGACATCGGCGGACAGTTCAACGTCCCGCGCAGCCCCCAGGGACGCCCGGTGATCTTCCAGGCCGGCGCCTCCGACGAGGGGCGCGAGTTCGCGGCCTCCAGCGCTGACGCGATCTTCAGCCGGTACAGCAAGCTCGAGGAGGGGCAGGCGTTCTACCAGGACGTCAAGGGCCGCCTCGCCCGCTACGGGCGCAGGCACGACCAGCTGCTGATCCTGCCCGCCGCGACGTTCGTCCTCGGCGACACGGACGCCGAGGCGCGGGAACTCGCCCACGAGGTACGGCGCCAGCAGGTGAGCGGGGCCACCGCGATCAAGTACCTGGAGCACGTCTGGAACCGGGACCTGTCCGCGTACGACCCGGACGGCCCGCTGCCCGACGTCGACCCGATCCCCGGCGAGAACACCATCGCCCTCGGCCGGGCCAGCGTACGGCAGTTCCGTGACCCGCTCGCCGTCGCCAAGGAGTGGCGCGAGCGCGCCGAGGCGAAGGCCCTCTCCATCCGTGAGCTGGTCATCGAGACGACCACCCGCCAGTCGTTCATCGGCTCCCCGGCCACCGTCGCCGAGACCATCGACGCCTTCGTCCAGGCGGACGCCTCCGACGGCTTCATCCTCGTCCCGCACATCACCCCCGGCGGCCTCGACGTCTTCGCCGACACCGTGGTGCCGCTGCTCCAGGAGCGCGGAGTGTTCCGTACGGAGTACGCGGGCACCACCCTGCGCGACCACCTCGGCCTGGACCACCCCGACGCCGCGGCGCCGGCCCGGCGGGCCGCCTCATGAGCGCACCCCTCGGCGTCCTCGACCTCGTCCCGATCTCGTCCGGCTCCACGGCCACCGAAGCGCTCCGCAACTCCATCGACCTGGCCCGGCAGGCCGAGCGCTTCGGCTACGCCCGCTACTGGTTCGCCGAGCACCACCTCAACCCGGGCGTGGCGGGCACCTCACCCGCCGTCGTTCTCGCCCTGACCGCCTCCGCGACGTCGCGGATCCGGCTCGGCTCCGGCGCCGTACAGCTCGGTCACCGCACCGCGCTGTCCACGGTCGAGGAGTTCGGCCTGATCGACGCGCTGCATCCCGGGCGTCTCGACCTGGGCCTCGGACGCTCCGGCGGCCGCCCGGCCGGACCGCCCGCCACCCCGCTGCCGACCGCGACCCCCGTCGTCGACGGCCGCGCCCCGAACGGGCTGCGGATCCCGGAGCGCTTCTCCTTCGCGCACCTGCTCGGCTCACCGAGGGTCGCACTCCAGCGCACACTGCTCCAGCAGCCGGGCGCCGAGCCGCAGGACTACGGCGGGCAGATCGACGACATCCTCGCGCTGCTGGCCGGCACCTACCGGTCTGCGGACGGCGTCGAGGCACACGCCGTCCCGGGGGAGGGCGCCGACGTACAGGTGTGGATCCTGGGCAGCAGCGGTGGGCAGAGCGCCGAGGTCGCCGGCCGCAACGGTCTGCGGTTCGCGGCGAACTACCACGTCAGCCCGGCCACCGTGCTGGAGGCGGCGGAAGGCTACCGGGCCGCGTTCCAGCCCTCCGACGTGCTCGACAAGCCGTACGTGAGCGTCTCGGCCGATGTCGTCGTCGCCGAGGACGACGAGACCGCCCATGAGCTCGCCACCGGGTACGGCCTGTGGGTCCGCAGCATCCGCACCGCTGAGGGCGCGATCGAGTTCCCCACGCCTCAGCAGGCCCGCTGTCATGTGTGGACCGACGCGGACCGGGGACTGGTCGCCGACCGCGTGGAAACCCAGTTCGTCGGCTCCCCGGGCCGGGTGGCCGACCAACTTGAGCAGCTCCAGGAGGCCACCGGCGCCGACGAACTGCTCATCACCACCATCACACACGGCCATGCCGACCGGGTGCGTTCCTACGAACTGCTGGCCGAGGAGTGGCAGCGCAGATGAGCGGGCGCCCGTGCGCGGTCGTCCACCGCGCACGGACGTTGTCCGGCGTGATGCTCTGCGGGGCGATGCACAGGGGCTGTCTGCGGCTGCGATTGTGAACGAAATGCTGCGCGCGCGTGGCGGGAGAATCAGAAAGTGAGACAAGGGCTGTCGTGTCATTGACGTGGCTGAATTTCGCTGTCAGCCTCCCGAGTGTGAACCACTCGGAGGACTTCACCGCACGCCTGCACGTCGATCTGCGACGCCAGGCCAGTGCCATCTGTGCCGCTGGCCGCTAGAGCTGCCGACCAGCGTCAGCTCCTGAGCGAACCTTGATTCCGGCCCACTTACTGGCCCGGGATTTCCCCGTCGCCTGGTGATTCTCGCCGCATCCCCACCTGGAATCTGCCGGGTTCGGTGTGCGTGCCGGCTTGTTCCACCTCACCATTCGCATTTCCTTTTCGGTTTTCGCACCTCGGGTGTCTTGACGCCCCAAGCCGTTTCTTCACGTCCCGGGCGTCGGCGGTCATCACCATCGCCCCCGTACGCGTACCCGCCGCTGCTCCACCCACCAACTCGAACAGGACCCTTCCATGAGCTCCATAGCCAAGCTGACGACCCCATCGAACCGACGACAGTTCCTCACCCTGCTGGGCCTCTCGGCGGTCGCGGTCAGCTGCGGCACCGGGGGCGGCGGCTCGGCCAAGGAGCAGACCAAGACCCTGCGGTACCAGGGTTGGGCGGGATCCGTCATCCTGCCCGAACTGGCCGAGGACCTGGGCTTCCTGGAGGACGTGAAGCTCAAGTGGGTCGGCAACACGATCAGCGGGCCGCAGGACATCCAGTCGGCGGCGACCGGACAGGTCGACTTCGGCGGTGCGTTCAACGGAGCCGTCGTCAAACTCGCTGCGAGAAAGGCTCCCATTACGGCGGTCATCAGCTACTACGGCGTTGACAAGGCCGCCTACAACGGTTTCTACGTCCTCAAGGACAGCCCGATCCACTCGGCCCGTGACCTGATCGGCAAGAAGGTCGGCATGAATACCCTCGGCGCGCACTCCGAGGCGATGCTCGATATCTACCTGCAACGCCACGGCCTGTCGCAGGAGGACATCAAGAAGGCCGAGCCTTTGGTGGTGCCCCCGGTCAACACCGAGCAGTCCCTGCGGCAGAAGCAGATCCAGGTGGGCGTCCTCGGCGACATCCTGCGCGACAAGGCCCTGCAGACCGGCGGCATCAGGCCGCTGTTCACCGACTATCAGCTGCTCGGCAACTTTTCCGCCGGCACATATGTGGTGAACGACCGCTTCCTGAAGCAGAATCCCGACACCGCGCGCACATTCGTCACGGGCATCGCGCGCGCCATCGAGTGGGCCCGCGCCACCCCGCGCAAAGAGGTCATCGAGCGGCAGATCGAGATCGTCAAGAAGCGGGGCCGCAACGAGGACACCGCTCCGCTGAAGTACTGGAAGTCCTTCGGCGTCGCCGAGACCGCCGGGCGCATCACCGACAAGGACCTCCAGCTGTGGATCGACTGGCTCGCCAAACGCGGTGACATAGAGAAGGACCAGGTCAAGGCGTCGGATCTCTATACCAACGAGTTCAACGCGTACAGCCGGAAGGACAAATCGTCCGCCGGCCGTAAGGACACGTCGTCCGCGCCCAAGTCGCCCTCCAAGAGCGGGAGCTGACCTATGCCTGGATCCACCACACCCAAGATCGAGTTCGAGCAGGTGCGCAAGACCTTTCCCGCCAAGAGGGGGAGGGGCCAGGGCCGCGGTTCGGCGCACGGGGACGGTGAGTTCACCGCTCTGGACGGTGTCGATTTGCGGATCGACGCGGGGGAGTTCGTCGTCGTGGTCGGCCCCAGCGGATGCGGCAAGTCCACGCTCCTGGACCTGCTGGGCGGGCTCGCCCGGCCGACCGGCGGACGGATCCTGCTGGACGGGGAACCGGTGACCGGCCCCGGCCTGGACCGCGGCATCGTCTTCCAGCAGTACGCCCTGCTGCCCTGGCGCACCGCCCTGGGCAACGTCGAGTTCGGCCTGGAGGCGACCGGAGTGCCACGACGTGAGCGCGCCGCGCGTGCCCGCGAGTACCTGGACCTGGTCGGGCTCTCCGGATTCGAGAACCGTCACCCGCACGAGCTGTCGGGCGGTATGCGCCAGCGCGTGGCCATCGCCCGCTCTCTCGCCTACGACCCCGACGTCCTGCTGATGGACGAGCCGTTCGCCGCACTGGACGCCCAGACCAGGGAGTCGCTCCAGGACGAGCTGCTGCGCATCTGGCAGCGCACCGCAAAGACCATCGTCTTCATCACCCACGGCATCGAGGAGGCCGTCTACCTGGGCCGGCGGGTGGCCGTCATGACCTCCAGGCCCGGTCGCATCAAACAGGTCGTGCCGATCGGCTTCAACTCCCGCACGGCGACGGACGACCTGCGGTCCAGCCCCGAGTTCGCACGGTACCGACACGAGATCTGGACGCTCCTGCACGACGAGGTGACCAGGACCCAACTGCTGGAGAAGGAGGAGGTCTCCGTATGAGCCTCGCAAGCGGTTCGAGCACTCGACGCAAGGCCTCGGAGGAACTCACGCCCCCGGAGGAGCTCTCCGCGCCGGCCACCGGCACGCCGTCGGCGTCCGCCGAGGAGCCCGCAGCCGTCCTGCCCATCGCGCTGAGCAGGCCGCGGCACCACCGCCCTTCCGTGCTTCCCCGCATCCTGCGCGCGGTACTGACCGGCGCCACCAAGTCGGCGGCGATCGTCGCCTTGCTGCTCGCGTGGGAGCTGGCACCCCGCTACGGCCTGGTGGACCGGACCTTCCTGCCGCCGTTCAGCGAGGTCGCCCAGGCATGGTGGGGACTGGTGGCCAACGGCCAGCTCGCCGACAACGCACAGGCGAGCCTGGTGCGTTCGTTCAGCGGATTCGGTATAGCCGTCGGTGTGTCCGTACCGCTGGGCCTGCTCATCGGCTGGTACCGGCCCGTCGCCGATCTCCTCAACCCACTGTTGCAGGTCTTCCTCAACACCGCTGCCCTGGCGCTGCTGCCGGTGTTCGTGCTGCTCCTCGGCATCGGCGAGACGTCGAAGATCTCCATCGTGGTGTACGCGTGCGCATGGCCGATCCTGTTCAACACCATCAGCGCGGTACGCACTGTCGACCCCACCCTGCTGCGACTGGCGAAGTCCATGGACCTGTCGGCCCCGCGGCTGTTCCAGAAGGTGATCCTGCCGGCCTCGGTGCCGACGATCTTCACCGGAATCCGACTGGCCGGGGCGGTGTCCATCGTCGTCCTGGTCGCCGCCGAGATGATCGGCGCCAAGGCCGGTCTCGGCTATCTCATCAACGCGTCCCAGTACAACTTCGCCATTCCGCAGATGTACGCCGGCATCGTCACGATCTCCGTCATCGGCGTGGCCTTCAACCAGCTGCTGGTGGCCGTGGAGAAGCGGCTCAGCTCGTGGCGTGTCCCCGCCACGAGCTGACGCCCGTACTAGCCCCTGCACAAGGAGCCCAAAGGAACCTGGAGGAACCTGCCATGCCCGCAGCGCGCCACCGACGCCTTCATCTCAACGCCTTCCTGATGAACGCCGGCCACCACGACGCCGCCTGGCGGCATCCGCGCACCCAGCCCCAACGCGCCACCGACGTACGTTACTTCCAGCACCTCGCGCAGACCGCCGAACGCGGCAAGCTCGACTCGGTCTTCTTCGCCGACGGCCTGGCCCTATGGGGCAAGGTCGAACACAACGCGCTCGGCGGTTTCGAACCGCTCACGCTGCTGTCCGCCCTGGCGACGGTGACCGAGCGCATCGGCCTGATCGCCACCGTCTCCACCACCTTCAACGAGCCCTTCCACACCGCCCGGAAGTTCGCCTCCCTCGACCACCTCAGCGGCGGGCGCGCCGGCTGGAACATCGTCACCTCCGGCACGGTCGACGAGGCCCGCAACTTCGGGCAGGACGAACACCTCGAACACAGCCTGCGCTACGACCGGGCGCGGGAATTCGTCGAGGTCGCCACCAAGCTCTGGGACAGCTGGGAGGACGACGCGGTCGTGCTCGACCGCGTGCGCGGGATCTACGCGGACACCGGCAAGGTGCGGCCCATCGACCACCGGGGGGAACACTTCGCCGTACAGGGCCCGCTCAACGTGCCGCGCAGCCCGCAGGGTTACCCACTGCTGGTGCAGGCCGGTTCGTCCGAGGACGGCAAGGAGTTCGCCGCCCAGTACGCCGAGGCCGTGTTCACCGCACAGCAGACGCTCGCCGACGGGCAGGCCTTCTACAAGGACGTGAAGAGCCGCCTCGCCCGCTACGGGCGGTCCGAGGCCGACCTGAAGATCCTCCCCGGGATCTGCCCGGTCATCGGCTCGACGGAGGCGGAGGCCCACGCCCTCGAGCAGGAGTTGACCGACCTCCAGGTGCCGGAGTACGGGCTCGCCCAGCTGTCGGGGATGCTCGGCACCGACCTGACCGGGCTGCCGCTGGACGGTCCGCTGCCCGCGCTGCCCGAGGAGCGGGACATCAACGGCAACAAGAGCCGCTTCACCCTGGTCGCCGAACTGGCCCGGCGCGACGGCCTGACCCTGCGCGAGCTCATCGCACGCCTCGGCGGTGGGCGCGGCCACCGGGTCTTCGCCGGGACGCCGGAGCAGATGGCCGACCAGCTCGAAGAGTGGTTCACGCAGGGAGCCGCCGACGGCTTCAACGTCATGCCGCCGCATCTGCCGGGCGGTCTGGAGGACTTCGTCGACCACGTCGTGCCGATCCTCCAGTACCGGGGCCTGTTCCGCACCGAGTACACCGGCCGCACCCTGCGCGAGCACTACGGCCTGCCTCGCCCCGCAGGCCGGCTCGCCCCCTCCGTCACCGCCGCCGAGGGACGGCCGGCATGACCGGGGTCGATATCACCGCGGACGTCCTGGTGGTGGGTGGCGGTCCCGCCGCCACCTGGGCGGCGCTCAAGTCGGCCCAGGCCGGAGCGGAGGTCATCCTGGCCGACAAGGGCTACTGCGGAACCAGCGGCGCGACCGCGTCGGGCGGCACCGGCGTCTGGTACGTCCCGCCGGACCCCGCCGCGCGGGAGTCGGCGATGGCGAGCCGGGAGAAGCTCGGCGGATACCTCGACGACCGCCGCTGGAAGGAACGCGTCCTGGACCAGACGTACGCGGGCATGAACGAGCTGGCCGCGGCGGGCCGGTACCCCTTCCCCACCGGGCCGGACGGTACGCAACTCCGAAACGGCCTGCAAGGACCCGAGTACATGCGCCGGATGCGCATCCGCGTCCAGCGGGCCGGGGCGCGCATCCTCGACCACAGTCCGGTCACCGAGCTGTTGACGGACCCGTCCGGGGCGGTCGCCGGGGCCCGCGGCTACCGGCGACAGGCAGGTGAGGCCTACCGGGTGCGCGCGGGGGCGGTGGTCCTGGCGACCGGCGGCTGTGCGTTCCTCAGCGGAGCGCTCGGCTGCAACGTCAACACCGGAGACGGCGCACTGTTCGCCGCCGAGGCAGGTGCCGAGCTGTCCGGCATGGAGTTCTCCAACGCCTACGGCATCGCACCCGAGGGCACCTCGGTCACCAAGACCGCGTTCTACTCGTTCGCGACCTTCTACCACGAGGACGGGACCGTCCTGGAAGGCGCGGCGAGCCAGGGCGGCCGGTCGGCGATCGCCCGCGCTCTGCTGCACGAGAAGGTGTACTGCCGTCTCGACCGTGCCGACGCCTCGGCCCGGCGGGGGATGCGGCTGGCCCAGCCGAACTTCTTCCTCACCTTCGACCGGCTCGGCATCGATCCGTTCACCGAACGGTTCGCGATCACGCTGCTCGCCGAGGGCACGGTGCGCGGCACCGGTGGCATCCGCATCACCGGTGACCACTGCACCACCACCGTCCCCGGGCTGTACGCGGCCGGGGACGCCGCCACCCGCGAGCTGATCTGCGGTGGCTTCACCGGGGGCGGCAGCCACAACGCCGCCTGGGCCATCTCTTCGGGCACCTGGGCGGGCCAGGGGGCGGCACGGTACGCACTGTCCTTCGGTCGCCGGGCCGCCACCCGCCGACTGGCGCCGACGGGCGGGGCGGGCCTTCGGCCGACCCGGGCAGCGGGCCCGGCAGGTGCCCACCGTGAGGTGATCGCGGCGGTTCAAAGCGAGGTCCTGCCGTACGAGAAGAACTACCTGCGCCACGGCGCGGCTCTCGCCACCTCCCTGGCAGCGCTCGACGCCACCTGGGACCAGGCCCGCTCCGCACTGCGCGGCACGGGGCCGGATGTCGTACGGGCCCGCGAGGCCGCGGCGATGACCGCACACGCCCGCTGGATGTACGCCTCCGCACTCGCCCGCACCGAGAGCCGCGGCATGGCACGGCGCCTCGACTTCCCCGCTCAGGACCCCGCACAGCGCCACCGCATCGTCACCGGCGGACTCGACGAGGTGTGGACCCGGCCCGAGCCCGCGGCCGCACCCCTGGAGGCAGCCCCGTGATCGAATTCATCTCCGCAGAGCGCTGCATTGCCTGCGACAAGTGCATCAGGGTCTGCCCGACCAACGTCTTCGACCGGGGCGAGGACGGCATCCCGGTCCTGGCCCGCCACGCGGACTGCCAGACCTGCTTCCAGTGCGAGGCGAACTGCCCCGCCGACGCCCTCTACGTCGCCCCGCAGACATATCCCCTGCCCGAGGAACCCACCGTCCGGGACGAGGACGGTCTCGACCGGGCCGGCCTGCTCGGTAGCTACCGCCGCTGCATCGGCTGGGGGCGAGGCCGCACCCCCGGCGCCCGGCTGGCCCTGGGACCACCCCTCAACCCGCCCGGCGCCAACGGAACCTCCCTGCCCATCACCTCCTGAAACTGCCGAAACTCCTGAAAGGAACGCGCACATGAGCACCAGCACAGGCTTCGACATCCGCCGGATCGGCGGACGCATCGGCGCCGAGATCGTCGGCGTTGACCTCTCCGCCGCCCTCGACCCGGCGATCGTCACCGAGATCAACACGGCTCTGCTGGAACACAAGGCGCTCGTCTTCCGCGGCCAGCAGCTGGACGACGCCGGGCAGCTGCGGTTCGCCTCCCTCTTCGGCGAACTCACCACCGCCCACCCCACCGTCCCGTCCGTGGACGGGCAGCCCAACGTCCTGCCCGTGGACGGGGACGAGGGCATCCGCGCCAACCACTGGCACACCGACGTCACCTTCGTCCGCACACCCCCGAAGGCGTCGACCCTGCGCAGCATCGTTGTCCCGCCCTATGGCGGCAACACGCTGATCGCCAACGCGGCCGCGGCCTACCAGGACCTGCCCGAGCCGCTGCGCGAGCTGGCGGACAAGCTGTGGGCGGTGCACACCAACGACTACGACTACGCGGCCCCGAAGAGCGACAAGGCGGCCGAGCACCGCAAGCAATTCGTCTCACGCAAGTACCGCACCGCCCACCCGGTGGTACGCGTGCACCCCGATACGGGGGAGCGCGGCCTGTTCATCGGCGGCTTCGCGCAGACCATCGAGGGCCTCGGCCCCTCCGAATCCCGGGACCTGCTGCGCATCTTCCAGTCGTACGTGACGCGGCCGGAGAACATCGTCCGAGTGGCCTGGACACCGGGCGACCTCGTCCTGTTCGACAACCGCATCACCCAGCACTACGCCCCCGACGACTTCGGCGACCTGCCGCGCCTGCTGCACCGGGTGACCGTCGCCGGGGACGCTCCGGTGGGCATCGACGGCACCTCCAGCCGCGCCATCGAGGGCGGTGACGCCGGCCACTACACACCCGCCGTGGCCTGACGCCCATGGGCCCGCCGGCCGCCGAGGTCCCCGCGCCCACCTACGGGTCGAGGTAGGCGCGGGGGGCGGCGCCAGTATGCGGCGCCGAATCCGTCCACGCAGTCATGGCGGACGGACCGGATCCTGGCGCGCCCCGCCGAGCAGATCGTCCAGCTGGTCGGTCGGGTTGGCGCGGGTGTCGTCGAACGCGGCTGCCTCTGGGAGGTGGTCCCGGACGAGCCAGCACCGGTCGCGGAAGATGCGCTGGTCCCACGTCAGGATGGCGATGCGGCGGCGGGCGACCCTGCGCGGTTCGCGGATTCCGGCTGCCAGGTCGGCCCAGTGGTGGACGGCTGCGTTTGGTCAACGTCGGCCATTGAGATACTTCCGGCCATGGGTACGAGTGCCAGGGCGGACGGGATACGGCCGGGGCGGGCGGCGCCGGGGATCGGGTCGGGCCGGCCCGTGGAATGGGCGCTGCGTCCCGCGGAGCCGGCGGATGTCGAGGCGATCGCAGAGCTGCGGGCGACGGTGATGCGCCCGGACCTGGAGCGGTTGGGACGGTTCGACGAGCATCGGGTCCGGCAGCGGCTGCGGGATTCCTTCTCCCCGCAGCACACATCGGTCATCATGGCCGACGGCGCCTTCGCGGGCTGCGTCACCGTGCGCCCGGCCGAGGAGGGACGATGGCTGGAGCATTTCTATCTCGCTCCGGGCATGCAGGGCCGGGGACTCGGATCGGCTGTCCTGCGAACACTGCTGGAGCGGACCGATGCCGACGGCGTGCTCGTCCGCCTGAATGTCCTACAGGGCAGCGCTGCCCGGCGGCTGTACGAGCGCCACGGGTTCACCGCGGAGGTTCAGGACCCGATCGACGTCTACATGGTGCGACGGCCGGGTGCGGGCTCCCTCGGAACGTGAAGAGGATTGCGGGTGTTCATGGGGTGTGTCGTCCGTATGAGCCCGTGCCGCGCGAACGCCGAGCACAGGGGTGTAGGCACAGGTCAGGGCCTTGTGGCCCAGGAGCGTCAATGCTGTTGGTGAGACGCGTGTGATATCGCGTGAGAGGTGAGGAACCCCCGTCGTCTTGCCGGCGGGGGTTCCTGCGTTCGGGGACGGGCCTGGTGAGGTGTTCGTACGGTCTTGCTGTGCTCCGGCTCGCCGACTTCGACTGCGCGGGGAGGGCGGTGGTGGCGACGCGGATGCTCGTAGGGCTCTACGGGGCGCCCTGCAACTCGTGGTTCTGTTCGGGCATTTCGGATTCTCGGTTCTCAAGACGGCGCTGTTTACGCACGCTCGCCGGTCTTGTACTCGCCGAAGACCTTGCCGGTGCCAACATTCAGGGCGGCGAACAGGTTGGAACCAGTCCAGATCACGTAATGACGACGGGATCACGACACTAGAGGTGTTGGGCCGTCGGGTCCCAGTCCTCGGGGAGGGCTGCGGAGACGGGCGCGGAGCTTTCGACGTCGGCGAAGGCGCCGGATTCGATCGACTCGGACATCGAGACCATGGTGTCCAGGACGTGGTAGGCCAGGTTGCCGGTGGCGCGGTGCGGGATTCCGGCGCGGATGGACCGGGCCATGTCCAGTACGCCCATGCCGCGGCCGTTCGCCGGGCCCGTGGTCGGAACCACCGTCCAGTCCTCGTCCCCGGCCCGCCAGAGCCGGACGACGCCGTCGAAGTTGTTCGGGTCCGGCAGCGAGATGGTGGCCTCCGTGCCGGTGATTTCCACGACGCCCGCCCGTGGCTGGGGGGATTCGAAGCTGAAGAGGCTGTGCGAGGTCTGGCCGCCTTCGAACTGGGCCATGGCACTGACATGGGTGGGGACCTCGACGGCGAATTCCTCTCCGGCCCTGGGTCCGGAGCCGATGACCCGGACCTCCTTGGCCTTGGACCCGACTGCTGCCACCTTGCGCACGGACCCGAAGGTTTGGACCAGCGCGGTGAGGTAGTACGGGCCCATGTCGAACAGGGGTCCCGCCCCATGCTGGAAGAGGAACGCGGGGTTGGGGTGCCAGGCTTCCGGTCCGGGGACCTGGAACGTTGTCGTCGCCGTCAACGGCGTGCCGATGTCACCGCGTTCAATGGTCCGCCGGGCAGTCTGGAGTCCGGCGCCCAGGAAGGTATCGGGGGCGCAGCCCAGCCTGAGGCCCGCGGCGTCGGCCGCCTTCAGCAGGCTCAGTCCGGACTCGCGGTCCAGGGAGAACGGCTTCTCCGACCAGACGTGCTTGCCGGCCTTGACGGCGGCAGAGGCCACCTCCACGTGCGCGGCAGGAATGGTCAGGTTCACGATGATCTCGACGTCGGGATGGTTCAGCGCCGCCTCCACGCCCCCCGATTCTCCGATGCCGTACTCCCTTGCCCGGGCTGCCGCCGCGTCCTCGAAGAGGTCAGCGACGACGTGGACCTTCAGATCCGGGAAGACGGTGAGGTTGTCCAGGTACTCCTTGCTGATGTTGCCGGCACCGATGACGGCGACGCCGACGGGTCCGCGGCCGGATTCCGGTATCCGTACGGTGCTCATGCGCGCACATCCTGACCGGAAGGAGCCGCCTGGCCGGCGGGGGTCTGCAGGAAGGCCAGGCTTTCGGTGATGCCCTCGAAGATGTCTCCGGCGTAGTCGTCGAACTCCACCACGCCCACCTCCAGGGACGTGGCGGCGCCGATGACGTCCCGCACGGGGATGGTGCCTTGGCCGGCAGGCTGCTGGGCCTTGGTGTCGGTGGTGGCCGGGCCGTCCTTGATGTGGATGAACCTCACACGGTCACCCAGGCGGGCCAGTAGCTCCACCGGGTCCTGGCCGCCCACGGCAGCCCAGTACGTGTCCACTTCAAGAACCACCCCGGGGTCGAGCAGTGCCGCGAAGTACTCCAGGGCGGTCTGGCCTTCGATGGTGGACTCCAACTCCCAGGCATGGTTGTGGTAGCCCACGCGAATGCCGTGTTCAGCCCCCTTTTTGGCAGCCTGGTTGAACTTGGCTGCGGTGGCCTGGACATCTTCCGCCCTCAGCCATTCCTCGGCTGGCACATAGGGGTCGATGACGGTGCTGATGCCCAATCCCTTGGCCGCCGCGAAGATTTCATCCTGGTCCTGGCTCAGCAGCGGGGCATGGCCGGACGGGGCCGTGAGGCCGTTCGCCACCAAGGCCGCGCCGAGTTCTTCGGCGGTGTCAACGAAGTCGTACGCCTCCACCTGGGTGAAGCCGATCGCGGCAACTCTGGCAAGGGTCCCCGGCAGGTCCGCCTCAAGGGCGTTGCGCAGGGTGTAGAGCTGGATTGAATAAGACATGGCAGACTCCTGGCGGGTGGGAAAGCGTAGTGTCAGCGGCTGTTGGCTGCGGGGCCTGGGTCATCGGCCGGCGAGGAATCCGCCGATGAACAAGGGAGAATCAAGCATCCGAGGGTGTCGACTCCCCTTCGATCCGGAGTCACGGAGTCATGGCGTCATCAGGGGGCGCAGTGTCCTGTGGGCGATCTGGAGGCCTTGCTTCACCTTCTCGGGGGTGCCGCCCCAGATCGGGTCTTCGTGTTCGACGGAGACCGTGCCGGTGTACCCGAGTTCGTGGAACCGGTCGATGATCCGGCGCCAGTCGACCTCACCGAGGCCGGGCACGCGGTAGCGCCACCAGCCCATCTCCCACGGGTTGTCGCCCTTGTTGACGGTGCCGTAGAAGCCGAACCGGTTGCGCTTGCCGGGGAATGTCTGCACGTCCTTGGCCTGCGTGTGGACGATCCGGTCGAGGTACGGCTCGATGGTCTCAAGGGGGTCGATGCCGATCCAGGTGAGGTGGGAGGGGTCCCAGTTGAGGTAGAAGCCGAGCGCGAACATCCACTCCCACAGTTCGGGAGAGTAGGCGAGGTTGCCCGGGTAACCGTCTGGGTGCCATCCCTCCATGACGCAGTTCTCGATCACGATCTTGACCCCGCGCTCTCGTGCGTAGTCCACCAACTCGGGGAGGACCTTTTCTCCTTCGCGCAGGTTGTCCGCGACGCTGAGCCGCGGGTCGCGCCCGATGAACGTGCCGACCGACTCCACACCGAGTCGCGCCGCCGCATCGATCACATGCTTGAGGTGGGTACGGATCGCCTGGCGAGTGGCGGGGTCGGGGTGCAGGTTGTTCTCGTAGTAGGCCAGGGAGCTGATCTCCAGGCCGGTGCGATGTATCAGCTCGCGGGTGGCGCGTTCGTCGGCCTCCGAGAAGGTCGCGACGGGCAGGTGGGAGGCTTCGAAGTCGCGGCCGCCAATGCCTGGCCACACCGCGACCTCGAGGGCCTCATAGCCCTCGCGAGCGGCCCAGTTGGCGATCTCCTCGAGGGACTGGCCGGGCAGGCAGGCTGTCAGGAATCCAAGCTTCATCGCGTACGTCCTTGTGGGCGGGGGCTGGTGCAGTCGGGGACGGTGTTCCACGCCCGCTGGCTCGCCGAGGCCATGACCGCATCGACGATGTGGGCGGACCGCAGGCCGTCGACCATGGTGGGCAAGCCGTCGGGATCCTCGCCGCGGATGGCGGCGTACGTGTCGTGCAGAAAGTTCTCGAAGCATTCGAGATACCCCTGGGGGTGTCCCGCGGGAACGATCGAGAGCCGGGCCGCATCGAAGGCGTTGGCGGAGGGATCGCGCATGACCGTCTCGGTGCGGTTCTGATAGCCGAGCCACAGGGATTCCGGCAGCTCCTGGTCGAAGACTGCGCTGGCGTCGGCGCCGTCGAGCTCGAACCACAGACGGTTCTTCCGGCCGGCCGAGACCTGCGAGACGGTTGCCGAGACGAGGACTCCGTCGGTCGTCCGCCCCAGAACCCCGAGTGCGTCCTCCGTCGTGACCGGGACGCGGCCGGAGTCCGCTGCCTTGGCCGAGAACGACGGTCCTCCGGCGCTTGGGCGCTCGGCGACGGTGGTGGTGGTCTCGGCGAGGACCTCGGCGAGGCGGATGTCGGCCACCCACTCCACCAGGTCGAACCAGTGTGAGCCGATGTCCGCGAAGGCCCTCGAGGAGCCACCGGCTGCCGGGTCCACCCGCCAACTGGTCCTCTCCGGAGAGAGCAGCCAGTCCTGAAGGTACGAACCGTGCACCAGCTGCCAGGCGCCGAAGTCGCCGGCCGTGACCCGGGCCCGCAGCTCACGGACCATGGGGTGGTAGCGGTAGACAAAGGGGACGGTGGCGATCCGTTCCGATGTCATGGCTGCATCGGCGAGGAGCTGGGCATCGGCCGCCGATGTGGCGATGGGCTTCTCGCACACCACGTGCTTGCCCGCCTGCAACGCGGCGCCTGCCTGCGTGACATGCAGGAAGTTCGGTGTGCAGATGTGGACGACGTCGATGCTGTCGTCATTCAGGACGGCATCGACGTCGGGGTAGGCGACGTCGACCTGCCACTTGTCCGCTGCCGCCAGGCTCCGATCGGGCGAGGAGGCCAGGACGCCGGCCACCTCCGCGCCGGCCGCGCGGGCACTGCGGAGGTGGACGCCTCCGATCATCCCCGCGCCGAGGACTGCCACCCGCAACCGTGGTGTGCGCCGGCGCTGTCCGGCCATATGGCCCCCTGGCCGAGGCTCGCTCAGAGAAAGAGGCTCGCTCATAGAGAAGGGGTGCCCAGTCGGGGCAGTCATGCATGGTCCTTTCGGAACGACGTGATGCGGCCGTGTTGCTTTGGCCAGGACGACCTCGCAGCCACCGGTCCGCATCTGTCGGGGGAACCCGCGGTGGCCAACCTCATCCGCTGCTGACGATATTTGGCTCTCTTCCAGCATGGAAGGCTCTGAATATTGTTGTTTCTGAAATATTCCTGCCGTAATTTGGGTTATCCTCGTGCACTTGGATTCACCGGCGTAGACCTTTCGGGGGGTAGACGTGGTAGCAAGACTGGGCGCACCGAGCAGTGGCTCACGGCAGGACGGCGACGCTGTCATCAGCCTGATCGCCCGGCTGGTGGCAGCTGGTGAAGCGGCCCATCGCCTGGACCTGTCCCGGGCCACCGGGTTGTCGCGGTCCTCGGTCCATCAGCAGGTGCAGCGGCTGATGGATGCCGGTCTGCTGCACGGGGATGACGCCCCCACCAGCGGGAGAGGCCGGCCGGCGCTGCGTCTGACCCTCGACGGGGACGCGGGCGTGGTGCTGATCGCCGATGTCGCCGCCTTCACGGTGCGTTGTGTGGTGGCGGATCTGACCCAGCAGGTGCTGGCTGACCGGACCGTGCCCTGGCGCGTCGCCGACGGCCCGGAGCTCACGGTCCCGCTGCTGGTGGAGCAGTTCACCGAACTGCTTCACCAGCAGCGGGTCCCACCAGGCCGGCCCCGGGTCCTGGTGATCGGCCTACCGGGCCCCGTGGACGTCGCGCGGGGAATCCCCGTCCGTCCTCCGATCATGCCGGGCTGGGACGGCTTCCCGGTGGCCGACCGGCTGGCCGCCGAACTGGACTGCCCTGTCCTGGTGGACAACGACGTCAACCTGATGGCCCTGGGGGAGGCCCGGACGCTGCCGGCCGAGCAACTGCCGCTGTTCTTCGTCACGGTCGGCGCCGGCATCGGGGCCGGACTGGTGCTGGCCGACGGGACGCTCCATCGAGGCGCCGACGGTGCGGCCGGCGACATCGGGCACATCCGCGGCCCCAGTGCCGAGGAAGCGATCTGCCGCTGCGGCAAGGTCGGCTGCGTCGAGGCGGTCGCCTCCACCGCCGCGATGGCCTGGCGGCACGCGTCGGCCGATGCGACCGACGCTCCCGGATCGGCGGCCGGTGCGCCGGGAGACGCAGCGACCATGGAGGCCTTCCTGGACCGGCTGCGCCACGGTATGCCGGACGCGCTGCGGTCCGTCCGCGCCGCGGGCACCGCGCTCGGCGAGGTCATCGCGCTGTGCATCCACATGATCAATCCGCGTCGAGTGGTCATCGCGGGCGATGTCGTCGAAGCGAGCGACGACCTGCTCTCCGAGGTGCGCGGCGTGGTATACCGGCGAGCACTGCCCCTGGCCACCCGTCAGCTGTCGATCACGCACAGCTCGCTGGGCCGGGACGCGTCGGTGGTCGGCGCGATGGTACTCGGCATAGAGCAGCTACTCTCCCCGGCGGAGATCGGGCGCTTTCTGCGGATTTAGCTTGTTTTTAAGCTGTGCGCCGCGGTCGTGCCCGGACCGTTCCTTCTGCCATACGTACGGCCGTGGCGAGGCCAAGCATCAGAAGATGCCCGGCTGGCCGTATTCGGTGGTGGCCGCGCTGGGGACGGGCCGGACCTCATGGACGGCGGTCCTGGATGCGATCCGCCTGGAGCCCGGCGCCGATGTCGCCGCCGTCACCACCGCCCAGGTTCGCGGTGTGGTCGAGCGGCTGATGGTCGACAGCCAGTGGAACGCAGGTGCCCCTGAGATCCTGGTCTCCCTGGACTCCGGATACGACGCACCCCGCATCGCTCACCTGCTGTCGGACCTGCCGGTGCAGGTCCTCGGCCGGCTCCGTTCCGACCGCGCGATGCGGCGGCCGACACCGCCGCGGGTCTGCGACCCCAATGGCGGCCGGCCGCCCTGACACGGCGGCGAGTTCATCTTCGGTGATGAGACGACCTGGGGGGCCGAGCAGGCGGTGACCGTGACCGAGACCCGCCTCTACGGGAAGGCAACCGCACAGGCATGGGACCGGCTGCACCCACGTCTGACCCGCCGGGCTGCCTGGCTCGACCACGACGGCCCGCTGCCGGTCATCGAGGGCGCCATCATCCGCCTGCGAGTCGAGAAGTTAGCAAGCGGTGGTGCGAACAAGCCTGTCTGGTTGTGGTGGTCGGGCACCGGGGCAACCGCCGAAGACGTCGAGCGCTGCTGGCATTCCTTCCTCCGACGCTTTGATCTGGAGCACACGTTTCGCCTGTTCAAGCAGAGCCTGGGCTGGACCAGGCCGCGGCGTCGCAGTTCGGAGGCGGCCGACCGGTGGACATGGCTGGTGACCGCCGCTTATACCCAGTTACGGCTCGCCTGCCCATTGGCGACCGACCTCCGCCGGCCCTGGGAGAAGCCGGCCCCGCCGAACAAATTGACTCCCGCCCGTCCGGCGGGGGTTCAGGAAACTGATGACGTGGGACGAGTCCTCGCCACGGGCCAAGGGTTCAGCTGCCCCACCCACCACAAGGTGGGCACGAAGCCGCGGCGCACAGCTCAAGAAACAAGCTAAGCGTGTGGTACATGCTGTGATGTCGTTACAGAACAGCGAGCCAGCCGACGACCTGAGTGCCCGAATCGGCGCCGCATCAAATGGCCACCGCGGAACGCGGGCCGACGCGTGCGTCTGACGGGCGAAGTCGGTAGCGAAGGAACAGATACGAATTCCGTCGTCGGGCGCTGATCAGATCCATCCATGCCGGTTGCTCTGGAAGCAGTTCGAGTCCGGAGATCAGCCCGGGGCGAGCGGTGTCGGCACGGCCGGCGAGTACCGGGGATGTCGTGAGGAACAGTTCATCCAGCAAGCCCTCACCGAGCAGGTTGCCGATGAGGTGCGGCCCGCCCTCGGTCAGCACCGCGGTGTGTCCGTGAGCGTGTAGAGCCGCGAGTATGTCGATCATACGGAGGGTGGAGCCTTCGCTTGCGGTGAGTACTGTGCACGCTGGCGGCAGGCGTCCGTCCAGTCGGCGGGTGCCGTCCAGGGTGGTGGCCACGAGCGCGCCCGACTGCAGGGCCGGGTGCTCGGTGGGGAGGTCGCCGCTCGCGGTGACCACGACCAGTTCCGGTTGGGTGGCGCGGCCCAGGCTGCGTCGTAGCTCGGCGAAGTCGGGAGCGGCTTGCGGACAAACATGGTCGGGGGTCCACCGGTGGCGGGGTGTGGCTCGCAGTGTGCCGGCTCCGATGAGCACGGCGTCGGCGCATGCGCGCAGCAATCCCATGACGAATCGGTCCGCGGGTTCGCGGCCGCTGATCGCCGAGCCGGAGGAGGGGTATTCGGGGCCGAGGGCTACCACTCCGTCGATGGAGGTGACGAAGTTTGCGTACACGCACGGTGGGGTGAAACCCAGATCGCCGTGGTAGGCCGTGGCGAGCGCCGGAGGCAGGCCGAAGCGGGGCTGCCCTTCTTCCTCGTACAGCAACTCCAGTGGCTCCAACGAGCCTGTCTGTGTTCCGTCGGCAGGCTGCGCGGCGCTGTCCTCAGCCATGTGCGGCCAGGCCCCGCTGGCTGCACAGAGTGAAGAACTCGGCACGCAGCTGCGGATCCTCGTCGTAGGTGCCCCTCCAGTGGGTGGTACGGGTGCTGGACTCGATCTCCCGTACGCCGCGCATCTGCGTGCACAGATGCACCGCTTCCAAGTGGACCGCGACGCCGTGCGGTTGCAGGATCTGCTGCAAGGATTCGGCGAGCTGGCGGCCGATGCGCTCCTGCATCGAGAAGCGGCGGGCGAACAGCCGCACCAGTCTGGTCAGCTTGGACAGGCCGAGGATGTGCTCGTGTGCGATGTAACCGACGTACGCCTTGCCGAAGAACGGCAGAGCGTGGTGCTCACAGAGGGCGAAGAACGGGATAGGTCCTTCGACGATCTGGCTGATCCGGCAGTCCGAACCGCCGTGGCATTCGGTCTCGAAGGCGGTGACCAACTTCTCGTCGCCTTCGTACCCGCTGGTGGCGTCGAAGAGGGCACGCAGGAAGCGGCGGGGTGTGTCTGCCGTGGCTGCTGATCCGGCGGCCAGGCCGAGTGCCTCGAAGATCTCCTTGAGGTAGTCCTCGAACCGCTGCCAATCCTCGGGGGTGATCTGCCGCGGAGACACGGCCGCCCACTCCGCCTCGTCCGTGAGGGGTACCAGCCGTTCCCCCACCATCCCCACGACGGGCGGGGGACCATGCATCTGCGTGACTTGCTCGTTCATATGCGGCCTCAAGAGACGATGAACTTCCATTATCGCCCTGTATGTGCCGGAGTGCTGAGTTTACGGAGGCCTCCTGCGGCCGCACACCGAGTTGCCGGTCAGCGCCTCGGCCCACTGCCAGCTGGCCCGTACGGATCCAGCGGGCGGGTCCGGGTTGACCGAAGCCGGTTCCCGACCACGGTGGCGACACAGCGTGTGATCGTCAGCCCCGGCACCGGATCCTCCTCGATCAGTGTGCGCACCGCCGCCGCGTCGAATTCCGGTGCATGTACCGGGCCGTGTGCCTCGGCGCCGAGCTGCCAGGTGTGCGGCGGGACCAGCCACGACCAGCCGAGCAGTTCACCCTGGCCGACGGCGTCAACGTGGCTGCCCGGCGGCCGGGGACGTGCACGTCGAGAGCAACCAACCCGGTGAGGACGATCCAGAACCGGTCGGCCTTGCTGCCCTCCTCGAAGATGCGGGCGCCCGCGGGGAATGACACGTCGGCCGCGAACTTCAGCAAGCGGTCGTGATCTTCGGGCGAGAGCATGCCCAGCAAATTCGTCGTGGTGGCCATCACGGCCCTCCCGTCCTCAGAGCCAGGGGTTGGCCCGTGCGCGGGTGGACGAGCGGCAGCAGGATATTGACGAGCGCGGTGGTGGCGAACAGGCCGTGGACGAGGCAGAAGGCGCATCCCAGCCACCAGCTGCAGTAGCCGAGGGCCTTGGCGCGGGTCCCTTCGCATGGTGCACCACCGCCATCAAGCGGCGGATGCCCGCGCGCTGGTGGGCTGCGGAGTCCTGGAGGACCGCGTCCGGGGCGAGGCTCGCTATCGGGGCGGCGATCAACAGCACCTTCGAGCACGAGTGCCGTACCACCATCGTCGCGGGGTGCGCGCACTGGTGGCTTGGGACGGGCGGAAGCAGGCTGGGAAGTGCGGACGTTCTCATGCCGGATGTAGACCGCGAATCCTGAACATGGCTGGCTGGTGTGCCGTTCCCTGGTGGACGTCCCTGACTGCTGTGACGTGGGAGCGGGGTAACGGGGCGGCCAGTAGGCAGAACTCAAGTGTGGAATGACCGTGAGGAGCCGCTGATGACATCGGAGCACAAGGTGCAGGTGCGCAGGGCATACGAGGAACCTGAACGGGGAGACGGCACGAGGGTGCTCGTCGACCGGATCTGGCCGCGCGGTCTGACCAAGGCCAAGGCCGGCCTGGACGAGTGGTGCAAGCAGGTCGCCCCGTCCACGCAGTTGCGCAAGTGGTACCACCACGATCCGGACCGCTTCGAGGAGTTCGGGCGCCGCTACCGCAGCGAACTGGAGGATCCGGAGCGTGCGGAGGCGCTTGCTCATCTGCGCGAGTTGGCGAAGCACCGGACACTGACGCTGCTCACCGCGACCAAGCAGCCCGAGATCAGCGAAGCCGAAGTCCTCGCCGGCCTGCTCCGGAGCTGAACTTCGTCGGCGTCCGGCCGGGCCACGGCAGCCGCGCCGCGGTCTGCGATGGGTCCCTGGCCACCGGTGGCGGACGGTCTCGCCCCAGTCCAGCCTGGAGGAAGGCAGGGGTCTCGATGACGGCAGGCCCCGTGACCGGCGCGGTGCGGGCCCGGCCCCAGCGCCGATCCGAGCACCCATCGCATGCGCAGCCTCGGCCGCACGGCGGAGAGGAGAGGCACTGCCATGAATCCGTTGTCCGCACTGAGCGAAGCTGGGGTCTCGATCTGGCTCGATGACCTGAGCCGGGAAAGGCTGGTGTCCCGGAGCCTGGCGAAACTCGTCGAGCATGACCATGTAGTAGGCGTGACCACCAATCCGACGATCTTCGCCAAGGCGATCACACACGGTGAAGAGTACGACCGCCAGATCGGCGACCTGGCGGCCCGTGGAGTGGGGGCTGGTGAGGCGCTGCGGGCGCTGACCACGTTCGACGTGCGGTGGGCGTGCGACGTGCTGCGCCCGGTCTACGACGTGACGGACGGCGTCGACGGGCGCGTCTCGATCGAGGTGGACCCGAGACTCGCGCACGACACGGCGGCGACGCTTGCGGAAGCGCGGGCGCTGTGGTGGCTGGTCGACCGGCCCAACCTGTTCATCAAGATTCCGGCTGCCCGGCAGGGCCTGGGGGCGATCGCCGCGTGCCTGGCCGAGGGGATCAGCATCAACGTCACGCTGATCTTCTCCCTGTCGCGGTACGACCAGGTCATGGACGCCTTCCTCGACGGGATGGAAGGAGCCCGCGCCGCGGGCCGGGAGCTGTCCGCGATCGGATCGGTGGCCTCGTTCTTCGTCTCCCGCGTCGATACCGAGGTCGACGCGCGGCTGGACAAGACCGGCAGCGCGCGGGCGGCCGATCTGCGCGGGCGTGCGGCGATCGCCAATGCACGCCTGGCCTACCAGCACTACGAGCGGGCGTTCTCCTCGTCGCGGTGGAAGGCGCTGGAGGGCGCCGGTGCGCGACCGCAGCGACCGCTGTGGGCCTCGACGTCCGCCAAGGACCCTGCCTACCCTGACACGCGCTATGTCGTCGACCTGGTTGCCCCGGGCGTCGTGAACACCATGCCCGAGGCCACCTTGCGCGCGGTCGCGGACCACGGGCAGGTGCCGGCCGACTCGGTGCGTTCCGGCTACAGCGACGCGCAGCGGGTATTCGACGGGCTGCGGGCGGTCGGTGTGGACTACGACGACGTCGTACAGGCCCTTGAGGACGAGGGTGTGGAGAAGTTCGAGGCCAGCTGGGAGAGGCTCGCCGAACAGCTCTCCGACACTCTCAGCACCGCGCGTCCGCCTCAGACCGGGGGCTGATCATGACTGACAACAGCGCGTATGTGATCGTCGGAGCCAGTCTGGCCGGGGCCAAGGCCGCGCAGGCGGTGCGCGAGGAGGGCTTCGACGGCCCGCTGATCCTTATCGGGGAGGAGAGCGAGCGGCCCTACGAGCGGCCGCCGCTGTCGAAGGGCTACCTGATGGGCAACGACGCCCGGGAGCAGATCTACGTCCACCCGCCCCAGTGGTACGCCGAGAACGACATCGACCTGCGCCTGGGGACGGCGGTCACCGCGCTCGCCCCGGCCCTGCACGAGGTGACACTCGCGGACGGCAGCCGCCTCGGGTACGCCGAGCTGTTGCTGGCCACGGGCTCCTCGCCGCGCCGTCTGCCGGTGCCGGGCGCGGGCCTGGACGGGGTGCTGTATCTGCGCACGGTCGAGGACAGCGACCGGATCAAGGACGCCTTCTCCTCCGCCTCACGGGTGGCGGTCGTCGGGGCCGGCTGGATCGGCCTGGAGACCGCTGCCGCGGCCCGCGCCGCCGGTGTGGAGGTCACCGTGCTGGAGAGGGCCGAGCTGCCGTTGCTGGGTGTCTTTGGCCGCGAGGTCGCCCAGGTCTTCGCGGACCTGCACCGTGACCACGGGGTGGATCTGCGTTTCGGCGCGCAGGTCGCCGAACTCACCGGCAGTGCGGGGACCGTCGACGGGGTGCGGCTGTCCGACGGTACCCGCATCGACGCGGACGTGGTCATCGTCGGCATCGGCATCGTCCCCAACACCGGGCTCGCCCAGGCCGCGGGTCTTCAGGTCGACAACGGCATTCTCACCGACGAGCGGCTGGGCACCTCCGCACCCGGCGTCTACGCCGCGGGGGATGTCGCCAACGCCTTCCATCCCCTGCTGGACCGGCGCATCCGCGTGGAGCACTGGGCCAACGCGCTGCACCAGCCACAGACCGCCGCCAAGGCGATGCTCGGCCGGGAAGCGGCCTACGACCGGGTGCCGTACTTCTTCTCCGACCAGTACGACCTGGGCATGGAGTACGCCGGATACGCGGAGCCCGGCGGATACGACCAGGTCGTCTTCCGTGGCGATGTCGGCGCACGCGAGTTCATCGCGTTCTGGCTCGCACGCGGCCGGGTGCTGGCAGGCATGAACGTCAACATCTGGGACGTCACCGAACCGATCCAGGCCCTCGTCCGCTCCGGCCAACAGGTTGACACCCGAAAACTCGCCGACCCGCAGGTGCCCATCGACTCGCTCCTGCAACGCCGAGGTGCAACCGACGAGCAGTAGCTCAGGCCGCATGCCGCAACTCAGAGCACCCCGGCAGCAGTTCCGGCTGCCCCTGTCACGGGCGGGAGGGTGGTCCGTGCCTCAAGCCGTTGGAGAGTGCCAGATGGACGACAGTCGCGTGCCCGCTCCGCTGGTCCGATCGTGGTCGGCACGGACGGCTTCCCCGCACGTCCGCCAAGCCGTGCTCTTCGCCCTGCGCGAGGCGCAGGCCGCCTCAACGGCGCCGACGTCTGATTTCGCATCTCGCATGTCCGGTCTGTGCGACTGCTGTACCTGATCTTCTTGCGCGTCCTCGAGTGGTTCGCGTTGCCAGCCGTCGGAGGCTTCGAGGGATGCGGAGATTCTCGTACTACGCCGTCTTGAGGCGCCAGGTCGCTCGGCCGATACCCTCGCGGGCGGAAGGACCGCGATCGCGGGACTGGCTACCGCCCCTTCTGCGAAGCGGCGGTATTACTCTCGCTCATCCTGCTCAGGGCAAGATCACGTCGAAGGCGGATCCTGGCCCTCGGCCCCGAGCACGGAACCAGGAAGCTCGATCTCCAGGGCGTGTTCGAAGACGTGGTCGAGCGCCTGCCGCACCGCCCCGACCGAGACGGCATCCCCGCCCAGCTCGGATGCGACGACGGTGGGTAGCGGTGGGTTCACATAAAGCGGCAGGTCGCGCTCGATGATCTGCAGGACTCCGGTGTACGAGCCGGCGAGGGCCCCTGCGAGCACGATGCGTTCGACGCCGAGGAGTACGGCGAGAACGCTGACGACCCGGGCGAATCGCGCACCGAGGCGTTCGACGACTTCCGCGGCGAGGGGGTCGGCGGCGGCCGCCGCCGCGAAGACGGCCTGGGCGTCGATGTCCTGCGGGTCGAGCTTGCGGAGACTGGATGTGGGGTGGGCCTGCGGGTCACGTACGGCCTCCCGGGCCCAGTCCCGGGCCAGGCCGGCGAGTCCCGAAGTGGACCCCACCCCCTCGACCAGGTCGAGGAAGCCCATCTCGCCGGCGCGGCCGCGCGCCCCTCGCAGGAGGCGGCCGCCCTCCACGATGCCCGCGCCGAGTCGCTCGCCGGTGAGCAGGGTGACGAAGTTCGTCGCCCCGCGTCCGGCGCCCCGCCATCCCTCGGCCAACGCCGCGAGGTTGGCATCGTTGTCGACCAGGACGGTCCAGCCGTGACGTTGGGCCAGCTGCTCGGCGATGTCCGGGTTCATCCGTTCCCAGAACGGGTTGGCGGTCCCGGCCGTGTGTCCGGCGACGTCCACGGGCGCCGGCACTCCGACCGCCACGGCCAGCACCTGCTCGGCCGCCGGCGAGGCCGCCTCCAGTGCCTCGCGGATGGTGCGGCCGAGCACGTCAAGGCGCTCCTTGGCCGGGTGTTCGGGTCCTGAGAAGGTGCAGGAGTGCCGGGCGAGGGTATGCCCCCGCAGGTCGGCGACGGTGGCCATGGCCCGGTGCGCGCCGCAGTCGACGCCCACGACCACTCCGGCCGTGGGGCGGAAGGCGTAGCGCCGGGCGGGGCGGCCCATGCGGTACCCCCCGTGCTCGCGCTGGTTCTCCAGCTCGTGGATCCAGGCCAGTCGCACGAGGTCCTCGCAGACGTCGTGGACGGTCGCCCGGGTCAGGCCCGTTGCGGCCATCAGGTCCGACCCGGTGACGGGGTCGGAGTCCCACATGTGGTGCAGCACCGCCCGGAGGTTCGCTTCCCGGATCTGCCGTGTCGACGCCGACATCTGTTTCCGACCCACCCCTTGACCTCCCGTGAACGTCCGCTCTAGCTTACCTCAAGAAGTAAATCTAGTCTCTATATTTAGTGCCCCATCGGCGACCTCCCCGGAATCGCCTCCCAGGTGAGCTATCTGCGCGACCTCGGTGTGGACGCGGTGGCTCAGCCCCAGAGCATCCTCGTGGCCCACGTCAAGGACACCTTCGCCGGGGACGCCAGGTGTCCGCAGACCTCCCACACACCTCCCACACACCTCCTGAACGGACCTGGCGCCTCGCCGGCGCCTGACCGCGGCCACATGCCATGTGCACAGACGCAGCCGTGCGCGACGTGCCGCGCACAGGGGCCCTGCTCCTCGCACCAGATCACCCAACTCGAATTCCGTCCTACACCATTTGGGAACCCGTGAATCTCTACGACAACTACCTCCGCTTCAACCGGGTCGACTCCGTCCGTGAGACTCCCGTCGGCCTGGTCGCCGAACTGCACGGCGAGTCTCTGAGGATCGACGTCCTCAGAGAGGACCTGGTGAGGATCAAGATCAGCCGCGGCGGGGTCTTCGACGAACGGCCGACGTTCGCGGTCTGCGCCGATACCTCCGCTTCCGTTCCGACGTTCAAGGTCCTGGTGGGCGACGACGCTGTGCGCCTCAGGACGGAGAGCCTGGTGGTATCGCTGTGGATGGATCCGTTCCGGATAGACATCCACCGCACCGACGGCACGGTCGTGTTCGAGACGGCTCAGGACTCGAACGGAACCCACCAGTCCTACGCCACGCTCAACGACGCGTTCACGTTCGTACGTAGATGCAACCCGAGCGACGCCGTGTACGGCCTGGGCGAGAAGACCGGGCGGCAGAACCGGAAAGGCCGGGACTTCACCCTCTGGAACACCGATGTCCTGGACCCGTCCGCGACCGGTGAGTTCACCGCCGGACGCGAGGCCGGGGACCCGCGGGCGACCCCGACCAGCACCGAGTTCGACCCGTACTACGTCTCGATCCCGTTCTACTACCACCAGGACCGGTCGTCCGGACAGATCGCGGCGTCCTTCATCGACAACGGCTACCGGGGCGCCTACGACTTCACCGCCGCGCACCAGTACCGTGTCCACTTCTCCGGCGGCCAGTACACCGAGTACGTGTTCGCCGGCCCCGACATGCCTGGCATCCTCGAGGCCTACACGTGGCTGACCGGCCGCACGGGTCTGCCCCCGATCTGGGCCCTCGGCTACCACCAGTGCCGCTGGCACAAGTACTCCCAGGAAGACATCGAAGCCCTCGCCCGCCGGCTCCGGGACGAGGGCATCCCCTGCGACACCCTGTGGCTGGACATCGAGTACATGGACGGCTACCGGGTCTTCACCTGGAACCGAGAGCTCATGCCGGACGTCGAGGCTCTGCTCGGGCGCCTCGACGAGGACGGGTACCGGCTCATCACCATCGTCGACCCGGGAGTGAAGGTCGAACCCGGCTACCCGGTCTTCGACGACGCCGTCGAACGCGGTGTCCTCTGCGCGACCGAGGGCGGCGACATCTACGTTGGTCAGGTCTGGCCAGGGAACACGGCGTTCCCCGACTTCGCCACCGAAGAAGCCCGGGAATGGTGGGGCGAGCTCAATGCCCGGCACGTCCAGTCAGGCATCGCCGGCATCTGGAACGACATGAACGAACCCGCAACCGGGAACATCTCCCCGATGGGCATGCGCTTCGGCAAAGGCATGTACTCACATGAACGCTTCCACAACCAGTACGCGATGCTCATGGCCATGGGCACCACCGAGGGCCTGCGCAAAGCCATGCCCGACAAGCGCACCTTCGTCCTCTCCCGGGCCGGCTCGGCCGGCATCCAGCGGTACGCGGCCAACTGGATGGGCGACAACCTCGCCAACTGGGACCACCTGAAGATGAGCATCCCGATGGCCACCGGCTTCGGGATCTCCGGGCAGGCCTTCGTCGGAGCCGACATCGGCGGCTTCGACGGGGACAGCGAGCCCGAGCTGTTCGTCCGCTGGATGCAGTACGGCGCCCTCACCCCCTTCTGCCGCAACCACTCGGTCATCGCCAACCGCGACCAGTACCCGTGGTCGTTCGGCAAAGCCGTCCTCGGGATCGTCCGGGACGCCCTGCAGCTGCGGTACCGGCTCCTGCCCTACATCTATACGAGCTTCGTCCGGGCAGCGGAGACCGGGGCGCCGGTGCAGCGGCCGCTGGTCTTCGACCACCAGTACGACCCGATCGTGACGGACATCGACGACCAGTACCTCTTCGGCCCGGACCTGCTTGTCGCGCCCGTCCTCCAGCCCGGCATGACGTCACGGCAGATCTACCTCCCCGCCGGGCACTGGCACGACTGGCACACAGGCCAGATCCACGAGGGCCAACGGCACATCGTCGCCGAAACACCCATGGACCGCATCCCCCTCTACGCCCGCGCCGGATCCGTCGTCCCCATGTGGGCGGAAGCCCCAAGCTCGACTCACAGCCACGCGCCGAACTCAGTGGAGCTGCACCTGTTCGTCCCCGCCAAGGACGGCGCCCACCAGTCCTTCCTCCAGGAGGACGACGGCCTCACCTTGGCCGCAACGGGCGGAGCCCGGATCCGCACCCAGCTCACCGTCGCCCGCACCGGCACCCGCGTCACCTTCCGGGCCGAGGCGACCGGTGACGGGTTCGACGGCTTCGCCCGCGAAGAGTTCGTCCTCGTCCTCCACGGCGCAGCACCGGGCACCGTGAGCGTCGACGGCACCCGGACCACACCCGACGGCAACAGGATCACGATCCCCAGCACGGGCCAGGGCTTCACCGTCGAATTCGATATCTGATCATGCCCGGTAACGCCGGGCCCGCCGCCGCACGGGCCCGGCCTCACCGGCGGCGCCAGAGGTGACCGCGTCCCGATCAACCAGGACGGCATCCTGACTGCGGTGCGCTACGAGGCGTCGCACTGGGCGTCGCCGTCCACAATCGGGACGCGGTAGCCGTACTCGGCTACGCAAGCACCGATGTGGCAGGCGGTCCTGCCGGCACCGCCGGACCACTTCACCACGGCACAAGAGCGGCCGGGCCGGTGCTCTCTGCGGTGGCGAGGGTCTGGCTGTGCGGGATGACGGCCGGGTTCGGAGGCACGGTGGATCTCTCCACCGGGGTGTGACTGCCGCGCGATCACAACGGGCCGGCCGACGGCGGGGGAGTGGTGGTGCCACGGTGCGCCCGGGCGCGCGTGCGCGCTTCTCGGATCTGCCGCGTCGGCGCCGTCATTTGTTACTGACCGACCCCTTGACCTTCCGTGAAAGGCCCCTCTAGCTTACCGCCAAGAAGTAAATCTAGTGCCTATATTTAATTCCTTGTGAAAGGTTGCTCCCATGGCGGAGGCGGTCGCGGAGGCCCTTGGCGTAGAGGAACTCGCTGCGGATGACGCCTGGTGGCGACAGGCCGTCGTCTACCAGATCTATCCGCGGAGCTTCGCCGATTCCAACGGTGACGGCATCGGCGACCTCCCCGGAATCGCCTCCCAGGTGAGCTATCTGCGCGACCTCGGCGTGGACGCGGTCTGGCTCAGCCCGTTCTATCCGTCGGCTCTCGCGGACGGGGGCTACGACGTGGACGACTACCGCGCGGTGGACCCGCGGATCGGCACCCTCGAAGAGTTCGACGACCTGGTCGCCACGCTCCACCGGGCGGGGATCCGTGTCGTCGTCGACATCGTGCCCAACCACACATCCAACCGGCACGTCTGGTTCCGTGAGGCCCTGGCCGCTCCTCCCGGCTCGGCGGCCCGCGACCGCTATATCTTCCGCCGCGGCAGGGGGCCGCAGGGTGAGGAGCCGCCGACCGACTGGACCGCGGCCTTCGGCGGTCCGGCCTGGGAACCGGTGGGGGACGGTGACTGGTACCTGCACCTCTTTGCGCCCGAGCAGCCGGACCTCAACTGGGCCAACCAGCAAGTGCGTACGGACTTCCTGACCACGCTGCGCTTCTGGGCCGACCGAGGCGTCGACGGATTCCGTGTGGACGTGGCACACATGCTTGCCAAGGACCTCTCCGAGCCGCTGCCCAGCCAGGCCGAGCTCACCGCCGAGGGACTGCCCGACGGGGCGCACCGCCTGCACGACCGCGATGAGGTCCACGAGATCTACCGCGAGTGGCGAGCCGTCTTCAATGAGTACCATCCGCCGCGCACGGCGGTCGCGGAGGCCTGGGTCCCTGCCCACCGCCGGCCCCGGTATGCCTCGGCGGACGGTCTTGGCCAGGCGTTCAACTTCGACCTGCTGCTGGCGGATTGGGACGCTGCGGCGTTCCGCCGGATCATCGAGGAGAACCTCGAACTGGCGCGGGCTTCCGGGGCCTCGTCCACGTGGGTCTTCTCCAATCACGACGTCGTACGGCATGCGACGCGCTATGCACTGCCGAACGGCACGGACCTGCGGGCCTGGCTGCTCGGCGGGGGCGTCGACCCGCAGCCCGACAAGGAGCAGGGGCTGCTGAGGGCCCGCGCCGCGACACTGCTCGCCCTCGCCCTCCCGGGCTCCGCCTACCTCTACCAGGGCGAGGAGCTGGGGCTGTTCGAGGTCGCCGACCTTCCTGCGGAGGCGCTACAGGACCCCACGTGGATCCGGTCGAACGGCACCGAGCGGGGCAGGGACGGCTGCCGGGTCCCGCTGCCGTGGACGGCGTCGGGCCCGTCGTTCGGCTTCGGGGAAGGTGCGCCGCATCTCCCGCAGCCGCCGGAGTTCGCCGGCCACGCAGTCGAGGCCCAGGCCGCCGACCCTGCGTCGACCCTCGCCTTCTACCGGCGTGCGCTTGCCGAGCGGCGGCGCCTTCAGGCGGACGAATCGCTGGAATGGGGTGAAGAGCAGCCGGACGTCGTGCACTTCCGCCGTCCCGGCGGGTGGGCCTGCATCACCAACTTCGGCGACACCCCGGTGCCGCTGCCGTCCGGACGCGTGGTCCTGGCCAGCGGACCGCTCGACGGTGTTCAGCTCCCGCCGGACACCACCGCCTGGCTGGAACCCGAAGGTCTGCTTCAGGAGCGGGACGGCACCACGGACTGAGGAGAGCAACCCATGCGTTCTGCGTCGGTGGATCCACGGGCAACGACTTTAAGTGAAATTACCGAAGCAATTTTCCAGAAGAAACAATATTCAGAGTCTTCCGTGGCGGAAGAGAGGCTCATATCGTCAGCGACGGGTGAGTCCTTCTATAGCGGGTTCCCCCTGACAGATGCGGACCGGTGGCCGTGAGGTAGCCCCGGCCAAGGCAACAACGGCCGCATCATGTCGTCCCGAAAGGACCATGCATGACTGTCCCGACTGAGCAGGCCCTGTCTGCGAGCGCCCCGCACGCTGCATGTCCCGGCCGAGCCCCTCGGCCTCGGCCGAGGAGCCGTGCGGCTGGACAGTGCCGGCACGCCACGGTTGCTGAGGGCAGTCCTCGGTGCGGGGATGATCGGCGGCGTTTACCTCCGCAGTGCCCGCGCGGCCTGCGCAGAGGTGGTCGGCGTCCCGGCATCCTCGCCCGATCGGAGCCTCGCCCCAACGCATGAGTGTCTGCCGTGGCTGACGGCGGGTACGGCGCGTTGCCCTGGGTACCGCGAACTCTCCGACCAGCGCACGCGGGCATTGGCGGGTGCATGTCGGGCACAGCCTTCTGATCCTGCGCGAAGTCTTGACACGGGGTCGATGTTGGCGTTCTTTGACCGATCAAACTTGCTCACTCAATAGGGATATTTCAGCTTTTCCGGCCTCCAATCCGTCTTCCCTGACAGCCATCGTTGAGCTGCTTTCCAGCTCGCCGGAGAAACGCACATGCAAGGAGAGAGAACATGACGAAGAACGAGAGCACCGCCCAGCAAGGGGTGTCCAGGCGCCGTTTCCTGGCTTTCAGCGCGCTCGTGGGCGCCGGGTCGCTGGTGTCGGCATGCGGGGGGACCGGGATCGGCGCCGGGGGTGGGACCGGAGCGGTGACCTGGGGTTCTTGGGCCAACCCGGGTGAGGCCAAGAGATTCCGGGAGTACTCCAAGGCCTACCAGAAGAAGTCGGGCGTCAGGATCACGTACCAGACCGTGGTGGGTGACTACAAGGCGAAGCTGATGAGCCAGCTGGCCGGCGGTTCGGCGCCGGACGTCTTCTATGTGGGGGACGACGCGATGGCCAAGCTCATAGAGGCGGGTCAGGTGGTAGACCTTGCGCCCGCCCTGAAGAAGTCGAACAGTCCGGTCAAGGAATCCGAGTTCTTCCCCGGTCTGATGGAGTGGTGCAGGCCGGCCGAAGGTGGTGGGCTTTTCGGGCTTCCGCACGACTGCAATCCGGCCGTCTTCTGGTTCAACAGCAATCTGCTCACCAAGGCCGGTGTCTCGCAAACGCCCGTCGAGATGTTCAAGGCCGGCACCTGGGACCAGAACGCCCTCACCTCGATGCTGGAGAAGATCAGGGCTTACGGAAAGCGCGGCCTGGTCATCGAGTCCGGGTGGTTCAGCTTCTTCGGATGGATGACCACCTTCGGTGGCACGCTCTTCGACGATGACGGCGGGGCGGTGTTCGACACCGACCCCAAGGCCCAAGCCGCCCTGGAGTGGATGTTCGACCAGCTGAAGTCGGGCAACATCACTTATGGCGGGTCGATCCCCAAGGGGCAGGGGCTCGATGCGCTGTTCTACAGCGGTCAGCTCGCCACGATCCAGTACGGGCGGTGGATCCTGCCGAACATGACCAAGCTCGACTTCACCTACGACATCGCTCCGCTGCCATCGGAATCAGGCAAGGACATCATGCCGGTCCCCGTGGCAACCGCCGCGATAGCGGTCAACGCGAAGGCGAAGGACAAGGCTGCGGCACTGGACTTTGTCCTCAAGTATGTGAGCAAGGAAGGCCAGAGGTTCCGCCTCTCCGGTGGTGGCAACGCCGTGCCGTCGATCGACGGCCTGGACAAGGTCGTGACCGAGGACGGAGTGCCGCGGAACGCCCGGCTGTTCACCGAGATCGCCAGGAAGGGGTACGCGATTCCCCAGGTGATCGCTCATAACCCCACCGTGGCTACGAAATTTCCACTCCTCGTGGACCGGATGCTGAAGGACAAGGCGACGACTGCTCGGTCGTTCAGTCGGAGTCTGGTGAAGCTTCTCAACGGAGAGGGCTGAGATGGCCGTGTTGAGTCCTTCCCGCCCGACCGCGCCGCCATCGAGCAAGGGCTCACCGGAACCTGTGAGACAGGCATCGCTGAGGCGCCGGAGGTTCAAGGACAATCTGGCCGGTTACGCGTTCCTGGCGCCGCAGTTGATCGGATTGCTCGTCTTCATGATCGGGCCGTTGATCTTCGCGGTGGTACTGAGCCTGTCGCGGTGGGACGGATTCGGCGACCTGAATTTCGTCGGGTTGTCCAACTTCGGTGAGATCTTCAGTGATCCGCAGCTGATGCGATCGGTGGTGAACACCGTCTGGTTCACTGTGCTGCAGGTACCGGGGCTGATGTTGTCAGCTCTGTGTGTCGCGGTGATGCTGCAGCGATCAGGGAAGCTGAAGTCGTTCTACCGGGTGTTCTACTTCGCTCCGGTGGTGACGTCGACCGTCGCGGTTGCGGCTATCTGGCTCTGGCTGTTCAATCCCGACATCAGCCCCATCAACGGTTTCCTGGCGGAACTGGGCCTGCCGGCCCCGGACTGGCTTCAGGATTCACGCTTCGTGATCGCCGCCTTCGCGATCGTGGGAATCTGGCAGGGCCTGGGCTACCAGGTCGTGATCTTCATGGCTGGTCTTGAAAACATTCCAAAAACGCTGCTCGAGGCTGCCGAGATCGACGGTGCGAGCGAGTGGCAGAAGCTATGGAAGATCACCCTCCCACTGCTGTCCCCAACGATCCTGTTCCTGTCCATCACTTCGGTCATCGGTTCCTTCCAGGTGTTCGACTACATCTACGTCTTCATGGACACGGCGGCGCCGGCCGCTGCGCGGACTGTGGTCTATGAAATTGTGCGGCTCGCCTTCAGCGAGTTCAAATTCGGTCTCGCCTCGGCGGTCGCGTCCTGCTTGTTCATGGCCCTGCTTTGCCTCACCGGTCTGCAGTTGGCCGCACAGAAGAGATGGGTGCACTACACAGAATGAGTACCGGAACCGATACAGCGATCCGCGCGCTGCAGGCCGCGGGGGATGAGCGAACGCATGGTAGGCGGAGGGGCAAGAAGCCGCTCAATGTCTCGCATATCATCCTGCATATCATTCTGGCGGTCGGCGCACTGATTATGGCGGGGCCATTCATTTGGATGCTCCTGTCGTCCCTCAAGCCGCTGAGCGAGATATTCCAGCAACCACCTTCGCTGCTTCCGAACAACTGGCAGTTTGACAACTACGCACGGGCATGGGAAGGCGCCGACTTCGCCCGCGGCTTCTTCAACAGCTTCTACATCGCCACGACGGTCACGGTCGTCTCCGTCCTGACCTCGGCGATGGCGGGGTACGCCTTCGCGCGCATCAAGTTCTTCGGCCGCAGCGGGCTGTTCATGACCTTTCTGGCGACGATGATGGTCCCGATGCAGCTCACCATCATTCCGCTGTACATCATCATGGGATCCATAGGATGGGTGGACACACACCTTGCCCTCATAGTCCCGCCGGCCATGTTCAATGCCTTCGGCATCTTTCTGATGCGGCAGTACGTCCGCGGCATCCCGAAAGAACTGGACGAAGCCGCCGAGATCGACGGAGCGAGCAGGCTGCGTATCTTCGTGACCATCATCCTGCCGATACTCCGCACCCCCATGGCAGCGCTGGGAATCTTCACCTTCCTGTCCCAGTGGAACAACTTCTTCTATCCACTGATCTTCCTCAACAGCCCGGAAAAGTTCACCCTCCCGCTTGTCGTCAACCAGTTCAAGGGCGAATACGCCTCGGACTGGACCAGCCTCATGTCAGCGTGCACCATGGCTGCGGCTCCGCTGCTGATTCTGTTCATCTTCGCCCAACGCCAGATCGTCGAAGGTGTGGCACTGTCGGGCTCGAAAGGCTGACTCGATCTTCCGGGTCCTAACAGACCCTCTGATTTCCCCCAAAGGTGCGCCGGGGGATGTGACCTGACACCTTCCAAACCGATTGAGGATGAGGGCACCGCCTTGTCAAAAACGACCTTCACCGTGCGATCCGGTAGCGGTTTCGACGAAACCGTCGATGCGAACTGGTGGCGCCAAGCAACCGTCTACCAGATCTATCCGCGCAGTTTTGCTGATGCCGATGGTGACGGTATCGGCGACCTGCCGGGTGTTGTCTCACGGATTCCGTACCTGAAATCTCTGGGTATCGATGCCGTCTGGCTCAGCCCCTTCTACCCCTCGGCACTGGCCGACGGAGGCTACGACGTTGATGACTACCGCAACGTCGACCCCAGGCTGGGAACCCTGGACGACTTCGATGAGATGGTCGCAGCTCTCCATGAGGCCGGCATCAAGCTGATCGTCGATATCGTGCCCAACCACACATCCGACCGGCACGAATGGTTCAAGGAAGCCCTCGCCTCCCCCAAGGGCTCACCGGCCCGCGAAAGGTACATCTTCCGGGACGGCGCCGGACCGTCCGGCTGCGAACCACCGGCCGACTGGGAATCCCTCTTCGGCGGGCCTGCCTGGACGCGCGTGAGGGAGCCTGACGGAACACCCGGCCAGTGGTACCTGCACTTGTTCGCCAAGGAACAGCCGGACCTGAACTGGGACAACCGAGAGGTCCGTGATGACTTCCTCAAGACCCTGCGATTCTGGTCCGACCGCGGCGTGGACGGATTCCGTGTCGACGTCGCGCACGCGCTGGCGAAGGACATCACCGAACCGCTGCCGCCCAAGGCGGTCATCGACGCAACACTCCCGCACGGATCCCACCCCTTTTGGGACCGCGATGAGGTGCACGAAATCTACGCAGAGTGGCGGCAGGTCTTCAACGAGTACCACCCGCCGCGTACGGCGGTCGCAGAGGCTGGGGTCCCCGCCCACCGCCGGCCCCGGTACGCCTCGGCGGACGGTCTTGGCCAGGCGTTCAACTTCGACCTGCTGATGGCGGATTGGGACGCCGCGGCGTTCCGCCGGATCATCGAGGAGAACCTCGAACTGGCGCGGGCCTCCGACGCCTCGTCCACCTGGGTCTTCTCCAATCACGACGTCGTACGGCATGCGACGCGCTACGCACTGCCGAACGGCACGGACCTGCATGCCTGGCTGCTCGGCGGGGGCGCCGACCCCCAGCCCGACAAGGAGCAGGGGCTGCTGAGGGCCCGCGCCGCGACACTGCTCGCCCTCGCCCTCCCGGGCTCCGTCTACCTCTACCAGGGCGAGGAGCTCGGTCTGCACGAGGTCACCGACATTCCCGCCGAGGCACGCCAGGACCCCGCCTTCTTCCGTAATCCCGGAGTCGAAGTGGGCCGCGACGGCTGCCGCGTTCCCCTGCCCTGGACGGTCACGGGGTCGTCCTTCGGATTCGGTGACGGCAAGGCTCATCTGCCCCAGCCGGACTGGTTCGGTCAGTACTCCGTCGAAGCCCAGAGGAAAGACGAGGCTTCCACGCTCCGGTTCTACCGTAAGGCGCTGGAATTGCGGCGCCAGTTGCAGACGTCCGAAGAACTGCAATGGGTCGAGAGCACCGACGCCTCCGCGCTGCACTTTGTGCGCCCCGGCGGCTGGCACTCGATAACCAACTTCGGCACCGAGCCGGTGGAACTGCCGGCAGGCACCGTTGTCCTCA
The DNA here is from genome assembly GCF_055575375.1 of Streptomyces sp. NPDC034111. NCBI lineage: Bacteria > Bacillati > Actinomycetota > Actinomycetes > Kitasatosporales > Streptomycetaceae > Streptomyces > Streptomyces sp. NPDC034111. The sequence continues at coordinate 70,120 of NZ_JBVIST010000023.1, read as the reverse complement.
GCAGCGCACCACTCATTGAAGGGAAACTCCCCACCGACACCACGGCCTGGCTCGTCTGAGCAGACTGCACGTCTCCACAACTCCCCAACGCCCGGAGGCGCTTCCCACAAGGGAACGGCATCTCCACGAAACGCGCCTCCTCCGGTCGCGCTCCGCCGCAGCAAGGCAGCTGTCCGGCGCCGGTGGCTTCGAGGGCGTCCGGACTCAACCCCCGCTGTCCGGGCGCCGTCGCGGCCACCGGTTCCGACGGCCGCTCACCCGCACCGAGACTCCGAACGGGAATTGGCCTCACGCTCGCGCGCAGCCAGAACCTCCCCCCTCCCGGAGCCCTGGGGCTCCGACGTCCGCCGGCCGGTGCCGGCTGCCCGAAAGGTCACTGTCCGATGGCGATCCCCGGTGTGCCGTGGTGGCGCGATGCCGTGATGTACCAGATCTATCTGCGCAGTTTCCGCGACGGAAACGGCGACGGCGTAGGTGACCTGCGCGGCGCCAGAGCCGGACTGCCCTACCTCGCCATGCTCGGTGTCGACGGGCTGTGGCTCAGCCCCTGCTTCCCGTCCCCGCAGCACGACCACGGCTACGACGTCGCCGACTACTGCGCCATAGACCCGCTCTTCGGCGACCTCGCCGCATTCGACCAACTGATCGCCGACGCACACGCACTCGGACTCAAGGTCATCCTCGACATCGTCCCCAACCACTGCTCCCGCGAGCACCCATGGTTCCGCGAGGCGCTTCAGGTCGGGCCCGCAAGCGCCGCCCGCGCCCGGTTCCACTTCGCCGATGGGCGCGGCGAGCACGGGGAGCTGCCGCCCAACAACTGGCGGGCCATGTTCGGCGGCCCCGCCTGGACCCGGATCCGGGAAGCCGACGGCCGGCCCGGACAGTGGTACCTGCACCTGTTCACCCCGCATCAGCCCGACTTCAACTGGCGCCACCCCGGGGTCGCGGACCACTTCGACGACGTGCTGCGCTTCTGGTTGGACCGGGGGGTGGACGGCTTCCGCATCGATGTCGCGGTCGGCCTCTACAAGCACCCGGACCTGCCCGACTCACCGGACCCCACCGCCGACGAGGACGCCCGCGACGCCGTCAACCCCCAGGCCTGGAACCAGCCCGAGGTGCACGACGTCTGGCGCCGCTGGCGGACGATCTGCAACGCCTACAGCGCGCGGGACGGCAAGGAGCGCACCCTCGTCGGAGAGGTGGCCGTTCCCACGCCCGCGGACCAGGCGGCCTATCTACGCCCCGACGAACTCCACCAGGCCTTCTACTTCGACCTGCTGCACACCCCCTGGGACGCCGCAGCGTTCCGTGCCCGCACAGACGCCGCCCTCAAAGACATCACATCCGTCGGCGCACCGGTCACCTGGGTTCTGAACAACCACGACCAGCAACGCACCCCCACCCGCTACAGCCGCGGCGCGCTGCCCGGCGAAGAACCGGATCCGGAGCGCGGGGCGGCCAGGGCCCGCGCCGCGGCACTGCTGATGCTGGCCCTGCCCGGCAGCGCCTACCTCTACCAAGGCGAGGAACTCGGCCTGCCCGAGGTCACCGACCTGCCGCCGGAAGCCCTGACCGACCCCATCGTGGCCGCGACCGGCGATCCGGCCAAAGGCCGGGACGGCTGCCGCGTACCGCTTCCCTGGACCGGGGAGCAGGCCCCGTTCGGCTTCTCCGATGCACCTCCGCACCGATCGTGGCTGCCGCAGCCGCACTGGTTCGCCCGCTACTCCGTACAGCGCCAGCGCGGCGACAGTGGATCCAGCTGGCACCTCTACCGCGACGCCCTGCAACTACGCCGCAGCCTCACCTCACTCCGCGACACCACACTGCACTGGCTGCCAGGCCCTGCCGACACACTGGTCTTCGGCCGCGGGCCAGGCTTCGTGTGTGCCACGAACTTCACCGACGCACCTGTCGCGGCACCTGTTCCCGGGAGGCCGCTGCTCTCCAGCCTTCCGTGCGATGACGGCAAGCTCGCGGCCAACAGCACTGCCTGGTGGCTCGTGGACCGCCTCCCCGACTGACTGGATCGCGCCCACAGCGCTGGGACCTTGAGGAGTGGCGAATATCGACGATCCCCCCGGACAGCGTTCCGCAAGGTGATCCGGCCGCTCGCCGCCCTGTCGCCGGCTCCCTCAAACAGAGTGGTCCCAACCTGACGATTACCGCTCTCGAACGGGGGCGGACCGGCCCACCCCCGAGCCGTCTCCTTGACTCACCGCACACCGCAGCACGCCGCCTGAACAGCGAGGAAAGCAACGTGAGCCCAGCGAACCCCCTGACACCGGCCAGCGAACCCGGCACCGCATCCGGGGAGTGGGTGCTGTCCACGGACGCCCTACCCCCAGCCTCCGGCCGGGGGGACTCCCACCTCGCTGCGCTCACCGGCTACCACCCCACCTTCACCGGTAACGGCTACCTCGCAGCACGGGTACCCGCGGCGGGCAACGGGTTCGCTGCGACCCCGGTCGCTACTCAGTTCCATGTTGCAGGCCTCTTCACCAGCCACGAAGGGCAGTGGGCGCGCAAGGTCTCCCTGCCGGCCTGGTCGGCTCTCGACGTGAGCGACGGCAGCGGAACGTTCAACGACGCCTTCGCCGTCCCCGCGTCCGAGGACGGCAACTCCGAAGACGGGGAGGAGGACTGGGCCGCCCTCGCGGACCCGGCCGCGGTGGTCGCCCGCGGCATTTCGCAGTACCGGCAGTCGCTGGACCTGCGAACCGGCGTCATCACCACCACCGCCCGCTGGACCTCCCCGGCCGACCGGGTCACCGACGTACGGTACGAGCTGCTCACCGACCGGTCCCGGCAGCACGTCGCGGCGGTGACCGTCACCGTGACCCCGCACTGGAGCGGGACGCTCGAGGTCACCGACGCCCTGGACGGCCGGGGGGCGACCTGGACCCAGGACACCCGGAGCGGCGGCGAAGGCCGACGGATCTGGCTGACCACCGCGGCCGAGGGCAGCGGCACCGCGGCGGCGCTGGTCTCCGTACTGCACGGCCCGGACGGAGCGGGCGCCCCGGTCCCGGTCTCCGCGGCAGAGGGGTCGGCGAGCCAGCGACTCCGCGTTGACGTGGTCTCCGGACACCGCTACACGTTCACCAAGTACGTGGCCATCGCGACAGGCCATGACACCGACGCCCCCCTCGCGGCCGCCCGGACCGCCGCCGAGGAGGCGGCCGGCGCCGGCTGGGCGTGTCTCGCCGAGGACAACCGCCGGGCCTGGCGGCGCGCGTGGGAGGCCGACATCGTCGTACGCGGCGACGCCCGGCTCCAACGCCAAGTGCGCGCAGCCAAGTTCTACCTGCTCACCAGCGTGCGCGCGGGCTTCCCCTGGTCCCCGCCCCCCGCAGGGCTGTCCAGCGACAACTACAACGGCCATGTCTTCTGGGACACCGAGACCTGGATCTGGCCGAGCCTGCTGGCCCAGCACCCGGAGATCGCCGAGAGCGTCCTCGACTACCGGGTCCACCGCCTGGAGGCCGCCCGTGCCTACGCCGCCGCGTACGGACACCGCGGCGCGCGGTTCCCGTGGGAGAGCGCCCTCGACGGACGGGAGAGCACCCCGGCCGGGTTCCCCTTCGGTACACACGAGCTGCACATCAGCTCAGATGTCGCCCTGGCCTTCTGGCAGTACTGGCTCGCCACCGGCGACGAGGGCTGGCTGCGCGAGAAGGGCTGGCCCGTGCTGCGCGGGGTGGCGGACTTCTGGGCGAGCCGGGCGGTCGCGGGTGAGGACGGCCGCTATCACATCAGGGACGTGATCCCGCCGGACGAGTACGCCGACCCGGGCGACGACTCCGTCTACACCAACGTCGCCGCACGCGCGTCACTGCGCTTCGCCGTGCAGGCGGCAGAGCTCCTCGGCGAGCCGGCCGACCCCCGGTGGGCCCGTACGGCCGACGGCCTCGTCGTGCTCTTCGACGAAGAGCGGGGCATCCACCCGGAGTTCGACGGCTATGACGGCCGGCTGATCAAACAGGCAGATGTTGTCATGCTGGCCTACCCCTGGGAGAACCCGCAGTCCGACGAGGCGACGAGAGCCGATCTGGAGTACTACGGCGCCCGTACCGACGACGACGGGCCTTCGATGACGGACTCGGTCCACGCCATCGTCCATGCCCAACTCGGTGATGTGCGGGCGGCGTTCGAGTACACCAGGCGCAGTGTGGACCCGTTCATCAGGGCGCCCTTCGACCAGTTCGCCGAGGGCCGCACGGGAGGCGCGTTCACCTTTCTCACCGGACACGGCGGCTTCCTTCAGGTGTTCCTGTACGGGTACTCGGGGCTGCGCTGGCGGGCCGACCGGATGCTGCTCGCTCCTGTTCTGCCCGAGGAACTGGAGGGGATCACCCTGCGCCGGCTGCGCTGGCGGGGCCGCAGCCTCGACATCGACATCCGCCGCGACGGCACGACGCTCCGGCTGCACGAAGGGCAGCCGCTCCCGGTCGAGTCGGGTGACGGCGTCCGGCAGACGGTGGCGGCGGGGGACGAGATCGTCGTTCCGACCCGTGCTCCCCGACGCGACTAGGCGGTGTCCGAGGGGTCGGGTTGCTCACCCGCGCAGTCTCCTGCGCCTGCGGTCCGAGGGCCGCCCCCGGGGCCTTGCAGCCGGCCGTCATCCGCCGCGCGTACGTCCGGGTCACAAGGATCGGTGGATGCCGCCGTGGATGTCGCCTTAGGTGATCACCCCCCCGTCGGGTCGGCGGACTACCGTTGCGCGGGCCCGCTCCGCGGCTGACGCCCCAGGGCTGCTCCTCCGGGAGTGGCCCTGCTCCGTTCGACAGCCATGGCACGCCGCCGGAGAATCGGAGGTGTGTGAGGAGGGCCCATGAGCATCCGCATAGCCACTTTCAACTGCGAAAACCTCTTCCGAAGGCCCATCGTCTTCAGTAGCGGGAAAGACGATATACGCGACGCCGTGCTCGAGGACTTCAGGAAACTTGTCGAAATCCTCGATCACGACCCGTATACGGCCAACGACAAGACAAAGATCATCGAGCTTCTCAAGAAGCACAGCGTCGATGTCTCCCAGGAAATCTCCACCCAGACGATCCTGGTGAACGAGCCGCGCGGACAGGCCCGGCTGCTCAAGGGCGAGGGCAGGAACATCGAGGTCAGGGCCGAGGCCACGGGACGGTCCGCCTGGGTCGGCTGGGCCGAACTGGTCAAGGACGACCTCAGCTTGGACGCCGTCAAGAACACCGCCAGGGTGATCGCCGAGGTGAACGCCGACATACTGCTGACGGTCGAAGTCGAGGACCGGCTCACCCTGCATCGCTTCAACAAGCAGGTGCTGGCGGGCCAGTTCGACGCGGAACCGTATCCGTTCAACATGCTGATCGACGGCAACGACATTCGCGGCATCGACGTGGGGCTGTTCAGCCGGCGCCCGATCACCTCCGTACGCTCACACATCTTCGACAAGAAGGGTTCCCGGGACATCTTCAGCCGGGACTGCCCGGAATTCGAGATCGACATCGATGGCGAACCGCTCTGGCTCCTCGGGAACCACTTCAAGAGCAAGCGCGGCGGCGGAGGCGCCGACAAGCGCAAGCTCCAGGGTGAGCGCGTCGCCGAGCTCTACCAGGCCGCGCTCGAGCGCTCGGCTCATGTCGTGGTCGCCGGGGACCTCAACGACACCCCGGGCAGCCCGCCGCTCACGTTCCTCGAGGCCACCAGCCTGAAGGACGCGATGACCCACGACAGTTACGAGGGCCCGCCCGGCACCCATGGGAAGTGCACGGACCCCGACGACAAGATCGACTACCTGATGTTCTCGCCGGAGCTGTTCGCCAAGGTGGACAAGGTCGAGGTAGAGCGGCGTGGGATCTTCGAGTTCGGCACCCCGTTCGAAGACGTGACCGGACCCGGCAACCAGGCTTCCGACCACGCTGCCATCGTCGCCGAACTCGACCTGTAATGGCAGCCCGGCGGCACGGCGGGGCCCCGGGCGAGTTCGCCGTGCAGCGCCCGCCAGGCGGGCGAGTTGTGGCGGCGGGCGTTGCGGACCTGAGAGGCTCTGAACGGTTTTCCGAGCCCGATTTGGGACCATGACCATGTGAACGGGAATCCGGATTTCGGCGGGGCCGAGCCGGTAGACGCGCTCGCCGTGGCGCCGACGGCCCGGACGGCTGTGGCGTGGCTGCCGCCGCGGATGCTCTGGCCGGTGATTCAGGACATCCGCTGGGAGCACGATCCGCAGGTACGGCGGTGGCCGCCGCACGTGAACCTGCTGTTCGGATTCGTGCCGGAGGAGGCGTTCGCGCGGGCCGTGCCGCTGCTCTCCGCCGGGGCGGCACAGAGCACGGCGTTCACGGCGCGCCTGGCCGGAGTGCGGTACTTCCGGCACCGGCACTACGCGACGTTGTGGCTCGATCCGGCTGCGGCCGACCCGGCACCGTGGGCCCATCTCCACCGGGAGCTGGGGCTGCGGTTCCCACTTTGCCACGGGCGCGTCGGCCGCTTCACCCCGCATTTGTCCCTCGGCCGCACCCAGGACCCAAAGCGCCTGGCCGCCGAGTGTGCCCTCCGGCTCGGCGCGCTGTCGGCGGTGGTCGAGGAGGTGGTCTTGCTCTCCCGACGCGGCGAGGGGCCCATGCAGCCCCGGGCCGTGATCACACTGGGCACGGGCGAGGTCCGTCGCCCGCAGGAGTGCTAGAGCGTGTCCGATGGGTCGGTGGCAAGTGCGCGGGGCCTTTGTTCAGAGCAACGTGGTCGGGTGCGGCACCGGCGAGGTCAGCGGGATCCGGGAGAACCGCCGCCAGCTCAGCGAGTCCGCGACCTCACGGCACAGCATTTCGTACCCGAGCTGGTAGCGGTGCTTGAGATACCGCAGCCGCAGCAGCGTCTCGACCGGGATCGACGGTCTGCCCCAGCCGTTCGGCGAACACGGCCCGCCACGGGGCGATGAACCTCTCGTCGTCCAGGGACGCATCGATCCTTGCCGGCTCGGCGGGCAACTGCCGCGCCTGGTCCGGCAGCACTTCCGGCCAGCGGCTTGGCCGTCCGGTTCATCAGGTGGCTGCGACGCTGCCTGCTGCCGGCGCTCAACCGCACACGGCCGTATGGGTTCGGCGGCTGCGGTGAGAACCGACGTCGCCCTTCGGTAAAGGCGACTCCCGATGGTCGCAGGTGGCGATGGCAAGAGCCTCTTTGCTGCTCTGATCGAGCGGTGCAGGACCACTGCTCCCGTCAGGTTTCCGAGCGACGAGCAGGAACGGCGTTACGTTCTCCTCGGATCGCACTGGAGGACACGGAGGGCGGGCATGAGGTACGGCCTTGGTTTGATGGCCCGCACCGGCGTGTTCGCGGCGTGCCTCGGGCTTGTCGCAGCCTGCGGGGGAGGAGGGAACGGCGACGGGGACGAAGAGTCGCCCACTCCGCCGTCGCCGAGCCCTACAACCTCGACATCGTCGCCGAGCCCCACAACCTCGACATCGTCGCCGTATCCCTCACCCACCGGCGGCTCTCCCACCCACGGCGGCGAGTCGGTCGTGCCACCACCACCCGTTCCGACCGGGACGAAGAAGAAGACGGACCCCGGCATCACTCCGCCGGAGACGACTCCTCCCGAGTGCCCTGGGGCCCCCGGTTGCCCGCCGTCTCCCGGCAACCGCACGCCTACGCCGGATGGTACGTGAGCGAAGCGGAGTCTCGCCCCGTGCGGTTGGCCAAGCGCGCCGACCCTGGAGATCAGGCGTCGCCGACCGCGCTGATCAAGATCGTGGTCGCCCAAGCCTCATTCATCGCCGCGTTGATGTTCTACGTGGGCGTGATCTATACAGGCGCGTACTACGATCATTTCCATCTCTCACCCTTCACCCTTCGCTTCGGCTTTGCCGAATTCGTCCTGCAGAGCCTGCATCTGATGACCTTCCCGGTCCTCGTGGGTGCGGTCGTGGTGCTCATCGCTCTGGCCCTCAGCGGGCGTCGGCCGCGTCAGGCACTTCCCGGCGGCGTAGTGCGCGGCGTGTCGGTCGGCACGTCGGTATTGGCCCGTTACTACCTGGTTGTCGTGGCGGCCGGCCTGATCCTGCTCGTCTTGTGGTGGAGATGGCAGCTGTTTCTGTCGTATCGCTGGTTCGGCCCTCTCCTCATCGCCTTCGGCCTCCTGCTCGGTGAGGCGCGGCAGACGGACGGGGATCGTCCCCCAAGAGGCTTGCGGGACACAGCTGTTCCGGTCTTCGCTGCCGGGATGTTCTTGCTCTGGACGCTCACCCTGGCCGCTGGCCAGCTCGGCGAGCGGCACGCCAGGAATGATGCCCGGGATGTGATCACGCGCACCGGTCTGGTGGTCTTCAGTGCCGAGCGGCTCGGCCTTCGCTCCCCCTCACCGGCTCTCAAGTTTGACGACCTCGGCGAGGGCGTCCACCTTCGGTACCGCTACAGCGGCCTGCGGCTCATCGTGGCTCGGAATGAGCACTATTACGCCGTGCCCATCGGGTGGAACTCGGAGACCGATCCTGTCCATGTCTTCCGGGAGACCGACAACATGCGCGTCGAGTTGATGCCCGGCGTGCGGTAGACACACGATCCGTCGCGACGTCCAAGCAAGCGAAGAGCTACCGCAGGTCAGAAGCGTGACAGCGAGGCGGGTAACACCTTGCGCCCGCGCCCGCCGTCCCCCGCCCGGCGGGCGAGACGGTGTGGACCGATGCCGACCACCACCTGACCGAGGCGACGAAGCAGGACCTCGCCGACCCCGTCCCGGCGGAGACCCGCCGCAAGTACGAGCGGTGGCGGCGCGAGGTGGCGGATTGGGCGCGAGCCCGCTGCCGTGTCCCGCTGTACCCCGACACCCTCACCGAGTGGACGCGCGAGCTCACACAGAGGATCTCGCCACGCACCGGCCAGCGGCCCACTCGGGGCCGCCCGGCCAACGTTCTCATCTACACGGGCTGAGGGCGGAATGGCCCCTCCGAAGCTGCCTGGCAGGTCGTGTCCATCGTTTGCTGACGGCACATTCCTGTTCCGTTCCTCTTCACTCCGGCACCGGTGGATCTGCTTGCCGAAGGCGACGGGCCGGCCAAACTCGGCGGTGGTTACAGAAGGTGACAGCGGGGGCCACTTGCCTCCCCAATAACTGGCCATCGGTGGGGAATCTGGACTGGCTGCTAACAGGCGTTGTCCCTTTCTGTACGGAGGCGGGCATGCCTGCGCATCACGCCGACCGTGGCGACGGACCACCCGGCGACCCATATGGCGCCTACCGACAGTGCCGCGATCGCCGGTCCGGTCTCGGGCGGTGGGTCTCCCAGGAAAGGGGCCACACCCGCCGCCCGCGCGCCGAACCCGACAACCCCGGCCCCCACCATGGCGATGCCCGCCCAGGAGATCACGACCGCTCCCCACCGGAAGAACGGGTTGGCGATAGGCCGCAGCAGAAGCAGTGCGATCACCGCCATGGACAGGCCCAGTCCCGCATTGCCCAGCTGCGCCGCGGTGACATCGCCAAAACCGACATAGGACTCCGGCGGTGCGGGAAAGCCCGGCATGCCCAGCTTTCCCTTCAGCGCCAGGTCCACCTTGCTGGCGGTGTAGGCGAGCGCGCCGGCACAGGCGGTGACCGCGGCGATCGGTTGCATCTTTGTGGATTGGGTCATGGCACCAGACTGCCGCCGGCCGCGGGGCAAGGAGTCGTCCCGAGGTAGCGAACACATCCGCCATCAGGCGGAGTGCGCGCTGCGACCCGCACTACGTGGTCTTCCAGCGCCAGGCTCCAGCACGGGAGGCGTGGGCAACAAGGTCCCCACTTGAGGCAGTTGCCCGTGCTCGGTCCGTTGAACAGGGCATCGGGCAGAGTGAACGCCGTGATGGCGCCAGCTCGCTTGCTCGTTGGCCTCAGGAGCTGTCCCTGAGGAGGGTCACGGCGAAGCAGAGGAACGCGATTCCGCTGACTTGCTCCATGCGGCGTCGGAAGGACGGTCGCCTGACGCGCTCGCCCAGCGACGAAGCGACGCCGGAGATCAACCAGTACCAGATCGCCAACTCGGCAATGTCGATCGCTGTGAGCAGGATCGTGGCTCCGAACACCGGTGTCCCCTCGGGGATGAACTGCGGCATGAGGCTCAGGTAGAAGATGCCGGCTTTCGGATTGAGCAGATTGGTCGCAAGACCAGCGCGGAAAGCGGCAATCCACTTGCCTGGGAGCGGAGTAGTGGGATGCTCGGCCGTCAAGTGACCGACCAGCTCGCCGGCCTCGTCCTTCGAGCCTTTTGCTGTGTTGGCTGACTGGCCAAGGAGGGCCACCGCTCCGCAGCCCAATCGTGGTGGGCGCGATGACCCGGATGTCCATCACAGACCTGCGTAGTCCCCGCCGCAGCGATAGTCAGCAGATCACTCCCCGGCGGGGCGGGGCGGCATCCAGTGGTCGACCTTGAAGTCGCCCTTCTCCAAGGTCTCAAAGGGGGCGGAGCCCAGGCACTTGCCGACGCTGTTCTTCGGCAGGCCGTCTATGGCCCAGCTGTAACCCAGCTGGTCCTTCGTGCCCTTGCCCTTGTCCAGGACGGTGAAGCCGAACCGCTTGGCCTTCAGATCGCCGATCTGGGGCAGGCCCGGTGCGTTCTTGAAGTGCGACTCGGTCACGATGCCGGTGGCGATGGCAACCGGGCCGCCGGTCAGCAGACAGTCGATACGGCCCTTCATGTAGCCGCCCCAGTTCTTCCCGACGTGGTGGCTGACGTAGAACGTGCCGCGCGCCTTGTCCGCGAAGCCGTGGGCGTTGAAGGTGAAGTGCACATTGTCGCCCGGCTGGCGCTTGAGCTTGGCGGAGCCCGTGAGCGAGGGTTCATCGACGGTGTGCCGGGCGGCCTGCGGCCCGCTCTGGACGGCTGCGGCCGGCCCCGTCAGGCCCAGGGTCAGCGCGGTCGCCGTACACGCGGCGAGAGCCGTGGCGACCGTGACGAGGGGGCGACGCATTCCGGTCATTCTTCCTCCATAGGGATGCAAAGGAGTGGAACTGGTGCAGCAAGGAGGGATGTCCTGCTGATCTCCACGGTCCTCTTAGCCGTTTCGCCAGGCGTCGTTCCACAGAAGGAATGGCCTCCGCCGAGCGGCGGAACCGGGGCGGGCCGAGGACCGACACCTGGCACAAGCGCGCCTGACGTCACGACACCTCGAACAGGTTTATGGCGAGGCCGACCCGTCGGCATGCACGATGTGGTCGATGCGGGCCGTTGACGCGTACTTCCTGATGGGCGGCGCACTGTTCGCTACAGCCCTCCGAGACTTCCTGTGCTCCGCAGAGGACGGCCGGTAGCGGCACGGGTCTTGAACCCCTACCTCGTTGGGGCGTTGGGCTCGGTGGGGCCCGGGGTGGTGTTGGGAGGGTTGGGGGAGCGGGTTGGCTCCCAATGCTGCTCCCGGCGGGAAGGGGGCGGCCGAAGGTTCGGAGGTGAAGACGTGGGGCTCTGCCTTCCGGTAGAGGCGGGATCGTCCGCAAGGCGCAGGGAGCCCCCGGGGCGAAGGCCCCGATAATCGGCGTTATGTCATCCAGCGCACCGACCGTCACCGAGCAGCGCCCTGCCCGACGTCTCTTCGCGAGGCCCGGAGAGGACGGACGGCAGCTGTGGCGGGCCGTGGGCGAGGCGGTTCTGGCCGGGGCGCTTGTGCTGCTCACCCACCAGGGTGAGACGTGGATCAACGCCACTCTGGTGGGCGGGGTTCCGGCGCTGGGAGTCTTCGGCGTCGCGCTGGTGCTGGTGCGGCGCCGGTTCCCGGTGGCCAGTGTGGTCGGGCTGGCCGCCCTGATGGGGGTGGCGCCCACCGCGGCGCTGCTGACCGCGGTGGCCGCCTATTCCGCGACCCGGCGGTTGGAGACGCCCCGGTGGCGCGTCGGGGTGTTGCTCGGGGCGGCTGGCTTGGCGATGGTGGCCTGTGCGGCGTTCGCGCCCCTGGTGGGGCTGGGCAGCTGGCTGTTCGGTCTTGCGCTGGGTGCGGTGCTTGCCGTGACCACGATCGTGGTGCCTGGGCTGGTGGGTGCCGCTGCGGGGCAGCAGGACCGGCTGTTGCGGGCGTTGCGGGAGCGTACGGCCGCCGCGGAGGAGGCGCGGCGGTTGGCGGACAGTGAGGCGCGTGTGCGTGAGCGGTCGCGGATCGCGGCGGAGATGCATGACTTGGTCGGGCACCGGCTGAGCCTGGTCTCGCTGCACTCGGGCGGCCTGGAGATGGCGCTGTGCAAGGAGGCGCCGGGGTTGCAGGACGAGGCGGCTGTGGTGGGCCGTGCCGCCCGTGATGCGATGCAGGAGTTGCGGGCGGTGCTGGGGGTTCTGGGCCCGTTGGGGCGGGATACCGGCACCGATGCGCTGACCGATGCGACGGGTACCCGCGCGGATGTCGAGGCGCTGGTCGAGGAGTCGCGCGGTGTCGGCATTCCCGTCGAGTTCTCATGGGACGGGGTCGATCTCGATGCTCGGCCGGCGCGGGTGCGTCGGGCGGTGCATCGGGTGGTGCGGGAGTCGCTGACCAATGTCCACCGGTACGCGGCCGGGGCCCATGTGACCGTTGCCGTCACGCACACCGACGAGCGGGTGCTCGTCAAGGTACGCAACGGCGTGCCGCCCGTCCCGCCCGCCGCCGTGACGGGACTCGGCACTGGGCGCGGGCTGGCCGGGCTGCGGGAGCGGGTGGCGCTGCTCGGTGGTGGCCTGGAGGCGGGGCGCACGCCTGGTGGCGGGTTCGCCGTGGTGGCCGATATCCCCGCCGAGCCAGGGCCCGGCGCGGAGAGGGCGGGAGCGGCGCCGGACGACGACAGGTCGGCCGTCGGCGAAGGGCCGGGCAGTGGTTTCTCCGCTCTCCAGCGGCGTGTTGCCGGTGCTGTCACGGGGCTGCTGGGCCTGGCGGGGCTGGGCCTCATGATGCTGTTCGGGTTCGTGCTGGTGGACCATTCACGGTACGACCTCGCATATCAGCGCCCCGAAAAGCCCCGGGTGGGGATGGAGCGGGAGCAGGTGGAGCGGGCAGTGGGAGCGGACGATGACATGGCGCGGGCGGGCGCAGCCGGACGTGAGCCGCCGCGGCCGGCTTCCGCGACGGACTGCATGTACCCGTACGGGGCCGAGAACGTCAAGGGCGGGCGGGTGGGGATCGTCCGCTACTGCTTCCGGTCCGACACCCTGATCGCGATCGACCGTTTCACCGTCCCGGTGGTGACCGAACCGTCCCAAGAGAGAAGGACGCATGACTGACCAGGTGCCTGACCAGGCCAACTTCGCTGGCTCCGGGGCGGGTTCCGCACTCCGGGTGCTGCTCGCCGACGACGAGGAGATGATCCGGCACGGTATCCGGCTGATCCTCCGGCATACGGAGGGCATCGAGGTGGTGGGCGAGGCGGTCAACGGCGCCGAGGCCGTCCGGCTGGCCGCCGAGCACCGGCCCGACGTGGTGCTCCTCGACATCCGCATGCCCGTACTCGACGGGCTCGCGGCCGTCGAACCGCTGGTGGCCCTCGACCCCAAGCCGCAGGTGGTCATGCTCACCACCTTCGGCGACGACGAGAACGTCACCCGCGCCCTGCGGGCCGGCGCCACCGGCTTCCTGCTGAAGGACGAGGGGCCGCAAGAGCTGATCAGTGCGGTACGGGCCGCGGCTGCGGGAGATGCGGTGCTCTCTCCCGGTGTCACCGGGGCCGTGATCCGGCGCATGCTGAGCGGCGGTGGGGCCGGCGCCCCGGCGAACAGGCTGGCGGGGCTGACCGGCCGGGAGCGGGAAGTGCTGGTCACGCTGGGGGAGGGGCTGTCGAACCCGGAGATCGGCGAGCGGCTCGGCATCGGTGTGGGGACGGTCAAGAGCCATGTCCGGTCGATTCTGGAGAAGACGGGGTGCGGCAGCCGGGTGCAGGCGGGGCTGCTGGCGCACCAGGCCGGGCTCATGGGCTGAAGCACCTGGCTGAGGCCGCCTGCTCTGTCTCCGGGTAGAGCTGTCGGCTCTGTCCATCGGTAGAGGGCCGTGGTCCGTGGGGGCGACGCGGCAGCGGTGGGTCCGCCTGTCGGCAGGCGGCGGATTCGCGACCTGAGGGCGACGGATTCGGGGGTGTGGCGCGGCCACGATGGGCGGGAGTTCGCACCCCTTCCAGGAGTTCCCATGTCGCAGGCCGCCACCCTCGCCCTCGGCCTCAAGTCCCCCTCCGGCGTTGCCGCCTGCGCGACGGGGCTGACCAAGGTCTATGGCGAGGGCGAGACCCGCGTCGTCGCCCTCGATTCGGTGACCGTGGAGTTCGGGCGCGGCAGGTTCACCGCGATCATGGGGCCGTCCGGTTCCGGCAAGTCGACACTGATGCACTGCATGGCCGGGCTCGACACCATCTCCGGGGGATCGGCCATGATCGGTGACACCGAGCTGTCGCGCCTGAGCGACCGTCAGCTCACCAGGCTCCGCCGGGAGAAGATCGGCTTCGTCTTCCAGGCGTTCAATCTGCTGCCCACGCTGGATGCCCTGTTCCGTGCCCCCTTCGCCGCCGCAGGCGGTCCCATCACCAGCGAGACCGTACTGGCGGACCTCCGGCGCAGCCGGACACCCCAGTCGTGGGATTCGACCGCGTGCCAGTCCGCCTGGGGCCGCCAGAAGGCCGACTGTGCGTAGCGATCTTCCTCCGCGACGTCGAGGCAGATCGCGACGAGGCCGGAGTCGGCAAGCACGCCGGGGTGACCGGGACGCAGCACACAGAACTCGTTGCCCTCCGGATCGGCCAGCACGTCCCACGGGATGTCCCCCTGGCCGATGTCGACCCGCGTCGCACCGAGTGTGAGCAAGCGCGCCACCTCGGCCTCCCAGTCCGGCCCGCCGGCCAGGTCGAGGTGGAGTCGGTTCTTGTGCGCCGTCTTCGGCTTCGCGGTCGGCACGAACCGCAGTTGCAGGCCACCCGTCTGGCCCCGCGTCGCCTCCGACCAGAAGCGGTCCATACGCGCGACATCCAGCGCGTCGATCACGATCCCAGTCAGCATCCCATTCCCCCCAAGCCCTGAAACTGTCGCCTGCTCATTGTGGCCGCCGCTGTCGGTGTCAGCGCTGGGGCCCAGGTCGGGAGCACGCGTCCCGGACACCCTGCCGACCATTGCCCAGCACAAGACCAGCAGTTCAACTCATTCTGAAACGATCAGTGAGCGCTTGCGCTGGGACGGCCGGCCCGCCATCCGCCGCCTCCAGTGATGCGTTTGCCAGTCGGTCGTAAGCTGACGCGATCACAGTGCTACCGAGCACTGGACGAAGGTCGGCGCCGACTGGTCCGGATACCGAATGAGGAAGATGCATGCAGGGCGAACCAATAGTCGGACGGCGCTGGTCGAACTACCGGTTGTGGCTTGTCATCCCCGCATCAGGGATGGCAGCCGTCTGGCTCGCTCTCCACGAGCGCGCGCCCGCTGCGGTTCCGTCGCCCCAGTTCTACATCCTGTGTGGAACCCCAGGATCCCTGAAGGCGCTCTCCTTGGCTTCGGTCCTGTTCATCGTCACTGCCGCGGCCGTGTCTGTCACCGGAACGGTCAGGGCCGTCAGAAGACCCTCACGCCGTCCCCTGCGTCCGATGCTTCACCTGGCCGTGGCACTCATTCTCCTGGTGGGAGCGGACAGCGTGGACTACCTCGGAAGCGGCATCGCCTACCGCGCGGCGGTGAACAGCGGCGCGAACATCGCCACCTGCGAAGGTGCCTACCATGTCACGCCAGGCTGGTTCTTCTTCCTCACCCCGGAAGACCGCGAGCAGTGGCACAGCCGCGCAGTCGAGCCCAGGTGATCCATTTGCCGGTCGCTTTAAGTCGGCTTCAGGCTCCTGCTGCGAGTAGTCCTGATTGGGCGTTCGGTTCTCCCGTCTTCGCGCCCTATTTGAGGGGGGTGAGCTGCACTACTCGCCGAGGGCGTGTCTGAGTGCTTCGTCGAGTAGCTCTCGCAGGGCCGAGGAGGTCGGTGCGACGGCGGTGGCGAGCAATGCCGGGCCGCTGGCCAACGGCGCGAGGACCGCACAGCCGTCCTTGGCCTCTTCACGGAGCAGGATGGGGGCGGCACGCCTGACGTCCAGCTCTGGGTCCACGACGAGGAGTTGGCCGACGGCGCGGTGTCCGTCCAGGACCGCGGGGCCGTCCCAGCCGGGCGCTGGGTCTCCGTAGGCGGTGTGCTGGTCGAGCAGCGGGCGGCCGGCGTGGTGGACCCGGATGCGGCTGACGAGGTGGCCCGGCTTCTCGTTGGCTCTGCCCAGGATTTGCTCCTCGCACAGCAGCAGTCGCGAGGTCGCGGCGAGGTTGGCGGTGTAGGTCTGGTGCTTCGCCCAGAACCCCTTCGGCGTCCAGTTCGCCCTCGACAACCAGGGGCACGTGGTGCGCTTCAACCCGGAAACCGCCGAACGCACCATCCTCGGTAACAGCCTGGAAGACTGGGCACAGTGGCTCCTGGCCGACCCCGACGTGCACGGTGCCCGCGCCTTCGCCACGAGTTGGCAGGATCCAGGGCTTCGTCGAAGGCGGCGAGATGAGCCTGCGCGGCTGAGTCGTCATCGCGGTCGAGGACGATGGGTATGCGTTCGGCCGGGCGGCGGTGGCCTGGTTCCAGGGGTTGGTCCTCGGGCGGCTCGGCTGCTGGGCGAGTGCGGCTCGGCGGCATCCAGCCGTTCGCGGATCTGGGGTTCGCAGTCAACTCGCTGGCTCGGCCTCGGCGCCCTGCTCCAGCAACGCCCGTGCAGAGTCCGCGTGGCGCATCGCGGTCTTCTCATCCAGTCCTGAACCAATCATGGAGCTCACTGCCGTTCTTGCCGCGGTCACGAAAGCGGCGATCGCCGGATGGGTACCGCCGCCCGCCCGGAAGGCGACCTTTGATCGACGGAACAACGGCAACTTGGTCAACACCACGCCTGAGGGGCTTTGCGCAGTGGCCATCTCCGGCACAAATCCGGCCCCTTGCCCGGTGGCGGCCAGGGCCAGCACTGTGCGGAAATCGTTGACCTGGTGGCGAATTCTCGGCTGGAACCCGGCCGCCTGGCAGGCGCGTACGGCCATCGCGTGACCGGTCGTGCCGTCCCGTGCGGTTATCCACGGGGCCTCGGCATAGGGTCCGAGCAGCTCTGCCAGCGTGTCGCTGCGGCCGGTGTTCTTGGTCGCGGTACTGCTGACGAGGTACATCGGCTCTTCCAGCAGGGGCACCTCGTCCACTGTGGTGTCCGGTGACGCGGGTACGAAGTCGTAGTCGTGGACAAGGGCCACGTCGAGTTCGCCGGCTCGCAGGCCGTCGGAGACGCGGGCAGAGTCGATCTCTTGCACCATCGGTTCCAGTGCGGGATGCCGTTGGGTCAGCTCGGCCAGCGTGGCGGGCACGATGGTGTGGCCGCCGGAGGGGAAGGTACCGATACGTAGCGGCCCGCCGATGCCGTCCCGCGCGCCGGCCAGCTCGGCAACCGCCAGCTCGAGGCGTTCCAGCACGGCATCGGCATGTGCGACGAGGGACCGGCCTGCGGGCGTGAGGATCACACGCCTGCCGCTGCGTTCCAGCAAGGCCACGCCTGCCTCGCGTTCCAGCACACCCAGCTGCTGGGAGACGGCGGATGCGGTGAAGGTCAGCGCTTCGGCCACGGCGGCGATCGTGCCCCGCCGGTCCAGCTCGCGAAGCAGGTGGAGACGACGAACATCAAGCATAAGTTCAGCTTAGGTATAAAGGTAGAAATCAGAAATGGATCTACCTGGTCAGTGTGAGCCAGGGTTGGACCATGAAGCCCAATCCCATCTTCAATGGCCTGTATGTCCCCTTGGTGACTCCGTTCACCAACGACCTGCGCTTGGCCCCCGATGCGCTGGCCCGACTCGCCGACGAGGCGCTGTCGGCAGACGCCTCCGGACTCGTTGCCCTCGGCACCACCGCGGAATCGGCCACGTTGACCGCGGAGGAGAAGCGGACTGTGGTGCGCATCTGCTCGGCCGCCTGCCGGGCACACGGCGCTCCGTTGATCGTCGGGGTCGGCACCAATGACACCGCCGCCGCCATCACCTCGCTGCGCGAGCTAGCGGCCACCGGCGACGTAGCTGCGGCGCTGGTTCCCGCGCCGCCCTACATCCGGCCTGGTGAAGCGGGGACACTCGCGCACTTCACCGCGCTTGCCGAGCACGGCGGCATCCCGCTGATCGTGTACGACATCCCCTACCGCACGGGACAGACTCTCGGCGTCGGCACGATCGCAGAACTCAGCCGCCTGCCAGGGGTCGTCGGAATCAAGCACGCGACCGGCGCGATCGACGCGACCACGGTGGAGTTGCTCGGCAGCCCCCCGCCCGGCTTCGCCGTGCTCGGCGGCGACGACGTCGTCCTGTCACCGCTGGTCGCGGCGGGCGCCCACGGCGGAATCGTCGCATCGGCCAATGTGCGCACCGCCGACTACGTCGAACTGATCTCGTTGTGGCGTCGCGGCTCCGGTGTACCCGCCCGCAGGCTCGGAGCCGAGCTGGCCCGGTTGTCCGCTGCCCTCTTCGCCGAACCGAACCCGACAGTGATCAAGGGAGTACTGCACGCTCAGGAACGCATTCCCAGCCCGGCCGTCCGGATGCCGTTGCTGGCCGCCTCCACCAGTACGGTCCGCCGAGCGGCGCTCCTGGCCAGCAGCCGTGCACACCACGCGGTCCCAGCCTGACTTCGAGCGAAGGAGCGTGTGCGGCTGGTCAGCCTGACGGGTCACTCCAGCCGCTCGTCGGGGGCGTAGGCGATTTAGGGGCCGTTTGGGGTTGTGGCGGTTCCGCACTGGCAGTCAATGGCGAGAGATGCCCGAGGAGTTCGGGGCCTGGCAGACGGTCTACGGCCGCTTCACCCAGTGGCGCGACGTCAGCGTGTTCGCCGCGCTGATGGACGGGGTGATCGCCGAGGCAGCCCGGCGCGGCCAGGCGGACGTGTCCCTGATCAGCGTGGACTCCACGGTGGCTTGCGCCCCTCACGACGCGGCCCGGATGGTGGTGGAACCGGAGGTCCTCGCGGCGCTGGAAGAGGCCGTGGCCCAGGAAAAGGGGCGGTCGCCGGCCGTGACGGCAAGGGGGAGCACCCACATGGATACAGCGTTCATGGGTCTCACCTCCTCGGGCGGTGTCACGGTCGACTGAAAGCTATCGGAACGATCATCGTCCCTCCAGCCCTTTTCCCCGCCCACATGGTCACCACCCCAGACCGGCCCCAGTAGGCGGTCTCGTGCCGTGGCTCCGGCTTGGGCCGGTATACGCATCAGGCCCCGGGGTTCCCGGGGGCCTGATGGTCGACGGTGGTCGTGGGGGCGGGAGCGCCGTCGGGCGAGGGCGGCAGCAGCGGGCCGCAGTCCCACTGCTGGAAGATCAACCGGGTCTCGACGCGCGCCACTTCGGGCCGTGAGGTGAACCCGTCGAGGACGAGCCGCTGAAGATCCGACATGTCCGCGACCGCGACATGGACGAGATAGTCGTCGGGCCCGGTCAGATGGAAGACCGTAATGGACTCCGGCAGCGCCCGGATCCGCTCCACGAACGGCCCCACCAACTCCCGCCGATGCGGCCTGACCTGCACGGACAGCAGTGCCTCCAGGCCCCGGCCCAGCTTCGCCGGGTCCAGCCGCAGCTGATGGCCGAGAATCACTCCTGAGCGGCGCAGCCTGGTTACCCGGTCCAGACAGGTCGAAGGCGCGACACCGACCTGCGCGGCGAGATCGCGGTACGTCATCCGTGCGTCGTTCTGCAGCAGCCGCAGCAGATGGAGATCCACCGGATCCAGTACGACAGAATCGGCCATATATCGAACGTAACACGGGATCCGGCGCTCGGACCCCGCTCGGTGTTCAGACTCCTGACCATGGACTCCGGCAGCTTTGACGCATACGACGTACCGGCCGACCCGCAGGGAACCGGCCATGATCCCGACGGCACCGGTCGTCGTGTCCCAGGCGTGCCCGCACCCCGGGCGATCGCCACCGAGGCGGTGCACGCCGGGCGGGACGACCTCGCGCGACAGGGGGTGCACGCTCCGCCGATCGACCTGTCCACGACCTACCCCTCGTACGACAGCCGGGGCGAGGCCGCCCGGATAGACGCCTTCGCGGCCGACGGTGCCGAACCGGAGGGCCCGCCCGTCTACGGCCGCCTCGGCAACCCGACCGTCGCCCGCTTCGAGACCGCCCTCGCGCGTCTTGAGGGCACCGAGAGCGCGGTCGCGTTCGCCACCGGGATGGCCGCGCTGAGCGCCGTGCTGCTCGTACGCAACGCGATGGGCCTGCGCCATGTCGTCGCCGTACGACCGCTGTACGGATGCAGCGATCACCTGCTCACCGCAGGGCTGCTGGGCTCCGAGGTGACCTGGGTCGACCCCGCAGGCATCGCGGACGCGCTGCGCCCCGACACCGGCCTGGTGATGGTCGAAAGCCCGGCCAACCCGACCCTCGCCGAACTCGATCTGAGAGCCGTCGCGCACGCTTGCGGTTCCGTCCCGCTGCTCGCCGACAACACCTTCGCCACCCCCGTGCTGCAACGCCCCGTCGAGCAGGGAGCCCGTCTCGTCCTGCACAGCGCCACCAAGTACCTGGGCGGCCACGGAGACGTCATGGGCGGCGTGGTGGCCTGCGACGAGGAGTTCGCCGGACGGCTGCGCCAGGTGCGGTTCGCCACGGGCGGAGTGCTGCATCCGCTCGCGGGCTACCTGCTGCTCCGTGGTCTGTCGACGCTGCCCGTACGGGTCCGAGCCGCGTCCTCGAACGCGGCGGAGCTGGCCGGTCGGCTCGCCGCCGACCCACGCGTCACCCGCGTCCACTACCCGCGCATCGGAGGCGCCATGGTCGCCTTCGAGGTAGCCGGCGACCCCCACGACGTCATCGCGGGCGTCCGACTGATCACCCCGGCCGTGAGCCTCGGCAGCGTCGACACCCTCATCCAGCACCCCGCGTCCATCAGCCACCGCATCGTGGACGCCGACGACCGCCGCGGCGCGGGAGTCAGCGACCGGCTGCTGCGGCTCTCGGTGGGGTTGGAGGACGTGGAGGATCTGTGGGCCGACCTCGACCGGGCGTTGGGGACGGCGCCGGGGTCGGGCAGGGGCCTCCGGGAAGCGGCGGTCGCGAACAGGTAGAACCGCAGACGACGACCGGGCCGGTCGTCGTGTGCGGTCGGGACCTGGTACTGCAACTGCGTTTGAGGCGACGAGGCGGTAGTTCTATGGCTATGGCCTCGTCGTTCCTCGATGGCCCAGCAGGTGCCGGCGACGGCGATGAGGTCATCGAGTGTGGCATCGGCGGGGCGTAGGCGATGTAGTAGGCGATCTCGTGCGGGGCGTGAGGCTGCGGCGGGCCAGGACCCAGTGCCGGCGGTCCGGACGGTGCCAGGGACTGACCTCGGTGGGCCCCGTCGTAGATGCGCATCGGAGGCGCCATGGTCGCCAGTCCACCATGGCCTCGGCCATCTGCCGTTCCGTCGCGAACTCGACCTCATCACCTATGCCTGCGGCCCGGCACCGCGGCCGGTCCTCGGCCCAGGACTTCGGCAGATACAGGGCCCGGCCGACCAGGGTGCGGCCCAAAACACCTTCGCCACGGACAGTCTTGGCCCATACAGTGCCGAAGGCATGACGGCTCTTGAATCCTTCGCCTTCGTGCGCCACGTCGACGGGCTTCGCTACCGCTTCGAACGCGACGGCGAGCGCCACGATCGACCTGCCTACCGCCGAACGGACGGGCAAGTGTGGTGTGTCTGGGGACCGGACGACGGCTGGCACTGCGAGATCGCCGACGGCCTTGTCACCGCACATCCCCTGAACAGCGACGGTAACGAACTCGAACCCCCCGCCACCGTCTGGCGCAGCTTCAAGGGCGACCGGTCCTACCTCTACGACCTCCGCCCCCTCGAACTCGAAGCGTGATCCGCCGGACAGGGCCTAGCTGTCCCGCTCGGGCCTGTGCGGTTCGCCGGGGTCCTGCGTGATCGCCCCGCGGCGTGACCGCGCGGCCCGTACGCTCTCCTCCAGCGCGGCCATCAAGTCCATGGGTTCGACTTCGGCAGGGGCTGGTGTCCGCGGCGGTTCGATGCCTTCGAGGCCAGCAGTGGGACGAGTGCGACACAAGGCGCCTGCCGGGCATCTTCCCTGGTCAGGCGCCCTTTCTTTGCGTCTAGAAGAAGCCGAGCTTCTTCGGTGAGTAGGAGACCAGCAGGTTTTTCGTCTGCTGGTAGTGGTCCAGCATCATCTTGTGGGTCTCCCGGCCGATGCCGGACTGCTTGTAGCCGCCGAAGGCTGCGTGGGCGGGGTAGGCGTGGTAGCAGTTGGTCCATACGCGGCCGGCCTGGATGGCGCGGCCGGCGCGGTAGGCGGTGGAGCCGTCGCGGGTCCAGACGCCGGCGCCCAGGCCGTAGAGGGTGTCGTTGGCGAGGTCCATCGCGTCGTCGAAGTCGTTGAAGGGGGCGACCACGACGACCGGGCCGAAGATCTCCTCCTGGAAGACCCGCATGGAGTTGTTGCCTTCGAAGATGGTGGGGCGGACGTAGTAGCCGCCCTCCAGTTCGCCGCCGAGTTCGGCCCGGGTGCCGCCGGTCAGGATGCGGGCGCCCTCCTTCTGACCGATGTCGAGGTAGGAGAGGATCTTCTCCAGCTGGTCGTTGGAGGCCTGCGCGCCGATCATGGTGTCGGTGTCCAGCGGATGGCCCTGGACGATCTTCTCGGTACGGGCCACCCCGGCTGCCAGGAAGTCGTCGTAGTGCCCGCGTTGGATCAGGGCGCGGGAGGGGCAGGTGCAGACTTCGCCCTGGTTGAGGGCGAACATGGTGAAGCCTTCCAGGGCCTTGTCGTGGAAGTCGTCCATCGTGGACGAGACGTCGTCGAAGAAGATGTTGGGGCTCTTGCCGCCCAGTTCGAGCGTTACCGGGCGCAGATGCTCGGACGCGTACTGCATGATCAGGCGGCCGGTTGTGGTCTCGCCGGTGAAGGCGACCTTGGCGACCCGGGGGCTGGAGGCGAGCGGTTTGCCGGCCTCGACGCCGAACCCGTTGACGATGTTGACCACGCCCGGCGGCAGCAGATCCGCGATCAGGCTCATCCAGAAGTGGACCGACGCGGGGGTCTGTTCGGCCGGTTTCAGGACCACCGCGTTGCCGGCGGCCAGTGCCGGGGCGAGCTTCCAAGTGGCCATCAGGACGGGGAAGTTCCAGGGGATGATCTGGGCGACCACGCCCAGCGGCTCGTGGAAGTGGTAGGCGACGGTGTCCTCGTCGATCTCCGACAGGGAGCCTTCCTGGGCGCGGATGGCGCCCGCGAAGTAGCGGAAGTGGTCGATGGCGAGGGGGATGTCGGCCGCCAGGGTCTCCCGTACGGGCTTGCCGTTCTCCCAGCTCTCGGCGACCGCCAGCGCCTCCAGGTGGTGCTCCATCCGGTCGGCGATCTTGTTGAGGACGGCGGCGCGCTCGGCGGCCGGGGTGCGGGCCCAGCCGGGGGCGGCGGCGTGCGCGGCGTCCAGCGCGCGCTCGACGTCCTCGGCAGTGCCGCGCGCCACCTCGCAGAAGGGCTGTCCGTTGACCGGTGTCGGGTTCTCGAAGTACCGGCCCTGTGCGGGTGCCACGAACTCACCGCCGATCCAGTGGTCGTAGCGCGGCAGATAGCTCATGACGGCATCGGCGGAACCCGGGCTGGCGTAACGGGCCATGGGGCGGCCTCCCAATCGCTCTCGGCGCGGTGCCCGCCACTCCCGTGCGACGGGCGCTGTGCGCAGGCTAGGCGCGCCGAGGTTGCGCCGACGTTGCGACGCGCGCGGCGGCCGGTGTCCTCGTCGCCCCGCCGGTCAGGCCGTACGCGGCGCGCAGCCGGTCGGCGGTGGCGCTCGGGGAGGTACGGGCCGGGGAGCGCGGCGGCAGGGCGTCCACCAGGGTCTCGAAGATCTCCAGGTCGTGCTCGCCCCAGGGCGTTCGGGACCACTCGCGCAGCAGTTCGGGGTCGCGCGCGGCCAGCAGTGTGCACCGCATCCGGTCCGCCAGCGCCTCGCGCAGCCGCCGTACGCCGGGTGCCTCGGACAGTGGCAGCAGCGGACCGCGGTAGGTGCCCAGCGCGGCGCGTGGGTCCCCGGCCGCCAACTGCTCCTCGACCGTGGTCAGATCGGTCTCGACGGGGCGGCTGAGCCGGTACGGACGCGAGTGCAGCAGCGCGCCCACCAGCTGCCGCAGCCGGGACAGCTCGGCCCGCAGCGTCACCGGGCGCACCTCGCGCTCCCCGTACAGCAGCAGGGAGAGCTGATCGCCCGTCAGGCCGTCCGGGTGCCGGGCCAGCAGCAGCATGATCTCGCTGTGCCGGCGCCCGAGCCGCAACCGTTCGCCGTCCACGACCAGCAGTGCCTCGTCCCGGCCGAGCGCCGACAGGAAGACCCCCAACTCCGGCATCCGGGAGGCGAGATGGGCCTCGGCGGCGCGGGCCGTGGCCTGCACCAGTGCCAGGCTGTGCGGGCTCGCCAGATGGTCGCCGCCGGTGATGTCCACCGCGCCCAGCAGCCGTCCGGTCCGCGGATCGTGCAGCGGTGCCGCGGCGCACGTCCAGCGCTGCACCTGCCGGTTGTAGTGCTCGGCCGCGAAGATCTGTACGGCGTGATCGGCGGCGAGCGCGGTGCCCGGCGCATTGGTACCGGCGTGCCGCTCGTCCCACCGGGCGCCGACGACGAAGTTCATCCGCTCCGCGCTGCGCCGCACCCCGGGGTGCCCCTCCACCCACAGCAGCCGCCCCTGGGGATCGCAGACGGCCAGCAGATGCGCCCCGTCCTGCGCGAAGCTGCCCAGCAGCTCCCGGAAGACGGGCATCGCGCGGGCCAGCGGGTGTGCCTCGCGGTAGGCGCGCAGCGCGGCCTCGTCCAGCTCGATGGGGGCGGCCCCGTCCGAGGCGGCACGGGCGTCGGCCGAGCGGCGCCAGGAGTCGGCGACCACCTGACGGACCGGCGGCGCCACGGTCCCGTCGGTCAGGAACGCCGCATGGGCCCGGCGCACCGTACGGGCGCGTTCCACCGGGTCGGCACCGGCCTCCATCGCGAGCCAAGGGTTGACCACGCGTCACCTCTTCATTACAGCTTCTGCCCTCGTACGGCGATGGTGCTCGTACGGGGGCGGAGCCGTAAAGTCCGCATGGTGCGCTGCGGTGCGCCGGGGGCGCCGCGGGGCCGCCCGGACATGCGGGCGGGCGGGAGGCCGCCACCTCCCGCCCGCCCGGTTCCAGTACCTGCGCGGCTATGTGATCGCCTTGATCAGCTCACCGCCGGTGGTGTCACCGCTCAGCTCCCAGAAGAACGTGCCGCCCAGGCCCTGCGCGTCCTTGAAGGCCATCTTCGTGCCGATGGTCTCCGGGGTGTCATAACTCCACCACTGGTCACCGCACTTGGCGTAGGCGGTGCCGCCCACCTTGCCGGTGGCCGGGCAGCGGGTCTTGAGCACCTTGTAGTCGTCGATCCCGGCCTCGTACTTGCCCGGTGCCGCGCCGGTCGCGCTACCGCCCGGTGCGTCCTGGGTGACGCCCGACCAGCCGCGGCCGTAGAAGCCGATGCCCAGCAGCAGCTTCTCCGCGGGAATGCCGAGGCCCTTGAGCTTGGCGACGGTGTCGGTGGTGTTGAAGCCGGCCTTCGGGATGCCGTTGTACGACGAGAGCGGGGAGTGGGGCGCCGTCGGTCCCTTGGCGTCCCAGGCGCCGAAGTAGTCGTACGTCATCGGGTTGTACCAGTCGACGTACTTGGCCGCTCCCGCATAGTCCGCTGCGTCGATCTTGCCGCCGGCCGAGGCGTCCGCGGTGATCGCCGCGGTCACCAGATTGTTCCCGCCGAACTTCTCCCGCAGCGCCTTCATGACGCCTGTGAACGCGTCCTTGCCGCTGGTGTCGCAGGTCAGACCACAGGCGTTGGGGTACTCCCAGTCGATGTCGATACCGTCGAAGACGTCCGCCCAGCGCTTGTCCTCGACCAGGTCGTAGCAGGACTGGGCGAAGGCGGCCGGGGTCTTGGCGGCCTCGCCGAAGCCGCCCGACCAGGTCCAGCCGCCGAACGACCAGATCACCTTGAGGTCAGGGTGCAGCTTCTTGAGCTTTCTGAGCTGGTTGAAGTTGCCGCGCAGTGCGCCGTTGTCCCAGGTGTCCGCCTGGCCGTCGACGCTCTGGTCGGCGGTGTAGGCCTTGTCGTAGTCGGCGTAGGAGTCGCCGATGGCGCACTTGCCGCCCTGGACGTTGCCGAAGGCGTAGTTGATGTGCGTCAGCTTGCCCGCCGAACCGGACGTCTCGATGTTCTTGACGTGGTAATTGCGGTCGTAGACACCCCAGTTGGTGAAGTATCCGACGACCTTGCCGCCCGCCGTGGCGGGTGCGGAGGTGGTTGCGGTGCCCGGCTTCGTGGGGGTGCCGGCCGGGTGGGCGGTGGCCTGGCCGGCGAGCAGGGTGCCGGCCAGCGCCGCGGTACACAGCGCGGTGGCGGCGGCGATCACCCTGCGTGGTGCGCGTATCCGGTGCGGTCTGAGCATGTCGTCTCCTCGGAGGGGGGCGAGGGAGGGCGTCTGGACCCGTTGAGCCTGACCTGCGTTCCGAATTGGCATGAACGCGTTGAACGTTGAAGGAGAAGGTAGAAGGACTAGACCAGTGAGTCAATGGTTCGGACCAATTTCATCGGTGCGGGGCAGCGGATTCCCGGGGCGGCCGGGCAGAGGGCCGGATCCCTGAGCCGATGATGATCAACCCGTGACGCGGGGGCTCCGATCGGGCATACTCCTAGCGCCACAGCCGCAGGTCATCGCCCACCGAGACCCGGAAAGCGATCATCGGCCTGGCACCACGAAACCGGCGCCGCCGCCCACCCCGCGCGCGCGTCGCCGCAGCGCCCGACAGGGAGGAGAGCGCCGCCATGAACGAGTACGGCCCCCGGCCGGTGGACCGCAGGTTGCCCACGGAGGAAGCCCGCGATCTGTTGACCCTCGTACGCGAGCTCGCCGAGCGCGAGATCAGGCCCACGGCAGCCGAGGAGGAAGAGGCCGGCCGCTTCCCCCGCGAGACCTTCGCCCTGCTGTCCGAGGCCGGCCTGCTCTCCCTGCCCTACGACGAGGAATTCGGTGGCGGCGGCCAGCCCTACGAGGTCTACCTCCAGGTCGTGGAGGAGCTCGCGGCCGCACGGCTGACGGTCGGCCTCGGCGTCAGCGTCCATACGCTCGCCTGCCACGCGCTCGCCGGATTCGGCACCAAGGAGCAGCGCGCCGAACACCTCCCCGCCATGCTCGGCGGTGGGCTCCTCGGTGCCTACTGCCTCTCCGAGCCCTCCGCCGGCTCCGACGCGGCCTCCCTGACCACCCGCGCCACCCGCGAGGGCGAGACCTGGACCCTGGACGGCACCAAGGCCTGGACCACCCACGGCGGGGTGGCCGACTTCTACACCGTCCTGGCCCGCACCGGCGGCAGGGGCGCCCATGGCATCACCGCCTTCCTGGTCCCCGGCGATGCCGAGGGTCTGAGCGCCGCGGCGCCCGAACGCAAGATGGGCATGAAGGGCTCCCCGACGGCCCAGCTGCACTTCGACGGCGTGCGCATCCCCGACTCCCGACGCATCGGCGAGGAGGGCCAGGGCTTCGCCATCGCCCTCTCCGCCCTCGACTCCGGGCGCCTGGGCATCGCGGCCTGCGCCATGGGCGTCGCCCAGGCGGCGCTGGACGAGGCGCTGGCGTACACCGCCGAGCGGCAGCAGTTCGGCCGGCCGATCGCCGACTTCCAGGGCCTGCGCTTCATGCTCGCCGACATGGCCACCCAGATCGAGGCCGGCCGCGCGCTCTACCTCACCGCCGCCCGGCTGCGCGACGCCGGCCTGCCGTTCTCCAAGGAGGCGGCGATGTCCAAGCTCTTCTGCACGGACACCGCGATGCGGGTCACCACCGACGCCGTCCAGCTCCTCGGCGGCTACGGCTACACCCTCGACTTCCCGGCCGAGCGCTATATGCGCGAGGCCAAGGTCCTCCAGATCGTCGAGGGCACCAACCAGATCCAGCGCATGGTCATCGCCCGCCACCTCGCGGGCCCCGAAACGCGCTGAGCGGGAGCCGGGGCGGGGGAGGGGAGGGGGCCGCTCTCCCCGCCCCGGCCCCGCCCCGGCGCGCACGGCGCCGGACTCCGTCGCCTAACTCAGCCGGCCGGTCCCTGTCAGCAGAGCCGTGCCTCCCCTTTGTCGCTCCGGCCCTTTGTAGCTCCGGCCGGCAGGGGTCTGGCCGTCCGGTCGCTAGCTGACGTACCGTCAACTCCCGCTGCGTAGCCGCCCGCTGGGCGGCGCCCTGCCGACCGCGCGCCCAGGAGGAGACGTGCCCGACCGCCCGATCGCACTCGACGAGTACCCGATCCACCAGGTCCCGCTCTCCATGCGGCACGTCGCCACCGGCGACCGCAACGCCTATGACCGCTGCATCTTCCACGTCATGGACCACGCGGGGCGGGCCCTGCTGATCGCCGGCCTCGGCGTCTACCCCAACACCGGTGTCATCGACGCCTACGCCACCCTCCGTCTCGGGGACCGGCTGCACGCCGTACGGGCCTCCGACGCGCTCACCGATGACCGCCTCGCGCTCAGCGTCGGCCCGCTGCGCATCACCGTCGAGAAGCCGCTCGCCCGCCTGAGGCTGACCTGCGCCGCGGACCCCGACGACCCCGACGGACTGGCGTACGACCTGACCTGGACCGGTGCGTTCCCCGCCACCTGGGAGCCGCACCACACCCAGTACCGCGGCGACCGGCTGACCCTCGAAGGACGGCGGTTCGTCCAGGCGGGCACCTGCACCGGCACCATCCGCGTGGCGGGCCAGGAGCTCACCGTCACGGCGG
Source organism: Streptomyces sp. NPDC034111 (assembly GCF_055575375.1). NCBI lineage: Bacteria > Bacillati > Actinomycetota > Actinomycetes > Kitasatosporales > Streptomycetaceae > Streptomyces > Streptomyces sp. NPDC034111. Next base: position 41,353 of record NZ_JBVIST010000023.1, on the reverse strand, counting down.
GGGAGTGGACCGGCACCCGCGACCGCAGCTGGGGTGTCCGCCCGATCCCCGGCGAGGACCCCGGACGGGCCGGGGAGGAACTGCGGCCCGAGGGATTCCACTGGCTGTGGTGCCCGGTGCGCTTCGACGACCGGTTCGTGATGGTCATCGTCCAGGAGGACGCCGACGGCCACCGCACCCTGAACGAGGCGCTGCTGGTCCGCAACGGCGCCCCCGACGTCCAACTTGGCTGGCCGCACACCGACATCGGCTACCGCCCCGGCACCCGCCACCCCGAACGCGCGGTCATCCACCTCACCGGCCCGTCCCGCACACCCCTCGAGCTCACCGCCGAGATCCTCACCTCCTCACCCCTCGCGGTCGGCGCCGGCTATCCCCCCGCCCCCGACTGGCAGCACGGCACCTGGCGCGACCGCGGCTGGACCGACCGCCGCAGCTACGACCTCTCCGACCCCGCCGCACACCCCCATGCCGCCTACGGAGTCAGCGACCACGCCGCCCGCTTCACCCTCGACGGCCGCACCGGCCACGGCATCTTCGAGCACGGCAGCTTCGGCCGGCACGACCCGAGCGGCTTCACCGGCTACGACTCGGTGGCCCGGGAGGCGCGGTGAAACCCCGGCCCCGCCCGCGTACCACCACCCGCGACCCCGAAGAGCTCACCCGCCGGCTCACCGCCTGGCTCGGCACCCGGCTCCCCGGCGCCCGGGCCACCGGCGCCACCGTCCCCGACTCCAACGGCATGTCCAGCGAGACCCTGCTCTTCGACCTCGACCAGCCGCGCCCGCCGTCCCGCCTTCCCTGCGCGCTGCGCCTCGCCGCCGACCCCGCCGCGTACACCGTCTTCCCCCGCTACGACATGGCGCGGCAGTTCCGCACCATGCGGCTGGTCGCCGAGCACACCGACCTGCCCGTACCGCGCACCCTCTGGCTGGAGGAGGACCCGGCGCACCTCGGTGCCCCGTTCTTCGTGATGGAGCGTGCCGCCGGCCGCGTCCCGCCGGACGTCATGCCCTATACGTACGAGGGGAATTGGCTGTACGACGCCACCGATGCCGAACGGGCGCACCTGGAAGCCGCCAGTGTCGCGGTGCTCGCCCGTCTGCACGGCCAAGTCCCCGCCGCTGCCGCCGACTTCCTGGCCACCGTGGGACCGGGCAGCGCCTTGCACCGGCACGTCGAGTCCCAACGTGCCTACTACGCCTGGGTGGTTGACGGACGGCCGCGCTCACCGCTCATCGAGCGCGGCTTCGCCTGGCTCGCCGACCACTGGCCGAAGGACCCCGGTGAGACCGTACTCACCTGGGGCGACGCCCGGATCGGCAATATCGTCTACGACGGCTTCGAACCGGCCGCCGTGCTCGACTGGGAGATGGCCGCGCTGGGCCCCCGCGAACTCGACCTGGGATGGATGATCTACCTCCACCGCTTCTTCCAGGACCTCACGGAGGGCAGCGGCCGGCCGGGGCTGCCCGGCTTCCTGGGCCGCGAGGCCGTCGAGAGCCGCTATGCCCGGCTCACCGGGCACCCGCCCCGCGACATGGAGTTCCACACCCTCTACGCGGCCCTGCGGCACGCCATCGTCATGCTGCGGGTGGCCTACCGCCAGGTCCACTTCGGGGAGGTGCCGATACCGGCCGACGCCGATGCGCTGATCCTCCACCGGGACACTCTGGAGGCGATGACCGAGGGCCGCTACTGGTGAATGCCACCGCGGCCGTCGTACGGGCCCGCGGGCGCGCTCAGGCGCTGCGCCGCATCTGCGGCACCCGGATCGGCCGGGTGCCGGGCCCGCCGATGTGCGAGAACGGCTGACGGCGCCAGTCCAGGCTCTCCGGCAGCGTCAGCAGCATGGCCGGATCCTGCTCCTGGGCGTCCAGGGTGTCGTCGGTCTCCGGTGCCTCGGACACCGGGCGGCCGGAGCCCTGGCACACCGTCAGGCCGAACGGGTTCCAGGGAGTCGCGCACAGCGCGTGCTCAGGAAGCGTGTCCTCGTCCGCCAGCAGCGCGATCGGCTGCCGGCAGTCGGGGCAGGTCACGCGGTAGATCTCAAAGGTCTCGAACGGGTCGTACGCACCGTCGTCGCCGGAGAGGCCGGGACTGTCGCCCTCCTGGGCGCTGAAGTTCTCGGCAGCGGAGTCCTGCTTAAGGCGTCGCATGATGTCCATCCCCCTCGGGTGGGCCGGTCGGACCGCGGACTTCCTGTGACGGGCGGTCCCGGCCACCACCAGCAATTCCCTTCATGCCGCGCGCATAATCGCAGCCGCTCCCCGGACACCGGATCACCCATGTGGCATTGGTCACACAACCCGGCGCGAGGGTGTTCACGAGCCGGCGCGCGGTGCGCACATGCGCCCGCGCGCAGTAGGTTGAACGGGTGGAGGAGTTGGACCGACAAATCGTGGATCTGCTCGTCAAGGACGGGCGGATGAGCTACACCGACCTGGGCAAGGCCACCGGCCTGTCCACCTCGGCGGTGCACCAGCGGGTGCGCCGCCTGGAGCAGCGCGGTGTCATCCGGGGCTATGCGGCCATCGTGGACCCCGAAGCCGTGGGCCTGCCGCTCACCGCCTTCATCTCCGTCAAACCCTTCGACCCCAGCGCACCGGACGACATCGCCGACCGCCTCGCCGAGGTCCCCGAGCTGGAGGCCTGCCACAGCGTCGCCGGCGACGAGAACTACATCCTCAAGGTCCGGGTCGCCACCCCGCTGGAACTGGAGCACCTGCTCACCCGCATCCGCACCCTGGCCGGGGTCTCGACCCGCACCACGGTCGTGCTGTCCACCCCGTACGAGGCCCGTCCGCCCCGTATTTGACCGGCAAGCGCCCCCTGCGCGCGGTCGTCCGGCGCACAGGGGCGAAACTGTCCGGTATGAGCGAGCGCATCCCCGATCCGGCCCCGCAGCATCTCTCCCGCCCGGCCCGACCCCGCACCGTCCTGCTGCGCGGCGGTGAGGTGCACAGCCCCGCGGACCCCTTCGCCACCGCCATGGTCGTGGAGGGCGACCGCATCGCCTGGGTCGGCGAGGAGGGCGCGGCCGACTCCTTCGCCGACGGCGTGGACGAGGTGGTCCACCTCGACGGTGCGCTCGTCACCCCGGCCTTCACGGACGCACATGTGCACACCACGGCGACCGGCCTCGCGCTCACCGGCCTCGATCTGGCCGGCGCCCGCTCGCTCGCCGACGCACTGGCCCGGATCCGCGCGTACGCCGACGCCCGCCCGTCGGACCAGGTCCTGCTCGGACACGGCTGGGACACCAGCGCCTGGCCGGAGGGACAGCCGCCGTCCCGCGCGGAACTGGACGCGGCCACCGGTGGCCGCCCGCTCTACCTCAACCGGGTCGATGTGCACTCCGCTGCCGTCACCACGGCGCTGCTCGACCTGGTCCCCGGCGTCCGCGAGCGGTCCGGCTTCCACGCCGACGCCCCGCTGACCGGCGATGCGCACCACGCCGTGCGCAAGGTCGCCTACGCCACCCTCACCCCCGCCCAGCGCGCCGAGGCCCAGGCGGCCGCGCTCGCCCGTGCCGCCTCCCTCGGCATCGGCAGCGTCCACGAGTGCGCCGGCCCGGACATCTCCGGCGAGGACGACCTCACGGCGCTGCTCGCCCTGGCCCGGGAAGGCAACGGCCCGCGGGTGGTCGGCTACTGGGCCGAGCCGGTCGCCACCGCAAAGGACGCCGAGCGGATCCGTGAACTCGGGGCGATCGGCGCCGCGGGCGATCTCTTCGTCGACGGCTCGCTCGGTTCGCACACCGCCCATCTGCACCACCCGTACGCCGACGCCGGCCACACCGGCACCGGCTTCCTCGACGCGGACGCGGTGGCCGCCCATGTCACCGCCTGCACCGAGGCCGGTCTCCAGGCCGGCTTCCACGCCATCGGCGACGCCGCGCTCACCAGCGTCGTGGAGGGCGTACGGGCCGCCGCCGAGCGCCTGGGCACGGCCAGGATCCGGGCCGCCCGGCACCGCGTCGAGCACGCCGAGATGCTCACCGAAGCCACCATCACCGGCTTCGCCGACCTGGCCCTGACCGCCTCCGTCCAGCCGGCCTTCGACGCGGCCTGGGGCGGCCCGGACGGGATGTACGCCGCCCGCCTGGGCGCCGAACGGGCCCAGGGCCTCAATCCGTACGCCGCGCTGCTCAAGGCCGGTGTGCCGCTCGCCCTGGGCTCCGACAGCCCGGTCACCCCACTCGACCCCTGGGGCACCGTGCGCGCCGCGGTCTTCCACCGCACCCGCGCCCACGGCATCTCCGCCCGCGCCGCGTTCACCGCGCACACCCGTGGCGGCTGGCGGGCCATCGGCCGGGACGACGCGGGCGTCCTGGTGCCCGGTGCACCCGCCGACTACGCGGTCTGGCGCACCGGCGAACTGATCGTCCAGGCGCCCGACGAGCGGGTGGAACGCTGGTCCACCGACCCCCGCTCCGGCACCCCCGGCCTGCCCGATCTCACCCCCGGCGGCGACCTCCCGGTGTGCCTGCGCACGGTCGTCGGCGGTCGGACGGTCTTCCGGCGGCCGAACGAGTGACATCACGCGGGCACGTACCGTTGCGGCCTGTGCTTGCCGCTACTCGCCCCACCAAGGGGCGCCCGCGGCTGACCTGGGGCGACGCGAAAACGACGCAGGCGGAGCACCTGTTGACAGCAGGCGGTCGACGGCCGGTAGGTTCGGCCGAGTCCACCACAGGACGTCCGACCGGGAGACCTCCGCGCAGTCGTCGAACGCAGCTGGGCCATGGGGCGGTGCGCCACACCGGCACACCGCCACTGGGAGCCAGGTCCAGCACCAGCGGCACGGGGCGACGGAACGTCTCGCCTGGTCGGCAGGTGCGACCCGGGTGGGGCCCGGACGCTCAGTAGACAACGGCTCTCGGTCGACCCGCAGCCAGCGGGTCCCAGGTCGGCCCGAAGGGCGCCCGGGCCCCTAACCGCACACCGCCGCGGCCGCCCGCACCTTCTGCGGGCGCCTTCACCTTTTGTGCACCCCGCATCCGCACGGCGGCCTTCCCGATGTACGGTCAGCTCAGACCTCCCCGGGCTCCGCAGGAGCCATGGAGGGCCCCCATCCGACCTGCAGGAAGGCCGCGCAACCGTGGCATCGGGTTCCGACACCACCGAAGAAGCCGCCGGCGCCACCGCGTCCGACGGCCCGGTGCCGGCTGCCGGCACGGGCTCCCCGGGCGCGCCCGCGCGCGCCGGGCGTGCCCGCCGGTTCGCCGCGCTGGCGCGCCGTGAGGCGGCGCGCTCCGGCCTCGCGGTGGTCTCCGGCATCGCACTCGGCCTGGCCTTCCCGCCGTACGACCTGTGGCCGCTGTCCCTGGTGGCGGTGGCCGCGCTGGCGCTGCTGACCCGGGGCCGGACCGCCCGTCAGGGCGCCTGGACCGGCTTCGTCTTCGGGCTGCCGTTCTTTCTGATCCTGCTGAAGTGGCTGCACGTCGTCGGCTGGGACGCGGTGGTGGGCCTCTCGGTCGCCGAGGCGCTCTTTCTGACGCTGCTGGGCGCGGCGCTCGCGGTCACCTCCCGGCTCCCGCTCTGGCCGCTGTGGGCCGCCTGCCTGTGGGTCGCCGAGGAGTGGGCCCGCGACCGGCTCCCGTTCGGCGGCTTCCCGTGGGGGCGGCTGGCGTTCGCCCACACCGGCTCGCCGTTCACCCCGCTCGCCGCCCTGGGCGGCGCCCCGCTGGTGACCTTCGCCGTCGCGCTGTCCGGCACGCTGCTGGCCGCCTGCGCCGCCACCGTGTGGGGGCTGCGTGCCAACGGCTCGCTGCGCCGCGCGGTCCCGGCCCTGGAGGCGTTCGGGCTGGCCGCCGCGGTGGCCGTGGCCGGCCTGCTCGTCCCGGTCCCCACCAAGGCCGACGACACCGTCGACATCGCCGTGGTCCAGGGCAACGTCCAGCAGGCCGGTATGGACTTCCTGGGCCGCCCCATGAAGATCCTCGACAACCACGCCACGGCCACCGAGAAACTGGCCGCCGACATCAAGGCAGGCCGGGCCAGAAAGCCGGATCTGGTCATCTGGCCAGAGAACTCCTCCGACCTCGACCCGTTCCAGTACCCGCAGGCCTACGACCGGATCGACGAGGCCGTGAAGGCGATCGGCGTGCCCGTCCTCGTGGGCGCACTGGTCGATCACCCCACCAAGAAGGGCTACGTCTTCAACGAGGGCATCGTCTGGGACCCGAAGAAGGGACCGGGCGCCTCGTACACCAAGCAGCATCCGGTGCCGTTCGGCGAGTACGTACCGTTCAGGGACCAGCTCAGCAAGATCATCACGCGCTTCCAGCGGGTACCCCGCGACTTCTACCCCGGCGACCACACCGGCGTGCTGCACGTCGGCCCCGCCAGGCTGGGCGACGTCATCTGCTTCGAGGTCGCCTACGACGAGATCGTCCACGACACCGTCGAAGCGGGCGCCCGCGCGCTGGTAATCCAGACCAACAACGCCACCTACGGCCGCACCGGCCAGCCCGAACAGCAGCTGGCGATGTCCAAGCTGCGCGCCATCGAGCACGGCCGTGCCGTGGTCACCGCGGCCACCAGCGGGATCAGCGCGGTCGTCGCCCCGGACGGCAGAATCACCCACCGGATCCCGGAGTTCACCCAGGGCGTGGTGTCCGCACGGATCCCGCTGCGGGACGAAACGACGCTCGCCGACCGCGTCGGTGCCGCACCTGAGTGGGTGCTCGCTATCGTGGGCCTTCTGTCCTGCGCCGCCGCGGTGATCGGCGGCCGGCGTGGGCGTACGAAGGACGAGAAGGGGCAGCAGTGACAGACGGTCAGCGGCAGTACGGTCCGCTCGGCACCACCTTGGTGATCATCCCGACGTACAACGAGGCGGAGAACATCAAGCCCGTCGTCTCGCGGGTGCGGTCCGCCGTCCCCGAGGCCCATGTCCTCGTCGCGGACGACAACAGTCCCGACGGCACCGGCAAGCTCGCCGACGAACTGGCCGCCGAGGACGAGCAGGTCCACGTCCTGCACCGCAAGGGCAAGGAAGGCCTCGGCGCCGCGTACCTCGCCGGCTTCCGCTGGGGCATCGACAACGGCTACGGCGTGCTGGTCGAGATGGACGCCGACGGCTCGCACCAGCCCGAGGAGCTGCCGCGGCTGCTCACCGCACTCAAGGGCGCCGATCTGGTCCTCGGCTCGCGCTGGGTGCCCGGCGGCCGCACCGTCAACTGGCCCAAGTACCGCCAGTTCATCTCCCGCGGCGGCAGCACCTACTCCCGGCTGGTCCTGGACCTTCCGCTGCGCGACATCACCGGTGGCTTCCGGGCCTTCCGCGCGGAGACCCTCAAGGGCCTTGGCCTGGACGAGGTGTCCTCCCAGGGCTACTGCTTCCAGGTCGATCTCGCCCGCCGTGCCGTGCAGGCCGGCTACCACGTCGTCGAGGTCCCGATCACCTTCGTCGAGCGGGAGTACGGCGACAGCAAGATGAGCCGGGACATCGTCGTGGAGGCGCTGTGGCGGGTCACCGCATGGGGCGTCGGCTCCCGAGTGGACAAGCTCCGCGGACGCTGACGTAGCCGGGCCCGTCCCGTATGTGAGCGATCCCGTCACCCTCCGAGGGTGCCGGGTGGCGTGCCAGGCACACTTGAGGCATGACGTTCGGAGCCACGCCCCCGCCGAGTCCCCGCCCGCCCCAGCGCTCGCGTGCCCGACGGTTCGTCCCGTTGGGCATCGCCGGCTGGATGGTGCTGGAGATCTGGCTGCTGACCGTGGTCGCCGGGGCCACCAATGGTCTGACCGTCTTCCTGCTGCTGGTCGCGGGCGTGCTCGCCGGCGGCTATGTGATCAAGCGGGCCGGCCGCCGCGCCTGGCAGAACCTCACCGAGAGCTTCCAGTCCGGCACCGACCCGATGGCTCCGCCCAAGCCCGCCCCGTCCGGCAACGACAGGGCCGGCGGCCATACGCTGTCGATGGCCGGGGGACTGCTGCTGATGCTGCCGGGGCTGGTGTCCGATGTGGTCGGGCTGCTCTGCCTCTTCCCGCCGACCGGGAAGCTGATCCACCGCCGTGCCGAGAAGCTGCTGTCCAGGCGGACGTCGTACGCGCCCGGTTCGTTCGGTGAGGCGTTCGCGCAGGCACGGATGCACCGGCCGGACGGCAAGGTCGTACCGGGCGAGGTCATCCATGATCAGGAGCCGCCGGCGCCGCGCCGTCAGGATCCGCCGCTGACCGGCTGAGCAGAACGCACAGGGGCCGGGACCACTGCGAAGTGCAGCGGCCCCGGCCCTTGTGCGCTCGGTGCAGATCCCGCCGTCAGGCGGACTTGCGATTGGTGTCGCGTGGATGCACGGCAATGTTCATGGTGCCGGAGCGCAGGACCGCCAGCCGTTCGGCCAGCACTTCCTCGAGCTCCTCGCGGGTGCGTCGCTCCATGAGCATGTCCCAGTGCGTACGCGCGGGCTTGCCCTTCTTTTCCTCAGGACCATCGCCATCCACCAGAAGCGAGGGCGCACCACAAACCTTGCACTCCCACTCCGGCGGAATCTCGGCCTCAACCGAGAACGGCATCTCGAATCGATGTCCGTTCTGGCATGCGTACTCCACCGCCTGGCGCGGGGCCAGGTCGATGCCGCGGTCGGTCTCGTAGCTGGTCACCACGAGTCGCGTGCCGCGGAGAGCTCGCTCACTCATGAATCGTGCCTCCCGGGCTTGTCGCCCACAGGACAGGTGTCGCTGTCGTCGTCATCCGGTCAACGTCCGGTCGGCGGTGAAGATTCCCGTAATCGGGACATGTGCGTCGCCCGTCGTGCCGCCCCTTGTTGTACCCACCGACGCCCGGTTTGTCACATCTGGCAGCAGATGTCACCCAGCGCCTTCCATGCTTGAGCGCGCAGTAACGGTCCGCCTGGTGAGCCAAAGGCGTACACTACCGCCCCGCACGCCCCGAGACTAAATCCGGTCAGGTACGGGATTTCCGGCCGCCGCGATCGCCCGCCCCACCGGGACCCTCGCCAGCAGCACAAAACCGACCAAGAAGAACGCCACCAGGGACACGATCGCGTCCCGGTAGCTCCCGGTCAGCTGGTACGCGACCCCGAACACCAGCGGCCCCAGCCAGCTCACGCCCCGGTCGCTCATCTCGTACGCGGAGAAGTACTCCGCCTCCTTGCCCTGCGGCACCAGATGCGAGAACAGCGAACGTGACAGCGCCTGGCTGCCGCCGAGCACCAGGCCGATGCCGGCGGCCAGGGCGAAGAACCACACCGGCGCCTTCGCGGGCAGGAAGCAGCCGGCCGTGACCGTCAGCGCCCAGGCCGCCAGCGACCCCAGGATGGTGCGCTGCGCGCCGTAGCGCCGCGCGAGCCGCCCCATCAGCAGCGCGCCCGCCGCGGCCAGCACCTGTACCAGCAGGATCGCGACGATCAGCGTCGTCTGGTCCAGCTTCAGCTCCTCGGAACCGTAGACGGACGCCTGGGTGATGACCGTCTGCACGCCGTCGTTGTAGACGAGGTAGGCGAGGAGGAAGGAGAGGGTGAGCGGGTGCCGGCGCATATCGCGCAGGGTTCTCCGCAGTTGCCGCCACCCCTGGCCGAGCGAGACGCCGCCGGTCTCACCGGGAGTCCCGATGGCCGCCCTGCGCCGGTCGCGCAGCCGGCGCAGCGGTATCAACGAGAACGCGCCCCACCACAGGCCCGCCGACGCCAGGCAGATGCGCACCGCGGTTCCCTCGGAGACACCGAAGGAGTCGTGGGCGCCGTAGAGCGCCAGGTCGGCGAGGAGCACCAGCGCCCCGGCCGCGTAGCCGAAGGCCCAGCCCCGCGACGAGACCGCGTCGCGTTCATCGGGCCCGGCGATCTGCGGCAGGAAGGAGTTGTAGAGCATCGTCGACACCACGAACGCCACATTCGCGGTGATCAGCAGCGCCCCGCCCAGCAGATAGCGCTCCCCGCCCAGGAAGAACATCCCGGCCGTCGCCGCGGCGCCGGTGTACGCGCAGACGCCCAGCAGCGGCTTCTTGCGGCCGGTACGGTCGGCCAGCGCCCCGGCGAGCGGCATCGCCAGTACGGACAGCACCAGCGAGGCCGACACCGCGTAGGCGTAGAAGGAGCCCGCGCGCACCGGGATGCCCAGCGGGTGCACAAAACCGTCCGCATCCGCCGCCGCCCTGGCCACCGACGTCAGATACGGGCCGAGGAACACCGTCAGCACGCTCGTCGAGTAGACGCTGTTCGCCCAGTCGTACCAGTACCAGCCGCGTTGCTCGCGGCGCCGGTCGGCCGTCTCGTCGACGACCCCGGCCCCGGTCTCCGTGCTCTGCACGCCCACCCCCGTCTTCCCGTCCCCGTTCACCGCGGCGGACGGGCGTAGGGGGCGGTTGCCGAGGGCACGACGCACGCCCTAGACCCAGCACCCCCGCTCGGTCAGCACCGTGCGCAGCGTCTCTATGTGGTCGGTCATGATGCCATCCACGCCGAGATCCAGCAGTGCCGTCATCCGGTCCGGGTCATTGACCGTCCAGACGTGGACCTGCATGCCCAGGGCGTGCGCGGCGCGCAGGAAGAGCGGATCGACGACCGGGAGGCCGGTCTGCCGTTCGGGGACCTGGACGCAGACCGCGCTGCGCCGCACCGCCGCCCCCAGCAGACGGTCGAGCGGCACCGCGCCCCTGCCGTACGAGCGCAGCCGCAGTCCGGCCACGCCACGGGTGCCGAGCGAGCTCGCCATCCGGCCGCCGGCCAGCCGCTGGGCCCGCGCCACCCGGGCCTCCGAGAAGGAGCCGATGCACACCCGGTCCCAGGCGCCCGCGCGGCGGACCAGGTCCAGCAGCGGCTCCAGGGCGGCCTCCGCCTTGAGGTCCACGTTCCAGCGCGCCTCGGGGAACTCCTCCAGCAGCTCCTCGAACAGCGGCAGCGGCTCCCGCCCGGCGACCCGGGCCCGGCGCACGGCGCTCCAGGGAAGGCGCTCGATCGCGCCCCTGGTGTCGGTGACGCGGTCGAGCGTCGCGTCGTGGAAGGCCACCAGCTTTCCGTCCGAGGTGGCGTGCACATCGGTCTCCAGATAGCGGTAGCCGAGGCCGACCGCGCGGCGGAAGGCGGTGGCCGTGTTCTCCAGGCCCTCCGCGGCCCCGCCCCGGTGGGCGAAGGGGAGCGGCGCGGGATGGTCGAGATAGGGGTGGCGGATGCGTATCGCTCGGGTCACTCCGGCAGTATTGCGCGCTCAGGTGAACCCTCGCCGCGGGCCACCACCCGCGACGGCCCTTCGGCCAGGCCCTTGATCGAGAAGAGCCGGAGGGAGAGCTGCGCCAGCGGCCCGATGGCCAGTGCGTAGACCACCGTTCCCGCCCCGACGGAGCCGCCGAGCAGAAAGCCCACCGCGAGCACGGTGACCTCGATGCAGGTGCGCACCAGCCGCACCGGGCGGCCGGTCCGCTGGTGCAGGCCGGTCATCAGCCCGTCGCGCGGGCCCGGGCCGAAGCGGGCGGAGATGTACAGGCCGGTCGCGGCACCGTTGAGGACGACGGCGAACGCCAGCAGCGGGATCCGGGCGCCGAGCGGGTGCAGCTCGGGCACCCAGGCCAGGGTTGCGTCCATCACCAGCCCGAGGATCACCACGTTCGAGACCGTCCCCAGACCGGGGCGCTGGCGCAGCGGGATCCACAGCAGCAGGATCAGCGCGCCGGACACGATGGTGACGGTGCCGATCGACAGGCCGGTATGCCGGGATATGCCCTGGTTCAGTACGCTCCAGGGCTCCAGCCCCAGGTCGGCGCGGACCATCAGACCCATGCTCACGCCGTACAGCGTCAGTCCCGTATAGAGCTGCAACAGCCGGCGCGTCAGCAGGCCCCTCCCCGGGCCGGCTGCCCTGATCATGGACACGAAAATTCCCCCTCCTGGCAGGATTGGACCGACGCATGACACCATGTGGCGTGTCGGGGCTCGGGAAGTAGAGCCAATTCCGGGAAGGTGGACTGATCTTCATGGCTCAGTGGACTTCGGCGGTCGGCGCACCCCAACTCGCCCGGCTGCTCCGGTCGCAGGACCCCCGCGATGCCCAACTCACCGCCGCCGGGCGCCGGTTGCCCGCCTACCGCAGCCTCGCCGACGGCGTACGCCTCCTCGTCCTCGAAGGACGGATACCGGTCGCCGCCCGGCTGCCCGCCGAGCGCGAGCTCGCCGCCGCCTTCGGTGTCAGCCGCACCACCGTCGCCGCCGCCTACGAAGCGCTGCGCGCCGAGGGGTTCCTGGAGTCCCGGCGCGGCTCCGGCAGCTGGACCGCCGTCCCGGCCGGCAATCCGCTGCCCACCCGCGGACTCGAACCGCTGCCGCCGGAGGCCGCCGGCTCGATGATCGACCTCGGCTGCGCCGCCCTCCCGGCGCCCGAGCCCTGGCTCACCCGCGCCGTCCAGGCCGCGATGGCCGACCTCCCGCTCTACGCCCACACCCACGGCGACTACCCGGCCGGCCTGCCCGTACTGCGCCAGGCCCTCGCCGACCGCTACACCGCCCGCGGGATACCCACCATGCCCGAACAGATCATGGTGACCACCGGCGCGATGGGTGCGGTCGCCGCGATCTGCCGGCTCTGTACCGGCCCCGGCGAGCGGGTCGCCGTCGATTCGCCCTCGTACGCCAACATCCTCCAGCTGATGCGGGACGCCGGCGCCCGGCTGGTGCCGGTCGCCCTGGGGGAGCGGCTGGCCGGCTGGGACATCCCGGCCTGGCGCCAGGTGATGCGCGATGCCGCGCCCCGGATGGCGTATGTCGTCGCCGACTTCCACAACCCCACCGGCACCCTCGCCACCGAGGACCAGCGCCGCCGGCTCGTCGATGCCGCGCGCTCGGCCGGCACGCTGCTCGTCGTCGACGAGACCATGACCGAGCTCCAGCTGGACGAGGACAGCGCACCGCCCCGCCCGGTCTGTGCCTTCGACCCGGCCGGCAGCGCGGTGATCACCGTCGGCTCGGCCAGCAAGGCGTTCTGGGCCGGCATGCGGATCGGCTGGGTGCGCGCCGCGCCCGACATCATCCGCAGTCTGGTCGCCGCCCGCGCCTACTCCGATCTGGGCTCGCCGGTCCTCGAACAGCTCGCCATCGCCTCGCTGCTGGAGGGCGGCGGCTGGGAGCAGGCCGTCGAGATCCGCCGCGACCAGGCCCGCGAGAACCGCGATGCGATCGTCGATGCGCTCCGACGGCACCTGCCCGACTGGGAGTTCAGTGTGCCGCGCGGTGGTCTCACGCTCTGGGCGCGGACCGGAGGGCTCTCCGGCTCCCGGATCGCCGAGGCGGGGGAGCGGCTCGGGGTGCGGGTGCCCTCGGGGCCGCGCTTCGGCGTCGACGGTGCCTTCGAGGGCTTCGTCCGACTGCCCTTCACGGTCAACGGGGCGGTCGCCGATGAGGCCGCGGTTCGGCTGGCCGGTGCCGCGCGGCTGGTCGCCACCGGGGCGCCGGTGGAGGCAGAGTCGCGGCACAGCTTCGTGGCCTGACGGGCCGTCAGGATTTGGTGGACGGATCCTCCACGGCGGGCGGGCCGGCCCGACGGGGGCGGGCCCCCGGCGTCGGCGTGCCCGCAGCGGCCGGCGGCCGCCTCAGCCCTCCGCGCGCAGGGCCTCCACCGAGCCGCTGCCCTTGCCCGTACGGGGTTCGCCGCCCTTGACGATCGAGACGCCCGCCGCCGCGCCCACCGGTTCGGCGGCGGACCCGCCCGCCTCGGCCTTCTTCGCCGGACCGGCCGGCCGGGTCGGCCCGTCCGCCGCCTCACCACCCACCGTGGCGAGCGTCTCGGTGTCGGCCGGAACCGTACGCTCCGGCAACAGCGCCAGGACGGCCTGCCGCTGCGCCTCGCTCGTCGCGTCGTCGAACGGATCGGGGGCGGCCGGCACCTGGAGCCGCATGACGGGAGCGCTGCCCAGCCGCGCATAGCCGCGCCCCGGCGGCACGGTCGCGGTCGGCGTGGTGTGCGGCGGCGCCCCGAGCACCGTCCGCACCTCCTCCGCGGTGGCCGGACCGAGCACCACCCGCGCCTTGGTGTGCGCCCGCACCGGGTCGCTCAGCAGATCGGCGCTGTCGAACTGGTCGGCCACGACCACGGTCACATGGGCCGCCCGCCCGTGCCGCAGTGGCACCTGGAGCCATCGCTGCGGATCGTCCCGGCCCTCCGCCGCCGCGATATGGGCCAGCGCCGTCGGCCGGTCCGCGATGAGCCACAGCGGCCGCCGGGTGTCCTCCGGCGCGGGCCGGCCGGACTGCCGCGCCCGGTTCGCCACCACCAGCCGGCGCTCGGTCTCCTGCGACGCCCACTCCAGCGACGCCAGCGCCCCCGCCAGCCCGCTCTCGACCCCGAGCACGCCACGACGCCCGACCAGACACCCGAACTCGCCGGTGGCGGCGCCGTCGACGACCAGCACATCGCCGTGCTCCAGCGCCTGGAGCGCGATCGAGCGCAGCAGCGTCGTGGTGCCGGCCCCCGACTGCCCCAGGGCGAGCAGATGCGGCTCGGTGGAGCGCGGCCCGGTACGCCAGACCACCGGCGGCGCGTCCCGGCTCTCCTCCCCGGCCGTGACCGGCAGCGTCCGCTGGACCGATTCCGGGTCGGTGAAGCCGAGCACCGTCTCGCCCGGCGAGGTGACGAACCGCTGAACGGTGATATCGGCGGGCAGCGCCGCCAGGACGGTCACGGTGAGCTGGTTGGCCAGCTCGTCCCAGGCGAAGTGGTACTCCCGGTCGCGGCCGGCCTTGGCGTACAGCACCTGCTCGATGCGGGCCCGGGACCGGTCCTCACCGTCGGTGAAGTACGCCGGGTACTTCAGCTGGAGCCGCTCCAGCCGCCCGCCGTCGTCGAAGGCGTGGTCGCCGAAGGCCCGCGCCCAGTCGCCGCCGTGCGCATACAGGGGGCTGGGGTCGCCCTCGGCGCAGAGGTACGGCACCAGCGCCTCGTACAGGGCCCGCAGCCGCTCGGTCTCCGCCTCGCTGGGGCCGGTGACCACGGGGGTGCGCTCCCGCCCCGCCCAGGCCCCCGCCGCCATCACCGCGATCAGGGCGAGCAGCGGCCCGTACGGCAGCAGGGCCGTCACCAGCACACACGCGCCGACGAAGAACAGCAGCGGACCGCGGCTCTCCTTGGGCGTCTCGGCCCACCGTCCCCGGGCGGCCACCGCCAGCCGGCGCAGCCCCCGGCCGATGGTGATCAGCGGATGGAGCACGTCGGAGGCGCTGTCGGCGGCGGTGCGGGCGAGCTCGCGACTACGGGCCAGCGACGCGAAGTTGGCCATACGGGCGAGCGGTGCGCTGTCGGTCAGGATGCGGGGCAGAGGGCGCCGGGCCACATCTTCTCCTGTTGCTCGTGCGGTGGGGCGGGGCGGCTCGGCGTGGGCGGCGAGCCGGGACGGGCGGCACACGGAGCCGCCCGGACGGGACCTGGTGCGGCCGTACGGGCGGGACCCGTGGCGGTGCGTCGGCGCAGGACCTTGCGGGCCCGCCCTAGATCTTGATCCCCCCGAGGAGGCTCGCCAGGCTGGCCCCGCCGGCCTTGATGCTCGGGGCGATGGCGGAGCTTGCGAGATAGAACCCGAAGAGCGCGGAGATCAGCGCGTGCGACAACTTGAGGCCGTCTTTGCGGAAGAAGAGGAAGACGATGACACCGAGCAGGACGACGCCGGAAATGGACAGAATCATGGGTTCTCTCCTGGGTGGTGGGGACGGTCACCATGAGTTCTTCCAGCCTCACAGCAGGTATCAAGCCGGAAAAAGCTGCAAACGGGTGATTTGTCGTGGGAATTCCCTATATGGGCGCATCTGCTCGGATTGTCGCCCCGGTGTGTCCCCGGCGTGTCGTCCCCCACCCCAGCCGACCGGCACAATCGTGGGGTGTCGAAGTCGAAGAAGAAGCCGCCGACGAAGCCGTCGAGGGGGACGCGCCGCCCGTCCGCCGTCGCCCCCGCCGCACCCTGCCCCTGCGGGCGCCCCGAGACCTACCGCGACTGCTGCGCCGCCTTCCACGAGGGGCGCTCCGCCGCCCCCACGGCCGAGCGGCTGATGCGCTCGCGCTACAGCGCCTTCGTCGTCGGCGACACCGGCTATCTGCTGCGCACCTGGCACCCGACCACGCGCCCCGCCGCCCTCGACCTCGAACCGGCTCAGCGCTGGACCGGCCTGGACGTCCTCGCCACGACCGGCGGCACCGCCTTCCACTCCGAAGGCACGGTGGAATTCCGCGCGCACTACAGCCTGCACGGCCTCGCCGACAGCCAGTACGAGCACAGCCGCTTCGTCCGCGAGAACGGCGCCTGGGTCTACCTGGACGCACTGCCCTCCGACTAGCCGCGCGGCCGCCGACCCTGAGGGTCGTCCGGCTCAGCGGCCTCGCAGCTGGTCGATCTCGCGGCGCTCGCGCTTGGTGGGCCGCCCGGCGCCGCGGTCGCGGTGTGCGATCACCGGAACCTCCTCGCGCGGCGGGACCGGCGGACTGTTGTCGACGAAGCACTCGGCGGCGATGGCCGCGCCCACCCGCTTGCGCACCAGCCGGGAGACCACCACGATCCGCTCCCGCCCGGCGTGCCGCAGCCGCACCTCGTCGCCGGTGTGCACGGCATGGGCCGGCTTCACCCGCTCACCGTTGACCCGCACATGCCCCGCGCGGCAGGCCGCCGCGGCCAGTGAACGGGTCTTGGTGAGCCGTACCGACCAGATCCAGCTGTCGATGCGGGTGGTCCCCTCGTCTGAAGCCATACCAAGACTCTAGAACGGTCGGGGGAGGGCTGAGCCCCGGTGGCGGACGCTCAGCCGGACTTCTTGGCGGTGGACTTTCCGGTGGCGGACTTCTTGGCCGTGGTCTTCTTCTGGGCGGCCTTTCCGGCCGTCTTCGCCGCTGCCTTCTTCGCGGTGCTCTTCGCCGCCGTCTTCTTCGCCGGGCCGCCGGCCGTGCTCTTCCCGCCCGCGGTGGTCTTCGCCGCCGCGGTCTTCTTCGTGGTCTTTTCCTTCGTCGTCCGCCCCCGTAGGTGCGTCACCGAGGCCGACTCCGCGCCTTCCGCGTGGCCTGTCCGGGCCGCCCGTACGCTCTTCTCCAGGGCCGCGGTCAGATCGATCACCTGGGCGCCGGGGGCCGGAGCGGGGGCGACCGGCTCCTCGCCCTCCAGCTTGGCGGCCACCAGCTCCTCCACGGCCTCCCGGTAGTCGTCGTGGAGTTCGGCCGGATCCAGCTCGCCCAGGGAGTCCATCAGCGTCTCGGCCAGCGTCAGCTCGTTCTCGCGGACCTTGACGTCGCCCGGTACGACCTCCGTGGCGGGCCGGATCTGATCGGGCCACAGCAGCTGGTGCATCACGATCGCCCCGTTGTACGCCCGGAGCATCGCCAGCGACTCCCGGCCGCGCATCGCCACCTTGCCGATCGCGACCTTCCCGTGGTGCTCCAGCGCCTCCCGCAGCAGCGCATACGGCTTGGCGGCGGCCGCCCCGTTGGGTCCCAGGTAGTAGGCCTTGTCCATCTGGAGCGGGTCGATCTCGGAGGGGTCGACGAACGACAGGATGGTCAGCGTCTTGGCGGTCGGCATCGGCAGCCGGGCCAGATCGTCGTCGGTGATCGGCACGACGGTGTCATCGCCCGGGGCCTGATAGCCCTTGCCGACCTCCTCGTTCGGAACCTCCTCGCCGTCCAGCTCACAGATCTTCCGGTACTGGACGGGTGCGCTGTCCTTCTCGTGAATGCGCACGAAGGAGACCGACGAGGTCCGGTCGGTCGCGCTGTAGGTCTTCACGGGGATGGTGACCAGCCCGAACGATATCGACCCATTCCAAATAGAACGCATATTTCATCCCTTGTGTGGGATTCTCATGGTATGCCGCCGATCACCATCGTGGAGGGGCGACGCCTCTCGCTGACCAACCTCGACAAGGTCCTCTATCCCGGGACCGGCACCACGAAGGGTGAGGTGCTGCACTACTGCACCACCACCGCGGAGCCGCTCCTCGCGCACCTCCACGACCGGCCGCTCTCGTTCCTGCGCTACCCCGACGGGCCGGACGGCCAGCGCTTCTTCACCAAGAACGTGCCGCCCGGCACCCCCTCCTGGGTGCAGACCTGCGACGTCCCCCATTCGACGTCCGGCCCCACCCGGCAGGTCCTGTTGCAGGACCTGCCCTCTCTGGTGTGGGCCGCGAACCTGGTCGTCGAACTGCACACCCCGCAGTGGAGGTACCAGGCTCCGGGCATCGCCGACCGCCTCGTCCTCGATCTGGACCCCGGCGACCCGGCCACCATTGTGGAGTGCTGCACCGCGGCACAGTGGCTGCACGAGCGGATGGCCGCCGACGGCCTGGAGGTCTACGCCAAGACCAGCGGCTCCAAGGGCCTGCATCTGATCGTGCCGATCGAGCCCACCCCCTCCGAGCGGGCCACCGCCTACGCCAGGACCCTCGCCGTCGAGGCCGCGAAGGCCCTGCCGGACCTGGTCGTGCACAAGATGACCAAGGCGCTGCGCCCCGGCAAGGTCTTCATCGACTTCTCCCAGAACGCCGCCGCGAAGACCACCGCCGTCGCCTACACCCTGCGCGCCCGCCCGGCCCCCACCGTCTCCGCCCCCGTCACCTGGGACGAGATCGCCGACTGCACCGAACCGCAACAACTCACCTTCCCCTTCGGCGAGATCGCGCCCCGCTGCGCGGCCTACGGCGATCTGCACGCCCCGCTGCTCGACCCCGGGCGGGCCCGTCCGCTGCCGCACGCCGCGTAGATTGTCCCCATGATCGAGGGGACACCAGAGGACACCATGCAGTTAAGGGTGCCGGGGCGGCAGATATCCGGGGGCCACGAGGACCGGGGGAGTGAACCCGCAGCGGGCGTGGCCCGCTCCTCGCTGCTGATGGCCGCGGGCACCATGGTCTCCCGCGCGACCGGGCTCATCCGCAACGTACTCCAGGCCGCCGCCCTCGGCACCGGTCTGCTCGCGACCACGTACAACACCGCCAACGTCGTCCCGATGAGCATCTACACCCTGCTCATCGGCGGCGCACTGAACTCGGTCCTGGTGCCGCAGCTGGTACGCGCCAGAGCCACCCATGCGGACGGCGGCCGGGCCTACGAACAGCGCCTGGTCACCCTCGTGCTGAGCGTGCTGGCGGTCGGCACGCTCCTCTCGGTCTGGGCCGCACCGCAGATCATCGCCGTCTACACCCCCGACACGCCCCGGACCCACGCCGCCTTCGAACTCACCGTGGTCTTCGCCCGATTCCTGCTGCCGCAGATCTTCTTCTACGGGCTCTTCTTCATCCTCGGTCAAGTCCTCAACGCCCGCAGCAAGTTCGGCGCGATGATGTGGACACCGGTCCTCAACAACCTCGTGCTGATCGCCATGTTCGGCGTCTACCTCGGCCTGCTGGCCGGACCCGACCGCATCGAGGACATCACCCCCGGCCAGATCGACCTGCTGGGCATCGTCACCACCGGCGGCATCGCCCTCCAGGGGCTGGCCCTGATCCCCTTCGTGCGCGCCGCCGGCTTCCGCTTCCGGCCGCGCTTCGACTGGCGCGGCACCGGTCTGCGCAAGAGCGTCGCCGCCGCTCGCTGGACCCTGCTGCTCGTCCTCGCCAACCTGGCCGCGATGATCGTCGTCACGCACTACGCGAGCGCCGTCGACCAGCAGCTCCCCACCGCCGGCGTGGGCTATACCGCCTACACCTACGCCCAGGGCATCTGGATGCTGCCGCAGTCGATCGTCACCGTCTCGCTGGTCACCGCGCTGCTGCCACGGATGAGCCGTGCGGTCGCCGAACACCGCCTGGACGACGTGCGCGGCGACCTCTCCCGCGCGCTGCGGGTCAGCGGAGCGCTGATCGTCCCGGCCGCCTTCTTCTTCCTCGTCTTCGGCCCGCAGACCGTCCAACTGCTGTTCGCACACGGCACCGTGGACTCCGCCTCCGCCGCGCCCATCGGACATATGCTCCAGGCCTTCGGTCTCGGCCTGATCCCGGCCTCCGCGCAGTATCTGCTGCTGCGCGGCTTCTACGCCTTCGAGGACACCCGTACGCCGTTCTGGATGGCCTTCTGGACCAGCGCGGTCAACGTCGCCCTGGCCACCGGGTGTTATCTGCTGCTGCCCGTCCGCTGGTCGGTCACCGGCATGGCCGCCGCCTACGCCGTCGCGTACGGCGTCGGACTGCTGGCCACCGCGCTGCGGCTGCGCCGCCGGCTCGCCGGACGCCTCGACGGACGACGGCTGTGCCGTGCGTACGGCAAGCTGACCGCGGCCGCCGCCCTGGCCGGAGCGGTCGGCTGGTTCGCGGCCCGGGCCTGCTCCGGTGTGCCCGTCCCTGCGGGCTGGACCCCGGCGCTGACGCTGGCCGCCGGCGGCCTCACCATGGCCCTGCTCTTCCTGGGCCTGGCCCGCGTCCTGCGGATCGGTGAGCTGCGCAGCCTGCCCGGGCTGCGCTGACCCGGGCGGGCGGCCCGCTCAGATCGCGTGCGGCCGCGCCCAGGACGCGCGCGCGGCGGCCTCGATCCAGCCGATGACGGTCCGGACCGTGGCGTCGCTCAGTCCGGCGAGCTCCGCCACGGCGGCCGGGTCCCCGTCGGCCGGTGCCACCCCGGCCGCGGTGAGTGCGGCCTGGAGGTCCAGCCGGCGCCGCTCGGGCAGCGGCACCGGAGCCGGCCCCCGCTCCTCGGGGCGAGGGGCCGCGGGCAGGTCGTCGGGGTGCGCGTACGGCAGCCGGTCCTCCGGGCGGGGCGGCGGGAGCAGCGCGTCCACCGGAAACGCCAGGGTGTTCAGACGGTCCTCGGCACGCGGGGGCGCCAGCACATAGTCCGGAGTCGCGCCGTACGGCGGGGGAGTGGGGCAGTACAGCGACATCGGGGCCTCCATATCGGGGTCGGGGGTCGGGGAGTCCAGGGGCGAGGGGGGAGGGCCAACAGGGCTTCGGGGCTTCGATGCAGAAGGTTTCAGCACGTGGGAAGCCATGCACCGGGTCTTCGGTTGCGGCCGAGGGGCGAGTTCACCTGATCGGTGCAATGGGCACCGGTGGCCGCGTTACTGTCGTCCGATGCCCCACACCGACGGACCCGCGCACCCGCCCGCGTACTGGAACCACAATGTGCACTACCACCCGCTCGTGCTGGACGCGGTGCCGGACGGCTGTGCGCGGGCGCTGGACATCGGCTGCGGGGACGGTCTGCTGGCCGGCAAACTGGCCGGGCAGGCGGGCGAGGTGACCGGTGTGGACCGCTCGGCCGCGATGATCAAGCTGGCCCGTGAGCGCGGTGACCTGCTCCCCAACGTCGCGTTCGTCGAGGCCGACTTCATGGCGGCGGACGGTGTGCTGCCCGGTGGATACGACTTCATCTCCGCGGTGGCCGTCGTGCACCACGTGGGCTTCGTCCCCGCGGTCCGGCGGCTTGGCGGTCTGCTTGCGCCCGGCGGCCGGCTCGTCGTCATCGGCCTCGCGCGCAACCGGACTCCGCTGGACTGGATCGTCAGCGCCGCGGGCGTGCCCGCCAGCCGCATCCTCGCCCGGAGTCACGGGGGCAAGCACGATCCGGCCGGGATGCCGGTCGACGACCCGGACCTGGCCTGGGGCGAGGTCCGGCGGGCTGCCCGCCACGCTCTGCCGGGCAGCCGTTTCCGCCGCCATCTGCTGTGGCGTTACTCGCTGCGGTGGGACAAACCGCTTCCCTGAACGCGACGTTGAAGGGAGTCCTCCGTTTCGCGGTCGTCTGGCGGCCGTCGGGCGGCGTACCGCTGCTTTCGATGAAGGGACGCTGCAATTCCGGGAGGAATGCGGTGGTTGCCACCGGGTGGACACATAACTCTCCCCTGGTGTTCACACCTGGGTGATGACCGCGGTGGAAAGCTGCCTCCGGCCGTATGAACGACGGCCGGTGCCGGTCGTGCCCCACATATTTCGCGATCCGGCACCACAGTTGGGGGAGAGGACACCCTTCGTGGACAACAACCACAGAATCCGCCGCGGCCGCGCCCTGGCCCTCGCCACCGGAACGGTCATGGTGGCGATGGCCGTGCAGATCCCGTCCAGTGCGACGGCCACCCCGGCCGCACACCACGGATCCCGCGTCATATCCGCCGTCGAGCGTTCATCCATATCCGCCGGCACATATGACGGCACGGATGACACCCGCACGTACTACAAGGACGCCATCGGCAAGACCGGCCAGGCGCTCAAGAAGGCCCTGCACGGAATCATCAGCCGCACCCAGACCGGAAAGCTGACCTATTCACAGGTCTGGGGCGCCCTCAAGTACACCGACCAGGACCCGGCCAACAGCGCGAACGTCATTCTGCTGTACTCCGGCACGTCCCGGAGCAAGAACGCCAACGGCGGCGACCCGGACGACTGGAACCGCGAGCACGTCTGGGCGAAGTCGCACGGCAATTTCGGAACCGCCACCGGCCCCGGCACCGATCTGCACCATCTGCGCCCGGCGGACGTCTCCGTCAACAGCACCCGGGGCAACAAGGACTTCGACAACGGCGGAACGGAGGTCGGCGAGGCGCCCGGCAATTACACCGACGGCGACTCCTTCGAGCCCCGCGACGCGGACAAGGGCGATGTCGCCCGCATGATCCTCTATATGGCCGTCCGCTACGACGGCGACGACGGCTTTCCCGACCTGGAGCCCAACGACAAGGCCGGCAACGGCAGCCGGCCGTACCTCGGCCGGCTCTCCGTACTGAAGCAGTGGAGTCGGCAGGATCCGCCGTCCGCCTTCGAGCGGCATCGCAATCAGGTGATCTTCGACAAGTACCAGCACAACCGGAACCCGTTCATCGACCACCCCGAGTGGGTCAACAAGATCTGGTGACGGGCGTCCGGCCACCCCGGCGGTGCGCGCGCCGGGGTGGCCGGGCATCAGATGGAGTACGTCAACCGGCGCGCGGCCGGGGTCGTTCTTAGCGTGGCCTCATGTCGAGCGTGAGTTGGGCCCCCGTCAGAGTCGTTACCGCGGCCACCCTTTGCGCCGCGGGCCTGCTGGCCGTCGCCGGACCGGTCCGCGCCGACGGCCCGCACGGCGTCGACGATCTGCGGGCCGGTGCGCGGCCGGCCGGACCGGCCGACGCCGGCAGCCGGCTGGACCGGCGCGGAGTGCAGTTCGAGCCCCGGCCGGACGTCCCCGAGCCACCGGATGTCTCCGCACTGTCGTGGATGGTCACGGACCTGACGAGCGGCAAGATCCTGGCGGCCAAGGACGCCCATCGGCCGTTGCCCCCCGCCAGCACGCTGAAGGCGCTCTTCGCGGTGACCGTACTGCCGAAGTTCTCCCAGGGGACGGTGCACACCGTCTCCACCGACGACCTGACCGGCATCGAGGCGGGCAGTTCGCTCGCGGGCCTCAAGGAGGAGATGCCGTACCGCGTCGCGGACCTGTGGCACGGCGTCTTCCTGAGGTCGGGCAGCGATGCCGTGCACACCCTGGCCGGCATGAACGGCGGCTGGTACAAGACCATCGACGATATGCAGGAGACGGCGCGTCGGCTCGGCGCCCGCGACACCCGGGTCGAGTCCGCGGACGGCTTCGACACACCGGGGCAGTTCTCCTCCGCGTACGACCTGACGCTCTTCGGGCAGGCCGGTCTGACCAACCCCGACTTCGCCCGGTTCGCCTCGACCAAGCAGGCGGAGCTGCCCGAGGACGGCGGTCCGGACGCGTTCGGCATCCAGAACACCAACCGGCTGCTGGTCGGCTCGCACGGCGTGCGCCCCTACGACGGCCTCATCGGGGTGAAGAACGGCTACACCTCACACGCCGGCAACACCCTGATCGCCGCCGCCCGGCGCGACGGCCGCACCCTGCTGGTCACCGTCATGAACCCGCAGTCCGGCGGCCGGAACGCGGTCTACGAGGAGACCCGGGCCCTCCTGGACTGGGGATTCGACGCGGCTCCCCGGGCCGCGGCCGTCGCTATGCTCCCCGCCCCTGGGCCCGGTGGCCGGGCCGGCGTCTCGGAGCATGTCGCCCACACCCCGGACTCGCGCACCGCACTGCACAGGGCGCCGGTCGCGGCGCGGGCGCAGGCCGAGGCCGACCTGCGGCAGCGCTGGCTGCTGTCGGCGGCCGGAGCCGTGGGGGCCGTCGCGCTGGCCGGGCTCGGCACCGGTCTGTGGTGGCGTCGGCGGAAGCCGGGCGAGGACGCTGCCGAGGAGTCGGAGTGAGCTGCCGCGGCCCGGGCACGTCCCCGGACCGCGCTCACCCACCCGTACCAGCAACCGTCGGACATCTGTCCGATCGGTCAGGGATACGGAGGACAGTCACTGGCCTTGCCCGGTGAAGGACGACGCGTCAGCCTCGGTTGTGCTGTCTGCCGGGCGCTGCTCGGTGTAGCGTCCTGATCAGCTGTCGTGGTTCCGAAGTACCGGGCGCCCGTGTCGCATTCACGGGCGTTCTTGCTGTGCGGTGCGTGTCCGGGCCAGGCGATCACCTCCGGGTTCCGCAGCGTGCGGAAGCCGATTCGAGCCCATTGAACGAAGGAGACGGACATGGCTTCCGGCACGGTGAAGTGGTTCAACTCGGAGAAAGGCTTCGGGTTCATCGCCCAGGACGGCGGCGGTGCCGATGTCTTCGCGCACTACTCCAACATCGACGCCACCGGCTTCCGTGAGCTTCAGGAGGGCCAGAAGGTGACCTTCGAGGTCACCCAGGGCCACAAGGGCCCCCAGGCGGAGAAGATCCGGCCCGCCTAGGCCCCCGTTCCGGCGCCCGCTCCCGGTTTCGGGGCGGGCGCCGGCGCATGCCGCGGGCCGGCGCCCTCACCCGATCGGGCCCTCAAGGCCGACGGTCGTTGAGGATTTTCTGGAAGAGGTGGTGCGTGCGCCAGGCGCCGTTGATGTGGAGGTAGTTCTCGGCGGTGCCGAAGAGGGTGAAGCCGCAGCCGGTGAGCACCCGTTGTGAGGCGGTGTTGTCGAGGAGGGTGCCGGCCTGGAGCCGGTGCAGATGCAGTTCCGTGTCGGCGGCCGTACAGACCGCCCGCAGCGCGGCGGAGGCCAGTCCGCGGCGCAGCTGGCCGACATCGATCCAGTAGCCGACATTGGCGCTGCGCAACGGCCCGAGCACGATACCGGTGAGGGTGATCGCACCGACGATATCGGGGTCCGCCGCATCCGCACCGGGTTTCGCCGGGCCCCCGTCGGGCCGGCGCACCAGCACCCAGGGCATCGCCCGCCCTGCGTTGCGTTCCTCCAGCAGGCCCGTCAGTCGCTCGGTCTGCCCTCCGGTGGTGAAGAAGGCCTCGTCCCGGACCGGCTCCCAGCGCCGGAGATGCTCACGGCTGCGCCGATAGGCCCGGGCGAGGCCGGCGGCGTCCGTCAGGGCCGCGGGGCGCAGCAGTACGTCGGGCGTGAGCCGGGCGGACGACGCGGAGATCATCCGAACAGCCTACGCGCGGTGGCAGACCGTTGAGCGGTGGTCGTGGACCGCCGCCCGGCCGGTCGTGGGCTCAGCTCTGCGGTGGCTGTTCCTTGCCGCCGCCGAACTCGTCCCTGAGCCGTTCCTGGCCGGTGTCGACCTGGCCCTGGAACTTGCCCTGGGTCTTCTCGTCGACCGTGTCACCGGTCTTCTCGACGCCCTTGTCGGTCTGGGATTCGTGGCCCTTCAGCATGCTCTTGATCTTGTCCATCATGGACATGATTGATCCTCCTCACCACGGTCCCCCTCGACTCCAGCATCGCCCTCTGCCAGGGGATCTGCATCCGCGCGCCGGGAGGGCCGGCCGCCCGCACCGGCCCTCCCGGGACCCGGTTCACGAACCGCTTGCGACGGGGGCCTTCAGCTGGTCGCTGATGAACTTCATCGCGCCGTCGGCCATGCCCTTCTGGTAGTCCCAGGCGTTGTGCCGGCCGCCGGGGATGAGCTGGAAGGAGGTGTGGATCGGGCCCTTGCCGTATGTGCGGCGGAACTTCTGAATCGCGGCGCTGACCGCGGGGGCCTCCCTGCTGCCGGCCTGGAAGGCGAGGTAGACGTCCGGGCCGCCCTTCCGCAGCAGACGCTGGGCCAGCTTTTCCGGGTTGTTCGCGTCCTTCTCCGCCTGGTGACCCGCCCACAGCGGGGAATCCGGCACAATGTCCGGACCGCTGGCTATTGCCGCCTTGAACTTCTCCGGATATTTGAGTACGGACTTCAGACCGGCGAATGCACCCGAGGACGAGCCCATGAAGGCCCAGCCGTCGCGCGATTTGAACGTACGGAAGTTGGCCTTCGTCATATTCACCACATCCTCCGTCAGCCAGGTGCCCATCCGCTGCTGACCGGGGATATCGCTGCCGTCGTGGTACTGGGTGTCCGGGTTGAGCATCGGCATCACCACGATGAACGGCAGGCTCTTGCCCTCCGACGTCCACTTGGCGATGTTCTCCTGCAACCCGATATCGCCGCCGACCCAGTAATTGGTGACACCGCCCTGCTCCTTGGGGCTGCCCAGGCCGCCGGGCAGCGCTATCAGCACCGGAAACCCGCTCTTGGCGTACTTCGTATCCCGGTACTCCTTCGGCACCCAGACCCACACGCTCCCGGTGACCCCGGATTTCGCGCCTTTCAGCGTCGTCCGCGCTATTTGGGAGTCGTCGTCCAGGGTCCGGGTGATCCGGAGGTCGCTCTTCGGGCCGGTCGGCATGAGGGTGTCGTTGTCCACGGGCTTGGCCTGCTTGCCACCGCCGTCCTTGGCACCGGCGTTGAAGTCGACCGGTTCTCCGGAATCCGAGCATCCGGTGAGCAGGGTGGAGGAAACGAGGAGGGCGCCCGCGAGCGCGACGGCGTAGGGGTTTTTCAACGGTGACTCCGCGGCAGGAGGATCAAGTGCAAGTGCCCATAAAGAGGGAAAAGGGCCCGCGGGGGTTCCCTGGATTTCGTCGGGTGTTGTCCGCTGTTCCTGCCCGGCCGTGCGGGGAGCCCGTACGGCGCCGGCACACCCGTATGGCGCAAGGTACCCGCTGCGGTTTCCGCCCGGCGCTCTCCGGTCCGCTCGACGGGCACGGTGTCGCGGTCCGGCCGAGAATGCAGCGGTGAGCGATGAACACCGCAGTGCCGATGCCACCGCGCCCCGCGCCGTGCCGTGTGACGAGGAACGACGGCTCGCCAGGAAGGCGCTGGCCGGCCGTGCGCGGGACGCGAACGATCTGACGTTGCTGATGGACATGCTGGGCCTGGATCCGAGCCGTGACCCGGGCCGGGAATCGGTGTGCGGCCCGGAGGCGGGCCGCACACCGGAGACCGGCCGGGGCCGGCGGACCGGGCGCGGCGGCGGCCGGGAACGGCGCTACGAGCTGCGCCCCGACGCCTGCCGCGAGCCCCGGCCCCGCTCGGGCAGACCCCGGCCGTAGCCAGGCACAGGGCGACCAGGCCCCTACCGGTCGCCCGTCCGGCTCAGCCGTAGCGTCACGATCTGGAACGGGCGCAGCCGCATCCGGACCGTGTTGCCGTCCCGCTCCAGTGCCGGCCCGTCCTCGGTCGGCCGTTCCAGCAGATCGGTGGTGACCACGTCCGCCACCTCGAAGCCGGCGGTCACGGTGGTGACGGCCCGGCCGCCGTGCGCCTCGTGGAGACGGACGATGACATCGCCGCTCGCGTCGTCGGCGAGCTTGACCGCGGTGACCACCGTCGCGTCATTGCCGACCGTGATCAGCGGGGCCACCGCGCGGGCGCCGGTGATCCGCCGCTCGGGCAGGTTGAGGCGATGGCCCTCGCGCACCGCATCGCCCAGGGAGGCGCCGGGGACCAGCGCATAGCGGAAGCGGTGCAGGCCCTGGTCGGTCTCCGGGTCGGGGAAGCGGGGGGCGCGCAGCAGCGAGAGCCGTACGGTCGTGGTGGTACCGCGGTCGCCGTCGTCCCGCACCGTGCGGGTGACGTCATGGCCGTAGGTGGCGTCATTGACCAGTGCGGCGCCCCAGCCCGGCTCCTCCAGGTGCACGAACCGGTGCGCACACGCCTCGAACTTGGCCGCCTCCCAGCTGGTGTTGGTGTGGGTGGGGCGGTACAGATGCCCGAACTGGGTCTCCGCGGCGTAGCGCTCGGCGTGCACATCCAGGGGGAACGCGGCCTTGAGGAACTTCTCGGTCTCGTGCCAGTCGACCTCGGTGTCGATGTCCAGCCGCCGCTGCCCGCGGGACAGCGTCAGCGACTGCACCACCCGGGAGTCGCCGAAGGTACGGGTGACCCGTACCGTCGCGGCGTCAGCGGTCACCTCGGCGAGCGCGACCTCGTCCGCGTCCGTCAGATCGGTGACGACATTGCGGTAGAAGGAGTCCACGTCCCAGGCGTCCCACATGTTCGGGAAGTCCGGGTGGATCTGTAGCAGGTTGGCCGCCGCGCCGGGTGCCACGGCCTCGCGTGCGGCGCGGCAGTCGTACACCGACACCACCAGGCCGCGCGCGTCGATCCCGATCCGCAACAGGCCGTTGGCCAGGGTGAATCCGCCCCCGTCCCGGGATGTGGCGGACACGTCAGGGCCCTGCGCCACGGAGGGTGCGATCGCACCGGCCGGGACGCCGCTGCGCGGGTGCGGCGCCGAGTTCACCGTCAGCTCCTCGTCGCCGCGGCCGGCCAGCGCGGCCAGGGCGCCCGCGATGATCCCCTCCAGCTCGGCGGCGACCGACGCATTGGTCCGCTCCGCCTCGCGGTGCACCCAGGCGATGGACGAGCCGGGCAGGATGTCATGGAACTGATGGAGCAGTACGGTCTTCCAGAGTCGGTCCAACTCCGTATAGGGGTAGGGGTGTTGGGTCATCACCGCCGCTGTCGCCGACCATAGTTCGGCCTCTCTCAGCAGCTGCTCGCTGCGCCGGTTCCCGCGCTTGGTCCGGGCCTGACTGGTAAGGGTCGCGCGATGCAGCTCCAGATAGAGCTCGCCCACCCACACCGGCGCATCGGGGTACTCGGCCTCCGCCTTGGCGAAGAAGTCCGCGGGCCGCTCCCACCGCACCGTGGCCGAGCCGTCCAGATCGCGCAGCCGGCGGGCCTTGCCGATCATCTCGCGGGTGGTGCCCCCGCCGCCGTCGCCCCAGCCGGTCGGCGCCAGCGAGTGCCGGGCCACGCCCTTGTCCTTGAAGTTCCGTGCCGCATGCGCGATTTCGCTGCCCGCCATCTGGCAGTTGTAGGTGTCCACCGGCGGGAAGTGGGTGAAGATCCGGGTGCCGTCGATGCCCTCCCAGCGGAAGGTGTGGTGCGGGAAGGCGTTGATCCGGCTCCAGGAGATCTTCTGCGTCAGCAGCCACTTCGAGCCCGCCGCCTTGATGATCTGCGGCAGCCCGGCGGCGAAACCGAAGGTGTCCGGCAGCCATGCCTCGTCGTTCTCGACGCCGAACTCCTCCAGGAAGAACCGCTTGCCGTGCACGAACTGCCGGGCCATCGCCTCCGAACCGGGCATATTGGTGTCCGACTCCACCCACATCCCGCCGGCCGGTACGAACCGTCCCTCCGCGACCGCCTTCTTGACCTTGGCGTACACCTCGGGCCGGTGCTCCTTGAGCCAGGCGTACTGCTGGGCCTGCGACATGGCGTAGACGAACTCCGGCTCGTCCTCCAGCAGCGCCGTCATGTTCGATGTGGTGCGGGCCACCTTCCGTACGGTCTCGCGCAGCGGCCACAGCCACGCCGAGTCGATATGCGCATGCCCCACCGCGCTGATCCGGTGCGCGGAGGCCCCCGCGGGGGCCGCCAGCACCGCACACAGCTCCGAACGCGCCGCCTGCGCCGTGGCGTTGACGTCCTGGAGATCCACCGCGTCCAGCGCCCGGCCGACCGCCCGCAGCACCTCCCAGCGGCGCGGGCTGTCCTCCGGAAGCTCCGCCATCAGCTCGCCCAGCACCTCCAGGTCCAGGATCAGCTCCCACACCTCGGTGTCGAACACCGCAAGATCCATCCGCGCCAGCCGGTACTGCGGTGCGCTGCCCGCCGTCTCCCGGTCGCCCAGAGGGGTCGGCCGGAACGGATGGACGTCGAGGATGACGGGGTTGGACGCGGCCTCCAGATGCCACTCGACGCGCTCCCCGCCGCGCACCGGCGCCCCCACCCGCACCCACTGGTTGCGCGGATTGATCGCCTTGACCGGAGTGCCGTCGGGCAGATGCACCAGCGCCTCGCACTGGAAGCCCGGCATCCGCTCGTCGAAGCCCAGGTCCAGCACCGCCTCGACGGTGCGGCCCGCCCATTCCTGCGGCACCTCACCGAGGACCTTGAACCAGGTCGTGCCCCAGGGCGCTCCCCAGGCGTCACCGACCGCCACCGGGGTGTGCCGGGCGGCCAGGCCCTCCGCCACGGAGGCAGTTCCCCAGGCTCTCGACTCCGCTCGAGCAGGGGAGGCCCCCATTCCCGGTGCGACCCAGGCCGCGACCTCCAGGGGAACCGACTCCGGATACAGCGCGGGTCGGATGCGCTCGTCCAGGACCCGCTTGAGGCGGGCTTCGGTCAGTGCGCGATCGTCATGCATGGCAATGGGCTCCATAGATAGCGTCGGGGGCGGTGCAGGGGGCGGTACAGGGGGCGGTGGAGGAGCGGCAACAGCCGTGATTACCAGGGGAGTTGCACCTTGGCAGGCGCCGAGACGGTGAACAGTTCATGCACGGCGCGCACCTCGATCCGGGCGGCCGGTTCCGTCCCGGCGCGCCGCAGCCCCGGGAGGTGGTACGCCGTGCCACAGGTTCCGCCGAGGAACCGCCGGGTGCCGTCCGGGAGCCGGCGGTGCAGCTCGTAGTGGCGCACCGGGCCGGCGGCGCGCCGCCAGAGCAGCCGCACCGAGGCCGCCCCGTCCGCGCGGGCGGTATCGGTGATCTTCAGCCGGCTGGGCGCGGAGGGGGAGCCCACCGCGTCGTGGACCGCGAGCGCCCCGAGCCGCCACGCCACCGCCGCCCCGCCACGGCCCGTCAGCCGTACGCCCAGCGCATACAGGCGGCCGGCGCCCAGGGAGCCGAGCGGTACGGAGTCGGTGCGCCAGCCGCTGCCCGGCTCCAGGGTTCCGGCCGGCAGACAGCGGTACGGGGCGGGCTCGCCCGGCGCCGGTGCCTCCCGCAGGGCGACCGCCACCTCGACCGTCACCGGCCCGGAGGACGGATCGAGCCGATGGGTGAGGTCGAGGACGGTGGCGGCGCCGGCGGGCAGCTGGGTGGGGAACAGCTCCAGCGTCGTGGGCGCGTCGAGGGCGCCGTGCACCAGCAGACTGCTGCCGCCCCGCCAGGCATCCGCGAAGTCCAGTGAAACATCGGGGCGTTGGCCAGCGGTACGGACCACCCAGCGCCGCGCCGGCAGCCGATCCTGGAGCCCGAGATGGTTCCAGGGGGCCTCCGACGTGACCGTGCCGCCCTCGTACCAGCGCAGGCCATGGCCGGTGTTGAAGGTGGTGGCGAACGGCAGCGCGGTGAGCGTCGAACGGTCCGCGACCGCGGTGGCCGGTGCCCGCCAGCCGCCGCCCGGACCGCCGGGCTGCGTCGGATCAAGCCCCGCCCCGGACCAGAACCGGTCGTCCGCGGCGTGGAACTGGCCGGGAGTGCGCCCCTCGGGCAGATGCCGGAGGGTCCACTCGGGCCGGTAGAAGCCGTACGAGACGACATGGTCCCGCCCGCTGGGCAGGATCGCCTCCCAGTCGGTGTCGCTGTCCCAGCCCGCCGATTCGACATCGACCCCGGCCCACAACTCATAGCGGCTACGGCCCAGTTGGTCCGCGAGCCGCCCGGAGTCCGCGAGCGACCGGGCACTCCAGCGGAAGTCCACGAACAGCGAGTCGGCGACCGGCCCGGCAGCGTCCTGGAAGAACGACTGATTCAGCTCGTCCAGCGCGCCCTGCCAGCCGACCTGCCCGGTCGTGTTCATCGCGTCGTACCAGGTGATGCGCAGCCCGTGCCCGGCGCCCGCGGTGCGCAGCGCCCGCAGGAACGCCTGCATATCGGCGGCCAGCGCGGCGTCCCCGCCCCCGGTCTCCGCATTGATGAACCAGCCGTCGAAGCCGTACACGGTCGCGACCTGCACCAGCTTCGCGGCGAGCGGGAAGCGCCCGGCCGCGTCCTGCCGCACCAGGTCGCGGGTCCAGCGCAGCTGCCCGCCGTAGGCGACCGGTGGCAGGAAGACGGTGCCGAGTACGGGTACGCCGTTGCGGTGCGCGGCATCGACCACCGGGGCGTTCGGCGCCAGGATCAGCCCCTCGCCGGAGGAACCGCCCCAGAACACCAGCTCGTCGAGGTACGCCCAGTGGGTCGGCGTGTAGTGGTCGGCGGTCGCCGAGCCCTGCGAGGGGTTGCCCGCGGTGTGGTCGAAGGCCGCCAGCGCACTGATCCGCGCCTGGCCGGTGCGGGCCGTGGCGTTCGCCGGGACCGGGGTGAAGCGCGTGGCCAACGGTACCGAGGCCCTGTTGAACGCCAGATCCCGGTCGGTCTCCGGCCTCCAGGCCAGCAGGCTCCGCCAGGTGATGCCGTCCCCGGGCGTGCCCGACGGCAGCGAGTCGGGGAACCAGTACGAGGCGTACGGCTGCAACGAGTCCGCGGTGCCGGCACGGTGGTGACCGGCGGCCACCGCCGCGCCGGCACCGAGGGACGGCCCGCACAGCGCGGCCGCGGCGCCTGCCCCGGCCAGCAGCACACGACGGCGGGGGACGGGCGACGGTTGCGCGTTCATGCGGTGCTCCTCCGGTCGGGGACGGACGGCGACGAGGCGCGCCGGCTTCCGGGGCCCGGCCCTCGGTGGCGCCCGGTAAGGACCTCCTCAGGTGTGCAGACCTCGGTGATGCCACGCGACGTCATATGACGTTCGTCGGTGGCGAGTTCGGCCAGTACGAGAGACGGACGGACGCCCTGGGCGGCAAGCTCGGCCCAGGCCTCGAAGACCGGGCCGCCGGGTGCGCACACCGAGCGGCGCGGCGCGGCCTCGGCGGCGCCGGCGTCGACGACCAGCGCGGTGCTGCGTACCGGCGGACGGTGCTCCCGGCCGCGCCAGTGCTCGACCAGCGCCGCGAGCGCCCGGCCCGCCGGCTTGACCGTACGGTCGTTGGTGAGCAGCCCCAGCCCGTACTCCAGCTCGGGGAAGTCCGCCAGCGACCGTGACACATCATGGGAACACCACCACGTGACGCCCCAGAGGTCCGGGCAGTCCAGGGCGTTGACCACGGTGGCCTCGGTGAAGCGGGCCGCGCCCTCCTCGGGGATGTGCGGCGCCGGGGCGCCGACCTCCTGGAGCCACACCGGGCGGTGCGGCTCCTCGGCCCAGGCCTTGGACAGCTCGATGAGATAGGCGGCGTGCTGCTCGGTGGCGATTCCCGTGGGCCCGTGCCGCTGCGCGGTGCCGTTGAACACCCAGGAGTGCACGGCGGTGACCGCACCCAGCCGGGCGGCCTGCGCGGGGGTGAAGGGGTGGCCGTCGCGGTACCAGGCCGCGTCGTATGCGGCATGCAGATGCATTCGCCCGGGCGCGCCCCGCTCGCAGGCCGTCAGCATCCGCTCCAGCCAGGCGGTGGCCTGGGCTTCGGTGATCCGGTCCGGGTCCGGGTGCGGGCCGTCGGAGAACTGGTTGATCTCGTTTCCGAGCGTCATACCGAGGAAGTTGGGGCGGTCGGCGAGCGCGGCCGCCAGCGTCCGCAGATACTCCTCCTGGCCGGCCAGCACCTCGGGGTCGGTGAAGAGGCTGCGGCGGTGCCAGGTCCGGGTCCACGCGGGCAGGAAGTCGAAGCTCGACAGATGGCCCTGTAGTCCGTCGACAGAGACGTCGAGTCCGCGCTCGGCCGCGACGTCCGCCAGCTGCACCAGCGCTTCCACCGCGCGCGGCCGGATCAGGGTGCGGTTGGGCTGGAAGAGCGGCCAGAGCGGGAAGACCCTGATGTGGTCCAGGCCGAGCGTGGCGAGCGAGTCGAGGTCGGCGCGCACGGCGTCCGGGTCGAAGTCCAGCCAGTGGTGGAACCAGCCTTGGGTGGGGGTGTAGTTGGCGCCGAATCGCATGGGGCTCCTGTGGGGTACGGGGGCGGGGCGTACGGGCGCGTGCGGGTGCGTGCGGGGGGGGCTCAGCCCTTGACGGCGCCCTCACCGACGCCGCGGAAGAAGTAGCGCTGGAGACAGGCGAACAGCACGATCAGCGGCAGGACGGCGATGACGGTGCCGGCCGCGACCAGCCGCTGGTTGTACGCGAAGGTGCCGTGCAGAAAGTTCAGTCCGATGGTCAGGGTGAACTTCGACTGGTCGCTCAGCACGATCAGCGGCCACAGGAAGTCGTCCCAGGCACCCATGAAGGCGAAGATCGCCACGACCGCGAGGGTGCCCTTGACCGAGGGCAGTGCGATCCGTACGAACCGCTGCCAGGCGTTGGCGCCGTCGACGAACGCCGCCTCCTCGACCTCGTACGGCAGACCCGCGAACGCGTTCCGCATCAGCAGCACATTCATCGCGCCGATACAGCCGGGCAGCACCACACCGAGCAGGGTGTTGTTGAGCTGTAGCTCACGCATCGTCACAAACTGGGCGATCATGATGCTCTCGACCGGCACCAGCATCGCCATGATGAAGACGACCAGTGCCGCCTTACGGCCCGTGAAGCGCAGCCGGGCCAGCGCATAGCCGGCGAGCGCCGCGCCCGCGCAGTTGGTGACCACATTGGCGGTGGCGACCTTCAGCGAGTTTAGCGCGAAGTCCCAGACCGGGATGATCTTTGCCACGCCGCCGTAGTTGGCCAGCGTGAGGTGGTGCGGAACCAGGCTCGGCGGATAGCGGTAGATGTCCTCGCCGGGGCCCTTGAGCGAGGTGGACAGCTGCCAGAGGAACGGGCCGATGGTCAGGGCCAGCACGGCGAGCAGCAGCAGATAGCGGAGCAGCAGTTGCCACTTGTACAGCCGCCGCTGCCGGGTACGCCGCCGCCCGGCTGCCGTGGCGCTCATACGTCCTCCCTGCGGTTGGCGCGGAGTACCAGCAGCATCAGCCCGAGGGTGATCACGAAGACCACGACGGACAGCGCGGAGGCGTAGCCGACCCGGCCGCTGAGACCGGTACCGACCTGCTGGACGAGCATCACCAGCGTGGTGTCCTCACCGCCCGGACCGCCCGTCGGACCGGCCATCAGATAGACCTCGGAGAAGACCTTGAAGGCGTTGACCGCGGAGAGCGCGGCCACCAGGACCATCGTGGAGCGCACCGCGGGCACCGTGACGGTCAGAAAGCGGCGTACCGCTCCGGCACCGTCGACCGCGCAGGCATCGTGCAGCTCCCGGGGCACATTCGCCAGCGCCGCCAGATAAATGATCATGTAGTAGCCGAGGCCCTTCCAGACCGTGACCGCCATCGCACTCGCCAGCAGCAGCCATGGATCGCTGAGAAAGCCGGCCTTGCCGAAGCCCAGCCCTTCGAGCAGCGCATTGATCAGCCCCCGGTCGTCCAGCAGCCACACCCAGATCAGTCCGACCACGACGACGGAGGCGACCACCGGCGTATAGAACGCGGCCCGGAAGAAAGCGATTCCGGGTATCTGCCGCTGCACCAGCAGGGCCAGCAGCAGCGGCAGTATCACCAGCAGCGGTACGACCCCGAGGACATACACCAGGCTGTTGCGCAGCCCCGTCCAGAACATGGCGTCCTGCACCAGCTCCCGGTAATTGGTGCCGCCGACAAACTGTCCCGCGGTGAGGGTGCGCGCATCGGTGAAGGAGTGCGCCACCGTGCTCAGGAACGGATAGAGACTGAAGGCGGCGACCACCAGCAGTCCGGGAGCGAGAAACAGCCAAGGACCGGACCGCGTATGCGTCTTCACAACGGCTCCGGACTCAGCCGGTCTTCAGCAGCCGGTTGCACTCGGCGACCGCACCGTCCAGCGCCGCCTTGGGCGGCTCCTTGCCCTGCACGGCCTTGGCCACCGCATTGCGCAGTACGGTCTTCATCTGGTCGCTGAGCAGAACCGGGGTGTAATTCACCGCGGTCTTCAGCGACTTGGCCGAGGCCACCCGCACCCGGGTCGCATCGGTGCCGTCCTCCTTGGTGAAGTACGGATCGTCCAGCGAGCCCTTGGTGCTGGGGAAGATCGTGACCTCCTTGGCGAAGGCCATCTGGTTCTTCCGGTCGGTGACGAAGTGCGCGAACGCCACCGCCGCCGGCTTGACCTTGCTCTGCGCATTCACCATCAGGCCCTGGACGTACATATTGGCCTTACCGGTGTTGTTGACCGCGTCCGTGATGCCGATGTGCCGGTAGAGGCTCGGCGCCTCCTTCTTGAAGTTCTCCAGATCGTGCGCACTGCCCGGATTCATGGCCACCGACTGCTGCTGGAACTTCCGCCCCGACGACTCCGCCTGCGCCGTGAGCGCCTGCGAGTCCAGCGCCCCGGCCGCGTACAACTCCTTGTAGCGCCGGAGCAGTTCGACGCCCTTGGGTTCGTTGAAGGTGAACTCGGTGCCCTGCGGATTCATCAGCCGTACGCCGTAACGTCCGAAGTCCTCGATCGACGGTGTGCCGGCGAGCATCGCTATCTTCCGGTCGCTGCGCCTGGCCATCGACACCGCGTCCGCGAAGAGCTGGTCGTAGGTCGCCGGCGGCTTCTCCGGATCGAGCCCGGCCTTCTTGAAGAGCTCCTTGTTGTAGAACATCGGCCCGGTGTTCAGATACCAGGGGAAGGCATAGACCCCCGAGAGCCCCGGCATTTCATGGCTCCGCCAAGCCCCGGGAAGATATTCGTCGCGATACTTTCCCGCTGCCTTCTCCAGGTCGAGCGCAAGGCCTGCCTTCGCCAGCGGATAGGCGAGATCCGGCGAAACATTCACCACATCGGGCAGCGTGCCGCCCGCCGCATCCGCACTCAGTTTCTCCGGATACCCCTCGGCCGGCTGATCCACCCACTTCACCTTCGCGTCCGGGTACTTCCTCTCGAAATCTGCAATGATCCCCTCGAAATAGTCCTTGAAATTCGCCTTGAGATTCCAGGTCTGGAACGTGACCTGCCCCTCGACCTCCCCCGACGCGCTGTCCGTCCCGCCGGATCCCCCTGCGGACCCGCATGCGGTCAGGGCAAGCGACGAGCTGAACAGCGCCGCGGCCACGGCGGCTGCTCGACGGGAAATACGCATGGCTTGCGGCTCCTTCGCTCGGACCGGACACCAGGGAAAATGTCGCGCAGGACAGGCGGTACGACTTGCTTTGCGGCAGAACGACGGAACGACGGAACAGCGAAACGACGAGCGGCGAACTGCGAACGGCGGAACGACGAGCGGCGGAACGGTGCGACGGAATGTGCCGGCGGGGAAGATGACGAAAGGGGAATGACGGCCCTTTCGGCTGCTCCGTCGAGCTTTCTCTTCGAGTCCTCGGGCGACGATGCGGCAGACGCTACTAATGCGCTTTAGTGGGTGTCAATACCCCGGACCTGAGCGGTTTTCCGCCGCCTTCGCAGGCCATCGCCCGGCGTTTGACAGGCCACCCGCTGCTGATCAGACTGGCCGGACTAATGCGGTTAAGTCCGAGGAGAGACCGCCCATGACAGCGCCCGGTGAGGCCGCCCGCCGCAGGCCGGCGCGCCGCCCGACGATCAAGGACATCGCCCGCCGGGCCGGGGTCTCGGAGAGCGCCGTGTCCTTTGCGCTCAACGACCGGCCGGGCGTCTCCGACGACACCCGCGCCCGGGTACGACGCGTCGCCGAGGAACTGGGCTGGCAGGCCAACAGTGCCGCCCGCGCACTGTCCGGCGAACGCTCCGGCGCCCTCGGCCTGGTGCTCGCCCGTCCCGCGCGGACCCTGGGCGTGGAGTCCTTCTTCCTGCAACTCGTCTCCGGCATCCAGGAAGTGCTCTCCGCACGGAAGATCGCGCTGCTCTTCCAGGTCGTCGAGGAACTTGACGACGAGTGCGCGCTCTACCGCCGCTGGTGGGCCGAACGCCGGGTGGACGGCGTCCTGGTGGTCGACCCGCGCACCGAGGACCCCCGGCCGGAACTGCTCGCCGCACTCGGTCTGCCCGCGGTCCTCGTCGGCGGCCCGGCCAACACGGGCCCGGGCACGGCCACCCCGAGTTCGGTCACCCCCGACCCGGAGTCCCCCGCCCCCGGGTACCCGCTCCTCTCCACCGTCTGGGCCGACGACGCCAAGGCCATGGCCCGGGTCCTCGACCACCTCCACGGCCTCGGCCACCGTCGCATCGTGCACGTGGCGGGGCTGCCCGGGCTCGCCCACACCGAGCGCCGGATCCGCTCGCTGCGTACCGAAGCGGACCGGCGCGGCCTCGACGGACACCAGGTCCGCTCGGTGACCACCGACTACTCCGACGCCGAGGGGGCCGAGGCCACCCGCCGCCTCCTCGACGCCGCACAGCCGCCCACGGCGATCATCTACGACAACGATGTGATGGCCGTGGCCGGTGCCTCGGTGGCCGCGGAGCGGGGCATCCCCGTACCGGGCGCGCTGTCGATCGTGGCCTGGGACGACTCGGCGCTGTGCCGGGTCACCCACCCCCGGCTGACCGCGCTCGTCCGCGACACCCCTGGCTTCGGCCGGCTCGCCGCCCAGGAGCTCCTCGCCGTTCTCGACGGGGGGCCGCTGCGCACCGTGGAGGGCGAACTGCCGCATTTGGAGGCCCGCGAGAGCACGGGACCGTGCCCGCCCCGCTGACGTGCGTGCCCCGCTGACCTGCCCGCCCCGCTGACGTGCGTGCCTCGCTGACCTGGGTGCCCCGCTGACCTGCGTGGCAGCCGGGCGCGCGTTGTCATGTTCCGATCGGAAGTGATGGGATGAGGCGGTGCGCCCCACGTCACCCTCGCCCCAGCAGCCCCAGCAGCCCCAACACCCACACTCCGGCGTCCAGTCTCCATACGGTCAGCCGCCGTACGAGTTGACCCGCTTCCCGGAATGGGACCCGGTTCCGCCCCGCTCCCGGGCCGGCCTGATCACCCGCCACATGTGCACCGTCCTCTACTTCCCGGTCCATGTGGCGCTGTTCCTGGCCCTCTTCGCCGCGCTGTACGCCCTCGGCCTGGTGGGGGAGGTGCTGCTGTTCTGGGTCAAGGAGAAGACCCTGGACCGGCTGCTCGACAAGGTGCTCGATCCGATACCGTTCCGCCCCCGTTGGTGGGTCACCTGGAGCGAACTACGGCACGAGGGCGACCCGGACTTCCACCGCGCCCGGGTCGAGAAGCTGCTGACCGCCAAGAAGCCCACCGCCACCAACGCCCTGCTCCGCTTCCACTTCTACCGGGGCATCGGGGCGCGCAGGGCGCTGGAGATCGCCGCGCGGTACGGCTGGCAACTCGACCAGGAGAAGAAGGTCCGTCCGCTGCGGCAGCTGGACCTGTGCCGCCCGCCCCGGCAGGACGCGCCCTGAGCCCGTTCCCTCCCTGACCCGCGCCGTGCCGTCCTCGGCCGCGCCCTGAGCCGTGCCGCCCACCGGCCGTCATGCCCCGCGCCGCGACCGGTGACAGACTTGGCAGGGGCGGTCCGAGTGTCCTGCCGCTGCCGGAGGAGGCCCGGTACATGGCCGACAAGGGTGAGGCCGCGCCGCAGCCGCGCGCCCTGGTCACCGGCGCCACCGGCTACCTCGGCGGCCGTCTGGTCCCCGAACTGCTCGCGGCCGGCTACACCGTACGCGCACTGGCCAGGACGCCGGAGAAACTGCGCGACCACCCGTGGGCGGCGCGCACCGAGGTCCTGCGCGGTGACGTCACGGACGCCGACTCGGTCCGTACGGCGATGGCCGGCGTCGACGTCGCGTACTACCTCGTACACGCCCTGGGCAGCGGCCGCCGGTTCGAGGAGACCGACCGCAAGGCCGCGCAGATCTTCGCCCGCCAGGCCCGCGCCGCCGGGGTGCGCCGGATCGTCTACCTCGGCGGACTCACCCCGCAGGGGGTCCCCGAGCGGGAGCTGTCGCCCCATCTGCGCTCCCGGGCCGAGGTCGCACGGATCCTGCTGGCGTCCGGCGTACCCACCGCCGTGCTGCGCGCCGCCGTCATCATCGGCTCCGGCTCGGCCTCGTTCGAGATGCTGCGCTACCTCACCGAACGGCTGCCGGTGATGGTCACCCCCAGCTGGGTCCGCACCCGCATCCAGCCGATCGCGGTCCGCGATGTGCTGCGCTGCCTGGTGGGCTGCGCCCGCCTCCCCGACGACGTCAGCCGGACCTTCGACATCGGCGGACCCGACATCCTCACCTACCGCGACATGATGCAGCGCTACGCCCGCGTCGCCGGGCTGCCCGAACGGCTGATCCTGCCCGTGCCGGTGCTCACCCCGCGCCTGTCCAGCCTGTGGATCGGACTGGTCACTCCGGTGCCGCCCGCTATCGCCAGGCCGCTTGCCGAGTCGCTGCGGCACGAGGTGGTCTGCCACGAGCACGACCTCACCCGTTACCTCCCCGACCCGGACCCACCGGGCCACCCCCTCGCCTTCGACGAGGCCCTGGCCCTCGCGCTGCGCCGGGTCAGGGACGCCGAGGTCACCACCCGCTGGTCCAACGCCGCGGTGCCCGGCGCACCGAGCGACCCGTTGCCCACCGACCCCGACTGGTCGGGCGGCAGCCTCTACACCGACCGCCGGGAACAGACCGTGGACGCTCCGCCTGAGGTCCTGTGGCGGGTGGTGGAGGGGATCGGCGGGGCGAACGGCTGGTACTCCTTCCCGCTCGCCTGGGCGGTGCGTGGCTGGCTGGACCGGATGGTCGGCGGCGTGGGTCTGCGCCGCGGCAGACGGGACGCCGGCCGGCTGCGGGTCGGTGACGCGCTCGACTTCTGGCGCGTCGAGGAGGTCGAGCCGGGGCGCCTGCTGCGGTTGCGCGCCGAGATGCGGCTCCCCGGTCTGGCCTGGCTGGAGATGACGGTCGGCCGCGATGCCCAGGGCCGTACGTGCTACCGCCAGCGGGCCCTGTTCCATCCGCACGGGCTGACCGGCCATGCGTACTGGTGGTCCGTCTCTCCCTTCCACGCCGTGGTCTTCGGCGGTATGGCCCGCAACATCGCGGCCGCGGCTGAGCGCGCAGCTTCCTAGCCTCAACTCCCTTGTCCAGACTGCCCGTTCTGCGCGGGCAGCGCCGCCCGGCCGGTCCTCCCCGCCGCCTCCGGCTCCGCCTTCCCGTCCGCCCCCGTTTCCGTCTCCGTCTGGAACTGGCTGCGCTGGAGCTCGTACAGGGCGCGGAAGCCACCCGGTGCCGCAGGGGCCATCAACTCCTGGAAGGTGCCGCGCTCGACGATACGGCCTTGCTCCATGAGGTAGATGAGGTCGGCGTGCCGGACCGAGTGGAGCCGGTGCGTGATCAGCACGATCG
This sequence comes from Streptomyces sp. NPDC034111, assembly GCF_055575375.1. Classification (NCBI taxonomy): domain Bacteria; kingdom Bacillati; phylum Actinomycetota; class Actinomycetes; order Kitasatosporales; family Streptomycetaceae; genus Streptomyces; species Streptomyces sp. NPDC034111. Next base: position 215 of record NZ_JBVIST010000023.1, on the reverse strand, counting down.
TCTGTCCGTCGGCGGCGAGATTACGGATCTTGGTGAAGACCTCCTGCTCGGCCGCCGCGTCCAGCGCCGCGGTGGGCTCGTCGACGACCAGGATCTCGCCGTCCCGGTAGCGGGCCCGGGGAAGCTGTCCGGAAACAAAGCGTTGCTTCGCAGGCCCCAAGATCGTTGATCTTGCATGCTCATATCCCAGCCGGTGTCTCGTCAACTCGCGGCTC
>NZ_JBVIST010000022.1:0-133905 GCF_055575375.1 Streptomyces sp. NPDC034111 | reverse complement strand
GGTCGGCTATGCGCCGGCGCCGGTGGAGCGCACCCGCAACGCGGGCTGGCTGTACACCTGGGCGTGGGGTGTGCAGAAGGCCAGTACGCACCAGGACGCGGCGTGGAAGTTCGTCCGCTGGGCCTCCAGTGCCTCCTACGAGCGGCTGGTGGGGCGGGAGTTGGGCTGGTCGAGGGTGCCCGGCGGCAAGCGGGCCTCGCTCTACCGCAACCCTCAGTACATCAAGTCCGCCCGCGCCTTCGCCGGTCCCACCGAGCAGGCGATCCGCTCCGCCCGGCCCGACGACCCCGGCGTACAGCAACGGCCCGCGCCGGGGATCCAGTTCGTCGGCATTCCCGAGTTCGCCGATCTGGGCACCAAGGTCTCGCACGAGATCAGCTCGGCCATCGCCGGCAAACAGAGCGTGCCCGAGGCCCTGAAGAACAGCCGGCGACCGGCACAGGAGGTGTCCGATGCCTACACAGACCACTGAGCCGGTCCGCACGGCCGGTACCGCGGCCACAGGGCCCGGTGACCGTCCGGCCGGCCGCGCCCGCCGTGCCCAGCGGGCGAAGGACTGGGCCCGCCGGGCGCCGCTGCTGCCCGCGCTGGTCTTCCTCATCGCCGTCACCCAACTCCCGTTCGTGGCAACGGTGGTGATCTCCTTCCTCCGCTGGAACGCACTCGCGCCCCAGAACCGCGGGTTCGCCGCCTTCGACAACTACCGGGCGGTCTTCACCGACCCCGCACTGCGCGCCTCGGTGGGTACGACGGTGCTGCTGACCGTGACCGTAGTACTGGTCAGCCTGCTGCTCGGCCTCGGCCTCGCGCTGCTGCTCGACCGGAGCTTCCGCGGCCGCGGCATCGTACGGACCCTGCTGATCACACCGTTCCTGGTGGTGCCGGTCGCCTCCGCGCTGCTGTGGAAGCATGCGCTCTACAACGCCTCGTACGGGCTGCTCAACGGCGCGCTGACCTGGATATGGCGGCTGTTCGGCAGCGACAGTCCGCCGCAGCCGGACTGGATGACCGACTCACCGCTGGCCGCGGTGGAGGTGTCGCTGATCTGGCAGTGGACGCCGTTCATGATGCTGATCCTGCTGGCCGGGCTCCAGAGCCGGGCGACGGACGCGATCGAGGCGGCCCGGATGGACGGCGCCTCCGCCTTCGACATCTTCCGCTATCTGACCCTGCCGCATCTGCGCCGCTACCTCGAACTGGCCGCGCTGCTGGGCACCGTGTACGTGGTGCAGAACTTCGACGCGGTGTTCACCATCACCTCCGGCGGGCTGGGCACCGCCAACCTGCCGTACACCATCTACCAGACCTTCTACCAGGCCCACGACTACGGACGGGCGTCCGCGCAGGGCGTCGTCGTGGTGCTGTGTTCGCTGGTCGTGGCCACCTTCGCGCTGCGCACCGTCTCGTCCCTGCTGCGTGAGGAGGTCACCCGATGAGCACCATCACCATGCCGCTGCGCCGCCGGCGCCGGACCGGGAGTCTGCTGGGCCTGGTGGCCTGGCTGTGCGGGATCGCCTTCTTCCTGCCCGTCGCCTGGATGGTGCTGACGTCCTTCCACAGCGAGACGGACGCCGCGACCAACCCGCCGAGCATCGGCGCCCCGCTCAGCCTGCACGGCTACCGCGAGTTCTTCGGCGCCGGCAGCGGGGCCAGCCCCTGGCCACCGCTCCTCAACTCGCTGACCGCCTCGGTGGTCTCCACCCTGCTGGTCCTCGCCCTGGCGGTACCGGCCGCCTACGCGCTGGCCATCAAGCCGGTGCGCAAGTGGAGCGATGTGCTGTTCTTCTTCCTCTCCACGAAGATGCTGCCGCTGGTGGCGGGGCTGCTGCCGGTGTATCTCGTCGCGCAGAACGCCGGGATGCTCGACAGCATCTGGCTGCTGGTCATCCTCTACACCTCGATGAACCTGCCGATCGCGGTGTGGATGATGCGCTCGTTCCTCGCCGAGGTACCGGTGGAGATGCTGGAGGCCGCCTCGATCGACGGCGCGGGCCTGACCACCACGCTGACCCGGATCGTCGCCCCGGTCGCCCTGCCCGGTATCGCCGCAACGGCGCTGATCTCCTTCATCTTCAGCTGGAACGAACTGCTCTTCGCCCGGGTACTCACCGGGATCGTGGCCGGTACCTCGCCGGTGTTCCTGACCGGACTCGTCACCAGCCAGGGCCTGTTCCTCGCCAAGGTCTGCGCCGCCGCCACCGTCATCTCCCTGCCCGTGCTCATCGCCGGGTTCGCCGCCCAGGACAAGCTCGTCCAGGGCCTCTCGCTTGGAGCCGTGAAATGAAAGCCGCAGTGATCAGCGCCCCCGGCAAGGTCGAGGTCGCCTCCGTCGAGGACCCCACGCCGGGCCCCCGCGAGGTGGTGGTCTCGGTCGCCGCCTGCGGGCTGTGCGGCACCGATCTGCACATCCTCCAGGGCGAGTTCGCGCCCTCCCTGCCGGTCGTGCCGGGTCATGAGTTCGCCGGTACCGTCGTCGCCACCGGCAGCGCGGTCACCGAACTCGCCGAGGGCGACCGGGTGGCCGTCGACCCCTCCCTCTACTGCTACGAGTGCCACTACTGCCGCCTCGGCCGCAACAACCTCTGCGAACGCTGGGCCGCGATCGGGGTGACCACGGCCGGCGGCGCCGCCGAGTACGCCGTCGCCCCCGTCGCCAACTGCGTCAAACTGCCCGACCATGTGCGCACCGAGGACGCCGCGCTGATCGAACCGCTCTCCTGCGCGGTACGCGGCTACGACATCCTGCGCTCGCAGCAACTGGGCACCCAGGTCCTGATCTACGGCTCGGGCACCATGGGCCTGATGATGCTGGAGCTCGCCAAGCGCACCGGCGCGGCCGGCGTCGACGTCGTCGACCTCAACCCGCAGCGGCTGGCCACCGCCCGCGCCCTGGGGTGCAGCAACGCGGCCGGTTCCGCCGACGAGCTGGACCGGCCGCGCGGCTGGGACGTGGTCATCGACGCCACCGGCAACGAGCACGCCATCCAGGACGCGCTCGGCCGGGTCGGCAAGGGCGGCACCTTCCTCCAGTTCGGCGTCGCCGACTACGCCGCCCGCGCCACCATCGAGCCGTACCGCATCTACAACCAGGAGATCACCATCACCGGCTCGATGGCCGTACTGCACAGCTACGAGCGGGCCGCGGAGCTGTTCGCGGCCGGCGTGCTGGACCCGGAGGTCTTCATCAGCGACCGGCTCCCGCTGGACCAGTACGCCGAGGCGATGGGGCGGTTCCGGGCCGGGGAAGGACGGAAGATCCTGGTACGGCCGTAGGGCCGGGGCCCCGGGGACAAGCCGTCCGCAACGTGCCGGTCAGGTGCCGTCCGGCGGCCTGCCCGCCAGGTGGTCCGCCAGCCGGTCGAGGAACACCCGCTGGCCCTTGACCAGGCGCTGCACGGCGGCTTCCGGTGAGCACCACGCCACCTTGTCGACCTCGGGAAAGCTGCGGAGCTCCCCGGACCCGCGCGGCCACTCCATCTCGAAGGTGCCCGGCACGATCCGCTCCGGATCGAGGTCGCTCTCGACGGCCCAGACGGTCACCACCTTGCCGCCCGACTGGCGTACGTCCCCCAGGGGCACGTACCGCCCGTCGGGCGGCGGCACTCCCAGCTCCTCCTCGAACTCCCGCCGCGCCGCGTCCAGCGCCTCCTCCGGCGGGACGTACTCCCCCTTGGGCACGGTCCACGCGCCGGCCTCCCGACGGGCCCACAGCGGCCCGCCCATGTGCGCCAGCAGCACCTCGACACCGTCGCCGGCGCCGCGGTGGAGCAGCAGTCCGGCGCTTCGCCTACCCGCCACGGCCCGGCTCTCCCCCGCCGGAGTGCGCGGCGAGCACGGTCTCCACCGTGTCCGCCTCGGCCGCGGTCTTGTCCTCCCGGTAGCGCACCACCCGCGCGAAGCGCAGGGTCACGCCCGCCGGATAGCGGGTGGAGGTCTGGAGCCCGTCGTAGGCGATCTCGACGACGAGTTCCGGACGCACCGTCACCACATGGCCGTTGTCCGCCACCGCGAGCTGCCGCAGCCGCTCGGTCTGCCAGCTGAGGGTGGCGTCGGTGAGGCCCTTGAAGGTCTTGCCCAGCATGACGAATCCGCCGTCCGGATCACGGGCCCCGAGGTGGAGGTTGGACAGCTTCCCGGTCCGCCGTCCATGGCCCCACTCCGCGGCGAGCACCACCAGGTCGAGGGTGTGCACCGGCTTGACCTTCAGCCAGGAGGCGCCCCGGCGGCCCGCGCTGTACGGGGCGTGGAGCGCCTTGACCACGACGCCCTCATGGCCCCGGCGCAGCGTCTGGATCCAGAACTCCTCGGCGGCCGCGCGGGCCACGGCGTCGGAGGGGTCCTCGACCACACAGCGGCGTACCCGCAGCGGCTCGGGGACCAGTCGCGCCAGCTCCATGTTCCGCTGTGCGCCGGGCAGTTCGAGCAGGTCCCGGTCGTCGACGGACAGGAGGTCGAAGAAGACCGGGGAGAGCGGCAGCGCGGCCTGCGCGGCGGAGACGTCGACCCGTGAGCCGAAGCGGCCCGCGACCCGCTGGAACGGCACCGGCCGCCCCTCGGCGTCCAGGGCGATCACCTCACCGTCCAGGATGAAGCGGGCGGCCGGCAGTGCCCGGGCGGCCTCGGTCACCTCGGGCAGGCGGTCGGTGACCTCGTCCAGGGTGCGGGTGTGGATACGGACGTCGGCCCCGTCCCGGTGCACCTGTACGCGGATGCCGTCGAGCTTCTCCTCCACGACGCAGGGGCCGAGCCTGTCGACCGCCTCGGCCACCGAGGCGGCGGTGTGCGCGAGCATCGGCCCGACCGGCCGGCCGACGGTGAGCCGGAACCCCGCGAGCGCCTGCGGGCCCTCGGCGAGCAGCGCCCGCGCGACCTCCTGCAACGAGCCCGCCAGCATCACGGCCCGCCGTACGCGGTCGGCCGGGGCCCCGGTCGCCTCGGCGAGCCCTTCGACGGCGAGGGCGTCCAGCGCGCCCTGCCGCACCTCACCGGTGAGCAGTCCGATCAGGAAACGCTGTTCCTCCGCGGTCGCCGCGGCCAGCAGCTCCCGTACGAGCCTGCGCCGCTCGCCCTGCGCCCCGGGCCCGGAGACCCGCGCCAGGCCGGTCAGCGCGGCGTCCACCTCGCGTACGGTCAGCGTGGCCCGCCCGGCGGGGGGCACCGGCTCGCGCAGGACGCTCCAGCCGACCCCGATCCGGCCCTGGGGCAGCCGTCCGGCGAGGTACGGGATGACGACGGGCGCGTCCTCGGGTGCGGCGGCCCGGAACAGACCGGCCAGCAGCGCGGTCTTCCGCGAGCGCGCCGGGGTCGCGGCGACCGCCGCCGACACCTCGGCCAGATCGGCGAGCAGCATACGGCCATGGTGCCCCTGTGGCGCCCGGCCCGCGCGCCCGGCCGGTCAGGGCGCGAGGTAGGAGTGGAAGAGGTTTTCCGGGTCCCACCGGGCCTTGACCTCCGCGAGGCGGTCCCAGACGGCCGGTGCGTAGGAGTACCGGGCCCGTTCGGCGCCGGCCTCCAGGTCCGCCTCCGCGATGTAGTGCCGGCCGTCGCCGCGCGGGTCCACGGCGGCCATCGCCTCCCGCAGCCATCGCCCGTTCGCGGCGTCATCGGCCGGGTCGTCCCAGATCGCGTAACAGACCAGGTAGGACGCGCCGAGCGGGGCGAAGGCCATGTTCCGCAGCAGCGCCGGGTCCTCGGAGACCGGCTGAACGGGCGCGAGCACCAGGGACTTGCCCGAGGGCGCGGTGGCCACCGCGTCGGCTATACGGGTCAGCTGGGTGCGGTAGCTCTCCGGGGCCCACAGGGTGTCCGCCCCGTACCGGTGCCCGGGTGGCCAGACCGCCGCCGCGCCCTCGTGCAGGGCGGTGTACGAGGTCGGGGTGGGCGGCTGCTCGACGACCTCGCGGTCGGCGAAGGGGCAGTCGGCGAACGGCGCGAGGGCCTGCCGGGCCTCCTCGGGTGAGGCGGCGAATGCGGTGGCGGCGACCGTGATCCGGGGCTCCGGCGGCGCCGAGGCGGCCGCCGGGCCGGCCGGGACCAGTACGAAGGCGGTCTCGACGTAGGGCGGCAGTCCGCGCGCGACCGGCTCCGCCCACTCCGTCACCCGGGCTGTCTCGGTCAGCGGGAAGGTGTGGGTGGTCGCCATGATCGATCCGGGGTGCGGGTGCAGGGTGAGCCGGAAGCGGGTGACGACACCGCAGAACCCCGGTCCGGCGCCGCGGGCGGCCCAGAACAGGTCGGGGTGCTGGGTCTCGCTGCAATCGACCGTCCGTCCGTCGGCGGTGACCACCCGGACCTCCAGTACGTCGGCGCAGGAGGCGCCCCAGGCCCGGGAGTTCCAGCCGAGGCCGCCGCTGAGCAGGAAGCCGCCCACGGTGACGGTGGGGCAGTGGCCGACCGGGAAGGCCAGGTGGTGCGGGGTGAGGGCGGCGACCAGGTCCTGGCCGGTGACGGCGGGACCGACGGTGGCCGTCGCCGGCTCGGGTCCGCCGGTGAGGGTCAGGATGCACTCCCGCAGGTCCGAGAGGTCGATCAGCAGCCCGTCGTCGCGCAGCGGGGCGCCGGACCAGTTGTGCCCGCCGGAGCGGACGGAGACGCGCAGTCCCCGTGCGCGGGCGTGGGTGACGGCCTGTACGACGTCCTCCTCCGAGGCGGCCCGCACGATGGCGCCGGGGAACCGCTCCGGCTTGACCAGGTTCCAGACCGCGTCGGCACGGGCCTCCTCGTAGCCGGGATCACCACGGCGGATCAGGGTTCCGCCGGTGTCTGTCGCGGATGCAGGTGTCCGTTGGCCCATGGTGGCCTCCTCGCTGCACAGCGGCCCGTCGGCGGGCGTCAGAGGGTGATCAGGGCGAAGACGGCGAGGGACAGCAGATAGCAGACCGCCACCACCGCGATACCGGCCAGCTGCGCCCGGCGGCCGCGGACCCGGCCGGGCTCCAGCCAGAAGGCGAGCGACTTGTTCACCACCGGCATCAGCAGCCAGGTCAGCGCGCTGACGCTCAGGATGTTCGAGATGAACATGGCCAGGTAGAGCGGGACCTTGACGCTGTCCAGCTCTTTCCCAACGGTCACGGTGAGCACCATCACGGTCGGATAGAGCGCCAGGAGAACGGTCATCGCCTGCTTCCAGTTGGGCGGTGCGCCCGCAGCCTCACCGTGGTCGAACTTGAACCAACCGCTGAACGCCGAGCCGACCTTGCGCACGTCGTAGGAGGTGAAGTACGTGTTCCCCTCCTCCAGGAGCGCTTTGCGAACATCGGATTCGAGCCAGTCGTCGAGGTGTTGGCGGGAGTCGAACCGGAAGACGACCACCCAGTGGTCCTGCACACCCGGTACGGGCTTGAACAGCTCTGAGCCCATGAAGCCCGGCGACTTCTCCTGTGCCTTGAGCGCCTTCTCCTGCCAGTTGAGAAACCCCTGTTCACAACCGGGCCTTACGTCATGGGAGATGACGGCCGTGACCATCTCCGGGAGCGCCGCCTCCGCCGGGCTGCCGCCCCGTAGCACCTCCTGCGTCGGAGGCCTCTCGAAGAGGTCATGGGCTTCTGCGAGCAATTCCCGTCGCCGGTCCGAATCCAGCCAGGCGGTCAGCTGGTCCATTCCGGAGAAACGGAATACGGCGACCCATTCGTTCGCACCGCCGGCGCCAGGCGGATATACCTCGGCGGCCACGAATCCCTGGAATTCGCGAGCGGCCTGGTTGGTTCTCTCCTGCCAGCGCTGGTACTCGTCGACCCGGCCCTCGCGGACCTTCTGCGAGGTCACAACGGTGGCAATGTCGGCCGTGGAGCCACGGCTTGCACGGGAACTCACCTTGAGTAGCCTAGTTCATAAGGTATTTATGCGGCAAATGGGGCAGTTAGTTCACGGTTCACGAAGGAACCGATGCCGAGGGGAGACCCCGCTATGGAACATAAAGAGCTCATGGCCGAGGCGGTACGGCTCGCCAAGGAGTCCGTCGAGAAGGGCTGGGGCGGCCCCTTCGGCGCCGTGCTCGCACGCGACGGCAAGATCGTCGCCCGCGGGCAGAACCGCGTCCTGCTGACCGGCGATCCCACCGCCCACGCCGAGATGGAGACCATCCGGAAGGCTGTGATGACGCTCAACCCTGAGGCCCCGTCAATCGCCCCGGAGCACCAGAACGAGAGCACGCTGAAGTACGTACCACGCCCTGAGGGCTCGCCGGACCCCGTCCCCGAACGCGCCCGGATGCTCCAGGGCTGCTCGATCTACATCAGCGGCGCGCCCTGCCCGATGTGTATGAGCGCCATCTACTGGTCGCGGATCGACGCGGTGTACTTCTCCAGCGATCTGGAGCACACCCGGATCATCGGTTTCGACGACCAGTTCCAGTACGAGGACTTCACCAAACCGCTCGACGAGCGCCGCATAAAGGTCGAGCAGATCTACCCCGAGCTGGGCGCCGACGCCTATGCGACATGGACGCATCGCGAGGAGCGGCATGCGTACTAGGGCCCTCCTCCAGTAGGGCCCCCTACCCCAAGGGCGCGGCCGGCGCACAGCCTTCCGGCCGCGCTCACTCGTACATCACATACTCCGGCCGCGGCCTGAGCCGCAGCACCTCCTTGGGCGTCATCAGGCGGCTGCCGCCCTCCGCATCCTCGTCGTAGAAGAGCTTGAAGCCGGTGTGCAGGCCGTCGGGCAGCTCGCCGACCAGCCGCCGCCAGGTCCCGCGCTTCAGGCCCGGCGAGCCGATGCCGTCGGCGCTCTTGATCAGTGCCACGCCCGGCTGCGGCCGCAGCGCGGACTGGTCGCGCACGACCGAGGTGGCCACCTGGTGGAAGACCAGGGGCTTCTGCGGCAGATCGTGCGCCCGGACCAGCCCGGACAGATAGCGGGCGACCTCGGTCAGCTCATGGCCGTCGGTCCGCCCGTAGGTGTCCCCCGGCACCTGGCCGGGTCCCATCTCCCACTCCGGGTCGAGCGCGATCCCCACATCCGGATGGACCAGCCAGTCACGCAGCGCCTTGACCTCGTCGAGCACCGCCGCGCGCCCCGGCTGGACGTTCAACAGCAGCAGCGCCCGCCGCCGGCGCGCCAGCCGGTGGAAACGGCGGATCGTGGCGGCGGGGGTCCGCGAGCGGTAGCTGCCGTCCGGGCCGGCCGCGGAGTTGGCGACCACCGCCAGCAGTTCCAGTACGGGCAGCGGCTCCCGCCCCGCCGCATACGCCTGCGCCACCTTCTCGATCTCGGCGGCACGCCCGCCGGGATCGCCGGTCCCTAGCCGCCCGAGCGCCGCGGCACCGGGCAGACCGCAGAACCCCACCAGCCGGTAGCGCGGAAACAACTCCCTTCCACCACGGGGGAGTTCGGGGCGCGGGCGGCCGGGTGCCGGGCCCCCCGGGGCGGGGGAGGCGGACGGGCCCGCCGTACCGCCGGAGCGGCCGGGAGTGCCGGCGCCGCCGGAAGGGGAGGCCCGGGTTCCCCCGGGCGTGGGGGACGGCGTACGCGCTGAGCCCGCACCCGGGGCGCGGGAAGAGGCCTCCCCGCACCCGGCGAGCAGTCCGAGCCCCGCCGCTGCCGTCGCGGCGAGCAGCCCCCGCCGGCTCGCCGCCCCGGGTATTCCGCCCGCGTTGCGCCCTGGTGTCTCGTCCGCCACACTGCCTCCGTTCCGTCGGCACGTCCGGGTCCGTGCAGTGCGCCTGTCCGCGCCGTGCGCGGCAAAACCCGTGGCGTGAACGGCGCCTGACCGGGCGTGCGCGTACCGTGCACAGGTGATCCGGCCCCGACGCCCCGAACCCCTCGACGGCACCCCCGCAACCGCCCGCAGCCTCGCCGGCACTCCGCAGCTCTGGTACGCCGCCTACGGCTCCAACATGCACACCAGCCGGCTGGCCTGCTACCTCGTCGGCGGCCGGCCCCCCGGCGGCCTGCGCAGCTACCCCGGCTGCCGGGACCCCCGCAGCCCGGCCCGCAGCGTCCCCGTCATGCTGCCCGGCCTGCTGTACTTCGCCACCGAATCGCAGGTGTGGACGGGCGGCCGGGCCTTCTACGACCCGGACCGCGCACCGGGCAACGACGGCGGGGGCGGCGCGCCCGCCGCGGCCGGGCCCGGATCGGCCCCGGCCGCCGAAATCCCGTCCCACGCCTACCTCCTGACCACCGAACAGTTCTCCGACATCGCGGCACAGGAGATGTACCGCGAACCGGGCGGGACCCTTGATCTCACCGAGGTCCTCACCCACGGACGTGCCCGGATCGGCCCCGGCCGCTACGAAACCCTGGTGTGCGCCGGGCTGCTGGACGGACTGCCGGTACTGACCTTCACCGCTCCATGGAGCAGCCACGACGGCACCGTGCCGCTCAACCCGCCCTCCGCGGCCTATCTGGAGCACATCGCGGCCGGCATCATCGCGTCCCACGGATGGAGCCCGCAGCGGGCCGCCGCCTATCTGGCCGGCTGTCCAGGAGCCCGCGGGCACTGGACGGCCACCGCCGTCGCGGAGCTGCTCAACACCCCGGGCACCCCATAAGGGGCGGCTCCGCACTCTCCGCTCACTGCTCCAGCAACCCGGGCAGGTCCGCGAAGGAATCGATCACATGGTCCGGCGTGCCGCCGGCCTCCCGATGCGTCTGCGGCAGATATTTGCCGGTCCGTACGAGCACACCGGTGATCCCGCAGCGCTGGGCGGCCAGCACATCGGACTCGATGTCGTCGCCCACCATCAGCGTCTGTTCCGCGGAGGCACCGAGGTGCGCCAGCGCCGTGCCGAAGAAGGCTTCGGCGGGTTTGCCGGTGACTTCCGCCTCGACCCGGGCGGCCTGCTCCAGCCCGGTCAGAAACGCGCCGGTGTCGAGGTCCAGCCCGCCCGCGGTACGCCAGTACAGATTGCGGTGCATGGCGACCAGCCGGGCGCCGCGCTGCACACACCGGAAGGCCGTGTTGAGCGCCGGATAGCTGAATTCCTCCCCCGCCCCGCCGAACACCACCACGTCCACCTGCGCCTCGGCATCCGCCTCCAGCGCCCCCTCCCCCACGATCCGCACACCCGCCAGATCGTCCGCCACATCACCGCTGCTGATCAGCAGACAGCGCGCGTCCGGATGGTGTTCCCGCAGGTAGACGGCGGTGACGGCAGGGGCGGTGAGGATATCGTCGGGGCCGACCGGGAAGCCCTCGTCGGCGAGTTTTCCGGCGATCGAGGCGCGGGTCCGCGAGGTGGTGTTGGTGACCAGCGCCAGCGGGAGGCCGGCGGCGCGCAGCCGTTCCATGGCCTCCACGGTGCCGGGCAGTGCCTGCCACGACACGGTGAGCACCCCGTCGATGTCGATCAGAACCGCTCCGATTCCTTCCATACGCCGACGGTAACCACGACTCCTCAGGGCCGGGCCACAAGCAGTGGGCGACGGCCGCCCGACTTGCGGACGACCGGCATCTGCGGTTACTTCGAAGTGAGGTGTGGACGTGGCTTCCGTCTCCCCTGGGTAGGGGGTGCACACACTGTGCTGTTCACCGACCGTACGGATGCAGGTCAGCGCCTTGCCGAAGCGCTACGGCACCTGGAGGGGGAAGATCCCGTTGTCCTGGGCCTGCCACGCGGCGGGGTCCCGGTGGCCTTCCAGGTGGCGCGGGCGCTCAAGGCTCCGCTCGATGTGATCGTGGTCCGCAAACTGGGGGTTCCCTACCAGCGTGAGCTGGGGTTCGGCGCGATCGGCGAGGGCGGCGTGCGCGTCATCAGCGACGACATCGTCCGCCGCGGCCGGCTCCAACAGGCCGATCTGGCCTCCGTGGAGCATGCCGAGGAGGCGGAACTTGCGCGACAGGCGCACCGGTTCCGCGACGGACGACCGCGGCTCTCCCTCGAGGGACGTACCGCGATCGTGATCGACGACGGGATCGCCACGGGTGCCACGGCGGCGGCCGCCTGCGAAGTGGTACGGGCACAGGGCGCGGCCCGGGTGGTGCTGGCCGTACCGGTGGCGCCACCGGACGCGGCGGAGCGGCTGCGCACCAAGGCCGATGAATTCATCTGTCTCTCCACGCCGTTCGGCTTCTCCGCGGTCGGCGAGTGGTACCAGGACTTCTCCCAGACGCCGGACGACGAGGTGGTGTCCCTGCTGGCGCAGGCCGCGCACGAGCCCGCCGCCGGTCCGGACACCGGTGAGGCGGCCCCTCCGGCGGACGAGGACCTGGAGGAGGAAGTGTCCATCGATGCCGCCGGGGTCCGGCTGACCGGGGACCTCAATCTGCCGGCCGGCGCCAAGGCCGTCGTCATGTTCGCCCATGGCTCGGGCAGCAGCCGTCACAGTCCACGCAACCGCCTGGTCGCCGAGGCACTGAACCACGCGGGCCTGGGCACGCTCCTCTTCGACCTGCTCACACCGGCGGAGGAGGCCAACCGGGCGAACGTCTTCGACATCGAGACCCTGGCCGGGCGGCTGACCGACGCGACCGAATGGCTGCGTGGCCGGGTCGCCGTCCCGATCGGCTACTTCGGCGCGAGCACCGGCGCCGCGGCGGCGCTACGGGCCGCCGCCTCCCCCAATGCGGACATCGGCGCCGTGGTCTCCCGCGGCGGCCGTCCTGACCTCGCCGGACCGCTGCTGGCCGGCGTACGGGCCCCGACGCTCCTCATCGTCGGCGGCAACGACCCCCTGGTCCTCGACCTCAACCGCGAGGCCGCGGCGGCCCTGCGCTGCGAGACCCAGCTCGAGATCGTCCCCGGCGCCACCCACCTCTTCGAGGAGCACGGCGCCCTCGACCAGGTCGCCGACCTCGCCAGGGACTGGTTCCAGGGCCATCTGGTCGGGTAGGGCGGGCGGTCCTGCCGCACACACCGGTCGATCGGTCGAGGGGGCGGTCAGTCGATCGTGAGCTCGCCCATCGCGCTCCAGCCGTCCGCGCCCTCGATGGTGGTGCTCACGATGTCGGGGGTGCGGCGCAGCAGGGGGCGCATCCGCTCGATTCCGGCGCGGAAGTGGTCGGAGTTGACGTGTGCTTCGGCGGCATCGTCCTTGAACGCCTCGACCAGGACGTAGGTGTGGGGGTCCTCGATGCTGCGTGACCACTCGAACCACAGGTTGCCGGGTTCCGCGCGGGTGGCGCTGGTGAAGGCTTCGACGTGCCGGGGCCACTCTTCGGCGTGCTCGGGCTTCACGGGGAACTTGACGACGATGAAGATCATCCGCCGATTCTAGGTCACCTGCCGACAACCGCCGCCAACCGGGTCATACAGGCCGCAGGCCGCGCCTGACCTGCCCCTTCACCCTTGCACATTCACCCTCGCACACCGGTTTCGGTCTCGGCCGCCGGCGTGCGGCTGAGCGCTTTGACGAGCAGTACGCCGAGGATGATGAGCGCGATGCCGAGCCATGCCGGACCGCCGTCGAAGGCGAGCACCACGATGCCCACCGGCGTCAGAAAGCCGGCCAGGGGGATCAACAGGGCGCTCAGGGGTGGTTCCGGCGGCCCGGGGAGGTTCCGTTCGCGCCGCGCACGGGCCCGCGCGACGTCCGGGTACCAGCGGGTGAACTGGAGCGCGACGATGATGGCCGCGATCTGGATGATCCATCCGGTCCACAGATTGTTGGAGTTGTGCAGGACCAGGTCACCATAGGCACCGGCTATCGCGGCCACGGCGAAGGCGGCTCCCCAGGCCCCGGTGATGTAGTAGTTGGTCCGCAGAAAGGCCGGCTCGTTCCAGATCTCGCGCGGGGCCTGCTCACGGGCGTACTGAAGGGTGAAGGGCACCCTGACCGCCATGGAGCCGAGCGCGATCACCGTCAGGGCGATGTTCGAGACCTCGCCCGCATAGTTCTCCAGCCAGCGCAGCGTGCCCGCGGAGGCGACGATGCCGATGACGGCCATCGCCGCGAAGAAGACCACATCGGCAACCTCGAGGATCTTCAGGGAACTTCCGCGGTTCTGTATCCGGCCGAGGACGACGAGCAACACGGCGAGGCCGAGCGCCACCCCGACCGCCACTTCGAAGCGGCCCGGGCCGACGAGCACCGACATCGCGATCCACGGCGACATCCCCACCACGGGGTTGTCGAGCAGCTGCGACAGCTTGCTGCCGGCGGCGGGCTCCTGCCGGTCGGTTGACATGGCAAAGGGCCCTTCATAGGGAGCACTTCCTTCCACGCTAGACCGCGGGGAGGCCAACCTCTACTCGGGCGGGACGGGGGCGGTGCCGGGGCGGTACCGCGCGGTGTCTCCGGGCCTGTGCGGGGTCTCAGGGTTGGCTCAGGGCTGCCTGGGGGCGCTGTCAGGGAAAGCCCTGAAGGCATCACGGCAGCGAACCGGAAAGCTGTCTGTCATGAGCCAGCAGAGTTCTTCTTCTTCCTTCTCGCGCAGGGCAGTTGTCGGGGCGGCACTGTCCGGCGCGGTGGTCGCCGCGACGACCGGGCCTGCCCGGGCCGCTGTGCGTCGCCCGCCCGTGCGGCCCCCGGTGCGGCCCCCTGGCGCACCGGCGCGCGCCCCGGTGCCGCCTGCCGCGCCGTTACCTCCGCTGAACGTCCCCGCGCTCCGTGCCGCCCTCGCCGACCTGGAACACCCGCAGCTGACCGCCGCCCAGCTGCGGGTGAGCGGATCGGCGGGGCGCTGGTACGGCACCGCAGGCGTCGCCGACCGGGCCAGTGGGCGGGCGGTCCATGAGCGGGACACCTTCCGCATCGGCAGCATCACCAAGGTGTTCGTGGCGACGGTGGTTCTGCAACTCGCCGCCGAGCACCGGCTCGGGCCGGAGTCGCCGGTCCAGCGCCATCTGCCCGGCCTGCTCCCCGCGGACTTCCCGCCGATCACGGTGCTCCAGCTGTTGAACCACACCAGCGGTCTCCCCGATGCGCAGGGGACACCGGACCTGTCCACCCCGGAGGCGATCGCCGCGCACCGTTACGACCGGTGGACGCCGGGGCAGCTCGTGGCGAGCGTGGCGCACGGCCCGGTGAAGTTCCTCCCCGGCACCAAGCAGGAGTACCGCGGCATCAATTACGTCCTGCTGGCGCTGCTGATCGAGCAGCTGACCGGGCGTCGTTACGGTGCGGTGATAGGCAGTCGCATTCTGCGCCCGCTGGGGCTGCGGCACACCTCCGTGCCCGGCGACGACCCAAGGATCCACGGGCCGCATGTGCACGGCTATATGAAGATGACCGACGGGTCCCTGCTGGACATCACCGCCTTCGACCAGTCGGCCGCCTGGGGCGAGGGGGAGATGATCTCCAACACCGGAGACCTGGACCGCTTCCTCACCGCCCTGTTCTCCGGCGAACTCCTGCCGCCCCGCGAGCTGAAGCGGATGTTCACCCTGCCCCCGGACGACGTACGGATGGTGGACGGCAGCCCCGCGCGCTACGCGGCCGGTCTCCAGACCGTGACGATGAACGGGATCACCCTCTGGGGCAAGACCGGTGAACGGTTCGGCTATGCGTCGGCCATGATCGCCACCGAGGACCAACAGCGCCGCGCGGTGCTCTCGTTCAACCCGACACGCCGCGATATGACCCAGCAGCAGGTCACCCTGCGCATAGGCGAGGCCCTGACGAAGGCGTAGCCGGCGGAAGATGCCCCCCCCCCCCGCAGCGCCGTGGGCTCCCCTCATCCGTATGCGGGGATACGGATGAGGAGAGCCCACAGAGGTCTCATGGCCGAGGGCCGGGCGTGGCCCTCGGCTCAGGACTGCGGCCGCTTGCCGTGGTTGGCACCCTTGCGGCGTGCCTTCTTCTTACGACGGCGCTTCGAGGACATGGCGTCTCCCTTCTCCGTGTCTCCACGATACTTTTCGCGGAATTTCTACCACTTCGTAGCGGCAACTCACCCAGTGTTACAGGTCGGCATCCTCACCGAGGTACAGACCGGCGAACGCCTTCGCCGCCGACTCGGATCCCAGCAGCCTTCGCAGCCGGGCCGAGGCCGTACCCGCCCGGAAGCGGTCGCCGGACGAGGCGCCGTGCAGCACCTCGGAGAGCCACCGCGAGAAGTCCAGGTACTGCCAGACCCGGCGCAGACACGCCTGTGAAT
This sequence comes from Streptomyces sp. NPDC034111, assembly GCF_055575375.1. Taxonomy (NCBI): domain Bacteria; kingdom Bacillati; phylum Actinomycetota; class Actinomycetes; order Kitasatosporales; family Streptomycetaceae; genus Streptomyces; species Streptomyces sp. NPDC034111. The sequence goes on along the minus strand of NZ_JBVIST010000022.1, from coordinate 117,926 downwards.
AGCCGGCCAGGCCGCTGTCGTCACCGCGGTGGTGCGCGATCAGCGCATCGGCGAGCAGCATCGCATCGTTGAGGGCGAGATTCATCCCCTTGGCGGCGATCGGTGCGACCAGATGGGCCGCGTCACCGGCCAGGTAGAGGCGGCCGTATGCCATCGGCTCCACCACGTAGTCGTGCATGTCCAGGACCACCCTTTCGAGCAGGGGGCCTTCGGTCAGCGGGCGGGCCCCGGCCGCGGCGAGGCGGGTGTGCAGCTCGTCCCAGACCCGCGCGTCGGGCCAGTCATCGGCGTCCTCACCTGCGGCGATCTGGAGGTAGTAGCGGGTGATCCGGGGGCTGCGGGCCATCTGCGCACCGAATCCGCGCTCGTGAATGCCGAAGACCACTCCGTCCGCGGACGGCGGGGCCTCGGCCAGCAGGGCGAGCCAGGAGACGCCGTGGTCATAGCGGGTGAGGGCGGTCGCCCCGGCGGGTATCGCCGCCCTGCTCACCCCGCGCGCACCGTCGCAGCCCGCGATGACGTCACATTCGATACGGTGCCGGGCGCCGGTTTCCGGGTCGGTGTACGACACGGCGGGCCGCGCACCGTCGATCTCGTGCAGCCGCACCTCCTGCACCCCGAAGCGGGCATCGCCGCCCGCCCGGTCCACGTACGAAGCGACCAGATCGGTCACCAGCAGCTGCTGCGGATAGACGAAGTGACGCCGCCCCGCCAGCTGTGCCGTCCGGAAGGTGTGCCGCTCGCCGTCGAAGCGGAACTCGAACTCTCCCTGGGCCTCGGCGCGTTCGAGCAGCCGGTCGGCCAGCCCGTGGCGGTCCAGCGCGCGCACCGCCCACTCCTCGATGAATCCCGCACGCGGCCGCTGCTCGATGAACTCCCGGCTCTCCGCCTCCAGGACCACACACTCGACGCCGGCCTCCCGCAGCAGGTTCGCTGTGGTGAGGCCGGCGGGACCGGCACCGATGATGACGACCGAGGTACGCAGCGGGGCGGCTTCGGAGGGAGAGAACACGACACGCGTTCCTTTCAGTTACCACGCTTCTCCCTCATCCTCGCGCGGAACGGGCCTTGGCTGCCATGGCGACCGCCGCCGTCCAGGCCGGCCTGGACGGCGCGAGCCTGGACGGCGGAACCGGTCTTCGGCCGTCGGTCACGGCGTACGCGACCGCCGGCGGCGCACGACGGTGACCGTGGCGGCCACCCCCGCGAGGACGGCCGCGCCCGCGGCGGCCCACGGCAGCCACGCCGTCGCCCCTCCGGACTCCGACTCCTTTTCCGCCCGGGACGCCGCGCGTGCGGTGGCCGGTGCGGCGGGCTCGACGGACGGGGCCGCGGCGGCGGTCCCGGACGCCGTGGGCCGTGGCGACGACGCCGGCCGCGGGGACTTCTTCGCCCCGGGCCTGGGGTCCACCACCGGTACGTTGACCTTCCCCTCTCCCCGGCCGAGTTCGGGGAAGCCGGATTCCACACTGACCGTCCAGGTACCCGGAGGCAGTACCTCCTGAGTCGTGACGGTTCCGGCGTGGCCCGGGACGGCGACCAGCCGCCACGGGCCCAGCGTTCGCCCGTCCACGGACACCGCGGTGACGGTGCCCGAGATCCGCTCGGTGACCGGGTCGCGGTCGTCCTCATACGTCGCCACGGCCCGTACGTGCCCGGCCTCTTGGCCGCTGACCGTGAACCGGATGGTGTCTCCGTGCGCACCGGCCGGCCCGGCCTGGGCCAGGACGAGCAGCGGCGACGCCAGGGACGCCAGAAGGGGCACGCACAGGGCGCGAGGACGCAGACGCATGGATCGGGGCTCCTTGCCGATATGGCTTGCCGATGTGGCCCGTGGGGCAGATGTGGCCGGGGAGAGGTGTGGAACGGCGGTCAGGAGGCGGGCTGAGCGGTCCAGTTCTGCTGGCCCCGGCTGTCCGGCCGCTGTAGTTCGAGCAGCGTGCCGCCGTAGTAGTCGCGGGCGCTGACACCGAGCACCAGGTCCGTGCCCTTGGGGGCCAGCGTCCAGGTGCTGCCGGAGGCCGTCGTCTTCCACTGCTGCGACGCGGCGGACGAGCACGGCTGCTGCATCACATAGGCACCGGCCTGGAGCGAGCCGCCGACCTGGAGGCACTTGTGGGACAGCGTCGACTCGATCCGCACATGGCCGCTGCCCGCGTCACGGAAGACCCACTGCTGGTTGGCGTAGCCGTGGCGCTGCCAGCCGATGAGGACCGTGCCGTCGGCGGAGGAGCCGCCGTAGAGGTCGGCGGCCTTGCCGGTGAGGGCGTTCAGCAGCACATAGGGCTTGCCGGAGGAGATCGGGTGGCTCTGGTCACCGGCCGAAGTGGTGCGGAACGACGCCTGCGGGCCCGGCTTGGAGGTCCGGCCGTTGCGGTCCTTCACGGCGACGGCGACGGTGTAGGCGGTGTCCGGGCGCAGGTTGACGAGCCGGGTCGTGGCGGTTTTGACACTGCCGATGGACTTGTCGTTCAGAACGATGTCATAGCTCGCCGCGGAGCTGACGGCCTGCCAGCTGAGGGTCGCGGTGTCGGCGGTCACCGTGCCGACGGTCGGCTTCGGACCGGTGCCGGGACCCGGGTCCGGGTCCGTGTCCGTGTCCGGCTTGGTGCCACCGCCGTTGATGAGGAACTGGTTGTTCGCCACGTTCCAGTGGGTGGCGAGGTAGCTGCCCGGCCGCGGGGCAGTGTGGAAGTAGTCGTCGTGGTTGCAGTCGAGGCGCTCGTCGTGGCCGCGCTCGGGGCACACCGTGCGCATCTGCGGGTAGTACGGGGTGTCCGAGTAGCACATGATGTCCCACTCGTCGGTGCAGTGCGCGCCGCGGCTGGTGTTGGGAGCGCTGTTGTTGACCGCACCCAGGTTGTGACCCAGCTCGTGGGCGGCCGTGGAGGCGCTCCAGCAGCCGGAGTCGGTACGGCCGTAGGACGGGCCGAAGTTGCTCTGGTTGCTCGCGTCGGGACGCTCGTCACCGGCGAAGCTGCCGATACCGCAGTACACCTGCGTGTCGGCGAAGATCATGTACTTCCGGTCGCGGCGGTTGTAGCCCCGCTCCGCCAGCGCGTTGTTGGTGGCGCTGAACTCGCTGAGCGCCGAGGCGGGCAGCTCGACGTCCAGGACCGTGGGGGTGCAGTCAGATGCGGTGACGTACCGGATGTGCCGGGTGCCGCCGGTCTCCTTGGCGCTCTCCTCGTAGATGAGGTCGGCGCCGGCCGCCCACTGCTTGAACGAGGCGACGTACTGGCCGTACCGGGACTGGCCGGGCGCGTGCACGTACAGCACCTGCACACGGTTGCCGGAGGTGCCGTCGCCGTCGCAGACGACCTTCTGGCCGCCCGCCGCGGCCGTGCGGCTCCCCTCGCCCGCGGCGGGTGCCGCGGCCGCGGTCTGCCGACCGGCGTCCTTCCGGGCGTCGAGCACCGGCAGGGCGTCCTTCAGCAGCTCCTTCGACGACGGCGCCTGGGCGTCATCGCTGTTCAGGTCCGGCTTGGGCGCGCTGGCCTTGACGGCCGGCGGGGTGTTCCGGTGGATGTCCACCCCCTTCGGCGGCTCGTCCGGTCCGTGCGTGCACAGACCGGAGCGCTCCACCTTGTAGACGCCCACACAGGGGTCGCTCTTCGGAGCCGGCTTCAGGCCCTTGTAGACCAGGCCGTGCTTCGGGTCGCTCTTGGGCAGCTTCCCCAGCGGTGCGAGCGTCTTCTTGTGCTCGGGCCTGGCGGCCGGAGCGGGACTTGCCGCCTGCGATGCCGAGCCGGGCGCGGCGGTGGTCTCACGCTTGCCGGAGGCACCGCCACCGGTCACGCCGTAGACCACGCCGGTGGCGACGATGCCGGTCGCGGCGAGGACCGCGGCGGCGACTATGCCGGTGCGACGGCGGCCACCGCCGCTGCGAGCGGCGTGACGGCGTCTGCTTCTCTTCCCCAACTCTCTCTCCTGCCATGGGTTTTACGGTTGCGTTGAAACAGGCGTGGGCACGTTCCGGCGCGTTGGAGGTGCGCAGGGGTGCCGTGAAAGCGCCTGCCGTGTGGGGGGTCAGGGGCTCAGGGGGCTTCGCGGGAGGTCACTTCGGCGGTTCGCGACGTTCTGCGTCCACCGGGGACCGGTCGGGCGAAACGTTTCTTCTGGGGAGGGACCAGGCGTGCGACCGAGAGGACCGGCAACGGACGGGGCGTGGCCAACGGGAGTGCCGCTGCGGGGCGTGGAGCGGGAGGGCCGCCGTCGGCCCCGGGCCGGCGGTGCGGTCGTACGGGCGACCGTCGCGGTGGGGGTGCGGGACGGGCGTGGGGACCGGGTCCGGGGAGGGCCGTGAACACGGCGCGGGGCGCGGCTGCCACGAGCGTGGGCCCTGTGGTGCTTGTGCCGGGCCCGGGCATGTTCCGGGCCGTGCGGACGGCGCTCAGGACGGCGACAGGCAGCGCCGGAGTGCTCCCGGTCCGCACGGCCCGGCGTCTGTGGGGTATGAGGTGGCGGCCGTGGCCGGTGCCGCGGCGGTGCCACGCACGCACGGGATCAGCGACGGTAGCGGACCGAGCGGCGCCCGCGCGCGAGTCCGACGCCACGGATGCGGAGGGCGGGGTCATCCCGCGGGCCGCCCTCGCCCTCCCGCCCCCGTCGTCCGCCTTCGCGTACACGGCCGCCAGCAGCGCGGCCTCGGCCGCCCCCGTCATGGGTGCCAGCGTGAAGTTGACGAGGAGTTTCTCGGCGGGCGCCAACTCGTTCCGGTGCTCCGAACAGCCCGCGCAGGCGCGGATGTGCCGGGAGATCCGTTTTCGCCACAGCGGGGACGGCACCCCGTCCCACCGTTCCGCCATCGACGCCAGTTCCGCACAGACCCGGGGGCCCGCCTTACGGATGGACTCCAGCGCCCGCACCACCACCCGGGCCGTCTCCAGCTGGCCCTTCATCCGCTGCACCCGGACGCCGGTGTGCTGGGGTGAGAGCTCCAGGGCGGCCGCGACCTCGGTGCGGGTCAGTTCGCCCGCCGCCTCCAGCCACCACAGCGACATCAGGGCCGTGTCGTCGCTGTCCAGCCAGCGGGTGGCCTGGGCCAGTTCGCGGCGCTGGCCCTCCAGGCCCAGGCGCGTGATGGTCACATCGACGAAGTCGGCGCCCGGGTCGGCGATGTCGAGGGAGTCGTCCAGCCCGTCGTACCCGGGGAGGGGCGCGGTCCGCGACTGGTTCTCGCGCCAGTGCTGGCGTATCTGGTTCATGGCGATGGCCACCAGCCAGGACCGGAAGTCGGCCGGGTCGCGCAGGCTGCCCAGGCCGTTGATGACGCGGAGCATGGTCTCCTGCACCACGTCGTCGACGTCGGCGTGACCGTTCAGGGCCCGGCCGACGATGTTGTACACCAACGGCAGGCACGCGCCGACGAGTTCGTTCTGAGCCCGGTGGTCACCGTTCTGCGCGGCCGTGACCACCGCCACCACGTTTTCCGCGTCCACGCCCCCCCACTCTCTGCGTTCGCTCTCTCGGCGCTGGTGCGCGCGAGTGTGTTACGCCGTACATGTAGGGAGACGTTGGTGACTGGCGGTGCGTAACAGAAATTCGTGAAGAGACTTTCACAAGCCTCAAGTCGGGGTGTTTAGCCGTAGTTTGTCCCGTTGTTCGAGCCGACCGTCATGTCGTTACGCATTCCGACCGATTACGCAACGTCACCACGGAGGAAGGCTGAGGACGGCTCGAAGACGTTCCGGTGCCACCGCCCGGCATGAGCGCCGCCCGCACACCCCCGCCGCGAAGTGTGGTGCCCCGCCACATGGGCGCCCGATCTGGCCGTTCCTACGGTGTGGCGACACATCAACGTCCCCGCACCCCGCCGGAAGTGGTATCCATGGCCGCCCCCGCAACCGCTCCCCCGCCCACCGCCGGCCTCAGGCGCATCGTCGTCGCGAGCCTCATCGGCACCACCGTCGAGTGGTACGACTTCTTCCTCTACGGAGCAGCCGCCGCGCTGGTCTTCAACACGCTGTTCTTCCCGGACTCCGACCCGCTCGTCGGGACCCTGCTGTCCTTTCTGACGTACGCGGTCGGATTTGCCGCCCGGCCCGTCGGCGCGCTGGTCTTCGGGCATTACGGGGACCGGCTGGGCCGCAAGAAGCTGCTGGTGCTGAGTCTGCTGATGATGGGCGGTGCGACCTTCGCGATCGGGCTGCTGCCCACCCACGGGACGATCGGTACGGCGGCGCCGGTGCTGCTGACCGTGCTGCGGCTGGTGCAGGGATTCGCGCTGGGCGGTGAGTGGGGCGGCGCGGTGCTGCTGGTGTCGGAGCACGGTGACGCCCGGCGGCGCGGCTTCTGGGCGTCCTGGCCGCAGACCGGCGCACCGGCCGGGCAGTTGCTGGCCACCGGCGTGCTGTCGGCGATGACGGCGCTGCTGCCAAAGGCGTCGTTCGCGGCCTGGGGGTGGCGGGTGCCGTTCCTGCTCTCGGGCGTACTGGTCCTCGTCGGACTGTGGATGCGGCTGTCGGTGGATGAATCACCGGTCTTCCGCGCGGCATTGCGGCGCGCCGAGGCCCGGCGGGCGGCGGGCGCGGCGGTGGAGCGGACGCCGCTGGTCGCCGTACTGCGGCACCACTGGCGCGAGGTGCTGATCGCGATGGGCGCGCGGATGGCCGAGAACATCTCGTACTACGTCCTCACGGCCTTTGTGCTGGTGTACGCGACCTCGCACGCCGGCCTGTCGCAACAGACCGCGCTGAACGCGGTGTTGCTCGCCTCGGTGCTGCACTTCGCGGTGATCCCCGCGTGGGGCGCGCTCTCTGACCGGATCGGGCGGCGGCCGGTCTATCTGCTGGGCGCCGCCGGTGTGGCCGGCTGGGCGTTCCCGTTCTTCGCGCTGGTGGACTCCGGCCGCTTCGGGCCGCTGCTGCTCGCGGTGGGCGTCGGGCTGGTGCTCCACGGGGCGATGTACGCGCCGCAGGCGGCCTTCTTCGCGGAGATGTTCGCGACCCGGGTGCGGTATTCGGGGGCCTCGATCGGCGCCCAGTTCGCCTCGGTGGCGGCCGGTGCGCCCGCCCCGCTGATCGCGACCGCGTTGCTCGCCGGCTTCGGCGGCCCGGCGCCGATCGCCCTGTACGTCATCGCCGCCGCGCTGCTCACCCTGATCGCGGTGGGTGCGGCCCGGGAGACCCGGAGCCGGGATCTGGCGGCGGTGGGAGCGGCGGCGTCGCCGCCCGTACCGTCCGGAGGGGCCCGGCCGCCGGAACGGTCCGGACCGTCCGGCGGAGTCTGATGTGCGGCGGGGGCGCGGCGGGCCGTGGGACGCTCCGGGAGACGGGACGGTGGACCCGCCACGCCCCCGCCGGACGTCAGCCGCGCCGCTTGCCCTTGAGGGAGTCCTTTATCCCACGGGCGCTCTCCTTGGCGCCTTCCATGGCGTCCTTGGCCCTGGCCTTGGCCTGGTCCGTACGGCCCTCGGCGCGCAGCCGCTCGTTGCCCATGGCCTCGCCGACCTTCTCCTTGGCCTTGCCCTTCATCTTGCCCATCGAACTTTTGCCACTCATGCCGAACTCCTCTGTCCGTGGAAGGGAGCGAGAGCTCCGGGACCACGTTGCCGCAGCCGGTCGGGGTGCGCACCCGGAGCGGGTCGCCCGTTACTCCTCCGTATCGGCGGCCACGGCGTCCGCGAGCTGGTGCAATCGCAGGGCCAGCTGGATCTCCAGGGCGCGCGCCGGGCTCTGCCAGTCGGGGCCCAGCAGCCGGCTCACCCGCTCCAGGCGCTGCGCGACGGTGTTCACATGGACATGCAGCTCGTCCTTGGTGCGGGCCGGGCTCATCCCGCAGGCGAAGTAGGCGGAAAGGGTGCGCAGCAGCTCCGTACCACGGCGGGCGTCGTAGTCGGCGACCGCGCCGAGGGTGCGGTGGACGTAGCCGTCGACATCGCGGGTGTCGGCCAGCAGCAGTCCGAGGAAGCCGAAGTCGGCGGCGGCCGCGCCCTGGCCGGTCCGGCCCAGCGCGCACAGCGCCTCCCGGCAGCGTCTGGCCTCCGCGTACCCGTCCGCCACCGCCGCGGGCCGGGCGGCGGGGGCCGGGACCGGGGCGGAGGCGCCGACCGTGACGGGGACGTGGAGGGCGGTGCTGAGCCGGCCGGCGATCTCCCGTGCGGTGTGCGCCGGGTCGCCGTCGGGGCCCAGCGGCAGCAACAGCACCGCCCCGCCGTCCCGTACGGCGGCCAGCCCGTGGCGGGTCGCGGCGAGGTGGGAGGCCGCCGACCACAGGCGCCGGCGGTCGGCACCGTCGGGGCGGGGCGGGCCGCCGCAGCCGGGTGCCTGCGCCCCGGCCATCCGCGCCGCCAGCACCACATGCGGCGCGTCCAGGTTGGCGCCGACCCGGGCCGCGCGTTCGCGAAGCAGCCGGGGGTCGCGGGCGGCGGCGTCCAGGAGGTCGTCCAACAGCTCACCGCGGACCCGCTGTTCGGCCTCGCCGGCGGTGCGGCGGGCGAGCAGCAGCAGCGAGGTGACCATCGCGGCCCGCTCCAGGGTCCGCTGGTCGACCGGGTCCAGCGCCGGATGACCGCGCAGGACGAGGGCGCCGAGCACCTCGCCGCCCACCCACACCGCCGCGACCCAGTCGGCGCCGTCCCGTACGGCGTGCCCGTCGGTGCGGGAGCGGTCCACGGCAGCGGCCGGTGCCCGCTCGGGTTCGGTGAACTCCACCTCGCCGTCGAGCACTTGGGCCACCGCGTCCGCGACGTCCTGGACGCCGCCGCCGCGCAGCACCAGTTCTGCCAGCCGGTCGTGGATGTCCGAGGCGCGCTCGATGACCGCGCTGCGGTCACGGATGATCTCGTTGGCGGCCTCGAGTTCGGTAAGCGTCTTACGGGTCTCGGCAAGGAGGTTGGCGGTGTCGATGGCCACCGCGGCGTGTGCCGCGTGGGCGGCGAGCAGCGCGATCTGGCCGGGTTCGAAGACCCGCTCGCGGCGGTCGGCGGCGAAGAGCACCCCGATGACGCCGCTGCCAAGCAGCAGCGGCACCCCGAGGATCGCCACCAGGCCCTCGTCGCGGACGCCGGAGTCGATGGTGCGGGTGTGCCGGAACCGTTCGTCGTGGAAGTAGCTGTCGGTGACGTAGGGGCGGGCGGTCTGTGCGACGAGTCCGCCCAGGCCCTCGCCCATGCCGAGCCGCAGCTGCTGGAAGCGTGCGGAGACCGAGCCGTCGGTGACCCGCATGTAGGTGTCGCCGGCGGCGGGATCGTTGAGGGTGAGGTAGGCGACCTCGGTGCCCAGCAGGGAGCGGGCCCTGCGCACGATCGCGCGCAGGACGGCGTCCAGGTCGCGCAGCCCGGCCAGGTCGTGCGCGGTGGCGTAGAGCGCGGACAGCTCGGCCTCGCGCCGCCGGCGGTCCTCCAGCTCGGTGCGGACCCGCAGCGCGAGCAGTTTGGCCCGCTCCAGGGCGGCGAGCCGGCCGGCGGACGCGCCCTCGGCGCGGGCGCGCAGCACCGGGCGCTCGTACTCCTCGGCGGCGGCGCCGGTGGCCAGCAGGCCGAGGAACGGGGCCTCGGCCGGGTCGTGGGCGGAGCCGTCCCCGGGGACGGGCGCGGGCGTCGGCTGGTCGTGCGGCATGGTCACAGGCTTACCTTCGGGTCGTCGCGGTGCGCCAGACCCGGCCGCCCGCGGACCGGTGCGTACCGTGCGCGGCGCTCAGTGCGCGGTCCAGCCGCCGTCCAGCGCGAACGAGGTGCCGGTGACGAAGGACGCCTGCGGGGTGCAGAGGTAGGCGACGGCCTCGGCGACCTCCTCCGGTTCGAGCAGCCGTTTGAGGGCGGAGTCGGCGAGCAGGATGTCGGTGAGGACGCGTTCCTCGGGGATGCCGTGCACGGCCGCCTGGTCGGCGATCTGCCGCTCGACGAGAGGGGTGCGGACATACCCGGGGCTGAGGCAATTGCTGGTGACGCCGTGCGGGGCGCCCTCCAGGGCAGCGGTCTTCGACAGTCCCTCCAAGCCATGTTTGGCGGCGACATAGGCGGATTTGAAGGGGGAGGCCCGCAGTCCGTGCACGGACGAGATGTTGATGACGCGGCCCCAGCCCTGCGCGTACATATGGGGCAGCGCACCCCGCAGCAGCCTGAAGGGCGCCTCCAGCATGACGGTGAGCACCTGGTGGAAGACCTCGGGCGGGAACTCCTCGATGGGACGGACGAGTTGGATGCCGGCGTTGTTGACCAGCAGGTCCGTGCCGGCCGCGGCCCGTTCGGCGGCGTCGAGGTCGGTGAGGTCGAGGGGGCGGGGTTCGATGGTGCCGGGGGCGCTTTCGGGGCGGGCGGCGGCGAGTTCGGCGAGGCCGGCCGCGTCCCGGTCGACCGCGCGCACGGTGGCGCCGGCCGACGCGAGCCGCAGGGCACAGGCGCGGCCGATGCCGCCGGCCGCGCCGGTGACGAGGGCGGTGCGGCCGGCCAGGTCGAGGGAGACCGGTCCCGGGCTCCCCGGGGCCCCGGGAAAGCCGGGCGTTCCTGGCGAGCCGGGGGTTCCTGGGGCGCCGCTCATGGTCATGTCCGCACCCTAGGCAGCGACCGGTCCGCCTCCGATGTGCCGCGGCACCACACTTCACCGTCCGGGCATGGCGTCCGGACACGTCCGCCGGGGCCGCCCTGCCGCGCCCCGCACCGCCCGGCACGCATCACCCGAACGGCCGCCCCGGTTCGCCGCCCCGCCGCGGGCCTCCTAGCGTCGTACGACGCAGCTGTCCTCTGCGCACCGCCGCCACAAGGGAGTCCGTCATGCGGAGGCTGATCGCCGTGCCGACCGTGCTGCTCGCCCTGACTGCCGCGGGGTGTGGTGACGCGGAGGAGGGCGACGAGGCGTCGACCACCGCGTCGTCGTCCGCCGGTACGGGCACCGGGCCGGACCCGCAGCGCTCCGGGGCCCCCTCCCCCACCGTGCCCGGACAGCCGGTGAGCTGCGGCGAGATCAGGGACGCCCTCGGCAAGAAGGGGGATGTCGCGCTCTACGCGGATCCGGGCGCCGGCGGCACGGTGGGCTGTACGGAGGCCCGCGACGTGATGTCGGAATTCTTCCTGCGGGCGCCACGGGAGGCCGAGGACGACCGGGGCACGCTGTCCGTACGCGGCTGGCTCTGCCAGTACGAGAGCGGCCCCACCGGCACCTGGATCACCAGCTGCCGCAAGGACCGGCGCGAGATGCACACCGAGGAGCCGTCCGGGGAGGACACCGGTCCCGCGCCGCCCGAGGAACCCGGCGAGCCGGACGGGTCCCAGCTGCCCACCCTCCCCGGTGAGCCGTCGGACCCGATGGAGGAGCCGTCGACGGAGGAGCTGTGAACCCTTGGGGGCCTACCCCTGAGACTGCGGCGCCTGCTCCGGCTGCTCCTCGCCCACGTCGTGGAACCACGTCGGCGCGTCCTCCAGCGCCCGCTTGATGCGGGTGCGCGCATAGTCGTTGACCTCGGGCAGGGCGTCCGGGTCGAACCAGCCCACCTCGAGCGACTCGTCGTCGTTGACCCGCGCCTCGCCGCCGACCGCGCGGCAGCGCATCGTCACGTCCATGAACTGGCAGACATCGCCGTTGGGGTAGTGGGTGGGCGGCATGGTCTCGACCAGGACCACCCGCTCGGGGACGACCCGCACGGCGGTCTCCTCGTACACCTCGCGCCGCGCGGTCTCGGCCGGCTGCTCGCCGGGCTCGGGGATCCCGCCGATCACCGACCAGCCGCCGGTGTCGGCCCGCCTGCCCAGCAGGACCCGGCCCCGGTCGTCGAAGACCACCGCGCTCACGCCGGGCAGCCACAGCAGCTGCCGGCCGATGGACTGGCGGAGGTCACGGATGAAGTCGGGGGTTGCCATGCTCCGACCCTACGGGACCGGCCCCGCGGGGACGGCCCGGAGAGTTCCCTGGTCCTCCGCACCGGACGGCCCGGAGCTTTCCCTGGTCGCGAGGCACGGGCCCCGGCCCGCGCGCCCTGCCCGCCCCCACGCGCCCACCGGGTCGGGTTCTTCAGGCGCCGGCCGGGGAACCGTTGCGCAGCTGGAGCAGACGACGGATCGTGCGGACCCCGCCCTCGGCGTCGTCGACGGTGACGGTGAACGTCCGCCCGTCGCCGAGCCGGAGCACCAGGCCTTCACCGCGGCGTACGACCACGGCCGTGCCCTGTTCGGGGCGCCAGCGGTAGCCCCAGCCGCCCCAGTGGCGCGGTGTGACCTGCGGTGCGAAGTCGGCGCCGATGACGGTGTCGAGGGGGATCCGGCGGCGCGGCACCCCTATATGGCCGCACCGCACTTCCAGACATTCCATGTCGACCCGCACCGCGACATGGACGAAGGCCAGCGTGCCGAAGAGCACCAGCAGACCGGCCGCCACACAGCCGACCACCGACATCACCAGCGGCGCCAGGCCCGACTTCCAGCTGCTGTCCACGGCCAGCTCGATGCCGAGCGCGAGACAGGCCGCGCCCACCGCGGCCAGCAGCCACTGGATGCGGTTGGTGGCGCTGCCCTCCCAGACGTCCGGGTCCGCATGGGCGCCGCCGACGGGGACGGGCGAATCGCCGCCGTCGTTGTTGCTGTGGTTGCCGGGGGCTGCTGCCCCCTCGTGGGGGTGGTCCCTCATGGGACGCAGCGTACGCGTCTTCGCACGCTGCGGCAGGGTCTCGGACGGGGCGTTCCGGCCGCTCAGCCGCTCAGTGCGTCCGCGGTGTCCGTACGGTGACCGGCGAGCAGCCGGCCCTCGGCGTAGGTGAGCGCTTCGGCCGGAAGTGCGGCCGGGCGGCCGCTGAGGATCACGCTGACCGTGCCGGTCGGGGCGGCCGCGGGCGCCGGCTCGGCACCGATGCGGCGCAGCGCCTGGGCGGCGACGGCCTCGGCGGAGCCGTACAGGACGAGCGCGGGGGCGCCGGACTGCTGGAGGGCGGACCGGATCCGGGTCGCGACCAGTTCGTAGTGGGTGCAGCCCAGGACGACGGCGCGGATGTCCCGGGGGGTGTGCTGTGCGGCGGCCTCGATGGCGGCGTCGATGGCGGCCTCGTCGGCGGCCTGGACCGCGTCGGCGAGCCCCGGGCAGGGCACGCCGGTGACGGCCACCCCGTGCGCGAAGCGTTCGATCAGGTCCCGCTGGTAGGGGCTGCCGGTGGTGGCGGGGGTGGCCCAGATGGCGACCGGGCCGCCGCCGGCCGCGGCGGGCTTGATCGCCGGGACGGTGCCGATGACCGGGACGGCGGGTTCCAGTTCGGCGCGGAGCGCGGGCAGTGCGTGGACCGACGCGGTGTTGCAGGCGACGATCAGTGCATCGGGGTCGTGTGCGGCGGCGGCGCGGGCCACGGCCAGGGCGTGGGCGGCGACATCATCGGGGGTACGCGGGCCCCAGGGCATGCCGTCGGGGTCCGAGGAGAGGACCAGATCGGCGTCCGGCCGCAGTCGCCGCACGGCGGCGGCCGCCGCGAGCAGCCCGGTCCCGGAGTCCATCAGCGCGATCTTCACCCGGCCACTTTACCGGCCCGGACGTCCGACTTGTCATACCGGGCGGGGTGGGCGGGACACGTCCGCCGGGCAGACCGGCCACCGGCGTGCGGTGCGGCAGACTGCGGCCGTGGGAGCGATGGAGTGGATCGGTGCCGGGTCCCTGCTGGCCTGGGTGTGGCTGCTGCTGGGGCAGGGCTTCTTCTGGCGGACGGACGTACGGCTGCCGGACCGCCGCGATCCGCAGCGCTGGCCGTCGGTCGCGGTGGTGGTCCCGGCGCGGGACGAGGCCGCGGTGCTGCCGGCGAGCCTGCCCTCGCTGCTCGGCCAGAAGTACCCGGGCCGGGCGGAGGTGTTCCTGGTCGACGACGGCAGTACGGACGGGACCGGGGCGCTCGCCCGCGAACTGGCGGCGGCGCGGGGCGGGCTGCCGCTGACGGTGTCCTCGCCCGGTGAGCCCGAGCGGGGCTGGACGGGCAAGCTGTGGGCACTGCGGCACGGGATCGCACTGGCGCGGGAGCGGATGGCACCGGAGTATCTGCTGCTGACCGATGCGGATATCGCGCACGAACCGGACAGTCTGCGGGAGTTGGTGGCCGCGGCCCGCTCGGCGGGGCTGGATCTGGTCTCGCAGATGGCGCGGCTGCGGGTGGCGACGGGCTGGGAGCGGCTGATCGTGCCGGCCTTCGTGTACTTCTTCGGGCAGCTGTACCCCTTCCGGTGGGTCAACCGCCCCGGCGCGCGGACCGCGGCGGCGGCCGGCGGCTGTGTGCTGCTGCGCCGGGAGGCGGCCGAGCGGGCCGGCGTCCCGGAGGCGATCCGGCATGCGGTGATCGACGATGTGACGCTGGCACGGGCGGTCAAGCGCAGCGGCGGCAGGATCTGGCTGGGGCTGGCGGACCGGGTCGACAGCGTACGGCCGTACCCGCGGCCGGCCGATCTGTGGCGGATGGTCTCACGCAGCGCCTACGCCCAACTGCGGCACCGGCCGACGCTGCTGCTCGGCACCGTCCTCGGTCTCGCCCTGATCTATCTGGCGCCGCCGGTCGCCCTGGCGGCGGGGCTGGCCGGCGGCGCTCCGGCGACCGCGGCCCTGGGCGGCGCCGCCTGGGCGGTGATGTGCGGGACGTATCTGCCGATGCTGCGCTACTACGGGCAGCCGCCGTGGGCGGCGCCGCTGCTGCCGTTCACCGCGCTGCTCTATCTGCTGATGACCGTGGATTCGGCGGTGCAGCACTACCGGGGGCGCGGCGCGGCGTGGAAGGGCCGGACGTACGGCGCGCCCTGAGCCACGCCCCCGCGGTCACTTGCTGGCCGGGGACCAGTTCAGGCCCCAGCCGTAGGCGTGGTCGACGGTGCGCTGCGGACTGACGCCGGGCTCGGGAACGAGGTAGCGGGACTCGCGCTGGACGACGAGTTCGCTGCCGGTGTTGGTGATCAGGGCCAGTGCGCAGACGTTGGACGGCACCGTGCAGGCGTCGAGCGAGAAGTCGACCGGGGCGCCGTGCTGGGGCTGGAGGGTGACCGTGGCGTTCAGGCCCTCGAAGCTGCGGGCGCCCGCGTAGACGGTGACGAAGATCAGGATGCGTTTGATGTGCGCCTGGTGGTCGAGGTTGATGGTCAGGTTCTCGCCGGCCGCGACCGCGCCGGTGCGGTCGTCGCCGTCGAGCTGGATGTAGGGCGGGGCGTGCAGGGAGCCGAAGTTGTTGCCGAGCGGGTGGACCACACCGGCCGCGCCGTCGGTGAGTTCGTACAGCGCGCACAGGTCGAGGTCCAGCTCGCCGGACGGGGGCAGCAGCGCGCCGCGGGCGCCCATGGCCTGCATGGCCTTGCGGCCGAGTTTCTTGGTGAGCCGCTTGCCGGCGCCGCCGCCGGTCCAGTTGAGGTTCACCCGCATCGCCCCGGAGGTGCCGCCCTGCTTCGTCAACGAGACGGCGGGGGCCTCCTTCGTGAGGGTGACTTTGGTCAGACGAATGGGAGCCGGTGCGGGAGCCGGTGCGTACTGCCCCGGCGGGGGCGGGATTGACGCCGCCGGTTGACCCGTTGGCAACGGGGGCGCGGGCGGCGCCGGAGGAGGCGCCATCGGGGGCGCGGGCGCCATCGCCGGGGGCGCGGCGGGCGGAGTGGACGGCGCGGGAGCCGGCGGCGGGGGCGGGGAGGGTGCCGTCGCGGGCTCGTCGACGCTGATGCCGAAGTCGGTCGCCAGGCCCGCGAGTCCGGTGGCGTACCCCTGCCCCACCGCACGGAACTTCCAGGCGCCCTGGCGGCGGTAGAGCTCGCCGAGCACGAAGGCGCTCTCGGTGGTGGCGTCCTGGCTGTCGAAACGGGCGATCTCGGCGCCGCTCGCCGCGTCCAGCACCCTGATGTGCAGCCCGGGGACGCTCCCGAAGGTGCCCCCGTCGGCGGAGGCGGCGAGCACCACCGTGTCGACGGCGGGCTCCACGGAGGCCAGGGCGACGGTGAGGCTGTCGGTCATCGCGCCGCCGGCCGGCCGCTTGCCCTCGTGCCGTACGGCGCCGGAGGCGTGCACGGCCTGGTTGTAGAAGACGAAGTCCCCGTCGTCGCGGACCTTTCCGGACACCAGCAGCAGCGCCGAGGCGTCCACGTCCGGTGTCCCCGGAGCGGCCTGCCAGCCCAGCTCCACCCGGACCGCCGGGGCCGGGACCGGGACATTGCTGCCCTTGAGCATCGACATCGCTGCGCCTTCCTCTTGTCCGTGCCCCCTCGCCGGCGACACCCACCAACCTACTCGGCCCTCACCACTGCGAACGCGCCTTGTTCACCCGGGAGAAGCGAGGTCTTTACACGATTCCTACGGGCGATCGCGACCGATTTTCCCAAGTTCGCTCGCATTGGCGATCCATGGCCACTCCGAACACGTAAAACAACCTTCTTTTCAGGCTCCCCAATCGGCACATGGTGGGCTTAACTTATGAGGCATGACCTCCCCCCGCTCTACCTACGGCGGCGGCTACTACGCTTCGCCTTCCTTCCCGGACACCCCGATCTACGACAGCCTCGTCGCAGAGCGCGGTACACCACAGATCGCCCCGATCCGGGTGAACCCCTCCCCTTATGACACGGGTTCGTCCTATTTGCCGGCGCTGCCCTCGGCGCTGCCGGCACTCCCCGCCGCCCCCTCCTACCCCTCGCCGGGGCAGGGTTATCCGGGTGCGGCCGCGCAGCCGGTCGCCCCGCTCCAGCAGGCCCCGGCGCCGTACATCCCGCATCAGTCGGGCACCCGCGGCGGCTACCAGCCCCCGCAGCAGCCCCAGCCTCAGCGCCCGGCGCCCGGAACGGGCACGGGGTACGAGGCGATGCGGCCCGCCGCTCCGGTCGCGCCGCGGCCGGCCGCGCCGTACGACGACCCGTACGGCCGGCAGTATCCACGCGGGTACTGACCCGGGCGGCCGGCCAACTGTCCGAGGCGGCTGGCAGGATGGAACACATGCCCAGTCCTGTGCTCCACTCGATCCATCTCTATCCGGTCAAATCCATTGCGGGGTCCGGTCCCGGCGAGGCGGTCGTGGAGCCGTGGGGGCTCGCCGGGGACCGCCGGTGGCTGCTCGTGGACGCCGAGGGCAGGCAGCTCACCCAACGGCCGCAGCCGAGGCTGGCTTTGGCACGCGCCGAGGGCATGCCGGGCGGTGCCCTCCGGCTCACCGCGCCCGGTATGCCGCCGCTGACGGTCGAGGTGCCCGAGAGCGGGGAGACCCTTCCGGTCGAGGTCTGGAAGGACGAGGTCGAGGCGGTGCCCGCGGGCGAGGCCGCGGCCGCGTGGTTCAGCAGGTATCTGGGTCTCGCGTGCCGGCTGGTGCATCTCGACGCCCCGGAGAAGCGCCGGCCCATCGACCCGGAGTACTGCGAGCCCGGAGAGACGGTCAGTTTCGCCGACGGCTTTCCGCTGCTGCTGACGACCACCTCGTCGCTGGACGCCCTCAATTCCCTCATCGCGCAGGGCGACCACGCCGATGAGGGCCCCCTGCCGATGACCCGCTTCCGGCCCAATGTGGTGGTCGACGGCACCGCTCCCTGGGCGGAGGACGACTGGCACCGGGTCCGGATCGGCGAGGTGGTCTTCCAGGTGGCCAAGCCCAGCGCACGCTGTGTCGTCACCACCACGGACCAGCAGACGGCCGAGCGCGGCAAGGAGCCGCTGCGGACCCTGGCCCGCCACCGCCGCTTCGGTGACCGGCTGGTCTTCGGCCAGAACCTGATACCCCGTGGGACCGGCACGATCCGTATCGGCGACCCGTTCGAGATCCTCGACTGACGGGCCGGCGCGGCCTGCGCCATGGCCGCGCCGCGGGCGTTCGCGTCCGCTGCGGGCCGCGTCCCGCTGTCCGGACCCGGTCCGTGCCAGGCGGTACGGCTGCGCCGACCGCACGGTAGCCGCAGCGGGAGCCGGCCGCTGCGTACGGCCAAAAGTCGCTCTCCGTTTGGCGTGATGTTGCTCTCTCTTGGCAGAACCCTCGCCTGGGGTACCCCTGATGCGGTATTCACGGACACGGAGAGGGGGCAGCGATGCGAGCGATGAGAGGTGTATGGCGCTGGCGGCACAACCCGCTGCGCCGCAGAACCGATCGGCTCGAGGCCTGGGTGGCGCTCATAGCCGCCCTCCTCATCGCCCTCGGGGCGCCCTCCGTGGGCTGGTTCACCGGCCGGGCGGCGCACGGCGCGCTGCTGGAGACCGTACGGGTGCAGCACCAGCAGCGGCATCTGGTGTGGGTCACCGTCGACCGGCTGGTCTCCCGGGCCCCGCTGGACCCCGACCCGGAGACCTCTTCGCACCGCGATGCGCACCGCCGGGTCATCGCCCGGTGGACGGCTGTGGACGGCCGGCCGCATATCGGGCAGATCTCGGCACCGCGCCCGGTGGAGCCCGGTGAGCGGTTCCGGATCTGGACGGACGGCCAGGGCCGGGTGATGCCGCGGCCGATGGACGTCAGCACGGCCGGTACCCATGCGGTGCTGGCAGGTCTGGGCACCACGGCCGCGGCCGGCGGTCTGATCGAGGGCGTCCGGCGGCTGGTCGTCGGGCAGCTGATGGTGCGTCGCTACCGCCGCTGGGACGAGGAGTGGGAGCGCGCGGGCCAGACCTGGGGCCGGGCCGACGCGGGGAGTTGAGCCTCTGCGCTCCGCAGCTGACCAGGCGCACTGACCGTGTCAACTGCCGCCCGCCGGGCGCGCTACGGTGGGGGCGCCAGCCTCTCGGCTGGGGCCCGGAGAACCCGAATGCGGACATCCGCGGACGGATGGCAGCCGGGCCGACATCAGCCGCACGAGGTGGGGGCACGACAGCGCCATGGCACAGGGCTCGGTCCAGGTGACGCACTCCGGAACGTCGCGTTGGCGGCGCCGCACAGGGGAGTACAGCTCGCTCGCCGCCGCCCTGGAGGCCGCCGGGGACGGTGATGTGCTGACCGTCCCGGCCGGTACGTACCGGGAGAACCTGGTGCTGCTGCGCGCGGTGACGCTGCGCGGCCCGGACGGGGCCCGCGGTTCGGTGCGGATCGCCCCGGCCGACGGGGTCGCGCTGACCATACGTGCCTCGGCGACCGTGCACGATCTGCATCTGGAGGCGACCGACTCGGCCTCGCCCGCGCTGCTGGTGGAGGACGGCGCCCCCGAGCTGTCCGGTCTGCGGGTGGTGACCCGGTCCGCGTCCGGCATCGAGGTACGCGGCGGCGCCCGGCCGACCGTACGGCGCTGCACGGTCGACAACGCGGGCGGGGTGGGCATCAGCGTGCTGGACGGCGCCGGCGGCCTCTTCGAGGAGTGCGAGGTGGTGGCCGCAGGGCAGGCCGGGGTGGCGGTACGCGGCGGGGCCCATCCGCGGCTGGAGAACTGCCGGATCCACCACGCCTCGGGCGCCGGTCTGTCGGTCAACGGCGAGGGCAGCGCGGTCGAGGCGGTGGGCTGCGAGCTGTACGAGATCAAGGGCGCGGGCATCCAGGTGGCCGCGCGGGCCACCGGCCACCTCACGGACTGCACGGTGCACCGCACCTCCGCCGACGGCATCACCCTGGACACCGACGCGGTGCTCACGCTCGCCGACTGCGACATCCACGACATCCCGGAGAACGCGGTCGATCTGCGGTCCCGTTCGGTGCTGACCCTGACCCGCAGCACGGTGCGGCACTTCGGGCGCAACGGCCTGTCCGTATGGGACCCGGGCACCCGGGTGGACGCCAACCAGTGCGAGATCCACGACAGCACGGGCGACTATCCGGCGGTGTGGGTGAGCGACGGCGCCACCGCCGTACTGGACTCGACCCGGGTGCACGACGTCCCGGACGCGCTGTTCGTCCTGGACCGCGGCTCCCGCGCCGATGTGGTCGACTGCGATATCGCACAGGTCCGCAACACGGCGGTGTCGGTGAGCGACGGGGCGACCGTGCAGCTGGACGACTGCCGGATCCGGGAGGCGGCGACCGGGGCGTGGTTCCGTGACCACGGCAGCGGCGGCACGCTCGCCAACTGCACCATCGACGGGGCACAGACCGGGGTGATCGTCACCAAGGGCGCGGACCCCACCATCGAGGGCTGCACGGTCAGTTCACCGACCGAGGCCGGGTTCTACGTCTCGGCCGAGGGCCGCGGCACCTTCCACGGCTGCCGGGTCACCGGGAGTTCCGGCTTCGGCTTCCATGTGATCGACGGCTGCCGTACGACGCTGACGCGGTGCCGTACGGAGCGGTGTGCGCGCGGCGGCTATGAATTCGCCGACGGCGGGACCGGCCACGGCGACGGGCCGACCGTCCAGGACTGCACCAGCGACGAGAGCCGCGCGGTACCGGCGCCGGCCGCCGGGGTGACGGCACCGGCCGTACAGCAGGCCACACAGACCGCCGGCCTGCTGGGCAACGTCCCGGCGCAGAGCCCACGGCCGCCCGCCGCCCCCACTGCCGCCGAGCCGGTCACCGTCAGCAGCCGGCCCTCCGACGAGGTACTGGGCGAACTCGACACCCTCGTGGGGCTGGAGAGCGTCAAGCGTGAGGTGCGCAGCCTGATCAACATGATCGAGGTGGGCCGCCGGCGCCAGGAAGCGGGCCTCAAGGCCGCCTCCGTGCGCCGCCATCTGGTCTTCACCGGCTCCCCCGGCACCGGCAAGACCACCGTGGCCCGGCTGTACGGCGAAATCCTCGCCTCCCTCGGGGTGTTGGAGCGCGGGCATCTGGTCGAGGTCTCACGGGTGGACCTGGTGGGCGAACACATCGGCTCGACGGCGATCCGCACCCAGGAGGCGTTCGACCGGGCGCGCGGCGGGGTGCTCTTCATCGACGAGGCGTACGCCCTCTCCCCCGAGGACTCCGGGCGGGACTTCGGCAAGGAGGCCATCGACACCCTGGTGAAGCTGATGGAGGACCACCGGGACGCGGTGGTGGTGATCGTCGCGGGCTACACCGCCGAGATGGAGCGCTTCCTCGCGGTCAACCCCGGTGTGGCGTCCCGTTTCTCACGGACCATCACCTTCGGCGACTACGCCCCCGAGGAGCTGCTGAGGATCGTCGAGCAGCAGGGCGAGGAGCACGAGTACCGCCTCGCCGAGGGAGCCGGCGAGGCGCTGCTCAAGTACTTCACCGCACTGCCGAAGGGCCCGTCGTTCGGCAACGGCCGCACCGCCCGGCAGACGTTCGAGGCGATGGTCGAACGGCACGCGGGCCGGGTGGCGCAGCTGTCCGACCCGAGCACCGACGACCTGACCCTCCTCTACGCGGACGATCTGCCCGAACTCCCCTGAGCGGGGCGGGTGTCCGGGGCCGCCGAGCACCCGTCGACATGCCGCTGCGCCGGTACGCCCGGGGCGAGCCGGGCGATCAGTTCGGCGCGGACCGCGTCGAAGACTGGGTCGGCCTGGTAGTCGCCGTGGCCCATGATCTGGGCGGGCAGCGGGTTTTGCAGGGTGCGGCCGAAGGCCAGCGGGTCGCGCAGCGGCCCCTCGTCGATCCGGCGGCCGTCCTCGCAGGTGAGCCGGATCGGCCCGCCGATCGGGTCGGTGAAGCGCCACAGGTTGCGCCAGTCGTCCATCTCGCGGTGCAGTCCGGTCAGCGCGGGCGGCCCGAAGAAGGCCGGGAACCAGCGCCCGTACAGGCGCTCCAGGGGGCTGCCGTACGTCAGCAGGGCGACCCTGCTGCGGGTCACCAGATCCAGCTGCCAGACGGCTGCGGCCGCCAGCACGCTGCCCTGCGAGTGCCCGGAGATCACCAGCCGGCCGTCGAACCGTTCGGTCCAGGTGGCCATCCGCCAGGTGAGGTCGGGGACCGCCCGCTCGGCATAACAGGGCGGGGCGAACGGGTGGGCGGCGCGCGGCCAGAACGTGCCGACGTCCCAGAGGATCCCGATGGTGCGGCGGGCGGAGTGGTCACGGTAGGCGCGCCGACCCATGGCGATCAGCAGTATGACGCCGGCGCTCATCAGCCAGGAGCCGAGGGACTCCGCGGTCTCGGCGGCGGCGTGCACGACGGGCGGCGCCCCGGCGGTGGCGCGGCCGGGCGCCCGGTCGGTGAGCCAGGCACCGGCCACCGCGCCCGCCCCCAGGAACAGGGTGACCGCGGAGGTGGCCGCGACCAGTACGGGCGCCGCGTCGGTGAGTCCGGCGCGGGCGATGGTGCCGGCGATCCGCTTCGTCCGGCGCTCATCGGGGCGCTCACGCGGGTCGTAGAGCCCGGGGACGTCCTGGACGACCCGCCTCCGCACGATCACCACCCGGACCGCGGCGAGCACCACGACCACCGCGACAACGAGGAGCAGGACCGGCAGGACCGACGCCTGCCAGGACAGCAGAACCGGCGGGCCGGGAATCGGGGCGTGCGCCTGGCCCGGCGTCGCCCCGCCGTCCATCCAGTCCGCGAAGCGCTGCGCCACTCCCCCGGACAGCACACCGCCGACCGCACAGGCCAGCAAGGCGACGGCGGGTCCGCCCATCCCGCGCAGGGCGGTACGGGACTCGGTGCGGGCGGCCCGCTGGAGGATCCAGGCGGTCACCGCCAGCGCAAGCACCAGCACGCCCTGGAAGACCGCGATACCGCCGAACGCGGCGGCGCCGGGCAGCGGCCCGTGGCTGCGGGCCCCGGGGCGCACCCAGCCGCTGTGCACCGCGATCAGCGCCAGCACGCCGAGCGCCGCGTACGGCAGCGCCCGAACCACCAGGCGGTCGGACGCGTCGTCCGGTTCCGCCTCGCTGCGCGCGGTCCGCCATACGACGACGAGCGTGACGACGGCGAGCAGGATCACCAGGGCGGTCAGGGCCCGGCCGGTGACCGCGAGAGCGGAGTAGCCGCCGCTGTGCCGGTCCGCCTTGGCGCCGGCGGCGAGCAGCACCGCGGCGATGGTCAGCACCCCGGCCGTGGTGTGCGCGGCGCGCAGCCGGGCGACCAGCCTGCGCCCGTACCAGAAGCCCTCCAGGCTGAGCGCGGTCCGCTCCCCGTGCGGGGTGTAGCGGGAGCTGCCGGGCTCCCGTGGCGGCGGGGAGGCGGACTCGTAGGCGCTCCAGGTGCGGTGCGAGAGCCACGACAGGAAGCCGATGACGAGCAGCGGCACCACGGAGGCCAGCGCAAGACGCCGGCCGGGCGCGCTCCACCAGCCGGAGCTGTCGGGGCTCAGCCAGCCCAGCCACGACTTGTCGGCGACGCAGACGGTGGTGCCGGCGCACTGCCAGGCCGTGAGGTCGAGCGCCACCTCACAGGCCGCGGCGGCGAGCAGCACGGTGAGGGTGAGCGCCAGAAGGCGCACCAGGAGGTCGTAGACCCGCTGCGCCCGGTGGTCGGCCGGCGCGGCCGGGCGCATCCAGTGGGCCAGGTTGGCGACCATGAAGGGCAGCAGGACCAGCCACAGGGCACGGGCCCCGTTGCCCGAGGTCAGATTGGACCAGCAGTACGCCTCACGCACCGGCTCGCCCCGGTAATCCCCGGGCCGCTCCTCCGCGTCCGCGTCCTCCGTACGCCGGTAACAGGCGGCGGTGTAGTCCCCGGTCATCAGCTGAACCCGCGGATCCCCGAGCATCTCCTGCGCCGTGGTCCCCCCGACACCATGCACCAACAACTCCAGCGAGAGCTGGGGGGCTTTGAGGGGTGGGGTGTTGGGTCGTGTGTTGGGTCGTGCGTTCGGTGGGTGGTCCGAGGGGGTGCCTGACGGGCTGTTCGGTGGCGCGTCAGGGGTGGGAACCGCGGCTGGGGTTGCGGTTGGAGCTGCGATTGGGGCTGTGGTTGGGGCTGGTGTTGCTTCAGGTGTTACTTCGGGTGCTGGTGCTGGTGCTGATGCTGGTGCTGGTGCGGTCGTTGTGTCCGGCGTAGGGACTGACGTCGCGTCCGGTGTTGGAGCTGACGTTGCATCTCGTCCCGTTGACCGGGCATGCGGTGTCGGTTCCGCGGTCTCCACTGGCTTTCCCCCGTTGTCCGTGTGGCGCGGTGCGTTGCGGCGCGGTGTCATGCGGTGCGTTGCCTCACGGATTGTCTCGTGCCTACGAGACGACATCCACCCGTCCCCCACGGCGGGTCGTTTGTCCGGACAGCTGTTCGGCGCGTAGCGATATCTGAGCCCTCCGCGGGGTACGTGGCTCCGCCGCAACCGGGCGCGTACGCGGTTCCCCGCCGCGGCCCGTCGTGTACGCCGTACCACTCGACGGCCCGGCGCGGACGCGCACCGCACCCACCGCGTACACATTTCCCCGCCGCGGCCCAACGCCTACGCCGTACCCTCCGCAGCCCGGACGCGAACGCACACCGCACCGCACCCGACGCGTAGGCGGACTCGCCGCCGCGGCCCGACGCGTACGCCGTACCACTCGACGGTCCGGACGCGGACGCGCACCGCACCCGCCGCGTACACATTTCCCGCCGCAGCCCGACGCGTACGCCGTACCCTCCACGCCCCCGACGCGGACACGCCCCGCACCCAACGCGAACGCGTTACCGCGCGTCCCCCCCCACCCCCGAACCCACCCCCCGCCCCCTCCCCCGAAGGGGGAGAGGGGGAGGGGGCGGGGGAGAGCGCCGCGAGGCGGAGACAGGGGGCCGAGAGAGCTGCGGGAGCCAAGGAGGCCGAGAGGGCCGACGGGGCCGACGGGGCCGAGGGGGACCGCGGTCCCGTTCGTGGTGGGAGCGGGGTCGGTGTCAGTGCCTCGTGCGAGGATGAGGGAATCAGTGATCGCAGGCGGCAGCCAGCGCGTACGACCCGACATGGCGAGCCGGGCGGAAGGGACGGGCCGGGGTGAGCGACAACCAGAACCTCCTTGCGGAGCAGCGGCGTGCCCTGATTCTCGACGAGGTCAGACGGCGCGGCGGGGTGCGGGTCAATGAGCTCACCCGCAAGCTCAGCGTGTCGGACATGACGGTCCGTCGCGATCTGGACGCGCTGGCGCGTCAGGGCATGGTGGAGAAGGTGCACGGCGGCGCGGTGCCGGTCAGTGAGCCGAGCGCGCATGAGCCTGGTTTCGAGGCGAAGTCGGCACTGGAGCTGAGCGCCAAGGAGGACATCGCCAAGGCGGCGGCCGAGATGGCCGCGCCGGGCAGCGCGATCGCGCTCGCGGGCGGCACGACGGCATTCGCGCTGGCCCAGCAGCTGCTGGATGTCCCGGATCTGACGGTCGTCACGAATTCGGTGCGGGTGGCCGATGTGTTCTACACCGCACAGCGGGCCGCGGCCAGCGGCGGCACGGGGCCGCGTGCCGGGGCCGCGACGGTGGTGCTGACGGGTGGGGTGCGGACGCCGTCGGACACCCTGGTGGGCCCGGTGGCGGATGCCGCGATCCGGTCGCTGCACTTCGATGTGCTCTTCCTCGGGGTCCACGGAATATCGGTGGAGGCGGGGCTGTCGACGCCGAATCTGGCGGAGGCCGAGACCAACCGGCATTTCGTCCGGTCCGCGCGGCGGGTGGTGGTGGTCGCCGACCACACCAAGTGGGGCACGGTCGGGCTGAGTTCGTTCGCGACGCTGGACGAGGTCGATGTGCTGGTGACGGACGCGGGGCTGTCCGCCGAGGCGCGGGCCGAGTTCGCGGAGCTGCCGCCGGAGCTGGTGGTGGCGGGCGAGCAGCCGGCGGACCCGGAGCTCTGAGGAAGACTGCGAACGGGCGGGCGATCGGCGGCGGGACGCGGCGGTCGGCGGCGGCCGGCGTGCGTTCGGGCAGCAGACATCTGACGGGGCGCCAGCTATGGTGTGCGGCGGCCGGGGAGACGCAGCCCGGCCGCCGACCGACCCGTAGGGGGTGCTCGTCCCATGGCGCGCCGACTCCGCCCCGTAGAGCTCGACTTCGTCGAGTCCGCTCCGGTTCGGCTGGTGTTCGCCGCGGAGGTCGCCGCGCCGCCGAAGGCGGTGTATGCGGCGCTGGCGGGCGATGTGGCGGGCTGGTCGCGCTGGTTCACGGGCGTGGCGCGGGCGGCCTCGACACGGGGCGGCAGCGGCCGCGAGGTGCGGCTGACGGGCGGCGCCCGGTTCACCGAGACGGTTCTGGCGGCCGAGCCGGACGAGCACTACGCCTACCGGGTCGACAACACCAACGCCCCTGGTCTGCGGGCCCTGTTGGAGGACTGGCGGCTGACCCCGGCGGGCGGCGGCACCCGGCTGCGGTGGACCTTCGCGGCGGACGGCGCGGCGCCGTTCCGCTGGGTGATGGCCCTCGCCGGACCGGGCCTGGGCCGCGCCTTCCGCGCGTCGGCGCGGGCACTGGACCGACGCCTCGGCGCGGCCTGAACCACCCTGCGGCCCCTACAACATCCACCCTGCGGCGCCACATGAACCAACCCGCGGCGCCGCATCAACCACCCTGCCGCGGCGCGCGTCGACCATCCTGCGGCTCGGCCTGGTCAAGGCTCTGGTCAAAGCTCTGGTCGAAGCTCTGGTCAACGCAGCCGCGCGGGCGCGGGACGGGCGCAGGACCGTCGCTCAGGCGGGCCAGGTGCCGGTGGCCAGGAAGTCCTCGATGGTGCGTGCGTACGGCGTGATGTCCAGGCCCTGCGAGGCCAGCCAGTCATCGGAGTAGTACTTGTCGAGGTAGCGGTCGCCCGGGTCGCAGAGGAGGGTGACGACGGACCCCGTACGCCCCTCGGCGACCATCTCCGCGACGATCTTCAGAGCGCTCCACAGGCCCGTACCGGTCGAGCCACCCGCCTTGCGGCCGATCGCGGTCTCCAGGGCACGCACGGCGGCGATGCTGGCCGCGTCCGGGACCTTCATCATCCGGTCTATCGCGCCGGGTACGAAGCTCGGCTCCATACGGGGCCGCCCGATGCCCTCTATCCGGGAGGCGGTGGCGCAGTCGGACTTGGCGTCACCGGTGAGCCAGCCGTCGAAGAAGCAGGAGTTCTCCGGGTCGGGGACGCAGACGCGGGTGTCGTACTGCATGTAGTGGACGTAGCGGGCGATGGTCGCGGAGGTGCCGCCGGTGCCCGCGGTGGCCACGATCCAGGCGGGCTCGGGGTAGCGCTCGAGCCGCAGCTGCTGGTAGATCGACTCGGCGATGTTGTTGTTGCCGCGCCAGTCCGTGGCCCGTTCGGCGTAGGTGAACTGGTCCATGTAGTGCCCGCCGGTCTCGGCGGCGAGGCGGGCGGAGACCTCGTAGACGGTCCGCGGGTCCTGGACGAGGTGGCAGCGGCCGCCGTGGAACTCGATCAGCCGGGTCTTCTCACGGCTGGTGGTGGCCGGCATCACCGCGATGAACGGCACCCCGATCAACGAGGCGAAGTACGCCTCGGAGACGGCCGTGGAGCCGCTGGAGGCCTCGATGACGGGCTTTCCGGGGCGGATCCAGCCGTTGCACAGCCCGTAGAGGAACAGCGAGCGGGCCAGCCGGTGCTTGAGGCTGCCGGTGGGGTGCGTCGACTCGTCCTTGAGGTAGAGGTCGATGCCCCACTTCTCGGGCAGCGGGAAGCGCAGGAGGTGGGTGTCGGCGGTGCGGTTGGCGTCCGCCTGGACCTTGCGTACGGCTTCTTTCAGCCAGCTTCGATAGTCCGGATCCGAGTGATCGACGTCGACGGTCGGCATCGGCGCCCCGACCACCGGCTCGTTCCCGGCCTCGTTCCCGGCCTCGGTCCGGTTCTGCGGCTGCTGTGCGGTGCTCACCGGCGCGCTCCTCTGGGTTCCCGAGCCCGTGCACAACCACGGGCCGATTCCGACTATAGCCACCCTCCGCACCCTTCTCACCTGCATAAACATCACTTTGAGAGACCCCAAGGACGCCCTGGGGCAGGGCCGTTGGGCATACCTTCGAGGACCAGGGGCACTGGTGCACCGGGCGCCCTCGCGGCAAACTGCCCACTAGGGGCGGTGGAGGGCAGCTGCCCGTCTCACCGAGGAGGTGCCGACCATGGGGGAGCCGGAATTCAACGCGACCGGCGTACGGATCGAGCGATGGCTGCGGTCACTGACCCGCGCCGGGCAGGTCGTCATCCGTGACGGCCGGCTGGCGCTCCTGACCAGCTACGGCACGGAGATCGACAGCGCCCCGCTACAGGCCGTACAGGCCCATAAACCGCTGTTCGCGGCACGGGACCGGGCGCTCGCCACCATTAACGGGCACCGCTATTCGCTGACCCTCGGCGCCCCGGAACTCTTCTTCAAGGCCCTGGAAGCGGCCCGTCCACCACGCCCCTGAGGGCCTGCCGCGGCCGAGGTGGTGCGGTTGCGGGAGCGCACCGTCTGACTGACCCTGGTCTCGTATCACTGAGGGTTCACCAGCGGTGACGCTGTGGTGCAGCCGGCATCGCTGGATCCGATCTTCGCCCCTGCCAGGTTCGGGGGGCGCCCGGCCTCATCAGGGAGTCGCGGTCGTGATCAGGCAGCCCAGCAGGCACTGCACGGTGGAGCTCCAAGCCGTTCCGGCTCGCATCGGACATGTGCGCAGAATCGTCTCCGC
Source organism: Streptomyces sp. NPDC034111 (assembly GCF_055575375.1). Classification (NCBI taxonomy): domain Bacteria; kingdom Bacillati; phylum Actinomycetota; class Actinomycetes; order Kitasatosporales; family Streptomycetaceae; genus Streptomyces; species Streptomyces sp. NPDC034111. The sequence continues at coordinate 89,667 of NZ_JBVIST010000022.1, read as the reverse complement.
ACAGCTGCGGGACTGGCGTCTCGACGCCTTGATAGACCCCACCTCGCTGGGCGTCACCGAACTTCTCGCCAATGTCCACCGGCACGCCCGCCCCAGCAAGCAGTGCACCGTCGAACTGTCCGTACTTCTTGATCAGTTGAGGGTTGCGGTGCATGACGAGGATCCCCGCCTGCCACGGATCCGGGCCGCCGACAACTGGGAGACCTGCGGCCGCGGCCTGGCGCTGATCGCGGCGCTCAGCGAGACCTGGGGGATGCGCCCGGAAGGCACCGGCAAGGTCGTGTGGTTCACCCTTCCTGCGCTGATCACCGCTCCCGAGGAGGCCCGTACGGTCCACCCGTACTGGGAGCCGCTACCGCTCGACGACGTCCGTACGGGGGCCGCCGCCCCGAGCCGCATACGGGGCACGAGGGTCGGCTGAGGCGGGTCGGCGCCAGATCGCGCGCGGCGGGTGCGGGTGCGGGTCCGGGATGCCGGGCACGGTGGCCGGTTGCTGGCGGTCGGTGGGGCCGTGGCCGGTCATGCCGTGCCCCCCTTGGGGCCGGCGCCGAAGTGCTCCTCCAGGACGGAGAGCCGGCGCCAGTACTCCTCCTCGTCGATCTCACCCGCGGCGAAGCGCCGGCCGAGGACGGCGATGGGTGAGGGGGCATCGGTGCGGGCGGAGGACTGCGGGCCCCGGAACTGCGGTCCGCGGAACTGTCGGCCGGGCCCGCCGTGCCGCCAGACGGTGCGGCGCAGCAGCGTCACCACGCCGAAGAGGACCAGCACCCAGACGACGGGCACGAACAGGATCCAGGGGGCGGGGCCGCCACCGGACCACGGGTCGGCGAGTTCGAGCATGGCAATCAACTCCTCGGTCGGACGGGCTCTCATCTGTCCCTTCCGAGCCTGACGTTCCGGCCGCGCCCCGTCGTCGTACGGTCAGCGGCTTCGCCCGTACCGCGCAGGGAGTATGCGGGCGAAGGCGGCTGCTCCCTGGCCACTCTTGATCTCTGTAACTACTGGTATGTACAGTACGGTCCATGAGTACGGAGAAGCAGCCCGGCACCCAGGAACGGCTGGTGCGCAGCACCCAGGAACTCCTGTGGGAGCGGGGCTACGTCGGCACCAGCCCCAAGGCGATCCTGGAACGCGCGGGCGTCGGCCAGGGCAGCATGTACCACCACTTCTCGGGCAAGTCCGCACTCGCCCTGGCGGCGATCCGGCGCACCGCGGAGGACATGAAGCAGACCGCCGAGGCGTGCCTGACCGCGCCCGGTAGCGCGTACGACCGGGTCGCGGCCTATCTGCTGCGCGAGCGGCAGGTGTTGCGCGGCTGCCCGATCGGGCGGATGACGCAGGACCGCGATGTGGTGCAGAGCCCCGAACTGCGCGCACCGCTGGACGAGATGTTCGGCTGGCTCCAGGGCCGGATCGCCGAAGTCCTCTCCGAGGGGCAGCAGCGCGGTGAGCTGACCGCGGAGCTCGATCCGGCGGCCACCGCGGCGACCGTCACCGCCGTCGTCCAGGGCGGCTATGTGCTGGCCCGCGCCGCCGACGACCCGGCGCCGTTCGACGCCGCCGTACAGGGCGTACTGGCGCTGCTCGCCGCACAGGTCCGCCCGTGAGGCCGTGGCTCGCAAACCGCTCCGAGCCGGTGAGCGGCCGGCTCCCGTACGCCCCGACCCCGTAGAGGAGTTCCCCTCATGGAGATCACCCGGCAGCGCCCCGCCGGCCGACCCGGCCCCGCCGCGCACTTCACCGGCACCGTCCGGCTCGACGAGATCGCCGTCCCGCCCGCGCCCTCCCGCCTGCGGATCTTCAGCGTCCACTTCGCGCCGGGCGCCCGCACCGCCTGGCACTCCCATCCGCACGGCCAGGTCCTGTACGTCACCGAGGGCGCGGGGCTGGTGCAGCGCGCGGGCGGCCCCGTGGAGCCGATCCGCACCGGGGACACCGTCTGGATCGCGCCGGGCGAGCGGCACTGGCACGGCGCGGCGCCGGACACCGCCATGACCCACCTGGCGACCGTCGAGGCCGCCGACGACGGCACCACCACCGAGTGGGCCGAACTGGTCGGCGCGCAGGAGTACCCGGGCACCGCATGACGCCCGCAAGGCCCACCCCACCCCTCCCCCGCACCCGCACGTACGGAGTTCCCTCATGCACGCCATGCAGTACGCGATCACCCTGCCCGCCGACTACGACATGCAGCTCATCCGGCATCGCGTGAAGTCCAGGGGCCACCTCCTCGACGACTTCGCGGGGCTCGGCCTCAAGGCGTACGGGATCCGCGAGCGCGGGGTGGACGGCTCGCCCGTCAACCAGTACGCGCCGTTCTACCTCTGGGCCGACCCGGAGGCCATGAACCGCTTCCTCCTCGGCGACGGATTCCGCGGTGTGGTCCGCGACTTCGGGCGGCCGGCCGTACAGCACTGGCAGGGGCTGTTCCACCGGCCCGGTCCGGCCACGGGACACCGGCCCGGTGCCTTTTCACGGCGTACCGAGACCGTCCCTGAGGGCGCCGACCTCCCCACCGTCATCGCGGACGCAGTCGCCCGGCACGAGGAACTGGCCACCACAGAGGGCGTCCACGCCACCTCTCTGGCCCTCGATCCCCGGCACTGGGAGCTGCTCCACTTCACCCTCTGGACGGACGCCGTCCCGGAGGGGGCCGGCGACCGCTATCAGGTGCTGCATCTCTCCGCGCCGGACCTCACCGGACTGGGCGCCGGGCCGCAGTGGTGAGCGCCTCCGTGAACCCGCCCGCCGGCGCCCTCATCCGTACCGTCCTCGGCGACATCGCGCCCGCGGACCTCGGTGTGTGCGACGCCCATGACCACCTCTTCCTGCGCAGCCCCCGGCTACCGGGCCAGGAACTGGCCGACGCCACGGCCGCGGCCGCCGAGCTGGCAGCCTTCCGTAAGGCCGGCGGCGCGGCGGTGGTCCAGTGGACGCCGTACGGCATGGGCCGGGGCGCCGCCGAACTACCGCGGCTGGCACAGGAGTCGGTGGTACGGATCGTCGCCGCCACCGGGCTGCACCAGGCGGTGCACTACGCGCCCGACGTGCTGGAACGGGTCCGGTCCGGTCTTGCGGAGGTGTTCGTCGGCGAGCTGACCGAGGGGATCGGCGGTACGGGGGTACGCGCCGGAATGATCAAGGTGGCCGGTGGGTTCCACGGCCTGGACCGGCACGCCCGGTACACGATGGCCGCGGCCGCCGAGGCCCATCACGCCACCGGCGCGGCCATCGGCGTCCACCTGGAGCTGGGCACCGGCGCACTGGATGTACTGGACCTGCTCTGCGGTGAGTTGGGGGTCGCGCCGGACCGGGTGATCCTCGGACATCTCAACCGCTCGCCGGATCTCGTCGTCCACCGGGCGGCCGCCGAGGCCGGGGCGTATCTGGCCTTCGACGGCCCCTCACAGGCCCATCATGCGACCGACTGGCGGCTGCCGGAGGCGGTGGCCGCACTCGCCGAGGCGGGCTTCGGCGACCGGATCCTGCTGGGTGGCGACACCACGACGGCCGGCGCCCGGTCGGTCAACGGCGGCCCCGGCATGCCGTATCTGCTGCGGCGCCACCGGAAGCGGCTCGGACTCGCCGTGGGGGACGACCTGGTGACGCGCTTCCTGACGGCGAATCCGGCCCGGGCCTTCGCCGCCGCGTGGGCGCGTACGGGGCACGGGACTCATACGGGACTGGGGGCGCGTACGGGACAGGCGGGGGCGCGTACGGGAGGGAGCTGAGGCCCCGGCCCGGCCCGGCTCCCACCTCGCCCCTCCCCCCGGCTACCGCTACCGCTCCAGAACCACCAACGGATCGTCCAGCACCGGCTGCCAGGCCAGCTCCGCCGCGCCGACCAGGCTGTTGTGGTCGAGGCTGCACGGCAGGATCGGCACCCCGCCGCTACGGCCCCACAGACTGCGGTCGGCGACCACGGCACGCAGCCGCTCCGGATCCGCCTCCAGCAGGGCGCGGTGCAGCCCGCCGAGGATGATGCGGTCGGGGTTGAGGATGTTGACGAGTCCGGCGATGCCGAGGCCGAGGCGGTCGATGAGGAGATCGGCCGCGGCGCGTACGCCCGGATCCGCGTACTCCTCCCGGAGCAGGTCGGCGGCCTGCTGGAGCAGCGAGACCTCGGGGCCCGGTTCGCGGCCTGCCGCGGTGAGGAAGGCGAGCGGGTCCGCCTCGACGTCCAGACAGCCGCGGCTCCCGCAGTGGCAGGGGGCGCCCTCGAGGTTGACGGTCAGATGGCCGACCTCCAGGGCCAGGCCCGAACTGCCGCTGTGCAGGCGCCCGTCGAGCACCAGCGCCCCGCCGACGCCGCGGTGTCCTGAGGCCACACAGAGCAGGTCGCGGGCGCCCCGGCCGGCGCCGTGGCGGTGTTCGGCGAGCGCCCCGAGGTTGACGTCGTTGCCGGTGAAGCCGACCGTTTCGGTGGCGCCGGGGATGCCGGCCTCGGTGAGCGAGCGCAGGAAGAGTTCGCGGACCGGTGCGCCCGAAGGCCAGGCCAGGTGCAGCGGATTGAGGGCCTCACCGTCCGGTTCCGCGACCGCGGAGGGGACCGCGAGGCCCGCGCCCAGGCAGCGGCGGCCGGTCTCGCGCAGCAGGGCGGCACCGGCCTCGACCACCTCGGCGAGGACGTGCGCCGGGTCGGCGGGGATGGTGCCGCAGGCGGGCGCGGTCGCCACGATCCGGCCGCCGAGTCCCACCAGGGCGGCGCGGTATCCGTCGGCGTGGATCTGCGCGGCCAGCACGACCGGGCCGTTCTCGGCGATGAAGAGCCGGTGGGAGGGGCGTCCTTGGGAGCCGACCGAGGCGGTGGGCCGGGAGTCGACGGTGATCAGGCCGAGCGCTTCGAGCTCGGCGGCCACCGCGCCCGCGGTCGCACGGGTCACGCCGAGTTCCGAGGTCAGGACCGCACGGGTGGGTGCGCGTCCGGTGTGTACGAGCTCCAGTGCGGGTCCGAGGGCGCTTCGGCCCCGCTCCAGCCTGGTTGTCCGAGTCTGGGTCACACCTCTATTCTGACTTTGTGCCGACACTAAACAAAATACGGAGGGTCCTCACGAGGGATCACGGCTCCGTCGCCACCGACCGAACCCCCCTAAACCCACCCCATCTGACCCGACTCCGCCTCGCCGTCACGGCGTTCTTCGCCATGGACGGCTTCCTCTTCGCCGGATGGGTCGTCCGTATCCCCGCCATCAAGGCACAGACCGGGGCCGGCGCGGGCGCCCTGGGGCTCGCCCTGCTCGGCGTGTCGGCGGGCGCGGTCGCATTCATGATGATCACCGGGCGGCTGTGCCGGCAGTTCGGCAGCCATGCCGTGACCACCGCTTCCGCCGCCGTGCTCTCGCTGAGCATCGTGCTGCCGCCGCTCGCCCGCTCCGCGACCGCACTGGGGCTGGTCCTGCTGGTCTTCGGCGCCGCGTACGGCTCCCTCAACGTCGCGATGAACAGCGCCGCCGTCGATCTCATCGCCGCCCTGCGCCGGCCTGTGATGCCGAGCTTCCACGCCGCCTTCAGCCTCGGCGGCATGCTCGGCGCGGGGCTCGGCGGACTGATCGCGGGCCGGCTCTCCGCCACCGTCCATCTGACGCTGCTCGCCGCGATCGGCCTGCTCGCGACGGCCGTCGCGGGGCGCACCCTGCACACGCATCCGGCGCCGGCCGTGCCCGAGCGGATGCCCGCTACGGAGGGCCACTCCCGAACCGCCCGCCCTGGGCGCGGACGCCGCCTGGTCCTCGTCTTCGGGCTGATCGCCCTGTGCACCGCGTACGGGGAGGGGGCGCTGGCCGACTGGGGCGCGCTGCACCTCTCCCAGGACCTGTCCGCGGGGCCCGGCCTGGCCGCCGCCGGATACGCGGTCTTCGCGCTGGCGATGACCGCCGGACGGCTGACCGGGACCGCGGTGGTGCAGCGCTTCGGACCGGCCAGGGCACTGGTCACGGGCGGTACGACGGCGGCCGCCGGGATGCTGCTCGGCGCGCTCGCCCCGACCGCCTGGGCGGCCTGTCTCGGCTTCGCCGTCGCGGGTCTGGGGCTCGCGAACATCTTCCCGATCGCCATCGCCCGGGCCGGCGAGAGCGGTGGCGCGCACGGTGTCGCCGTGGCCTCGACGGTCGGCTACGGAGGCATGCTGCTCGGCCCGCCCGCCATCGGATTCCTCGCCGAGGCCTGCACCCTGCCCGTCGCACTGACGACGGTCGCCCTGCTCGCCGCGGTCGCGGCCGGTATCGCGTATGCCACCCGCGGGGCGCACCACGACGGGCGGCCATGAAGGACCGGCGCGGATACGGGTACGGCCGGTACGGATACGGATACGGATACGGATGCGACCGGCACGCATACGGGTACGGCAGCCGCGGATACGGGTACGACCAGCGCGGATACCGTTCCGCGTACACGGGTGAGCGCACCGGACCGCGCACCGTGGACGGCACCTCGCCCGCCACGGCGCGCGGGACCGACCCGGCGGCCGGTTGTCAGTGGCGGCTGGCACACTCATGACCATGCAGATCACTGAGTTCGTCGAAACGCTGCGACTGGACGGGGCCCTGCTCGCCGACGCCGCCGGGGAGGCGGGCCTGGACGCCTCGATTCCGGCGTGTCCCGAGTGGACGATGCGGGACCTGGTCACCCATGTCGGGAAGGTCCACCGCTGGGCGACGGAGATCGTGACGCAGGGTGTCCAGCAGCCGGTCCGCCCCCAGGAGGCACCGGACCTGGCCGACGACGAACTCCTCGCGTGGCTGCGCGAAGGCCACCACCACCTCGTGCTCGCGCTGCACACGGCCCCGGAGGACCTGGCGGCCTGGACGTTCCTCTCCGCGCCCTCCCCGCTGGCGTTCTGGGCCCGTCGTCAGGCCCATGAGACGTCCGTGCACCGCGTCGACGCCCAGCAGGCGGCCGGCAGCTCCCTCACGCCCCTCCCCGCCGCCTTCGCCGCCGACGGTATCGATGAACTTCTGACCGGCATTCACTCCCTCGACCGCAGCCGGCTGCGTACGGACGCGCCCCGCACGCTGCGGGTGCGCGCGACGGACTCCCCCGGCGCCGACTGGACCGTCCACCTCTCCGACGCCCTGCCCCAGACGGTGCGTACGCCCGTCACAGATACCGGCGCCGACGCTCCGGAGAACGGCCGGCCCGCGGACTGCACGATCGAGGGACCGGCCGAGGAGCTGTACCTCGCCCTGTGGAACCGCCTGCCGTGGGACGCCATGACGATCACCGGCGACCGGACGCTGACCGAGCTGTGGCGGGAGCGCTCGGGCATCTGAGGCGGCATCGGGGCGCAATTACGGGGCAGGGGGCGCCCGTTGCCGGGATACTGGCGGCATGTCTCCCACCCGTACGCAGGCCGAGCGCGACGCCCTCACCGTCGAGATCGTGTTCGCGCTGGTCAGTGGGGCTTTTGTGGGCGCGCTCGGCTTCGCGGTGCCGGCCGGTGCGGCGGTGTGGGCCGGTCTGCCGGAGGCCTGGCGAGGACCATGGCTCGCGGCGAGCGGCCTGGTCGCCGGGGCGCTGTTCGTCCGGCAGGTGGTACGGGTGCTGCGGCGCCCGCCCGCTGCTGCGCGAACCGGCCCGGACACCGGCGAGGTCGTGTGGTTTCAGCCCAGCCAGCCGGGCCGCACCAGCCCCGACTCATAGGCCAGGACGACCAGTTGGGCGCGGTCGCGGGCGCCGAGTTTGACCATCGTACGGCTGACATGGGTCTTGGCCGTGAGCGGGCTGACGACCAGACGGCGGGCGATCTCCTCGTTGGAGAGGCCGATGCCGACCAGGGCCATCACCTCGCGTTCCCGCTCGGTCAGTTGGGACAGCGCATCGGCCGCGGCCGGCGCCTTGGAGCGGGCCGCGAACTCGGCGATCAGACGGCGGGTGACGCCGGGTGAGAGCAGCGCATCGCCGACGACGACCGCGCGCACGGCCCGTACGAGCTCTTCCGGTTCGGTGTCCTTGACCAGGAAACCGGAGGCGCCGGAGCGCAGCGCCTCGAAGACGTACTCGTCCAGTTCGAAGGTGGTCAGCATGACGACCTTCACCTCGGGCAGCTGCGGATCCTCGGTGATCCGGCGGGTGGCGACCAGGCCGTCCACCACCGGCATCCGGATGTCCATCAGGACGACGTCCGGGCGGTGTTCGCGGACCGCGGCCAGTGCCTGCCGGCCGTCCGCCGCCTCGGCGACCACCTCGATATCGGGCTGGGCGTCCAGCAGCGCCTTGAACCCGGCCCGGACCAGCAGCTGATCGTCGGCGAGCAGTACCCGGATCACGGCTCCTCCTCGGTCACGGTGGCCGGGCCCACCGTATCCGCGTCCCCGGCACGGTCCGCATCCCTGGAGCCCCGGCCCGGCGCGTCCGCCCCGGCGTGGATGGCCGCTCCCCCTTCCGCTTCCGCTTCCGCTTCCGGCCCGGCTTCGGTGGCCGCTCCCGCTTCCGTGTTCGGCCCGGCTTCCGTGTCCGCTCCGGGTTCCGAGTCCGCTTCCGCTTTCGCTTTCGCCAGCGGGATGCGGGCCCGGACGCGGAAGCCGCCGTCGGGGCGGGGGCCCGCCTCGACCGTGCCGCCCAGCGCGGAGGCCCGCTCCCGCATCCCGGCCAGGCCGTTGCCGCCGCCGGTCAACTCGTCGGTGCCGGAGGTCGCCGGGCCGTCGTCGTCGACCTGGATCTCCAGCGCCGCGGGGGTATGGCGCAGCACCACCCGGGCGGTGCGCGAACCGGAGTGCCGGACGATGTTGGTGAGCGCCTCCTGGACGATGCGGAAGGCGGCGAGGTCGGTACCGGGCGGCAGAGCGGCCGGGGTGCCCTCGGTGGTGACGTCCACGGTCAGGCCCGCACTCCTGGCCTGTTCGGTGAGTTCGGGCAGCCGGTCCAGGCCGGGGGCCGGGGAGCGCGGGGCCTCGCCCGGAGAACGCAGGGTGTCCAGGACCTGGCGCACCTCCCCGAGCGCTTCCTTGCTCGCGGCCTTGATGGTGGTCAGGGCGGTGCGCGCCTGCTCCGGGTCGTGGTCGAGCAGCGCCAGGCCCACGCCCGCCTGGACATTGATGACGGAGATGCTGTGCGCCAGGACGTCGTGCAGCTCGCGGGCGATCCGCAGCCGCTCCTCGTCGGCCCGGCGGCGCTCCGCCGCGGCCCGCTCGGCCCGCGCCCTCGCCAGCTGCTCCCTGCGCACCCGCACCAGCTCGGAGAGCGCCAGCACGGCCACCACCCAGACGGTGACGACGATTTCCTGGTCCCAGGGGGCCGGTCCGTCGTGCGCGGGCGGCAGCCACCGGTAGAGCCAGTGGCCGACCAGGAGATGGGTGGCCCACACGCCGCCCAGCGCGCACCAGGCGACCTTGCGATGCCCGGCGACGATCGCCGAGAAGGCGCCCAGCGCGAGGGTGAGGAACACCGGGCCGTACGGATAGCCGGCCACGAGGTACACGGCGACGGCCGTGGCGGTGCCGATCGCGACCGCGGCCGGGTAGCGGTGCCGGAAGAGCAGCTGGGCGGCGCCGACGATCAGGAGCGCACGGCCGAAGGGATCCAGCGGGGTGCGGTCCGGCTGGCCGTGGCCGGCGATGCCGGAGCCGACCGTCACCAGGACCGTGACGGCCACCGTCGAGAGCCAGGGCAGCCGCAGCCCGGACCCGCCGCGGGGCCGGTCGGACGGGGCCGACAGCCAACGCTCCCAGGCCGGCCCGATGCAGCGCCGCGCCCACGGCGGCCGTGCGTTCTCCATGCCGTAACGCTAGACCGCACCGGGGCGCGGCGACGTCCGCCAGGTGCAGCGATCAGCCGTACTCCCGCGGGAGTACGGGACGGTGCCGGGCAGCCGGCGTGACGGGCCGGGCGCGGTGCGCGGATCGGCGCGCCGCGCGAACCGGGGGGCGGATCAGCACCATGTGTGGATCAGCACGGGGGACCGATCAGCGGGGGGACCAGCGGGGGCGGATCAGCGCGGGGTGCTGAGGCCGACGCTGCGGGCGAGTTGCAGCACCGCCTGCTCGAAGAAGTCACGGCGGGCCTCGATCACCTGGTTGAACTGGCCGAAGAGTTCGAAGCTGAGCAGCCCGAAGAGCTGCGCCCAGGCTCCGACGAGCCGTGCCAGTACGGCGCCCGGCAGCTCCACCCCCAGCTCGGCGCCGAGCGCCAGCGCATCGGCCACCACCGGGTCCGGCAGCGGTTCCGCGGGCTCCTTCAGCGCACCGGCGGCATGGGCGTCGCGGACAACACCGATCAGCGCGAGGCCGACCCGGGCGGCGGGCTCCGTGGTGGCCTGCGGGGCGCTATAGCCCGGGACGGGCGATCCGTAGATCAGCGCGTACTCGTGCGGGTGCGCCAGCGCCCAGTCGCGTACGCCCGTGCAGATGGCGCTCCACCGGGCGACGGGGCGCGCGGCATCGGGGCCGCGGAGTCCGTCGCGGGCGCGCTCGGCGGCCTCGCCCACCGCGTTGTAGGCGTCGACGATCAACGCGGTGAGCAGCTCGTCGCGGCTGGGGAAGTACCGGTAGAGCGCGGAGGAGGCCATACCGAGTTCGCGGGCCACCGCGCGCAGAGAGAGCTTGGCGGCACCCTCCGCGGCGAGTTGTGCGCGGGCCTCGGCCTTGATGGCCTCGGTGATCTCGCTACGGGCCCGTTCCCTGGCCCCTCGGATCGCAGTCATGGCGAGCAGTGTGCCACTTTTCGGAGCACCGCACAAAAACGAGAGCAGTGCTCTTGCTTTGACGCATCGATCGCGTGCACACTGCTCATAAGCGAGAGCAGTGCTCTCGAAACGAAGCGGCGCTCCACCTTGCGAGCGCTATACCCACGCCGAGGAGTTCACCCCATGTCCCACTACCTCAAGCCCAGCCGCTTCGCCGCCCGTCTCAACGGCGTCATCGGCTGGCTCGCCCGCCGCGGTATCAGCCTCGCCGGCTCCGCCGATCTCGCCGTCCGCGGCCGCAAGAGCGGCACCTGGCGGCGCGTCCCGGTCAACCCCATGACCTACGGAGACGGCCGCTACCTCGTCTCGGCGCGCGGCAATTCCGAATGGGTACGCAACATGCGCGCAGCGGGCGGCGGCGAACTCCGCGTCGGCCGCCGCACCCGCCCCTTCACCGCCGTAGAACTGCCGCCCACCGAGACCCCGCCCCTGCTGCGTGCCTACCTCGAACGCTGGGGCTGGGAGGTCAAGGCGTACTTCGGCGACATCACCGCCACCTCCACCGACGCCGAACTCCTCGCCGCGGCCCCCCGCCACCCGGTCTTCCGGATCACCGAATCCTGAGCCGACGGGGGCCGGGGTCCGGCAGAGGCCGACGGGCCGAGGGGCTGGCAGAGGCCGACGGGTAGAGGGGCTGGCAGAGGCTGACGGGCCGGTGGGCTGGCAGAGGCCGAGGGGCTGGCAGAGGCCGAGGGGGCCGCGCGGACCGGCGGTCCCGCGGGGCCTGCGGAACCCGTGGGGCCTGCGGAACCCGTGGGGCTGGAACCCGTGGGGCCGACGGAACCCGCGGAGCCGGCGGAACCCGTGGGGCCGACACAGCTGGCAGGGCCGACGAGCCGGAGGCCCGGCGAGCCAGAGGGACCCGGCGCGAGTCCGACCGGACGGCAGGCCCGGCAATCGGGCGGGTCTGACAGTCCGGCGTCCGGCAGGCCCGGCAGTCCCGGCGGGGCTGCCAGTCAGGCAAGCCCGAAAGCCCTGGCGGGCTCGACAGCCCGGCGGGACCGACAACCCTGCGGGCCCGACAGTCCCGACGAGCCCACGGGTCCCAGCAGTCCCGGCGCACCCACCGAACCCAACGAGCACGACAGGTCCGGCAGACCCGACAGACCCAGCAGGTCCCGCAAACCCGGCAAACCCGGCAGGCCCATCAGTCAGGCAGACCCACCAGCCCCAACGGCCCTAGGAGTCCCGACGAGCTCAACGAGCCCAAGGGCCCTAACAGTCCCGACGGGCTCAACGAGCCCAGGGGCCCCAGCATGCCCGACGAACCCCACAAGCAAGCCCCGCCAAGCCCAACAACACCAACGAGCCCAACAAGCCCAACGAGTTCAACAGAGCTGTCAGGTCCGGCAGTTCGCCGCAGCCCCGGCGAGCCCATGCGGCCCAGCAGGACGCCCGGCCTCACCCCCGGTCCATCGCCTCCAGCGCCCGACGCGCCATGCCGCTCGTGCGGACCATCTCGCCGAGCGTGGTCGTCCCGCGGGTGATCTTCGCGAAGGTGTGCCAGGCGGGGCGGAAGCCGGTAAGTACCGCGTGCAGCAAGCCGGGGCGGCGGGAGAAGACCTTGAGCATGCGGCGGCCCACCCCCATCTCCACACCGAGGCCGGCCTTGACGGCGAAGGCGTAGTTGAGGGCCTGGCGGCGGGCGTCGACGGCGTCATGGGCCTCGGAGATCCGCACCGCCCACTCCCCCGCGAGCCGCCCGGACCGCAGCGCGAAGGAGATGCCCTCCCGCGTCCACGGCTCCAGCAGACCGGCCGCGTCACCGCACACCAGCACCCGCCCACGGGACAGCGGCGAGTCATCGGTGCGGCAGCGCGTCAGATGCCCGGAGGAGATGCTCGGTTCGAAGCCGGCCAGGCCGAGCCGTCCGATGAAGTCCTCGAGGTAGCGCTTGGTCGCCGCGCCCTCGCCGCGTGCGGAGATCACGCCGACGGTGAGGGTGTCGCCCTTGGGGAAGACCCAGCCGTAACTTCCCGGGAGCGGGCCCCAGTCGATGAGCACCCGGCCCGCCCAGTCCTCGGCGACCGGTTCCGGAACCGGGATCTCCGCCTCCAGGCCGAGGTCGACCTGGTCGAGCTTCACTCCGACGTGTGCTCCTATACGGCCCGCGCTGCCGTCCGCACCGACCACCGCACGGGCCAGCACCACCTCACCGTCGCCCAGCACCACCGCGACGGTGCGCCGGTCGGGGACCTCCGCGCCGTGCTGCTCCACCCGCGAGACCGTCACACCGGTGCGGACGGTGGCACCCGCGTCCTTGGCCGACTCGACCAGCCGGGCGTCGAATTCGGGGCGGTTGATCAGCCCGAACAGCATGTTCTTGGAACGGCGGGTGCGGGTCAGCCGCCCGTTGAGCGAGAAGGTCACGGCGTGCACCCGGTCGCGCAGCGGCAGTTCGAAGCCGGGTGGCAGCGCATCGCGCGAGGGGCCGATGATCCCGCCGCCGCAGGTCTTGTAGCGCGGGAGGTCCGCTTTCTCCAGGAGCAGCACCCGCCGTCCGGTACACGCCGCGGCGTGCGCGGCCGAGGCCCCCGCCGGCCCCGCGCCCACCACCACGACGTCCCACACCTGCTGCTCGTCCTCCGCCGCCTGCTCGCTGCTCACCTGTACTTCTGCTCCCATTCGATGCCTGGCTGCGCGTACCGCCCGCATCCTACGGGCCGCTGTTGTGCGAGGGGCCTGTGGGAAGATCGGGAGCACTGATGCCCGTACGTCCGGTCCGTCCGGCTCACGAGGCCCGGACGTGCCGTACTGCACAACGCCGCGCCCACAAGGAGCGTTCCATGTCTGACAGCCCGCTCGCGGACACCGTCGCTGCACTACAGCCCCGCGCCAGGACCGAGCTGACCGAGCTGGTGGCCTTCAAGTCGGTCGCCGATCCGGCCCAGTTCCCCAAGAGCGAGTGCGAGGCGGCCGCCAACTGGATCGCCGAGGCCCTGCGCGCGGACGGTTTCCAGGACGTGGCGCTGCTGGACACCCCGGACGGCACCCAGTCCGTGTACGGCTTCCTGCCCGGCCCGGCCGGCGCCCCGACGGTGCTGCTGTACGCGCACTACGACGTACAGCCGCCCCTGGACGAGACCGCCTGGGTCTCCCCGCCGTTCGAGCTGACCGAGCGCGACGGCCGCTGGTACGGCCGCGGCGCGGCGGACTGCAAGGGCGGGCTGATCATGCACCTGACGGCGCTGCGTGCGCTGAAGGAGCACGGCGGGGTACCGGTCAACGTCAAGGTGATCGTGGAGGGTTCGGAGGAGCAGGGCACCGGCGGCCTGGAGCGGTACGCCGAGGCGCACCCGGAACTGCTGACGGCCGACGCCATCGTCATCGGGGACACCGGTAACTTCCGGGTCGGGCTGCCGACGGTGACCGCGACGCTGCGCGGGATGACCCTGGTACGCGTCCAGGTCGACACCCTGGAGGGCAATCTGCACTCCGGCCAGTTCGGCGGCGCGGCCCCCGATGCGCTGGCGGCGCTGATCCGGATCCTGGACTCGCTGCGCGCCGAGGACGGCTCGACGACGGTCAACGGGCTGGCCGCGGACGCCACCTGGGAGGGCCTCCAGTATCCGGAGGAGGACTTCCGCAAGGACGCCAAGGTCCTGGACGGTGTCGAGCTGATCGGCAACGGCTCGGTCGCGGACCGCATCTGGGCCCGGCCGGCGGTGACGGTGCTGGGCATCGACTGCCCGCCGGTGGTCGGCGCCACCCCGTCCGTACAGGCGGGCGCGCGGGCACTGGTGAGCCTGCGGGTGCCGCCGGGCACCGACGCGGCGGCGGCGACGAAGCTGCTGGCCGCGCATCTGAAGAGCGCCGCCCCGTGGGGCGCACGGGTCTCGGTCGAGCAGATCGGGCAGGGCCAGCCGTTCCGCGCGGACACCAGCAGCCCGGCGTATGCGTCGATGGCGGCGGCACTGCGGGAGGCGTACGACGGCGAGGAGATGCAGACGTCCGGTATGGGCGGCTCGATCCCGCTCTGCAACACCCTGGCCGGCCTCTATCCGGACGCGGAGATCCTGCTGATCGGCCTGAGCGAGCCGGAGGCACAGATCCACGCGGTCAACGAGAGCGTGTCGCCGCAGGAACTGGAGCGACTGTCGCTGGCGGAGGCGCTGTTCCTGCGGGGCTACGCGCTGAGCCGAAGCTAGTCGTCCCCACGTTTTTGGCTTTCCCGCCGTGGTGGTGTCTCGCCGTTGCGCCTGCGGCGGGCCCGTCCGCTGCGCTTTGCCTCGGCCCACGTGGTTGGCTTTCCCGCCGTGACGCCTGCGGCGGGCGGTGCCGCTGCGCGGGGCTGTCGGGTGCGGTGACGGTCCTCCGGGGCAGGGTTTCCGGACTGCTTCGCTTTACGTCCGGAAACCCTGCCCCTCCGGCCCGCCCCCTCCCGTTGAGGGGAGGAAAAAGACCGGTGGGGGTACACGCAAGTGGGCCGGTGCACGCTATGGGGACCCAGTAACCGGCCACCGGACGCTCAACGCCCACCCCCACCGGCCTCTTCCACCCACCCACGGGAGGGGCCGCGCCGCAGGACGAAGTCCGGAGGAGCGGCACCGCACCCGACAAACAACGCCCGCCGCCAGGCGCAACGGCGAACAGCCCACACGGCGGGACAGCCGAAAACGTGGGCCGAGGCAAAGCGCAGCGGAGGGGCGCAACGGCGACAAGCCACCACGGCGCCGCAGCCGACAACGTGGGAAGGCCCAAACCTAGAGCGGAACGCCCGCCTCCAAGTGCAACGGACACCCGCGTTCGCGGGCGCGAAGCGCCCAGTGCAGCCGGTTCCAGCGCACCGGCGGCAGCATCTTCTCCGCTTCGGCCTCGGTGACGAAGCGCCATTCGCGCAGTTCGGCGCCGGGCAGCAGCAGCTTGCCGATCCGGTCGTCGGTCAGGGTGCCTCCGTCGTAGAGCAGTCGGAGGCCGCCGAAGCCGGGCGGTTGGGGGGCTTCCCAGTCCAGTACCAGCAGCCGGAGCGGGCGCGGCAGTTCGATGCCCAGCTCCTCGGCGACCTCGCGTACGCCGGCGCGGGCGGGCGCTTCACCGCGTTCGACGACGCCGCCGGGGAACTCCCAGCCGGCCTTGTAGGTGGGGTCGACGAGCAGCACCCGGTCCTGGTCGTCGAAGAGCAGGACGCCGGCCGCCAGGGTCTCGGCGGTCGGTTCGGGGGTCTGCACGATGTCGCAGGCGCCGGCGCCGGTGCGCAGCGCCTCGACGACCTGCTCGGCGGTCTGCCGGGGCGTGAGCCGGCTGGTGTCGACGACATGGGCGTCATCCGTGAGCCAGGACAGTGCGTCGGCGTAGGGCCCGAGGTGTTCCAGGCTCCAGCGGCGGATGGAGGCGTTGGTCCCGTCGTCCCCGGGGGTCTCCGCACGGTGGGCTATACGCTGCCGAAGGATCGTTTCCTCTGCGTGCAGCAGGACATGGCGCACGGGTATCCGGCGGGCGGCGAGGGAGCCGAAGATCTCATCGCGGTACTCCTGGCGCAGCAGCGTCATCGGCGTCACCAGCGGGCCGGGAACCTCGGTGAGCAGCGCCGCGGCGGTGTCCACGACCATCCGCCGCCAGGACGGCAGGTCCTGATAGTCGTCGATCTCCTGGAACCGCTTGGCCGGCAGCATCAACCGCAGTCCGCTGCCGAGGAGTTCGGGGTCGTAGAGCGTGCTCCCGGGAAGCAGCTCGAGCAATTCATGAGCCGCAGTGGTCTTGCCCGCACCGAACGTGCCGTTCAGCCAGACGATCACGGTTTCCCCTCTTCCCTAGACCCAGGTGAGTTGCCCGCCACACCCTGCCACGGAAACGCTCGGGGCCACGGGCCGCGCGTAGACCGGGAACGTTGCCCATTCGACGACCGGCCCGGCCAGGGAGGTTTCCCGTACCCAGGGACGAGCCGATCGTGAAATGCATCGCGCGGAGGATGCCGGTCTCGCACCCCCGCCGCGAAGTGCCCGGCAAACAAGCGCTCCCCAGCCCCTCCAGTACCGAAACACTCACCTGCATACGGGCACCCGCACCCGCGTCGGCATGTCGGATTCCGCATATGACGGCGGCGCTTCGTGCGGCCAGGGCTCGGTTGAGGGCGCGCCGGGCTGTCCCTTGCTCGCCTCCCGGGGGCAGGCCGGCGACGGCCGTACGCCCGCCCGTCGACGATCGCAACCTCCAGGATTTCGCGCGGCAGAGTGCGTATGGAAATTGGCCAGGACGAAGATGCAGAAACCGAGTTGGCAGGCGATCTGCGCGGCGGTGACGGCTGCGGAATCCTGTGGAACAGCACGTGGAGCGGGGTGACGATCACCTGCTGGGGCAGCAGGATTCCGTTGCGGATTGGCGGCCGGGTTACGGCGAAGGCCACAAAGGACGCCAGGGGAGAAACCGTCGAAGTCCCGCCGGAGGTTACTGATATCGGCGAGCGGGCCTTCTGAACGAGGATTGCAGTTGATGTCCTCCTGGAAGTTCTCGTGAGGGACGGTATTGATCCGCACGGTCTTCCTGGACTTCTTCTCGTACGCCGTGAAGGCTGCGATGAAGGCCGCCGCGAAGGCCCTCTTCGGCACGGCGTCCGAGGCGTTGGAACCCACCATGGCCCCGCTGGGCCCGCCGCCGCATGCGGCGAGCAGGGGTGAGAGGGCGCAGCGTCCGGCGGGACATCCGACGTCCGACATCCTGCCACCGCTCCCCGTACGCCCGTTGAGTCGCTGAATGTCGCCCGGGCCATGACCCCTCCCTCCAGGGGAACCAAACAGAACCGAACGCGTAGCGGCGGGATCTCACTCCGAACAGCGGGGCGCGCCCAGGGATTTGGCACGCGAACGAGGAACAGCCACCGCTCCTCTTCCAACAGACTCCAACAAGCCCTACCGTAAACACTCGCCAGTGACAGGTACACGCCCCCACCACGCCTCTCACGAAGACGGAGGACGCGAACCATGCGCGTTCACATCCGCCCCATCCACCGGCGAGGGCACCGAAGAATCGTCGGAGCGCTGCTGGTCACACTGCTGGGTACCGCAGGGCTGACCGCTCCACCCGCCGCGGCCGCCGCGGCCGGTTCGCCGCGTCCCCCGGGCCCCGCCGACGCCGCCCGCACTACCGGTGCCACCGGTACCACCCGCGCCACCGCCGCACCACGCCTTCCCGACGAGCTCGCCAAGACGCCCCCCATGGGCTTCAACAACTGGAACTCCACCCAGTGCCGGGCGGAGTTCAACGAGGACATGGTCAAAGGCATCGCCGATCTCTTCGTCGCCAAGGGCCTCAAGGACGCCGGCTATCAGTACGTCAATCTCGACGACTGCTGGGCACTGCCCACGCGCGACGGGAACGGCAAGCTCGTACCGGATCCCCAGCGCTTCCCGCACGGCATCAAAGCCGTCGCCGACTATGTCCACGCCAAGGGCCTGAAGTTCGGCATCTATACGAGCGCCGGCATCAAGACCTGCAACCCGGCCGGATTTCCCGGCGGGCTGGGCCATGAACGGTCCGACGCCCAGCAGTTCGCCGACTGGGGCGTGGACTACCTCAAGTACGACAACTGCAATAACCTCGGCGTGGACGCCCAGCAGCGGTACCGCACCATGCGGGACGCGCTGAAGGCCACCGGCCGGCCCATCGTCTACAGCATCTGCGAATGGGGCGAGAACAAGCCCTGGGAGTGGGCGTCGGACGTAGGACATCTGTGGCGGACCACCGGCGACATCAGTGATTCCTGGTCGAGCATGCTCGACATCGCCAAGCGGAATCTGCCGCTGGCGCCGTACGCCGGGCCCGGGCGCTGGAACGACCCGGACATGCTGGAGGTCGGCAACGGCGGGATGACCGACACCGAGTACCGCAGCCACTTCTCCCTGTGGTCGATGATGTCCGCGCCCCTGCTGATCGGCTCCGATCTGCGCAAGGCGACGCCGGAGACCTTCGAGATCCTGTCCAACAAGGACATCATCGCGCTCGACCAGGACACCCTCGGCAAGCAGGCCACCGTGCTGAAGTCCGAGTCCGGCCGCTGGACCCTGGTCAAGCAACTGGCGGACGGCTCCCGCGCGGTAGCGCTGTTCAACGAGACCGACCAGCCGCAGCGGATCTCCACCACCGCCAAGGACGTAGGCCTTCCGCGGGCCGACGGCTACCGGCTGCGCGATCTGTGGCAGCACCGCGACACCCACACCACCGGTACCGTCTCCGCGACCGTGCCGGCCCACGGCACCACCGTCTACCGGGTCACCGCCGACCGGCGCTGGGCGAGCTACCCGCCGGCCGTCGAGACCGGCACCGACCGGACGCCACTGGTCGAGGCCGGCACCCCGGCCGCCCTGCGCTCCACCGTACGCAACCTCGGCGGCACCCCCGCCCGGAACCTCACGGTGACGCTCAAGGCCCCGCAGGGCTGGCGGATCAAGTCCCTCTCCCCCGCGACCTCCCGCGCGCTGCCCGGCGGCGAGGCGCTCACCACCAGGTGGCAGCTCACCGCACCTCCCGGCACCGCGCCCGGCACGTATGCGCTGCCGCTCACCGCCGGCTACCGCTCGGCGAGCGGCGCGCGGACCTCCGCCACCCTCCCCGGTGCGGCCCATGTCGTGGTACCGCCCCCGTCCGGAACCGCGTACGCCGCCGAGCTGCCCTGGCTGACCGCCGCCAACGGCTGGGGCCCGGTGGAGAAGAACACCAGCGTCGGGGAGAGCGATGCCGGTGACGGCGGGCCGCTGAGCGTCGGCCGCACCGGCTTCGCCAAGGGCCTGGGCGTCCACGCGGCCAGTGAGGTCAGCTTCTACACCGGTGGGCGCTGCGCCGTGTTCAGCGCCCAGGTGGGGATCGACGACGAGTCCGGCGACAAGGGCTCGGCGGGATTCGAGGTATGGGCGGACGGCCGCCGCGTCGCCCGGACCGGCACGCTGACCGGCGCGGATGCCGCCAGAGCGGTCAGCGCACCGGTCGCCGGGGCGGAGACCGTGCGCCTCGTCGTGACCGACGGCGGGGACGGCATCGACCACGACCACGCCGACTGGGGCGACGCCAAGTTCAGCTGCTGATAAGGGAGTTTGCTGATAAGGGAGTTGGGCGAAAGCGTGGGTGGCGGGCGGGCTCGCGAGCCACCCGCCACCGGCTTCGGGACACCGGGTGGCGGGAGCCACCCGGCGCTCAGCAGGTGGGCAGCCCGGGGACCGGCTGGTCGTTCGCCCCGCCCTTGAGGTAGACCACACTGACGTAGACGCCCGCATTGCCGCTGTCGTCATCGGTCTTGGCCCACCAGACGTTCGTCCACTTCCCGTACGTCTCGCGGCGGCCCAGCTTCGCCTGGCAGTAGAAGTAGTTGGTCCCCATGTTCAGCGTGCCGACCTGCTGGAAGGACTCGGTGTACGAGTTCGCGGTGCGCCAGACGTCGCAATTGGTCTTACCGCCGCCGATGGACACGCACGAGGACGGGGCCGGCGTCGGCTCACCGTTGCTGCCACCGGTGGCGCCGCCACCGCCGGACCCATCGGACGCATCGCCGTCGGAGCCGTCCGAGCCACTGCCGCCGTCGGTGCCGCCCCCGCCGTCGTCCGCGCCCCCGTCGCTCTGCTCGCCCGAACTCCCGCCCGCAGCACCGGGCTTGGAATCCTTGGGCTTCCCGCCGTCCGCGGGCTGACCCGAGGCGGACGGCGTACTCTTCCCGCCGTCTGCGCCCTTCCCCCGGGCCTCACCCTTCTCCTTGCCGTCTGCGTTGCCGCCGGACGCGCTCAGCGATCCCGGCCCGCCGGACGCCCCGTCCGGGGGCGCCGACCGGTGGCCACCGTTCGCGACCGTATCGCCCGGTCCCCCGCCGACCAGCGCGTACGTCACCCCGCCGCCGGCCGCGAGCACGGCGAGTACGGCCGCAACGGCGAGCACGACACGACGGCGCCCACGGGCGGGCAGCCGCTCGGTCTCCCGCCCGGCCGGGCCCGGGGAGGGGTGGGCCCCCGTGGCGCCGACGGGCGGACCGGCCATCACACCGGGCGGGTCGTACGCCGGGCCTGGGCTGGTGTACGAGAAACCCGGGGCCTGCTGCGGGGAGGGGGCCGGGGGCTGCGGCACGGGCCCGGCGTGCTGCGCAGGGGCGGGCTGTGGCGCGGGGGCCGGCCGCGGCGCCGGGCCGGTCGACGTCGGTGCGTGCGGCCCGAGTTCCTGCGGCGGAGGCGGAGGCGGTGGCGCGAGCGCGGTGAGATCCGTCGCCGTGGGCAGCTGCGGCGCGCTGGACACCGGCGTGGGTTCGCGGCCCTCGGCCACCGCCTCCAGCATGCTCCGGGCTTCGGCCGCGGACGGCCGGTCGGCGGGGTTCTTGGCCATCAGGGCGTGCAGTACGGGGGTGAGCGGCCCGGCCCGCCGGGGCTCGGGCAGCGCCTCGGTGACGATGGCGGTAAGCGTCGACCACACCGACGTACGGCGGAACGGCGCACCGCCGCCCTCGACCGCCGCATACAGCGTCATGCCCAGCGACCAGATGTCCGAGGCCGGGGTGGGGTCCTGGCCCTGGGCCCGCTCGGGCGGCAAGTAGTCGAGCGAGCCGACCAGTTCACCGCTGCGGGTGAGGTGGGTGGTCGCGCCGTCGCCCGGGGCCTCGATGCTGGCGATACCGAAGTCCGTGAGCACCACCCGGCCGCCCCCAGGACCTGAACGGCCTGGGCGGCGCCCCCAACCCTCCAGCAGCACATTGCCCGGCTTCACATCGCGGTGCAGCACACCCGCTTGGTGCGCGGCATCCAGCGCGTCCATCACCTGGGCGCCGATCCGTGCGATCTCCCGGGGCTCGAAGGAGCCCTGCTGCTCTACGGCTTCGTCCAGCGACGGACCGTCCACCAGCTCCATGACGATGACCGGCCGGCCGTCCTCGTCGATGACGTCATGGACGGTGACCACGCCGGAGTGCCGGATACGGGCCGCGGCCCGTGCCTCACGCTGCATACGGGTGCGCAGATCGGCCAGTTCGGGGGCGGAGGCATCGGTGTAGGACCGCAGGACCTTGACCGCGACCTCGCGGCCCAGCACCTCGTCGACCGCACGGCAGACCACGCCCATGCCGCCACGCCCGATCCGGCCGGTCACGCGGTACCGGCCGCCGAGTACGCGCCCGGTCAGCTCGGCGTCGCTACCGCTCCGGGGCGCACCGTCCATCCCACCGCCATCGTTGACACCGGTCGCCTCGTCCGCCTCGTCCGCCTCGTCCGCCTCGTCCGCCTCGTTCGCGTCGGATACCGCGTCCGCCCCGGATGCCTCGTCCGCCCCGTGCTGCTCGCGCTCCCCCGGTGTCACCGTCGCCGATCCCCTCGATGCCCGTAACTCTGCCCGTATGCCTAGGCGTATGCGCATTCGTACGCGTATGCCGTATGCCGTATGCCGCTCACGTCCTGCACACCGCCCGCACGGCGGCGCAGGACTCCGCACACGCCGTACAACCCCGCACACCGACGTAGGACGTCGTACCTCGCCGTACGCCTGCGTACGTCTGCGTGCGTTGGCGTGCGTCGCGGTCGGCAACAGACTAAGGGGCGCGCGGGGGCACGCAGTGGTGTCAGGGGGCAGGGACGAAGGCATCGAGACGGGACTGTTGCGCGGCGGCCGCGGCCGCGCCCACCACACCGGCGTCCGTGCCCATTTGGGCGGGGACGACGGTCAGGCCCGAGACGAACGACAGCGTCGCGTACTCCCTCAACGCCGCGCGCAACGGGGCGAAGAGGATGTCCCCGGCGCCCGCGACTCCCCCGCCGATCACCGCGATATCGATCTCGACGAGGGTGGCGGTGGCGGCGATCCCGGCGGCCAGCGCCTGGGCGGCTCGCTCGAAGGAGCGCAGGGCGACCGTGTCACCGGCACGGGCGGAGGCGGCGACGGCGGCGGCGCTGACGTCCCCGTCGGGACCCGGTCGCCATCCGTTGGCCAGCGCCCGGCGGGCGATATTGGGGCCGCTGGCGATCCCCTCGACACAGCCACGGGCCCCGCACGGGCAGGCGTCACCGTCGAGGTCGACGCTGATGTGGCCGATGTGCCCGGCGTTACCCGTGGGGCCGGGATGCAGCCGCCCGTTGAGGACCAGCCCCCCACCCACCCCCGTGGAGACCACCATGCACAGCGCATTGGCATGGCCGCGTGCGGCACCCTGCCAGTGCTCGGCCGCGGTCATCGCCACACCGTCGCCGACCAGCACGACCGGGCGCTCGCCGACCAGCGCCCGCACTCCGGCAACCAGGGGGAAGTCGCGCCAGCCGGGGATGTTCACGGGGCTGACCGTGCCGGCCTTCGCGTCCACCGGGCCCGCGCTGCCGATACCGACCGCCGCCACCCGCGCCCAGTACGGCCCCGCGGCCAGCTCCCGGACCACCTCGGCCACCGCGCGCATCACCGTCGCCCCGTCCTGGTCGGCGGGCGTGGGCCGGGCGGCCCGTACGAGCAGTCTGCCGTGTGCGTCCACCAGAGCGCCGGCGATCTTGGTGCCGCCAATGTCCAGCGCTGCGCTGAGGTCCGTCTGCATCGGTGTGGAATCTCCTGGTGGGCCCGGGGGCCGGGGCGCCCGGCCCGGCGTGAGAACGCCAGTCTTCCTGCGATTGACAACGTTGTCTAGAGGCTATGCTCGACGCCACACCTCGACGCCGAGAGAAACAGGGCCGCACCCG
This sequence comes from Streptomyces sp. NPDC034111, assembly GCF_055575375.1. Taxonomy (NCBI): domain Bacteria; kingdom Bacillati; phylum Actinomycetota; class Actinomycetes; order Kitasatosporales; family Streptomycetaceae; genus Streptomyces; species Streptomyces sp. NPDC034111. The sequence goes on along the minus strand of NZ_JBVIST010000022.1, from coordinate 66,375 downwards.
TGACCGACACTGCCCGAGGCACGTCCCGCCGCTATGGCACCCGGCCCACGATGAAGGACGTGGCGGCGCGCGCCGGGGTCGGTCTCAAGACGGTCTCCCGGGTGGTCAACGGCGAACCCGGCGTCACCCCGGACACCGAACGTCGCGTCCAGGAAGCCATCACCGCCCTCGGGTTCCGCCGAAACGACTCCGCCCGGATCCTGCGCAAGGGCCGAACGGCCAGCATCGGCCTCGTACTCGAAGATCTCGCCGACCCCTTCTACGGTCCGCTCAACCGCGCCGTGGAGGAGGTCGCCCGCAGCCATGGCGCGCTGCTGATCAACGGCTCCAGCGCCGAGGACCCGGACCGCGAGCAGGAGTTGGTGCTCGCGCTCTGCGCACGGCGGGTGGACGGCCTGGTGATCATCCCGGCCGCCGACGACCACCGGTATCTGGAGCCGGAGATCGCGGCCGGGATAGCCACCGTGTTCGTGGACCGCCCGGCAGGCCGGATCGACGCGGATGTCGTGCTCTCCGACAACTTCGGCGGCGCCCAGGACGCGGTGGCCCACCTCATCGCGCACGGCCACCGCCGGATCGGCTTCATCGGCGACCAACCACGGATCCACACCGCCCGGGAGCGGCTGCGTGGCTATCGCACCGCAATGGCCGCCGCCGGTCTGCCCGTTGACGACGCCTGGGTGTCGCTCGGCTCCACCGCGCCCGACCGGGTACGCTCCGCCGCCACCGCCATGCTCGACGCCCCGGAGCCGGTCACGGCGCTCTTCGCGGGCAACAACCGCGTCACCGTCACCGCCGTACGCGTCCTGGGCGAACGCCCGCGCCCGGTGGCGCTCGTCGGCTTCGACGACTTCGAACTGGCCGATCTCATCCGGCCCGCGATCACCGTCGTCGCCCAGGACCCGGCCCATATGGGCCGTACGGCCGCCGGTCTGCTCTTCCGCCGCCTCGACGGCATCGCCGACCCGCCGCGGTGCACGGAGATCCCCACCCGCCTGATCCCCCGCGGCTCCGGCGAAATCCCCCCCGCCGAGGACTGACCGAACGGCCCGGCCCACCAGCCGGCCCACCAGCCGGGTCGCACGGCGGAGGACGCCGCCGCCCCTACTCCCCGTACCGCGCGCACCTGGCCGAGCAGTCGACCGACGCACCGTCAACTGCCCTGCTGCTGCTCCCCATCCCGACCTCATCGGCTCCCCCCGCCGTGGTCCTGAACCAACCCACAGCCATGCTCGCACGAGCCACTGACAACGCCGCGGCACCACGGACGGCATCGGGCTCCGGGGCGCGGCGAGGTGGGTGCGCCCGGGGGTGGGAGGCCGGGGTGCGGTCGGTCCGGGTGCGGACGGTCCGGGGTGTGAGGCCGGAGTGCGGGGCTCGGGGCGGGGTTGCGCGCGACTCGTATGAGGGTTGGGTGGCGAGCGCGACCTGGGTGCGGGCTGGACGGCGTGCGGGTGGCCCCGGGCTGGGACGAGCCGGGGCGGAAGAAGCCATTCCGCAGCCTCGCGGCTCTCCCCCGCCCCCTCCCCCTCTCCCCCTTCGGGGGAGGGGGCGGGGGGTGGGTTCGGGGGTGGGGGGGTGCCGAGCCCAGCCCTCAGACGGTCCTCAGACGCCCCTCCGCCACCGCTCAGTCGGTCCTCAAACGCCCTTCAGCCACCCCTCAGCCGACCCTCACCCACGCCCCGCCAAGGCATCGAGGTCCGCGCGCGTCAGTCCCGTCAGGCGTGCGACCTCGCTCGGGTCCACGGCGCCGCAGTCCAGGCCGCGCAGGAGGTAGCCGCTGAGGGCCTTGGCGGTGGCGGGTTCGTCCATGACGGCGCCGCCGGCCTTGGCCACGTACGCGGCGAGGCGGGCCGCGGCCTGTTCCAGGCCCTCGCGGTAGAAGGCGTAGACCGCCGCGTAACGGGTGGGCAGATGGGCCGGGTGCATGTCCCAGCCCTGGTAGTAGGCGCGAGCCAGGGAGCGGCGGACGAGGCCGTGGTGCAGCCGCCAGGCGTCGTGCACCTGGGCGGTGGGGCCGACCGGCAGGACGTTCGTCGAGCCGTCGGACAGCCGCACCCCCGTGCCCGCGGCGGCCACCTGCATGACGGCCTTGGCATGGTCGGCCACCGGGTGGTCGAGGGACTGGTGGGCGGCGCTGACCCCGCAGGAGGCGCTGTAGTCGAAGGTGCCGTAGTGGAGCGAGGTCGCGCGGCCCTCGGCGGCCTCGATCATGCGGGCGACGGTGGCGCGGCCGTCGGCCCCCAGGATCGACTGGGTGGTCTCGATCTGGATCTCGAAGCCGATCCGGCCGCTCTCCAGGCCGCGCGCCTTCTCGAAGGCTTCCAGCAGCCGGACCATGGCGGTGACCTGCTCGGCGTAGGTCACCTTGGGGAGGGTGAGCACCAGGCCGTCGGGCAGACCGCCGGCCTCCATGAGGCCGGTGAGGAAGATGTCGAGGGTGCGGATGCCGCGGTCGCGGACGGCGGCCTCCATGCACTTCATCCGGATGCCCATGTACGGGGCGGCGGTGCTGTTCTCGTAGGCGGCGGCGACCAGGGCGGCGGCGCGGGCCGCGTGCGCGTCCTCCTCGGCGTCCGGGCGCGGGCCGTAGCCGTCCTCGAAGTCGATCCGCAGGTCCTCGATGGGCTCGCGGGTCAGCTTGGCGCGGACGCGGTCGTACACGTCGGCGGCGAGCGTGTCGGGGAGGTCCAGTACGGAGGCGAGGGCGCCGGCGTCGGGGGCGTGCTCGTCGAGGGCGGCGAGCGCCCGGTCGCCCCAGGAGCGCAGGGTGTCGGCGGCGAAGACGTCTCCGGGGACGTAGACCGTGTGTACCGGCTGGCGGGTGCCGGGGTCGCCGGGGTAGCGCCGGGCCAGGTCCGCGTCCACCTGGGCGAGGGCGGCTCCGATCCCCTCGCGTACGGTGTCCGCGAGGCTCGTCGCCACGGTCTCCTGCTGCCCCATCCGATACCCTCCCGGTGCTTACGCCCGACGCCGCTGCGCGGGCGTTTTCCGCGTAATGGAATCAACAATCCGTAGAGCGAAGTTATCTGGGGAGATTGACGAGGTCAACACCCCTTTCACCCGAGGCGGCGCAGGTCACGGCGGCGCACGGGTCCGGAAACCCCGTGGCGCGCCCCGGCGGACACCGCCAGACTCACCGTCATGACATGGACCGCACCCCCCATCAAGCGCAGAGACCTCCCGACCGTGGCCGGTGAACGGGAGATGCTCCAGGGCTGGCTCGACTTCCATCGCGACACCCTGCTCACCAAGTGCACCGGGCTCACCGCCGAGCAGCTGGCCGAGGCGAGCAGTCCGCCGTCCAACCTCACCCTGCTCGGTCTGGTGCGCCATCTGACCGATGTCGAGCGGACGTGGTTCCGTAAGCGCTTCCTGGGTGAGCGGATCGGCGACCACTACTTCACCGAGGAGAACCCCGACGGCGACTTCGACGACCTCGACCCGGCCACCGCCGAGCGGGACTTCGCCGCCTTCCGCGCCGAGATCGAGGCCTGCGACAAGGCGGTGGCCGACCGCGAACTGGACGAGATCTTCGCGGCACCGCGGGGGCGCACGCTGAACCTGCGGTGGATCTACGTCCACATGATCGAGGAGTACGCCCGCCACAACGGCCATGCGGACCTGCTGCGCGAGCAGATCGACGGGGCGACGGGCGGCTAAGGTCGCTGATCTGTCCAAGATCACCACCCGTCGGGTGCCTCGGACACGCCCGTCGTCGCAAACCAGGAGGCTCCGTGCCCGTAGTCGTCGCCACCATCAGGACCAAGCCCGGCCGCCGCGAGGACGTGCTCGCCGCCTTCCGCCGGCATGCGCCCGCCGTGCATGCCGAGCCCGGCTGTCTGCTCTACGCGGTGCATGCCGGCGACGACCGGGTCACCGTCGTCGAGAACTGGGCCGATCAGCCCTGTCTCGATGCGCACTCTGCCGGTCCGGCCCTGGAGGCGCTGGGCGCGGAGATCGCGGCGGCGCTGGCCGCGCCGGTGGATGTCGCCGTGCTGCAACCGGTGCCGGCCGGAGAGCCGGGCAAGGACCGGCTGCCGAACACCTGACGCCGCCCCCTTCCACAGCGGCACGAGGCCCCGTACGCACCGCGCGTACGGGGCCTCGTGCGAGGGCCGGAAGGGCTCCGGCGGGCCGGACGGGCTCAGCCCTTGCGGGACTTGACCTCGTCGGTGAGCGCCGGGACGACGTCGAAGAGGTCGCCGACCACGCCGTAGTCGACCAGGTCGAAGATCGGCGCCTCGGCGTCCTTGTTGATGGCGACGATGGTCTTCGAGGTCTGCATACCGGCGCGGTGCTGGATCGCACCGGAGATGCCCGCGGCGATGTACAGCTGCGGCGAGACCGACTTACCGGTCTGGCCCACCTGGTTGGTGTGCGGGTACCAGCCGGCGTCCACCGCGGCGCGGGAGGCGCCGACGGCCGCGCCGAGCGAGTCGGCAAGCGCCTCGATGACGGGGAAGTTCTCGGCACCGTTGACGCCGCGGCCACCGGAGACCACGATCGCGGCCTCGGTCAGCTCCGGACGTCCGGTCGACTCACGCGGGGTGCGCGAGACGATCTTGGTGCCCTTGGAGGTCTCGGCGATGGTCACCGCGAGCTGCTCGACCGTGCCGGCGGCCGGTGCGGCCTCCGGGGCGGCGGAGTTGGGCTTGACCGTGATGACCGGGGTGCCCTTGGTGACACGGGACTTGGTGGTGTACGAGGCCGCGAAGACGGACTGCGTGGCCACTGGGCCCTCGTCGCCGGCCTCCAGGTCGACCGCGTCGGTGATGATGCCGGAGCCGATGCGCACCGCGAGGCGGGCACCGATCTCCTTGCCCTCGGCGGAGGACGGCAGCAGCACGGCGGCCGGGGAGACCGCGTCGTAGGCGGCCTTCAGCGCGTCGACCTTGGGGGCGACGAGGTACTCGGTGAACTCGGGGGCGTCGGCGGCCAGAACCTTCACGGCGCCGTGCTCGGCGAGGACCTTCGCGGCCTCCTCGGCGTTGGCACCGAGGTGGACGGCCACCGGCTCGCCGATGCGGCGGGCGAGGGTGAGCAGTTCGAGGGTGGGCTTGCGGACGGCGCCGTCCACGTGGTCGACGTAGACAAGGACTTCAGCCATGGGATTGCTCTCCTGCGGGAAGAATGAGGGCGGTTGAGAGGGGACGGGCCTTCGAGGCTGCGATGTCCGGGGCCGGCCCCGGACCGCCGGCCGTCAGATGAACTTCTGGCCCGCGAGGAACTCGGCGAGCTGCTTGCCGCCCTCGCCCTCGTCCTTGACGATCGTGCCCGCCGTACGGGCCGGACGCTCGGCCGCGTCCTCGACCTTGGTCCAGGCGCCCTCGAGGCCGACCTCGTCCGCCTCGATCTCCAGGTCCTCCAGGTCCAGCGACTCCACCGGCTTCTTCTTGGCGGCCATGATGCCCTTGAAGGAGGGGTAGCGCGCCTCACCCGACTGGTCGGTGACGGACACGACGGCCGGCAGCGCGGCCTCCAGCTGCTCGCTGGCGGTGTCGCCGTCCCGGCGTCCGGTGACCTTGCCGTCGGCGACGGATACCTCGGAGAGCTGGGTGACCTGAGGGACGTTCAGCCGCTCGGCGAGCAGCGCGGGCAGCACGCCCATCGTGCCGTCGGTGGAGGCCATACCGCAGACGACCAGGTCGTAGCCGGTCTTCTCGATGGCCTTGGCGAGTACGAGCGAGGTGCCGAGCGCGTCGGTGCCGTGCAGGTCGTCGTCCTCGACGTGGACGGCCTTGTCGGCGCCCATGGACAGGGCCTTGCGCAGCGCGTCGTTGGCGTCCTCGGGGCCGACGGTCAGGACGGTGATCTCCGCGTCGTCGGTGGCTTCCTTGATCTGGAGGGCCTGCTCGACGGCGTACTCGTCGAGCTCCGAGAGCAGACCGTCCACGTCCTCGCGGTCGACGGTCAGGTCCTCGGCGAAGTGCCGGTCGCCGGTGGCGTCGGGCACGTACTTAACACAGACAACGATCCTCAAGCTCACGCCGGCTCTCCTACCTGCTCGTCTCTTCAGAACTGCCTTGTGCTGGCAGCATAGGCGCCTGTTGGGGCGGCTCCCGGTCGGTTGCGGATCGCCCACGCCGACCGCCATATTACTCGCCAGTACATCCAGTCTCGTGCCCCGAATCAAGGCCACCGAAATGTGACCTTGCCAACGGCTCCGAACGAGGGAAGAGAGCGGCGCAGCGGAACCTGTCAGTCCCGCAGCGCGTTGAAGCGGCCCTGGTGATAGAGGAGGGGGCGGCCGGGGCCCGCGGGGTCGCCGACGACCGGCTGGGCGAGCACGATCCGGTGATCGGCGGCCGGCACCCGCGCCACGACCCTGCACACCAGCCAGGCCAGTACACCGTCCAGGAGGGGCACGCCCTCGGGGCCGGTACGCCATGAAGTGCCGGGACCGAAACGGTCGGCGCCGCTGCGCGCGAAAGTGGCGGCCAGCTCCTGCTGGTGCTCGCCGAGTATGTGGACGCCGATGTACTCGGCCTCGGAGACGGCCGGCCAGCTGGAACCGCTGATGCCGATACCGAAGGAGAGCAGCGGCGGATCGGCGGCGACCGAGGTGAGGGAGGTGGCGGTGAAACCGACGGGGCCCGCGCCGTACGCGGTGATCACCGCAACGCCGGCGGCGTGCTGCCGGAAGACGGAGCGCAGGAGTTCAGGGGAGGCGGTGTGCGGCGTGCCGAGGCCGGGCGAGGCCGTCATGGAGTTGTCCTTCTCCTGTGGTGTACGGGCCGGGGCGGAGCCGCGGGCGGCCGGGAGGCTGCCGGCAGCAGTGGGGTCGTCGCTGCTCACATGCCCGGACAGCGCCCGCCGGCGGTCCGCAGAAGGTCGACATGGGCGCGTCCGTAGAGAAGGGGTCCTGGCCGCATCACGTCAGAGTGACGATGCGTGACCCACAGCGTCAAGGGGCGCCCGCCATCTGGGAGATCAATCACGGACCGCCTCGCCCAGCGCCGCTATGACATCGGCCTTGCGCGGCTGGCCCGCGGCACGGCGCACGATCCGGCCCTCGGCGTCGAGCACGAGAACGGTCGGGGTACGCAGCACATTCAGCTGCCGTACGAGAGCGAGGTGGGCCTCCGCGTCGATCTCCACATGCTTCACCCCCTCGACGATGCCGGCGACCTCGGCGAGGGTGCGCCGGGTGGCGCGGCAGGGCTGACAGAAGGCGCTGGAGAACTGGATGAGGGTGGCCCGCTCCCCCAGCTCCGTGCCGATCTCGGCCGGGCCCAGCCGCACCGCCCCGCCCCGCTCGTCCCGCTCCCGCACCGTCAGCCTCCCATTGCGGCGTCGGTGCCATACGCCGAAGGCGCTCGCCGCCGCGAGCACCGCGATGCACACCATGAGTCCAGTCATCTCCGGGTGCAGCGTTCACGGGACCGCAAAGATTCCCGGGCTCCACGACGACCGGGTCTGCGAGAGGGTGAGGGGCATGACTGCTGAGGAGATCGACGTACGGGGTCCGAGGTTCGCGGCGGCGCTGACGACCGTGGTGCTGGCGGCCGTCCTGATCAGCGGGAGCGGCGGGCTGCTGGCCCTCCAGGCGCTGGTGTTCGCCGTGGGTGCGGCGGCGGGTGTCCAGCGCTCGCCCTACGCCTGGCTGTTCAGGGTGGTGGTGCGGCCGCGGCTGTCCGCACCGGCCGAGTTCGAGAGCCCCGCACCGCCGCGCTTCGCCCAGGGTGTCGGGCTGTTCTTCGCCGTGGTGGGGCTGGTGGGCTACTTCGCCGGCCCCGAGTGGCTGGGGCTCGCGGCCACCGGATGCGCGCTCGCGGCGGCCTTCCTCAATGCCGTTTTCGGGTACTGCCTGGGGTGCGAGATGTACCTTCTGCTGCGCCGGGCGACGGGCTGAGCCGGTCCCCACGTGACGAGAATCTCCCGTCCGCGGGCGTCGACGCGCTGGCCGCCACGGCCAGGATCGGGCACGATCTCCCGAAAGCCGCAGTTACGACTGCGTAGGTTTCCGCCGGGAGAACCCTCCCCAGGCACGGAAAAGGGGTCCTCCGGACAATGCCAGAGCTCGTCTACCCGCCGGTGATCGGTGCCGCGCACACGCTGTTCAAGGCGCTCGATCTCAAGCTCGACATTGCAGGGGCGGACAACGTTCCGCGCCGCGGCGGGGCGGTGCTGGTGAGCAATCACATCGGCTATCTGGACTTCGTCTTCGCGGGCCTGGCGGCGCGGCCGGCCAAGCGCCTGGTGCGCTTCATGGCCAAGGAGTCGGTGTTCCGGCACAAGGTGTCGGGGCCGCTGATGCGCGCGATGAAGCACATTCCGGTGGACCGTGCGCAGGGGATGCACGCCTACAAGCACGCGCTGTCGGCGCTGCGTTCGGGGGAGATCATCGGTGTCTTCCCGGAGGCGACGATCTCCGAATCCTTCACCCTGAAGAACTTCAAGTCGGGTGCGGCACGGCTGGCCCAGGAGGCCGGCGTACCGCTGCTGCCGGTGGCGCTGTGGGGCACCCAGCGGCTGTGGACCAAGGGCCACAAGCGCGACCTGGGCCGGAACCACTTCCCGATAACGATCCGGATCGGCGAGCCGATGGAGGCCGATCCGGCCGAGCAGGCCGAGAAGATCACCGACCGGCTGCGGTCCCGCGTCCAGGATCTCCTGGAGGCGGCACAGCGCGCCTACCCCGTACGCTCCCGCGGCACCGACGACACCTGGTGGATCCCGGCCCACCTGGGCGGCACGGCACCGGCGGCCCCGGGGACCACCGCGTAGCGGACCCCGGAACCCCCGGCTCCCAGAACCCAGCTCACCGGGTCACGGGATCCAGACGTCCCCGATCTCGATCCGGGCGTCCGGGCAGACCTTCCCCAGCGCCCCGGCCAGCTCGGTGCCCGCCGCCGTCAGCTCGTCGAGCGTCATCGGGGCCATCCGCTCCAGCAGGAAGAGGGCGCTGACGGAGTCCTCGGTCAGGCGGGTGCGGGTGCCCTGGCGCCAGTTCCAGCGGCGGCAGGTGACGCCCGCGTCGTCGCACCAGACCACCTCGCCCGCGTCGGGGTGCTCGATGGCCTCGGCGCCGCCCGCCGCGGTGACGAACGGCTCGCCGCCGGTGGCTCGTACGAGCCGCATCCCGCCCTGGATACGGTCCAGGTCCTCGCCTCCGACCGGGATGAGATGGGCGACGCTGACGGCGTTGTAGACGTCGACGAGCCGGTTGATCCGCGGCAGCCCGCCGTCCGCGAGGGCCCGCTTGGCCAGTGCCTCGGCGGAGTTACGGGTACGCGAGGGCTTGCTGCCGAAGGCGGTGTAGGCGGCGCGCCAGGCGGCGATGTGCGGGTCGTCCTGCGGGGCGCGCCCGTCCAGCCGCTCGGTCAGCCGGCGGGTGGCCTCGTCCAGAAGCGCGGAGCTGGTCTCGTCGCTCGGCCCGTTGGTGAGGCCATGCGCCTCGACCGCGAGGTATCCGAAGCCGGGCGCCAGGGCGCTCACCTCGTCGGAGACATGCAGGGCGCAGGCCGTGCCAGAGACGTTCAGGGGACAGGGCATCGGGCCGTTCCTCAGAGATCGGTGGGGAGAAGCTGCCGGAGGTGAGGCCGGTCGACGGCCTGCTGGAGGCATTGGAGCATGGCGGGGTGCGGTTCAGCAAATAGCACTGCGCGGTCCACTACACTGAACCCTTCCGCTGCGCTTGGGCTGCTTCCCACGTTGTCGGCTTTCCCGCCGTGGTGGCTTGTCGCCGTTGCGCCTGCGGCGGGCCAGGTGGTTGTCGGGTGCGGTGACGGACTCCGGGGCCTTGTTGGTGGACTGCTTCGCTTTACGTCCACCAACAAGACCCCTCCGGCCCGTCCCCTCCCGTTGGGGGAAAAGGAAAGGCCGGTGGGGGTGCACGTGATCACTTACGTGCACCCCCACCGGCCTTCCGTCATCCCCCCAACGGGAGGGGACGGGCCGGAGCGGGTGGGTGTCCGGACGTAAAGCGAAGCAGTCCGGACACCCACCCGCGGAGGACCGTCACCGCACCCGACAACCACCCGCCCGCCGCAGGCGCAACGGCGAGACGAGGCACGGCGGGAAAGCCAAAAACGTGGGAAGGGCCGCCACAGGCGTCACCTCACCGCCCAAGCTCCTCCCGAAGCGCGGCAAGGAAGCCGTCCACGTCCTCCTCGGTGGTGTCGAACGCGCACATCCAGCGGACGTCGCCGGCCTGCTCGTCCCAGAAGTAGAAGCGGAAGCGCTTCTGGAGGCGTTCGCTGACATCGTGCGGCAGCCGTGCGAAGACCGCGTTGGACTGCACGGGGTAGAGGATCTGCACCCCGTCGATCTCCCGCACACCGGCCGCAAGACGCTGCGCCATGGTGTTGGCGTGCCGGGCGTTGCGCAGCCACAGGTCCTTGGCGAGCAGCGCCTCCAACTGGACGGAGACGAAGCGCATCTTGGAGGCCAGCTGCATGGACAGCTTGCGCAGATGCTTCATCGCGCGCACCCGGTCGGGGTTGAGTACGACCACCGCCTCGCCGAAGACCGCACCGTTCTTCGTGCCGCCGTAGGAGAGGATGTCGACGCCCACGGCGTTGGTGAAGGCCCGCATCGGGACGTCCAGCGTCGCCGCGGCGTTGGCTATCCGCGAGCCGTCCAGATGCACCACCATGCCGCGCTCATGGGCGTGTTCACAGATCGCCCGGACCTCGTCGGGCGTGTAGACCGTGCCCAGCTCCGTGCTCTGGGCGATCGAGACGACCTGCGGCATGGCGCGGTGTTCGTCGTCCCAGCCCCACGCCTGGCGGTCGATCAGCTCGGGGGTGAGCTTGCCGTCCTCGGTGGGTACGGTCAGCAGTTTGAGCCCGCCGACCCGCTCCGGCGCGCCGCACTCGTCGACGTTGATGTGCGCGGTCTCGGCGGCTATCACCGCGCCCCAGCGGTCGGTCACGGCCTGGAGGGCGACGACGTTGGCGCCGGTGCCGTTGAACACCGGGAACGCCTGGGCGCGCTGTCCGAAGTGGCTGCGGAAGACCCGCTGGAGGTGGTCGGTGTAGTCGTCCTCGCCGTAGGCGATCTGGTGTCCGCCGTTGGCCAGGGCGATCGCCGCCAGCACCTCCGGGTGGGCGCCCGCGTAGTTGTCGCTGGCGAAGCCACGTATCTGGGGATCGTGGTGCTGCCGGGCGTCGGTCTTCGCTCCGGTTACGGCTCGGGGGTCAGCCACAGACGCTGTCCATTCACTTCCTGGGCGGGCCGGCTCCAGACCCCGGCGATGGCCTCGGCCAGCTCCGTGACGTCCGTGAAGCCCGCGAACTTCGCATTCGGTCGCTCGGCGCGCATCTGATCGTTGACGAGCGCCTTGACGATCAGGATCGCAGCCGCGGTGCTGGGCCCCTGCTCGCCCCCGGCCTTGCGGAAGCCGTCCGCCATGGCGAGCGTCCAGGCCTCGGCGGCGGCCTTGGCGGCCGCGTAGGCAGCGTTACCGCTGGTGGGCTTGGACGCGCCGGCCGCGCTGATCAGCACGAAGCGGCCGTTTCCGCTGCGCTCCAGGGCGTCCTGGAAGGCGAGCGAGGTGTGCTGGACGGTACGGATCAGCAGCTTGTGCAGGACGTCCCAGTCGGCCAGGTCGGTCTCCGCGAAGGTCGAGGAGCCGCGCCAGCCGCCGACGAGGTGCACGAGGCCGTCGACCCGGCCGAACTCCTTCTCCGTACGGGCCGCCCATTCCCGGGCCTGGTCCAGGTCGAGCAGGTCGACGGTCTCCCCTATGACCGTGGCTCCGCCGTGCGCGTAGCGGGCCGCGTCGACGGCCTCCGCCAGCCGCTCGGGGTTGGAGTCCGAACCGACGACCACCGCTCCCGCCTCGGCCAGCCGCAGCAGGGTGGCGCGGCCGGCCGGTCCGGCCGCTCCGGCCACCGCGATGACCCGGCCCTCCAGCGGCCCCTGCCCGCCCGTCGAAGTAACCATCTCCGTCGCCTCCTCGTCCTGCGCCTGGACGGCCTGTGGCCGGGTGTTCCGTTCCGTACTCATGCCGCCGCCAGCGTGTCGCTGTGGGCCGTGATGCCCTTGGTCGAGGCGATCACCGTACGCAGCTTCTTGGCAAGGGCCTCGTAGAACATGCTCAGCGGGAACTCGTCGGGGAGCACGTCGTCGACGAGCTTGCGCGGCGGCTGGTCGAGGTCGAGGGCGTCGGGGCCCTTGGCCCAGACCGAACCCGGGTGCGGTGCGAGGTAGGTCGAGACGAGGTCGTACGCGGCGAACCAGTGGACCAGCTTCGGCCGGTCGATGCCGTCGCGGTACAGCTTTTCGATCTCGCCGCACAGCTCGTTGGTGACCTTGGGCGCCCGCTCCCAGTCGATGTGCAGTGTGTTGTCCGTCCAGCGTACGACGTCGTGCTTGTGCAGGTAGGCGAAGAGCAGCTGACCGCCCAGGCCGTCGTAGTTGCGGACCCGGTCGCCGGTGACCGGGAAGCGGAACATCCGGTCGAAGATCACCGCGAACTGCACATCACGCGCCTGGGAGTACCCCTCGGCCTCCAGCTTCACGGCCTCCTTGAAGGCGGTGAGGTCGCAGCGCAGCTCCTCCAGGCCGTACATCCAGAACGGCTGGCGCTGCTTGATCATGAAGGGGTCGAACGGCAGGTCGCCGTGGCTGTGGGTACGGTCGTGCACCATGTCCCACAGGACGAACGCCTCCTGGCAGCGCTCCTGGTCGTCGAGCATCTCCCGGATGTCCTTCGGGAGTTCGAGGCCGAGCGTCTCGACGGCGGCCACGCTGACCCGGCGGAAGCGGGCGGCCTCACGGTCGCAGAAGATGCCGCCCCAGGTGAACCGCTCGGGGGCCTCGCGCACCGCGATGGTCTCCGGGAAGAGTACGGCGGAGTTGGTGTCGTAGCCGGCGGTGAAGTCCTCGAAGGCGATACCGCAGAAGAGGGGGTTGTCGTAGCGGGTGCGCTCCAGCTCGGCGAGCCAGTCGGGCCACACCATGCGCAGCACGACGGCCTCGAAGTTGCGGTCCGGGTTGCCGTTCTGGGTGTACATGGGGAACAGCACCAGGTGCTGGAGGCCCTCGGCGCGCTGCTGGGCGGGCTGGAAGGCGAGCAGCGAGTCGAGGAAGTCCGGCACGCCGAAGCCCTCGTCGGCCCAGCGGCGCAGGTCGGCGGTGAGCGCCTGGTGGTAGGCGGCGTTGTGCGGGAGCAGCGGGGCGAGCTCACCGACGGCCGCTATCAGGCGGTCGACCTCGGCGCGGACGGCGTCGGCGCTCGGCGCGCCCTGTGCCGTCAGGTCGATCGAACCGTCCTTGGACTGCCAGGGGCGGATGGTCTCGACGGCGTCCTTGAGCACCGGCCATGCCGGGTGCTCGATCACACGCTCTGCGGTCGGAGTGCCTCCCGGGACACCCACAGGCGAAAGAATTTCCGTCATGACTGCCCTCCGGCGGTAGATCGTGTTGTCAGCACACGGTAACCAGCCAGGGTTCGTCCGCTCAAGTGGGGTCGCCGAAAATTATTCTGCCCGCACCCCGCTCTCACGCATATTTTTCCTGTGGTCTGTGCGTCCGACGACACTTCCTGCCAGTAATGCCAAGGGATTCCGCGCTTCCTCCGGCGTCCGGACCCTTCGGAGAACAGCCCGCGACGGTCGTATGGCATATGCCACACGACTACCCCGGACCCTCGACCGGCCTGCCCCGCGGGCCTGCCTCGCGGGGCGCGGCGTCAGCCCGCGGCGGACGCGCCCACGCACGGGTGAGGTGCCTGCGGCCGGATATGGCGGGTACCCGTACTGGACACACCGCGGTCCCTTCCACAACCGGTTCATCGCCCCCCTTGCCCGTTAGGCTGAGCGCCATTTCGTTCCGCCGTTGCCGACGGCCGACGGTCGACACTGATGACGAGCCGACAGCAGTACCGAGCCGACAGAAGCGAGGCAGCCTTGTCCTTTCTCACCATCGGACACCGCGGGATGATGGGCGTCGAGCCCGAGAACACCCTGCGCTCCTTCGTCCGTGCCGAACACGAAGGCCTCGACGTCATCGAACTGGATCTGCATCTGAGCAAGGACGGCGCACTCGTGGTGATGCACGACGCGGACGTGGACCGGACCACCGACGGAACCGGCCCGATCGCCGAGCGAACCCTCGCCGAACTGCGTGAGCTGGACGCCGGGGAAGGCGAGCGGATCCCCGTCTTCGAGGAGGTCGTGGCAGCGGTCAAGGCGCCGCTCCAGGCCGAGATCAAGGACGTGGCGGCCGCGCAGGCGCTGGCCGAGGTGATGCGGTCGCACGACCTGGTCGGCCGGGTCGATGTGATCTCCTTCCACGACGAGGCGCTGGCCGCGATCCGCACCCTGCTGCCCGGGGTGCGCACCGCGCTGGTCGGCAGCCGTTACGGCGCCGACGTCGTCGACCGCGCCCAGGCCGTCGGCGCGACGATGCTCTCGCTGAACATCCGCCGGCTCACCCTCGAACTGGTCGAGCGGGCGCACGCCGCCCATCTGAAGGTCGTCGCCTGGACCGTCAACACCCACGATCAGCTGCGACTGGCGCGCGGCCTCGGCCTGGACGGGGTGGTCACCGACCTGCCGGAGATCCGCCGGGCGGTGCGCTTCACCGCGTAACAGGCGGCCGGGGAAATCCGCAGTTCATACGCCTGCAATCGGCTTCCACCATGCGGACGTTTGCCCCGGTGATCTCGACAGACGGCCGTGCGCACTGCCACTCTCCCGCCATGCGCCTCGTCAACCGCACTCTCCGCCTTGCCATTTGTGCCTCCGTCACGCTGCTCACCGCGGCCGTCGGCTGTGCCCCGCAGGACGAGTCCCCCGGTGGTCCGCGGGCCGCCGGGCAGGGCAAGCGGAACTGTGCCCGCGGCAAACTGGCCACCGTGGCGGCCGGCAAGCTCACCGTCGGCACCGACAAACCCGCGTACGCACCGTGGTTCATCGACGACGACCCGGCCAGCGGCAAGGGCTTCGAGTCCGCGGTGGCCTATGCCGTCGCCAAGCGGCTGGGCTACGGCAAGGGTGCGGTGGAGTGGCAGACCGTGCCGTTCAACAACGCCTTCGCGCCCGGTGAGAAGAAGTTCGACTTCGACATCAACCAGATCTCCGTCAGCACCGAGCGCAAGCGGGCCGTCGCCTTCTCCTCCGGGTATTACGACGTACGGCAGGCGGTCATCGCCCTCAAGGGCTCCAAGGCCGCACGCGCCACGTCCCTCGCCGACCTCAAGGACATCAAGCTCGGCGCGCAGGTCGGCAGCACCAGCCTCGATGTCGTCAACGACACCATCCGCCCGGACCGCCCGGCAGCCGTCTTCCAGAAGAACGACTTCGCCAAGTCGGCCCTGAAGAACGGGCAGGTCGATGCGATCGTCACCGATCTGCCGACGGCCTTCTACATCACCTCCGCCGAGGTGAAGGACGCCAAGGTGGTCGGCCAGTTCGCCGCCACCGGCACGGAGAAGGAGCAGTTCGGGCTGGTGCTGGACAAGCAGAGCCCGATCACCGGGTGTGTGACGGCCGCGGTCGATGCGCTGCGCAAGGACGGTACGCTCGCCGCGCTGGAGAAGAAGTGGCTGAGCGACGCCGTGGCCGCCCCGGTGCTCAAGTGACGTACGAGAAGCAGACGTTGAGGACGCCGGCGCCGCAGCCGGCGGAGGACGGGTACGTGCCCTCGGCGCGGCGGACCGAACGGGAGCGCTTCAAGCGGACCAGGGCCCGCCGGGCCACCGCCGTCGCCGCGCTGAGCACCCTGGTCACCGCCGCCGTCCTCTACCTCGTCATCACCCGCTCCCCCGGCTGGCCGCGCACCCGCGACACCTTCTTCAGCGCCGAGTACGCCCGCAAGGCGCTGCCGAAGGTGCTGGACGGGCTGGTGCTGAACCTGAAGCTGCTGGTGGTGTGCGGGGCGGCGGTGCTGGTGCTCGGCCTGCTGCTGGCGGTGGCCCGGACGCTGCGCGGCCCGGTGTTCTTCCCGCTGCGCGCGCTGGCCACCGCGTACACCGACTTCTTCCGCGGACTGCCGCTGATCATCTGTCTGCTGATGGTGGTCTTCGGGGTGCCGGCGCTGCGGCTGCAAGGGGTGACCACCGATCCGGTCGTGCTCGGCGGCGCCGCGCTGGTGCTGACGTACTCGGCGTATGTGGCCGAGGTCTTCCGGGCGGGCATCGAGTCGGTGCACCCCTCACAGCGGGCCGCGGCCCGGTCGCTGGGGCTCTCCGGCGGACAGGCGCTGCGCTTCGTCGTCCTGCCCCAGGCGGTGCGGCGCGTGGTGCCGCCGCTGCTGAACGATCTGGTGTCGCTCCAGAAGGACACCGGCCTGGTCTCCATCGCGGGCGCGGTGGACGCCGTCTACGCGGCACAGATCATCGCCGGCAAGGACTTCAACTTCACCCCGTACGTCGTGGCCGGGCTGGTCTTCGTCGCGCTGACGATCCCCATGACGCGCTTCACGGACTGGGTCACGGCCCGGATGGACCGCAGGCGCGCCCAAGGAGGCCTCGTATGAGCACGACGGAGAACACACCGGTGCCGGCCGCCGAGGGCGCGGCCGGGGGGCCCGGCGGCGGACCGGTGCTGCGGCTGGAGTCCGTACGCAAGACGTACGGGCGCGGCACGGTCGTCCTGCGGGACGTGGACCTGGACGTCGCCCCGCACACCGTCACCGCGCTGATCGGCGCCTCGGGGTCGGGCAAGTCCACGCTGCTGCGGTGCGCGAACCTGCTGGAGGAGATCGACGACGGGGCGATCTTCCTGGACGGTGCGGAGATCACCGATCCGCGGGCCGACCCGGATGCGGTGCGCCGCCGGATCGGTGTGGTCTTCCAGGCCTACAACCTCTTCCCGCACATGACCGTGCTGGACAACATCACGCTGGCGCCGCGCCGGGTGCACGGGGTGCCGCGCGCCGAGGCCGAGGCGCGCGCCCATGAGCTGCTGGAGCGGCTGGGTCTTGGCGGGCGGGCCGCCGAGTACCCGGACCGGCTCAGCGGCGGCCAGCAGCAGCGGGTCGCGATCGTCCGCGCGCTGGCCGGGCGGCCCCGGCTGCTGCTGCTCGACGAGATCACCGCGGCGCTCGACCCCGAACTGGTCGGCGAGGTGCTGGGCGTGGTCCGCGACCTCAAGGAAGAGGGCATGACCATGGTCCTCGCCACCCATGAGATGGGCTTCGCACGGGACGTCGCCGACCAGGTGTGCTTCCTGGACGACGGGGTGATCCTGGAGCGCGGCGCCCCCGAGCAGGTCTTCGGTGACCCGCAGCACGACCGCACCCGGCAGTTCCTCCAGCGGATCATCCAGGCGGGGCGGCTGTAGGGGGTGTCCTCCCGATCAAGCCGGCCTCGCGTCGTGTCAGCCGAGCGGCTTGACCAGCAGCTCGAATTCCAGGTCGTCGCGCTGCGGGATGCCGAACCGCTCGTCGCCGTACGGGAACGGGCTGAGCTGTCCGGTGCGCCGGTAGCCACGGCGCTCGTACCAGGCGATCAGCTCCGCGCGCTGCCGGATGACCGTCATGTGCATCTCGCGGGCACCCCAGGCCGCCACGGCGGTCCGCTCGGCCTCGGCGATGATGATCTTGCCGAGGCCGCCGCCCTGGAGGTCCGGGCGTACCGCGAACATCCCGAAGTACGCGTGGTGCTCGCGGTGTTCGAGCTGGCAGCAGGCGATCAGCTCACCGTCCCGCTCGGCGATCAGCAGCCGGCTGCTCTCGCTGTGCACCACGGCGGCGACGCCCTCCGGGTCGGTGCGCTGCCCCTCCAGCAGATCCGCCTCCGTCGTCCAGCCGGCCCGGCTCGTGTCCCCGCGGTACGCCGACTCTATGAGGGCGACGAGGCCGGGGATATCGGTGTCCAGGGCTGTACGGAAGGTCAGCTCGGTGGTGGGCACGGTGCAATGTCCTCTCGGTCCGGGCGGAGGGGCCGGCCTGCGCCGGGCCAGGTGCGTGGTGGATGGCTGGCTGGACGGATGGATTGGTGTATGAGCGGTTTGGCGGGCGAAAGTGAGGCTAACAAGAGAGTTGCGCGGCATGTCAGGGCCGTGGCCGGGTCTTTCACCGGGCCGGGCGGGGGTGCGGCGTAGGGTCCTGGCATGGTGCACGTACTGAGCAGCAGGGTGCTGTTGCGGCCGTCCGACCCCGAGCGGTCCCGGGCGTTCTACGGCGGGGCGCTGGGCCTGGAGATCTACCGGGAGTTCGGCAGCGGCCCCGAGCGCGGCACGGTCTACTTCCTCGGCGGCGGCTTCCTGGAGGTCTCCGGCCGCGCCGCGCAGCCTCCGGCGGACACCCTCCAGCTGTGGCTCCAGGTGGCGGACGTGGCGGCGGCGCACGACGAGCTGGTGGCGCACGGGGTGGAGGTGCTGCGGCCGCCTGTCCAGGAGCCCTGGGGCCTGATCGAGATGTGGATCGCCGACCCGGACGGGCACCGCCTGGTGCTGACGGAGGTGCCGGCGGATCACCCGTTGCGGTATCGGGCCTGACGGTCCGCTGCGCTGGGCTGCGCTGGTCCGTTGTCCCACGATTTCGGCTCTCCCGCCGTGGTCGCTTGTCGCCGTTGCTCCCCGGGGTGGGTGTTCCGGGTCGCGTGGTACGTGCTCCCCGCGTGCGTCCGTGCGCTCCCGTGTGCCGGGCGTCGGACGGGCATCAAGCAGCCGATGCGTACGGGTAGCGGGGACCCCAGGGGAGGCGCTTTGTGCACGGACCGACGTGGGCCGGCTGGCTGCTGGTGCTGCTGTGTGCCGGGGCCGGTACGTACTGCCTGGTGCGGGCGCGCAGGGGGCCGGCCGCGGAGCGGACGGTGGCGCGCGGCGAGGGGCTGATGGCGCTGGGGATGGCGGCGATGGCGCTGCCGGCGTCCGCGGTGGCGCCGCCTGTGTGGTCGCCGTGGCTGTTCAGCGCGGTCTTCGGGGCGACGGGGCTGTGGGCGCTCGTACGGCGGCATGTGCATCATGCGGTGGGGGCGTTGGCGATGGTGTACATGGCGGTGGCGATGCCCGCGGACGCCATGGCGCATATGGCGCACTCGGCGCCGGCCGGGGTGCCGTTGCTGACGGGGCTGCTGCTCGCGTACTACACGGTGTACGTCATCGCGGCGGGCATCCGGCTGCCGGTGGTGGACGGGCCGGTGGCGGCCGGGGTGCTCCAGGCGTGCCGGGTGACGATGGGCATCGGGATGCTGGCGATGCTGCTGGCGCTGTGAGCCGTTCACACGTGTGACGAGGGTGTCGTGTGTCACTTCCGGCGCACGGCCGTACCAACGAGTAGCCGTGCGCTCATAGGGTGACGGCATGATGGTCCCGATCGCGCTGATGGTTCTCGGCGTGCTGGCCGCGTCGATGGCGCCGCGGCTGATGGCCCGTTCCGACTGGCCCGACCGTGAGCCGGTGCTCGCCCTGTGGGTGTGGCAGTGCGTGGTCGCCGGTGTCCTGCTGTGCTGTGTGCTGGCGATGTCGCTGAGCGCGGCGGCGGCCTGGGAATCCGTCCGCAGCCCGGTGTTCGGCCTTGCCCCCCGGGTGGTCGTCGAGGCGTACGCGCTCCAGGCGCACGGGCCCTGGGCCGGGCTGCTGGCGCTTCTTCTGGCGGGCGGCGGGGCCTGGACCGCGGTGGCACTGACCCGCGAGGTACGGGCGGCGCGGGCCCGCCGTCGGCAGCGCCGGGCCGATCTGCTGCGCCGGGCGCCGTTGTTGCCCGGTGAGGAGCCTTCCGGGGAGCGGCTGGTGGTGCTGGAGGGTGACCGCCCGGAGGCCTGGTGGCTCGCTCATTCCTCTCCCCAACTGGTCATCACCACCTCGGCGTTGCGGCGACTGAAGGCGCGTCAGCTCGATGCGCTGATCGCCCATGAGCAGGGCCATGTGCGGGCCCGGCACGACCTCCTGCTCTACTGCGCCTCGGCGCTGGCCGCCGGCCATCCGCAGATCCCGGTCTTCGCCGCGTTCCGTGACCAGGTGCACCGGCTGGTCGAACTGGCCGCAGACGATGCCGCCTCGCGCCGCTTCGGCCGGCTGACCTTCGCCCTGGCGCTGGTCGAACTCAACGAGGACCGTGGGGTGTTCGGCCCCTGTCCGGCGCAACTCGCCCAGGTCCCCGAGCGGGTGGACCGGCTGCTGTCCCCGCCTCCCCGCTTCAGCCCCGGCCGCCGGCTGCGGATGACGGCGGTCGCGGCGCTGGTGCCCGCGGTGCCGCTGCTGGTGACGTTCGTGCCGGGGCTGACCGCACTGACGTAGGGTCCGGGCCATGTCCCGTGTCCTTCGCCCCTGTACCGCCCTGTTCCTGTTACTGCTCGGCCTGGTCGTGCTGCGCTGGGGGCCGCTGCTGTCACTGGACGCGGCCGTGGCGGGCGCGCTGCACCGTACGGCCGTGACCTCGCCCGGCTGGACCCGGGTGAGTCAGGTGTTCAGCGACCGGGTGTGGGACCCCTGGGCGATGCGTGTGCTGATCGCGGTGGCGGTGGGGCTGCTGCTGCGGCGGGGTGCGCGCCGGCTCGCGGTCTGGGTGGCGGCCACCGCGCTGGCCGGTACGGTGCTCCAGCAGACGCTGAAGGGGCTGGTGGGCAGGGCGCGCCCGGTCTGGCCTGATCCGGTGGACTCCGCGCACTACGCGGCGTTCCCCTCGGGTCATGCGATGTCGGTGGTGGTCGCGGGTGCGTTGCTGCTGTGGCTGCTGCGTCTGTACGGGGCGCGGGCGTCGTGGCGGTGGACGGCTCGGGCGCTGGTCTGCTTCTCGGCCGTCGGTGTCGGCTTCACCCGGGTGTATCTGGGGGTGCACTGGCCTTCGGACGTCCTGGGCGGCTGGTTGCTGGGCGGCGCCCTGGTGGCCGGGGCGGCAGCGGCGTACTCCGCGTACCCGTCCAGAGGGCCCCATTGGCTCGGCCCCGCACACCGGTCAGGATGACCTCATGACCACGATCAAGGGTGTGCTCTTCGACTTCTCCGGGACCCTGCTGCGGATCGAGTCCCCGGACTCCTGGCTGCGGGCCGCGCTGAGGGCGACCGGCACGGACATGGACGATGCCGAGATCGCCCTGCGGGCGGCCGAGCTGGACCGGGCGGGGGCGCTGCCCGGTGGCTCCCCGCCCGTCGAGCTCCCCGCGGAACTGGCCGCGCTGTGGGAGAACCGCGACCGCGACGCCCGCCACCACCGGGCGGTGTACACCGGGCTGGCCCGTCAAGTCCCGCTCCCCCGGCCTGAGTTGTACGACGCGTTGTACGACCGCCACAAGACGCCGGAGGCCTGGCACCCGTACCCCGACGCCGCCGAGGTGCTGGCGGAGCTGCGGCGACGGGGCGTCCGGGTTGGCGTCCTGAGCAACATCGGGTGGGATCTGCGGCCGGTGCTGCGCGCCCATGATCTGGAGCGCCATCTGGACACCTCGGTGCTGTCCTACGAGCACGGCCTCCAGAAGCCGGATCCGCGGCTCTTCGCCCTGGCGTGCCGGGAGTTGGGGCTCGACCCGTCCGCCGTCCTGATGGTGGGCGACGACCGCCGGGCGGACGGCGGCGCCACGGCCCTGGGCTGCGCCTTCCTGCCCGTGGACCCGCTGCCGGTGCAGCGCCGCCCGGACGGGCTGCGGCCGGTGCTGGATCTCGTGGGCTGAGCGGCGGGCGGTCTCACTCCGCGGGGCGCAGCGCCAGCCATTGCTGGAGTTCGACGAGGTTGCCCTCCGGGTCCGTCAGGTGGGCGACCCGCATCCGGTCCGTCATCGGCGCCGGGCCATGGGCGAGCACGGCGCCGCGCGCGGTGATCTGCGCACAGTAGGAGTCCAGGTCATCGACCCGCAGTGCGATGAGGGAGCGGTGGCCGGCGGGCGGCGCGGCCAGTTCGCCGAGGAGCGCGGCAAGCTGCTCGCGTTGCTGCAACGCGAGGCCCGCGGAGCCTTCGTCGCAGGTGAACTTGGCGTACGGACCGTCCTCCGCCTCGAACTGCGGCGTGAGGCCGAGCACCTCGCGGTAGAAGCGGTAGCAGCCGCGGAAGTCCGTGACGAGCAGGCGGATCTGGGCGATTTCCATTGGTTCCCCCTATGGCGTGATGAAGGTGGCAGCGGATAGCGCTCCGCCCCGGACGGTGCATGGCCGTCCGGGGCGGAGTGGTGGTGCGTCCGGCGCGTCAGGCGAGGGTGTCGAGGGCCTGGTTGAAGGTCTTCGACGGACGCATGACGGCGGCGGCCTTGGCCGCGTCGGGGCGGTAGTAGCCGCCGATGTCGGCCGGCGAGCCCTGCACCGCGATCAGCTCGTCGACGATGGTCTGCTCCTGCTCGGCGAGCGTCTTGGCGAGGCCCGAGAAGGCCTGGGCGAGCTGGGCGTCGTCGGTCTGCTTGGCCAGCTCCTGGGCCCAGTAGAGCGCCAGGTAGAAGTGGCTGCCGCGGTTGTCGATACCGCCGAGCTTGCGGCTGGGCGACTTGTTCTCGTTGAGGAAGGAGCCGGTCGCCCGGTCGAGGGTGTCGGCTAGCACCTGGGCGCGCGCGTTACCCGTCTTCTGCGCAAGGTGCTCGAAGCTGACCGCCAGCGCCAGGAACTCGCCCAGGCTGTCCCAGCGCAGGTAGTTCTCCTTGACGAGCTGCTGGACGTGCTTGGGGGCGGAGCCGCCGGCGCCGGTCTCGAAGAGCCCGCCGCCGTTCATCAGCGGAACGACCGAGAGCATCTTGGCGCTGGTACCCAGCTCCAGGATCGGGAAGAGGTCGGTCAGGTAGTCACGCAGCACGTTGCCGGTGACGGAGATGGTGTCCTCGCCCCGGCGGATGCGGTCGAGGGAGAACTTGATCGCGTGCACCGGCGCCATGATCTCGATCTGGAGACCCTCGGTGTCGTGCTCGGCGAGGTACGTCTTGACCTTCTGGATCAGCTGCGCGTCGTGCGCGCGGTCCTCGTCGAGCCAGAAGACGGCCGGGGTGCCGGTGGCGCGGGCGCGGGTGACGGCGAGCTTGACCCAGTCGCGGATCGGCGCGTCCTTGGTCTGGCACATCCGGAAGATGTCGCCGGCGCCGACGGCCTGCTCCAGAACGGCGTTGCCGGCCTGGTCGAGGACCCGCACGGTGCCCGTGGTGGGGATCTCGAAGGTCTTGTCGTGGCTGCCGTACTCCTCGGCCTTCTGCGCCATCAGGCCGACGTTGGGCACCGAGCCCATGGTCGCCGGGTCGTAGGCGCCGTGCGCGCGGCAGTCGTCGATGGCGACCTGGTAGATGCCGGCGTAGCTGCTGTCGGGCAGGACCGCGAGGGTGTCGTGCTCCTGGCCGTCCGGGCCCCACATGTGGCCGGAGGTGCGGATCATGGCCGGCATGGAGGCGTCGACGATGACGTCGCTGGGCACGTGCAGGTTGGTGATGCCGCGGTCCGAGTCGACCATCGCCAGCTCGGGGCCCTCGGCGAGCTCCGCGTCGAAGGACGCCTTGATCTCGGCGCCCTCGGGCAGCGACTCCAGGCCCTTGTAGAGGCCGCCGAGACCGTCGTTCGGGGTCAGGCCGGCGGCGGCGAGCGCCTCGCCGTACTTGGCGAAGGTCTTCGGGAAGAACGCCCGGACCACGTGGCCAAAGATGATCGGGTCGGAGACCTTCATCATCGTGGCCTTGAGGTGGACGGAGAACAGCACGCCCTCGGCCTTGGCACGGGCGACCTGCGCGGTCAGGAACTCGCGCAGCGCGGCGACGCGCATGACGGAGGCGTCGACGACCTCACCGGCGAGGACCGGGACCGACTCGCGCAGCACGGTGGTGGAGCCGTCGTCACCGGCGAGCTCGATGCGCAGCGAGCCGGCGTCGGCGATGACCGCGGACTTCTCGGTGGAGCGGAAGTCGTCGTTGTCCATGTGGGCGACATTGGTCTTCGATCCGGCCGTCCACTCGCCCATGCGGTGCGGGTGGGCCTTGGCGTAGTTCTTCACCGAGGCGGGCGCGCGGCGGTCGGAGTTGCCCTCGCGCAGGACCGGGTTGACGGCGCTGCCCTTGACCTTGTCGTAGCGGGCGCGGATGTCGCGCTCCGCGTCGGTCTTGGGGTCGTCCGGGTAGTCGGGCAGCGCGTAGCCCTGCTCCTGGAGCTCCGCGATCGCGGCCTTGAGCTGCGGGATCGAGGCCGAGATGTTGGGCAGCTTGATGATGTTGGCTTCGGGCGTCTTGGCCAGCGCGCCCAGCTCGGCGAGGGCGTCGTCGAGACGCTGGCCCTCCTCCAGACGCTCGGGGAAGCTCGCGATGATGCGCCCGGCCAGAGAGATGTCACGGGTCTCCACGCCGACACCGGCCGTCGACGCGTATGCCTGGATCACAGGCAAGAACGAATACGTCGCCAGGGCCGGGGCCTCGTCAGTGTGGGTATAGATGATGGTCGAGTCAGTCACCGGGTGCTCCGCTCCACGTCTGCAACATTGCTCGACATCAAGATATCTCCTGATCGCCTCCGTCTCGACAGGACCCCGCCCCGGGCGAATCCGGAAGAATCGCCTCCGCCCAGCCGCAAACGGCGAAAACCGGTTGCCCGTCGTGGCGTAGCGGGCGGTCTACTTCTCGGCCGCCGGCCGATAGGTGCATACGTGCACGCCCGTCTTGCTGGTGACCGTGGAGACCAGTTCGAGCGTGCGGAGGGCGCCGTCGTCGGGGAAGATCTTCTTGCCGCCGCCGAGGAGCACCGGCATGATCATGAGCCGCAGCTCGTCGACCATTCCCTCGCCGAGGAGCGTGCGCACCAGCGTGGGGCTTCCCATGACGAGCAGGTCGCCGCCCTCGGCCCCGCGCAGCTCGCGGATGCGGGCGACGGCCTCGTCGCCGGGGATGCGGGTGGTGTTGTCCCACGTCAGCTCGTCGTCGCCCAGCGTCTTGGACACCACGTACTTCGGGATGGTGTTCATCATGTCCGCGAACGGGTCGCCGGCCCGCTCGGGCCACGCCGCGGCCATCGTCTGCCAGGTGCGGCGCCCGAACAGCAGCGCCTCGGCCTTGGTCAGCGCTTCGGTGAAGGCCCCGCCCACCGCCTCCGGGTCGAAGAACGGGTGCGACCAGCCACCGTGGGCGAAGCCGCCGTCGGTGTCCTCCTCGGCGCCACCCGGCGCCTGCACGATGCCGTCCAGGCTGATGAACTCGCTGATGACGATGCGCATAGGACTCGCTTCTCTTCCTGGTTTCGGGGAGGGGTGATGCGTTGGGTCGGGTTACGGCTCTTGGGATGGGACTACGTCGTCTTGAGGTGGGCCGCCTTCGGGGTACGTCAGTACAGACGACCGCGCGGCTCCGGAATCATCGCCGCGCGCGATGGTGCAGAGGTGAGGCGGAGTCCGCGGCTTCCTCCGGGGCGGAGTGTTTCACTTCGCGCGGTCTTCGGCGCCCTTCACCATGACAGTCACGTCAGTGGTCTCCGTGCTCATTGTGTGCGGTCGGCCGGTGCCGGAGGAGGACCACCTGGGAATCGAAGGTCCTGGTTTCGATGAGGGTCAGACCGAATCGCCGCTGGGGCGTACGGAAGACGGGCCTGCCGCCGCCGAGCACCACGGGGTGGACGAAGATCTGGTACTCGTCGATCAGCCCGTGCTCGGTGAGGAACCCGGCGAGCTCGGAACCGCCGAACAGCAGCAGGTGGGCGCCGCCCTGCTTGAGGGCGGTGAGCTCCTCGACCACGTTCGTCCTGATCACGCGGGTGTTCCAGTCGGCCTCCTCCAGCGTGGAGGAGACCACCACCTTGGGGGTGTTGCGCCAGACGGGGGCGAACGCGAGGTCGTGCGCGTCGGTGGAGAACTCTTCGGCGCGCGGCCAGTAGCCGGACATCATGTCCCACACGGCGCGGCCGTAGAGAAAGATGTCGGCGCCGGCGGCCAGGGACTGTGAGTGGGCGGAGAGTTCGTCGCCCATGACGGGCCAGTCGAATGCGCCGTCCGGGCCTTCGATGTAGCCGTCCAGTGACTGGTGCACAAAGTGGGTGATCTTGCCCATGGGAAGCGGAGTCTCCTGATGCGTGAGGGCCCGGAAGGGCGCCGACCGGCCTTTGTGTACGATGTCCACATTCGGAGGGTGCGGCGATCCGCGGCCCCCGATTGATCAAGCAGGAGCCTAGACGAGACAAGTGGATGCTGTCCACATTGGAGTTGATGAGTGTGTCCGGGGACGGCAAGTCGAAGCGGGAGACCTACCGCCACGGCGACCTCCGCAACGCGCTGATCGAGGCCGGTCTCGAACTCGCCCGCGAGGGCGGGCCGGAGGCCGTCGTGCTGCGCGCCGCGACCCGCCACGCGGGGGTCGTGCCCAACGCCGCCTACCGCCACTTCGCCGACCGCGGCGCCCTGCTGCACGCCGTCTCGCAGGCCTCCATGGCCCAGGTCGCCCGCGCCATGGAGGCCGAACAGGCCGCCCTGCCACCGGCCCCGGACGCGGCGGGCGCCGCCCGGGCCCGCTTCCGCGCGGTCGGCACCGGCTACCTCCGCTTCGCCCAGGAGGAACCGGGGCTGTTCCGCACCGCCTTCCACGTCCCCGGCGATATGGCGCACGCCGCCGCCGAATCCGCCGCCGGGGCCGGTGGGAAGACCCCCTTCGAACTCCTCGGCGCCGCCCTCGACGACCTGGTGGAGACCGGGCTCCTGCCCGAGGACCGCCGCCCCGGCGCGGAATTCCTCGCCTGGTCCGCCGTCCACGGCCTGGCCGTCCTCCTCATCGACGGCCCGCTCCGCGGCCTCCACCCCATCCAGGCCCATGACGCGGCCCAGCACCTGATCGACATGGTCGAACGCGGCCTCTGAGCCGGAGACATCGCCGCTTCGGCGTACGTCGGCGCCGTTCGGGGGCGGAGGAGGCGGCCAACTCTTCAGCGGGGAGCGCTGGTTGCTAGAAGTACGACTGAAGCGTCCCCCGGCGCCGCACGTCCACCGTCGCGCAGTGGAACGAGCCGCCGAAGCTGTTGAAGTTACGGAAGTTGCAGGGGATCGGTGTGAAGCCGAACTTCTTCATCGTCGCGATCATCGGCTCGTCCTGCGCCTCGACGATCACCCGCTCCTCGTCCAGCATCAGGATGTTCATGTTGATCCACTTGCTGGTCATGTACAGCGGATGCCCATCGGGGATGACGGGAGTGGGGGCGGTCATCACGTCCCAGCCCTTGAACAGCCCCGGCACCTCGGGCACCCGCTCGGGGTGGATCAGCAGCTTGCCCGGGGCCATCGGCACCAGCGTGGCGTCGATATGCATCGGGTGCGAGTCCTTGAACTCGAAGACATGGATGCGGTATTCGTCGCCCAGATGGCGGCGCAGCCACTCGATGCCGAAGTCATTGGTGACATTGCTCTTCTGCGCGATGATGTCGCGCCCGCAACGGGTGAAATCGGCCGCGTCGAAGGTTGGCTCGAATTCGGTCACCACCAGCCGCTGCGGGCCGTCCTCGCCCGGGTCGGTCCAGTCCTGGTCGAACTGTGCGTCC
Organism: Streptomyces sp. NPDC034111; assembly: GCF_055575375.1. Classification (NCBI taxonomy): domain Bacteria; kingdom Bacillati; phylum Actinomycetota; class Actinomycetes; order Kitasatosporales; family Streptomycetaceae; genus Streptomyces; species Streptomyces sp. NPDC034111. Next base: position 39,082 of record NZ_JBVIST010000022.1, on the reverse strand, counting down.
GTCAGCTCCGGCTTCGGTGCCGCGGTCCACTTCGCTCCGCCGTGGAAGTACTCCTTCAGCAGCGGCCGGTAGGCAAGGTTCTCGTAATAGCGGGAGCGCCAGGCCATCGGACACTCGATGATGTCCTCGCCGACCACCAGGATCGCGTCCCGGGGCATGGCCGCGTACATACCGGTACTGGTCCAGTCGAGCGTGGTGTACGGCGTGCGCTGAGGGATCGGTTCCGGCCTGCGGACCCGCACGCCCTCGCCTTCGAGGATGTGCACCAGTTCCTCCAGCTCCGCCCGTGCGGCGGCGACCTGTTCGGGCGGGAACGGCTGCCCCGCCTTCTGCCGGAAGGTCTCGTGCTGGTCACCGGGGAGCACCGGCGGCAGCGCCATGTGCCATGTGGGGAAGCTCGCCCCGTCAACAATTCCGACGATCACTTCCTCCAGCGGGTCCCACTCCGTAAAGGACCTCACGGGACTCTCCGAACGGCCGGAGGAAGTGTATGAGTCACCCTGACCTATGTGCGGTGTCTCGGCGTTCACGCAGTTGCTCCTCATTGGGGGGTGCACGGCAGCCATGGTCACGGGCTGCCGCGATCAAGATCGATTGAACGTGGAAACCGACTCAACCGGCAACATTCGCTGCCGCCATTGGCCTGAACCCGAACCTCGGGGCCGGGCCGGCTGCGGCCGTACCTACGGGCCCTCCCCCAACAGACCCCGTGGGGAGGCGGGAGGGCTGATCGCAGGCACTCTTCAGGCGCTCACGTGGCGACCGTTCGTAAAGACATGGCGGATGCGGCGGAGGGCGTCCAGCTCCGCCAGCGGATTTCCGTCGACGACGAGGAGGTCGGCGCGCATGCCGGCGGAGAGGGTGCCGGTATCTGCCAGCCCCAGGGCACGGGCGGAGTTGACGGTGGCCATGTCGAGTATTTCGGCCGGTGTGAAACCGAGGGAGGCGAAGAATTCGAGCATGCCGACGTAGTCGCCGAACCGGGCTCCCGGCACGCCGGCGTCGGTGCCGGCGATGAACCGGACACCGGCCTCCCGCATGTCCCGGATGACCCCGGCCATCGCTTCGGCGCGTTCGGGGCCGAGCTGTTCGAGGAACAGCCGCCAGTCCCCGGACACACAGCGGCAGACGGCGATATCGTTCTCGATGATCCGGCGGGTGATCTCCGGGTCGTAGGTGACACCGCCCGCGGTGCGCCAGGAGCAGTGTTCGAGGGTCCGGACACCGGCAGCGACGCAGTCGGCGATGGCGTCGGTGCCATGGGCGTGTGCGGCCACGGCCAGGCCGTGGCGGGCGGCTTCCTCGACGATCAGACGCAGTTGGGCCGGGGTGAACTGCGATTCCCACATGCGCGGGCCCCCGGGGGTGAGGGCGCCTCCGGAGGCCATCACCTTGATCAGGTCGGCTCCGGCTGCCGCGTTGCGGGCGATCTGGGTGCGGATGTCGTCGTCGGAGGTGACTTCACCGCCGAGAAAGCCGCAGTGTCCGCCGGGCGGGGTCAGTGGTGCGGTCGCGGCGAGAATGCGCGGCCCGGCCGTCTTCCCGGACGCGATGGAGGCACGCAACTCCGTGGTGAGGGCGTCGCGGTCACCAAGATCCCGTACGGTCGTCACACCGGCGGCCAGCAGCTGCGCGGCGCGGTCCGCCATGGCGGCGGCGAGCTCCGCCGGGTCGGCGTGGGCGACCGCGTGGAGCGGGTCCGGCCCCGCGTCGAAGGCGAGGTGGACATGGCAGTCGATCAGCCCGGGCAGCACCGTCGCCCCGGGGCACCGCAGTCGCGGCACGCTCGGATCGACCGTCGTCTCCAGCTCGGCCGCGGTACCGACAGCGGTGATCACGCCGTCGTCCACGAGTACGGCGCCCTCGTGGACCATCTGGTCGGCTCGCCCGGTGAGGAGGTGGTCAGCGGTTATCAGTACCTTGTTCACGTTTTCCTTGGGCATAGGCACGGGATATGGCGGTGAGTTCACGGGCCTCGGCGCCCACATCATTGTCGGTGGGAAAGGCGATACGGGTGGCCGGCAATGCGGTATCGGGGTCCTCGATGGTCGGCTTCAGCGCAAGCGCCTCGGCGATATGCCCGGCGAGTTGATCGGCCGGACCGCGCGCCAGATCCGCCTCGGGGGCGACGCGTGCCAGATAGGGGCTCAGGCGCACCAGCCCGTCGCGGCATTCGATGAGCCGGCGGTAGAACCGCTCATGGGTACCGCGGAAGCGAAAGCGATACCACCGGGAACCGGTCGGCTCCTCATTCAGGACGAGTTCGGGGTAGGCCGCGGCGAGGGCGGTCCACAGCGGAGTGAGCTCGCGATACATACGGCGGTGATACGCCACCGACCTTATGTGCGCGGCCAGTTGCATGGCCGCGGAGTATGTGATGCCGATCAGCACGAGACCCAGTGCCCAGTCGTTCATCGACCAGTTCACCGTGTTGAACGTTTCATGCGATCCGGGAGCGTCGATCCGCAGGAATACCCAGACCACCCGGTTGACCGAGGTGACCGCCAGCACGAGCAGACCGAGTGCCATGGTCCGTAGGCCGACCGCCAGGTGCCGGGTCGCCCTGCGCGCATAACGCAACGCCCATAGCCCCGAGGTCAGATAGGCGTAGACGAAGTAGGCATTGCCGATGAGGTAGAAACCGGCGATGGCGGGCTGCGCCATGTGCGGAGTGGTCAAGGTGTGGCTGCGCAGTGCCGGCGGCGTTACGGCCATGGCGATGGCCAGTGCGGTGAGGACACCGGCGAGCAGGCCCGCGTTGAGGCGCAGCTGTCGCCGGTAGGTGGCGTTCGCGGCCGGCATGGAGAAGGTGAAGACCAGAATGAGCGCCCCGAGACCGCACATATGGACCGCGTTGAAAGCGATTTTCCCGACCCCGGCGGTCGTGAACGCATCGATCCCAAGGCTGACTTCGGGAAAGCTGAGGATCTGGCCGGAGGCCAGCAGGATCAGACAGGCGACCAGCGTGCGCAGTACCCGGTCATGGGGAGCGTGGGTCAGATCGAAGATCTTCCATATCGCCCCGACGATCAGCATGATCGTCACTGGTTCCTGGAAAATTACGTCCACCCCCAGCGGGGGTTCAGCGCGGAACGCAGCGAGCGAAGGTCGGAATCCTCGGGGGTCCGTGGGGTGGCGTAGTCGATGACCACCGCCCACTCCTGGATGATCGTCGCGACCAGTTCCGCCTCGCGTTCATAGTCCTCGGTGTAGCAGGTGCGACGAAAACCCCGCGGGATCACATCGCGAGGGTATTCCGGGCCGAGGTCGGGAAGTTCTTCGCCCGCGCCGCCGTCGTCCTGATGGTCGGCGAGGATATGGCCGACCTCGTGCAGGATGATGTGGTCCTGATGTACGCGGGTGGTTTCCTCCTGGTAGAAGATGCTGTCATCCTGCGGCCGGGACATCCACACTCCGAATGGGCCGGGTATCGGCAGCGCCCAGGGAATCAACCGGATGGGCTTGCCCCGGAGTTCACCGAGCCGATGACATAACTCGTACACCTGGAGCGGAGGCTGGATGTCGAGTTGGCGCAGCAAATGCTTGCAGTAGCGCCGGAGTTCACGTTCGCGTACGGCCACGGCGTCCTTTCTCATGCCCCCGCGCCGGGGTCGGGAGTTCCGTCCTGGTCGAATGTGTCGATCATCTTGAGCAGTTCCTCGCGCATCGCCGGCGTCATCGCGCCCGCCCTCATCGCGATCATCCGGACCTGTTGACCGGCAAGCCGCTGGCGCAACAGCTCGTCTTCGGGGTCCTCCTGGGCCACCAGGCACTGCACCGTGATGGGGAGCGATTCCGGTTCGCGGTGGTCGTCGAAGAACTTCGCCAGCCCTTCGAGGACGCTCAACGTCGGGTTGGTGTGCGAGCCGTTGCGCAGCATCGCCAGATAGCTCCGCGACAGCGTCGCCGGGTGCGACGGATCGGCGGTGACCGCCTTGGCCACTTCGGCGGTCGAGTACTCCCGCTGGCGGCCATGGGCGTCAACCCAACGCACCCTCGCGAACAACGCGTTCAGCCGCTCGGCCAGCGAGCGCCCGTTGCCTCGGCCATCCTCTGCCACCATGCCCACGCTCCCCGGCCGGCACCGCCCGTCAACCCTGTGTCAGCCCCCTGTGTAGTGACTGATTGGCCACTACACAAGCCTACTTGACCCTACACTTGACAGAGTGCCAATATATTGGACGCTTCGCGCATGACAACTGACTACGGGTGCGCCGCCCGGAGGGAGACGTGAACGTGTGCACCGCCTGACACGGCTCGCACCCCTCGGCGCCTCACGGCCTTCCGGCTCTCCACGAGGGCCGGACCACGGAATCGCGGAGCTCACAAGCACCACAGGCACCACAGTGAAGTGCGCTCCTTCGCGCACTTGACGCCTCCGGAGCGATCCGGTGGAGGAACGGGCCCCGGGCCGTCACAGGGGAGCGGCTCAAGCCCAACGTCCTCCACCGGATCGCCATTTCACCCGGCAGCGCACCACGCGCGGACCGTCACAGCCCCGCCTGCACGACCGGCCGACAGCGGAAGACGGGCCGAACCACGGCCCGCGAGCTCCACCGACCGGACAGAAGCCGATATTTTGGCCGATATGGACGAGGAACCGCGCACGGGCACAGGGAGTGACCGGGCATGCCCGGATTGGTGTGTCATCAGACATGACGAGCCGGAGCGACGGCCGGTCATCGACACCGACAGCGACGGCCACGGCGACGGCGTCATTCACGAGGCGGAGCCGCTGACCTGGACGCTCCCCACGGCGATGGACTTCCGTTCCCCGGTGTTCTGCCTGGTCAGGGTCGACGAGCCAGGGGGCGGGCAGAAGGGCCCCTACGTCGAGGTCGACAGTGAAACGGGTTGCTTCGAGGCGCCCACGGTCCCCGAGCTCGACCGGGTGATTCACGAACTCCTGAGGACCGTGGCGCAGTTGGAAGCATGGCGTGGCCGGTTGTCGGGGTCGGAACGTTCCGTGTGAGCCCGGCCCGACTGCTCCGGCACCACGGGGCCGTCGCAAGCGAACCACGCACAACCTGCCGCCCTGCCCGCCGAGTTCGTATGCGTAGCAGGCCTTACGGGGCGTTGGCAGGAGGGGCGAGTGACGCGGCGCGGCACCTGCGCGCCACTCGCCCGTGAAGCATGTGGTGCACCCCGACAGGAGGGTGCCGCCACACTCCCCGGTGTCAGTCTGCGGACAGTTGGGAACTGACCGGAGTCGGTACCGGTGTGACCGCCTGGCTCTCCGCGGCCGGAGCTCCGGACTGCTGGGCCGGGATACGGCGTACGCATTCGATGAGGTAGTCGCCGTTGTCCGGGTCGAGGGTGACGCCATGGGTCTCGCTGTGGAAGCCGGGGAAGCGCCGGTCGAAGGATTCCAGGGCGGTCAGGTAGCGCAGCAGCGGGCCGTCGGGGGTACCGGTGTTCTCGCCGGGCATCAGGACGGGGATCCCGGGTGGGGTGACGGTGACCATGGCGGCGGCGGTCCGGTCGGCCGCTTCGGCCAGCCGGACGCGTTCGGTGCCGCCACGGATGAGGCGCTGGTAGCAGGTCTGCGGCGGGGTGACGGGCTCGGGCAGTTCCTGGAAGGCGGTGTCGAGCAGTTCGACCAGGCGGGCCTCGCGCAGATGGTCGTGCATCTCCTGGCACAGTCCGCGCAAGGTCTGGCCGGTGTAGCGCTGGGGGTGGGCGGCGACCAGCTCGGGCAGCAGGCGCTCCAGCGGTGCGTCCTGGTCGTGGAGCGTCTTGAAGTCCATCAAGGCATCCATCAGGGTTCCCCACTTGCCCTTGGTGATGCCCATGGAGAACAGGATGAGCGTGGTGTAGCTGTCGGTCTTCTCCACGACGATGTTCCTGGTGGCCAGATAGGCGGTCAGGACGCGCGCGGGGATGCCCCAGTCGGCCATCTGCCCGTCGGCGTCGATACCGGGGCAGGTGAGGGTGACCTTGACGGGGTCGAGCAGGCAGTAGCCCTCGGTCAGACCGTCGAAGCCGTGCCACTCGGCCCCGGGTTCCAGCTGCCAGCAGGACGGTTCGGTGCGCAGCAGCTCCGCCGGGGCGTCGGCGAAGGGCAGCCGCTCGCCCGAGGCGGGATCGACCACGGTCTCGGGCTGCCAGACGCCGAAGAACCAGCCCGGCCGGTCGCCGGCGGCCGCGATGCGCCGGCCGACGCGTACGACGGTCTGCCGGAAGCGGACGGCCTCGGTCACCGCCTCGTCGATCAGCCAGCGCCCCTGGGGGCCGTCCATCATGGCGGCGGCCACGTCCAGGGAGGCGATCATCGGGTACAGCGGCGAGGTGGTGCCGTGCATCATGAACGCCTCGTTGAACCGGTCGTGCTCCACCGGCGCCCGGGGCGCGGACTTGACGTGCACCATGGCGCTCTGCGACAGCGCGGCCAGCAACTTGTGGGTCGACTGGGTGGAGAAGACGGTCGGACGGTCGGGTCCGGGGAAGGTGTCCGGACCCACCGCCATGCCGTAGCGACCGGCGTAGAGCGGGTGGAAGCGGGCGTACGCGAACCAGGCTTCGTCGAAGTGGAGCCGCGGTGTGCTGGGGGCGATGGCCCGGGCGACCTGGAGGGCGTCGTAACACAGGCCGTCGTAGGTGGAGTTGGTGAGGACGGCGTACTGGGCCTGCGGGGCGACCGCGCCCCGTACGAGCGGGTTGCGGGCGATCCGGGACGCGATCGAGTCCGCCTGGATCTCGGAGGGCGGCAGGGGGCCCGCCAGCCCGTAGCCGTTGCGGGTGGGGACCAGGTAGACCGGCCGGGCCCCGGAGAGGACCAGGCCGTGCAGGACCGACTTGTGGCAGTTGCGGTCCACCAGCGCGATCTCGTCGTGGGTGACGCTGAAGTGCCCGACCATGCGGTCGCAGGTCGAGTCGCCGTGGAGGACGAAGTATGTGCGGTCGGCGCCGAAGACACGGGCGGCGTTGCGCTCCGCGGCGCCGACCGGGCCGGTGTGCTCGAACAGCGAGCCGAGCTCCTCGACCGAGATCGACAGGTCGCTGCGCAGCAGCCGTTCCCCGAAGTAGTCGTGGAAGGCCCGGCCAACCGGGGACTTGAGGAAGGCGACGCCGCCGGAGTGGGCAGGGGTGTGCCAGGAGTACTCGTGCGCGTTGTCGAAGCGGCGCAGGGCCTTGAAGAACGGCGGCAGCAGCTCTTCCTGGTAGCTGCGTGCGGCGCCGGCGATCCGTCCGGCGATGAAGCGTGGGGTGTCCTCCAGCGGCCAGATATAGCCGATCACGCTCTCCGCCACCCACAGCGGCAGATGTTCCAGGTCCTCACCGGCCGTCACCAGGAAGACCGGCAGATTCTGGAAGCGCCGGTCGGTCTGGCGCAGCACGTCGGCCCCGCCCGGCTCGCCGATGTCCTTGCCGTCCCCCGGAAGCCCCCAGTCCACCACGGCGGCCGCGAGGCCCGCCTCGGTGCGCAGCACGGCCTGGGCGTCCTCGCTCGTGGATGCCCAGCGCACCTCGAAACCGCCGGTCTCCAGCTCTTTGCCGATTCTGCGCAGCTGCTCGGCTCCGGTGCCTCCGCTCTCCGGGAGCTCCGGTACCGCGAACAGGACTGTCCCGTCTCCCATGGTGGCTCCTCCGCGTGTATCGCCCTATGGTCTGCTGGTCCGCACAATGCGGGCTCCAGAGAGTGAACGGGACGAAGAGCGACAGCGCGCCGCGAGCGGGGCGAAACCACCCCGATGAGGGAAAACGGCGTGCGCAGCGGACGTCGCAACTTCCGCCCGGCAGGCGGGGTTTGAGGAGGCGGTGGTCGCGCCTGGAGGGCGCGGTCCGGGGCGTATGACTCCGGCGCACGCGGCCCCTACGGGAGCCACGGAGCCTGCTCAGGTCTTGTGCTCGGCGCGGGCGCGGAGCAGAAGGGCGATCCAACTGCGGTAGGGCTTCCAGCGTTCGGCGATCCCGGCCATCCGGCGTATGGCGTCGGGCCCGGTCGCGCTGAGGCCGTATGCGTCGGAGAGGGACGCATGCAGGCGCCGTTCGTGGCGGGGGAAGACATCGGGGTGTCCGGCGCCGCGGATGAGGATGAGTTCGGCGGAGAAGGGGCCGATGCCGGGAAGGGTACGCAGCATCGCGAGGGCGTCGTCCGCCGGCATCGCACGCAGCCGTACGGCGTCGAGTTCACCGGCGGCGGCCGCCTCGGCCAGTGCGTGCAGCCGCTCGGTCTTTACGCCGGGCAGGCCGGGGACGTGGGTGATCGCGCGCAGGGCCGGCGGGGTGGGGAAGGCGTACAGGGTCCGGCCCGCGACCTCGACGCGCTGTCCGTACTGCCGGGCGAGGCGGGCCTTGAGCGCGGCGGCCTGGGTCATGCGGATGCGGTGGCCGAGGACCGCCCATGCGGCCGCTTCGTAGGGCGAGTGGAAGCACACCGGCCGAAGCCCCGGATACTCGGCCATGAGCCCGGCCACCACGGGGTCGGCGGCGGCGAGTGCGGGGAAGCCGCTGCCGTCGACGTCGAGCGAGAGGATGCGGGCGAGCTGGGCCCGGACGGCCTCGCCCTGCCCGGAGCCGGCGTGCACATGGTCCGCCGGGGTGTCGCCCCCGTCGCCGGGGTACACGGCGAACTCGGCCCGTACCCGGCCCGCGGCCCCCTCTGCCGCCTCCTCCTGCCGTACCGCGGCGGCGACCGTCGAGTGGCCGTCGTCCGCGGGAAAGGCGAGGCGGAGGATCCCGTCCGCCGCGTCGTGGTAGCTCGCGGGGGTGAAGCCCTCCAGAAAGCGCACACTCGCCGCGAGCGAGAAGGGGCCGCGGGGGGTGAGGGCGACGGCGGTCATGGTCAGCCTCCGTGCGCGGTGATCGCGTAGCCCTCGGGGCCGGCGAAGGTGAACGCGCGGCCGAAGGGGCTGTCCTTGAGTGGGCCGATGATCGGCACCCCGGCGGCGGCGAGCCGGTCGTGCAGTTCCTGGACGTCCGTGGTGCGCCACCACAGGGCCACGCCGAGACCGGGCCGCGGGACACCGTCGAGGTCCACCCCCGGCAGCGGCTCGCGGACGGCGAACGGGATCGGCTCGGTGGCGAACACCACCGCACCAGGAGGTGAGGCCGGAGCCCGCCGGAGCCCCAGGTGCTCCTCGCAGAAAGCGGCCGCCGCCTCGACATCGCGTACTTGCAGAGCGATGAAGTCAGGGCCGTCGACGGTGACAGTCATGGATCCTCCTCGAAGTTTGATGTCAGGACTTTGACATAGGAGAACATAGCCACGGTGACCCTCTATGTCAAAATGCTGACATGGAAGAACGGAAGTCCGTGGAACCGCCCCACCCCGCCGAGGACGTCACCGCGCATGTGGGATACCGCCTCAAACGCTCCGCCGCGGCGCTACGCGGCGCCATGGACAGGGCACTGCGCGAGCACGGCCTGACCGTGCCGCAGTACGCCTGCCTCGAACTCCTCGACCAGTGGCCCGGCCTGTCCAACGCCGAACTCGCCCGCGGCGCCTTCGTCACCCGGCAGTCCATGAACGTCGTCCTCCGCGGCCTCCAGGACGCAGAGCTGATCTCCCGGCCGGCCACCACCGACCACGGGCGCGCGCTACCCGCGCACCTCACCGCGCAGGGCCGCGGGCGCCTCGACGCGGCCCGGTCCGCCGTCTATGCGATCGAGCGGCGGATGGTCGACGCGATCCCGCAGCGGCGGCTGGCCGCCCTCCTCGCCGACCTCGACCGCATGGCAGAAGCCCTCGACGGTTGATCCGCCGGCCCGGCGCGGCGGCCGGTGCGGCAGCAGTTGCCGCCGTGACCGGCGGGGATCAGAGTAATAAGGGAACCCTTGTGCGAGAGCGAAGCGCGGGGCGCTCCCGAGGGGCGTACCTGCGCAGTTCCCGGAAAGCGAGGACGTGCCGGTCCACGGCAACCGCGACCGCAGGCGGCAGCCGCGGCCGATCGATCCAGCCTCAGCGACTGCAAGCGGAGGACCCGATGTCGACTGGGACCCTCATCGCCATCATCGTGGCCGTCGTCGTCGTGCTGCTGGCGTGCGCGCTGGCAGCCTGGATGGTGAGACGCCGCCGGCATCTGCAAGCACGATTCGGCCCGGAGTACGAGCGGACCATGGAGTCCGAGGACAGCCGTCTGGCGGCCGAGCGCGAGCTGCGTGAGCGCGAGGAGCGCCACGATGCCCTGGAGATCAAGCCGCTGCCGGCGCCGGTCCGGGACCGGTACGCCGACGACTGGCGCCATGTGCAAGAACGGTTCGTCGACCAGCCCGACGAAGCGGTCCATGAGGCCGACCGGTTGGTGACGGCGCTCATGAGCGAACGCGGCTATCCGACCGAGGGGTTCGAGCAGCAGCTCAAGGACCTGTCCGTCGAACACGGGCGCACCCTGGAGCACTACCGCTCCGCCCACGAGGTCAATGGCCGCAGCGTCCGGCACGAGGCGACCACGGAGGAGCTGCGGGGGGCCATGGTGCACTACCGCGCGCTCTTCGACGACCTCCTGCACAACGGCCACCGGCCGCAGCGATAGAGCACGAACGGCCGGGCGCGAGCCGGGAGACGGAGTCCACGCCGCGGACGCCGGCGGACCCGTACGTCCCGCCGCCCGCACAAGAACGGAGGCGGAAAGATGGCGAGCACTGACCGGCCCGGGCCCGGCACCGGCGGCCTGTCCACCGAGGACCTGGCCCGCGCACGGCGGACCTCGGACGCGCGGGCCGAAGAAGCACCGGCCCGAGAAGCACCGGCCGAAGAGGCACCGGCCGGAACGCCGCCCACGCTTCCGGGCGAAGCAACAGGTACCCGGCATCCGGCTCCGGCGGAAGGCGCAGGCCGGGCCTCCCCGCTCGGTGAGGAGCGGGCCCCCGGGACCGAGGAGGCGGACGAACCCCTGCTCGGCAGCGAGCAGGAGGAGTTCCGTGACAGGTGGCAGAAGATCCAGAGCAACTTCGTCGACGAACCGCGAGCCGCCGTCGGTGAAGCGGACACGCTGGTCGCCGACGTGATGCAGGCGCTCGCCGAGACCTTCTCCGAACACAAGCAGGGGCTCGAAAGCCAGTGGCGCCGCGGCGAGGAGGTCGCGACGGAGGACCTGCGGGTCGCCCTCAAGCGTTACCGGTCCTTCTTCAACCGTCTGCTCAAGGCCTGACCGACCGGGCGTCGGCGTCCCCCGACCCCGGCCCGGACGGCGAGGCCACGTCAGTCGCCCCAGATCTTGCGGTAGGCCTGGCGGTAGCCCTCGGAGTCCCAGGACAGTGCGCCGCCGCTGTTGGCGCCGGTCGCGATGTGGACGGGGGCGACATACCCGCTGTCCGGGGCGTCGGCGAAGGCGCGGTTGAACTCGTCGACGATCTGCCAGCCCTGTTCGGACAGGGGCTCGGGCACGGTGGCGGCCTGGAACTCCTTGCCGTTGACGCGCTGGAAGGCCGACGGGTCCCCGTCACCGGCACCGATGTTGAACGGGGCGCCGGCCCCGTCCTTGCCCGCGGCGCGCAGGGCGGGCGCGGCGTGCTGGAAGTACAGGTCGTTGATGGCCGCGGAATAGGTCCACTTGCGGCCGAAACGGGACAGCAGGGAGCGGACTTCCCCGATGGAGCGGCGGTTGACCTCGGGGATGGGGATGTTGCTGTAGCTCAGCAGCTTGGTGCCGGAGCAGGTGACGAGCTCCTTCTTGATCAGATCGGACTTGTGCTTCGCGAAGGGTACCGAGGCGTCGGTGAACAACACGACGCCCGCACGGCCGTTGGACCGGGCGATGATCCAGTCGGCGCTGATCTTCGCGACGTCCTCGACCCGGGAGGTGATGTTGGTGAAGAGTTGCGGATCCTTACTGGGGCCGGGAGCCGCGGTGGCGTGCCAGCCGATCAGCGAAATCCCGGCCGCATTGGCCTTTTTGACGTCCTCTGCGGCTATCCCGGGATCGAAGCCGCTGATCACGATGCCGTCCGGCTTGAGGCGGAGGGCCTGCTTGAAGGCGGCCCGGAGACCGTCGGGTGTGCCCTGGCCGTTGAGGGTGCGGGCATGCCAGCCGACGATCTTGGCGGCTTCCTGGACACCTTGGGCGACGCCGGCGACGCCCGGGTTGGTCAGGGTCTGGGCGATGTAGACGACGCTCTTGTCGTGGACGGCCTTGGGTCCGGTGGTGGGGCCCCTCCAGGGGGCGTTGACCTCTTCGGCCTTCTTGACGGCCTGCTTGGCCCTGGCGAGGACGGTGGGGCATCCGGGCTTGGAGGAGTTCCTGTGGGATGCGGTGGTGCCGGAGCCGGCCTCGCAGCCGGCGGTGGCCATGACCAGGAGTGCGGCGGCTGTCACGACCGCCTTGCGGGTGGGGTGCACGGGGCTCCTCGCAGCGCAGGATGAGGATACGGGTTGGGGTGGGGGGAGACAGGTTACGGGTGGCGATGGTCCGCGGGGCATCCACCTCCGGCAGGTAAGGCGTAGCCGCCGGCGCCCGACCCCGTACGTAACAATCCGGACAGCGCGCTCTCCCCTGCGAACACCGGTCCGCCGGCCGGGCGATGGCGCTCGACAGGGGCTGACGGGCCAAATGTGACAAAGAGTTGAATACCGATTGGCCGTTGATGGTCATGTGTTGCATGCGCGTGCACAAGCGGTAATGTTCACGGCCGGTTGGGCGTGTGGCGCAATCCTTTCGCTCGCATTTCGGGCGAACTTGGCGAACTTCGCAAGCGTCATGCCCCCGGTCGTCGGCGGTCGGCACCAACAACACCTCGGTCACCGCTCAGGAGCACGTCGTAAGGAGGCCTGGGTGTCTGCGGACACAGCGGACCCGCCACACGAACCGGACCTGTCCGGGCGTTCACCGTTGAGGCCGCGGTTCCGCCAGAGGGCGGGCGCGCTCCTGGACCGATGGCCGTTCCGGCGGAAACTCAACGTCCTGGTGATCGCGCCCGTCGCGGTCGTCGGCGTACTGCTGGGCATCGGCGTCAACACGCAGGTGGACAAGGCCCTGGACGCCAGCCGGACCGCGGAGTTGGTGCGTGACAGCGAGCAGGTCACAAGGCTGATCAACGACGTACAGGCCGAACACCGGCAGGCGCTCCTGCTGTCCGTGGAGCAGGAGTCGGCCCGGCCCGGCACCACCCTGCCCTCGACCGCCGCCTACCGCCAGGCACAGCAGGACACCGATGAGCAGGTCAGCGCCGTGCGTTCCGCGTTCGGGGCGGGCCTGCCGAAGCAGGAGACGCGGGCCCTCCAGTACATCCGGGGCCTTGCCGTCCTGCGCGACAAGGTCGAGCGGGGCTCGGTTCCGGCCGCCGGCATCGACCCCGCGTACGCCGCCGCGGTCGGCTACCTGATCGACGGCATCGGCCTCGACCGCTTCGTCGGCACCTCGTCGTCCTCGGTCACCCATCTCCTCGACACGGTGCTGCGCGCCGACGCCGCCCATGCGGCCTTCGAGAGCGGGGTGTTCTCCGCCCAGACCCGGGACGCCAACGCGCTCACGGAGTACACCCGCGCAACCGGCGCCCACAAGCTCTACGAGGAACAGACACAACGCTTCGGCAGGATCGCCGACCCGGACCAGGTCCTGCGCCTGAGCGGGATCGAGCGGGAAGCCGAGGAGAACGGCATCGAGGCCCAGTTCGCGGAGCTCCAGATCGACCCGGGCTCCCTCCAGGGCCAGAGCCCGGACCAGCTGCGCAAGGCGATCGCCGCCGGAACCCGGCAGGCCGAGGCCCGCCTCGACATCACCGGGTCGCTGATCGAGCAGATCGCCGCCCGGGCCGACAGTCTCTCCCGGAACGCCCTGCACAACGCGCTGCTGATGCTCGGCCTCGCCCTGCTCGGCTTCGCCTCCTGGCTGTCCTTCTCCGTGCTGGTGCGGCGCTCGGTCGTACGCCCGCTGGCGGCCCTCACCGGCGCCGCACAGCAGGTGGTCGACGTGGCCGGCGAGGAACTCGCCAAGGTCGAGGACGACGAGTCGCCGGACAGCACCCCGCTGCGGCCGCAGCCGATCCCCGTCCCGGTCCGCGACGAGATCGGCCACCTGGCCGAGGCGTTCAACCAGGTGCAGGTCACCGCCGCGGCCCTGCTGGAGCGGCAGGTGCTCAGCCGCCGCAATGTGGCCGAGATGTTCGGCAACGTCGGACGCCGGGTCAGCAACCTCACCACCCGCCAGCTCATGCTGATCGACGCCGTGGAACGCGAGGAGACCGACCCCGACGTCCTGGAGCGGATGTACCGGATCGACCACATCGCCGTACGCCTCCAGCGCAACGCCGACAGCCTGATGCTGCTCGCCGGCATCCGGGACCCCGAGATGGAGGCCAGGCCCACCACGCTGGTCAACGTCATCCGGGCCGGTCTCGGCCAGATCGAGGGGTACCAGCGGGTGTCCCTGCGGTCCGAGACGGAGGTCACCGTCGCGCCGGACATCGTCGACGATCTGACGCTGATGCTCGCCGAACTGCTGGAGAACGCGGTCTCGTTCTCCCCGTCCGACACCCCCGTCGAGGTGGTCGTCCGGCCCGGTACCGACGTCACCTCGGACGGTGGTGCCCTGATCGAGATCATCGACCACGGCCTCGGGATGAGCGCGGAACGCCTCGACGAGGAGAACTCCCGGCTGGTCCGCCGGGAACGGCTCGACCTCGTCCCGACCAAGGTCCTCGGCCTGTTCGTGGTCGGAAACCTCGCCCGGCGCTCGGGCATACGGGTCTCCCTGAGCCGTACGCCGGGCGGCGGGGTCACCGGCACCGTCTGGCTCCCCTCCGCACTGCTGCTGGCCGTGGGCCCCGCCGCCACACCCTCCCCCGCCGTGGCCGCGGCCGAGGCCGACGCCGAGGTCGAGACTTACGCACAGCCCGAGGCCGACGCCGAGCCAGAGCCCCCGGCAACGCCCGAGCAGGAGCCCACCGCGCCCGCACCCGGGCCCGCACCGGCCACCGCCACCCCCCTGCCGGTACGAACCCCCGGCACCCCGTCCGCACGGCACCCGGCCACCCCCTCCCCGCTGGGCGCACTCCCCCGGCGCCTGCCGGACCGCACGGACGCGGAGCCCACCGCCGCCGCGTCCGAGCCGCGGCCGGGGCAGTCCGGCCGGCCGCTGCGACGGCGGGTACGGGGCGCGACGCTCGATATGACCGCCCCCGCGGCCGACCGTGGGGCCGAGGCCGTGCGCCGGCCCGTCGACGCCGATGCGGTCCGTTCGGAACTCGACGAATTCGAGGCCGCCGTACGCAGGGCAGAGCAAGAGAGTGCCGCAGCCCCGACGGATCCAGCACCCTCGCAACACCAGCAACCCCGGAAGGAGTCGGGCAGTGACCACGCCGACAGGTAAGAGCAGTTCCGAGCGGGCGGAAGCCACTGATCTGACCGCCGCCGCGGCCGACTTCACCTGGCTGCTCGACCGGTTCGCGACCCAGACCGCCGGCGTCGTCGACGCCATCGCGGTGTCCTCCGACGGCCTGCTGATCGCCGTCTCCCAGCTGCGCGAGCAGGCCGACTCCGAGCGGCTGGCAGCGATCGTGTCGGGCGTCACGAGTCTGGCTGCCGGTGCGTCCGGCAACTACGGCCTCGGCGGCCTCAACAAGGTCATCATCGACCTGGAGGGCGGCCATGTGCTGGTGTCGGCCATCGGCTGCGGTGCCGTCCTCGGCGTGGTGACCTCGAAGGAGGCGAAGCTCGGCAACATCGCCTACGAGATGACCCTCTTCGCCAACCGGGCCGGCAGCGCACTCACCCCCCAACTGGTGCTGGAGCTCAAGAAGAGCGCCGGCGCGGCACCGGCTCGCTGACCCGTCCCACACCGCGGAGGCAGGGATGCAGGGTTCGAGAAGAGGAGCATGATGGCCGCCGGTGAACCAGGACCGGACGAGGGTGGGGGTCCCCCCTGCTCGAGCCGAGCCGAGAGCTTGGGGGAGGGCAGCGCCCCGGGTCCGTCGGAGCCGGCCGGCCGCGCTCCCGCGATCCGGCCCTTCCTGCTGACCGCCGGCCGGGTGGCGGGGGGCGGCACCGGTCCCCCGCTGCCGATCGAGACCCAGGTCGTGGCGACGTCGTCCGGGCTCTCCGTCCTGAACTCGCTCGCCTTCGAACAACACGACATCGTCGCCGCCTGCCGACGGCCGCAGTCGGTGGCGGAACTGGCCGCCCGGCTGCGCCTCCACCTCAACGTTGTCCGGGTGCTGGCGGAGGACCTGTGCACCGCCGGGCATCTGGCGGTGCACGTCCCGAACGCCGGCACTGCCCAGGACATCTCCGTACTGCGAAGGGTGATTGATGGTCTCCGTACCGTCCCCGACTCACGGGGCACACTCCGTGACAGCGGTTGAACAGCCGCCGGTACCGGTCAAGCTGGTCATCGCCGGTGGCTTCGGCGTCGGCAAGACCACGGCCGTGGGCGCGATCTCCGAGATCCGGCCACTGACCACGGAGGCCGCCATCACGGAGGTCGCGGCAGGCGTGGACGACCTCTCCCACACCCCCGGCAAGACCACCACCACGGTCGCCATGGACTTCGGCTGCATCACCATCGACCCGACGCTGAAGCTCTATCTGTTCGGCACACCGGGCCAGGACCGGTTCGGGTTCATGTGGGACGACGTGGTCGAGGGCGCGCTCGGCGGCCTGGTGATCGTGGACACCCGCCGCCTGGACGACTGTTACGCCGCGGTGGACTACTTCGAGCACAAGGACATTCCGTTCGCGGTCGCCGTCAACGCGTTCGACGGGGAGGTCCACCACAACCTCGACGAGGTGCGCTGGGCGCTGGACGTCTCCGACCACGTACCGGTGACCGTCTTCGACGCCCGCAACACGGGCTCGGTCCGGGACGCACTGCTGGTCGTCCTCGAAGTCGCCCTGTCCCGCGCGGAAAACACGGCAGCGGGCTGACTCCCTGGGCCCTGCCCGCCGGGCCGGCCCACTGCCGGACCGAACTCCGGCCGCAGCACCGCTCCGCGACCACGCACCTGATCGCCGCCCCGGACGGTGCACGTCGCATCCCAAATTGATCAATTATCCCTTCACTCAGCCTCTGAGTGGATATGGAGAAGATGTCCAAAATCCCCCTGTTCTCGGTCGGGGATGCACGACACAGTCACGTACTGTCCGAATGCGGTTGCCGTTCCCTACTTTCTGCGACCTACCGCTGCCGCGGCTCTTCCTGAGAAGGGCCGTGCCCCGTCAGCGCGGGCGGCACCCGCGCGGCGCTCCGGCCCGGTCGTCCCGGCGGCTGCTCCCCTCACCCGGCCGACGAGAGGGCAGGAAATGCTGACCACGACACGATGGATCCTGGCGTTCGACTCCTCCTGCGGGACCTGTACGACGGTGTCGTCCGCCGTCGCCCGGGCCAGCGGAGGCAAGCTGGAAGTACTACCGCTGACCGACGCGGACGTGCAGCGGTGGCGCGAGGAGGCCGTGGGCCCCGACCCCGTGTGGGCGCCGACCCTGCTCCGGGTGGCCGACGGCACGGTGCGCGCCTGGACGGGCCCCCGGATGACCCCGCCAATGCTGCGGCGGCTCGGGGTGCGGGCGACCGGCCGGGTACTGATGGCCCTGGGCGAGCTGCGCCACGCAGCCCGCACCGGACGGCCGTTGCCCGCTGACGGGCCCGCGGAACAGGCCCGCCCCGGGATGAGCCGCAAACGCTTCCTGCTGCTGGCGGGCGGCGTCGGCACGGCGGTCGGGATGACCGTGACGGGGCAGACCCCGGCGTTCGCACGCTCGGCGCAGACGGAGGCCCGGTCCTGGGTCGCCGCGCACCGCGACGAACTGCCGCGCACGTACGCCGGCATCGCGCCACTGCCCTCCGCGGTGCGGCAGGCGGTACTGGTGGAGCTGTCCCCCACCG
Organism: Streptomyces sp. NPDC034111; assembly: GCF_055575375.1. Taxonomy (NCBI): domain Bacteria; kingdom Bacillati; phylum Actinomycetota; class Actinomycetes; order Kitasatosporales; family Streptomycetaceae; genus Streptomyces; species Streptomyces sp. NPDC034111. Next base: position 21,323 of record NZ_JBVIST010000022.1, on the reverse strand, counting down.
AGCGCAGCCGGGTGTGGACCGAGCACCTGGAGGCGTTCCGTTCCCAGCACCCGTCCCTGACCGCCCAGCAGAGCCGGGTGGTGCAGGACGCACTGGCCCTGGCGGGCTCCGAGGCCACCTTCGCGGGCGGCGAGCCGGGCAAGGGTTCGGCGCTGCAACGCCGCATCTCCACCGTGGAGTCGGCGGCGAAGGAGGCCTTCGGCACCACGGACAGCGCCGCGCTCCTGGTGACCCTCGGCCCCGCCGACACGCCTCCCGCCCAGCGCGGCAAGGCGGCCGCCGCACCACAGGCCACCTGCAATTGCAGCACCACGTCGGTGTGGTGCACCGTATGGGAGGGCCCGCACTGCAACTGCTGCTTCTGTAGCGTGACTTCGGGCTGCGGCTTCCTGGGCCTCTACCAGTGCAACGGAACCTGCACCAAGTGACGAGCCGTCCGGGGCCGTCCCGGGCCACGTGGTCACCGCACGGTATGACCGTTCGCACGGTGAACAGGGCCCCGGGACCGGCCCCTTTGGCAAGGAGGACCCAGCGCTACCGGTGACGGCACGACGCACACGTCAGCTCGGCACACAGGCACGAAATCGGCGAAGCAGCTGCACGCTCTCAGGATGCACCGCACCTGGGCGAGTCCTGCGGGGCCTTGTTCCAGGACTCTCCGAGGTCGACCATGGTGTCTCCGCCCGCCCCGTTTGTCCGCCCGCCGGCTTTCCGCGTTTCCCTCCCGGAGGGGGTCAGCGCTCCCCCGCCACTGCGGGTCCACCTCCTGCCCTCCGGGTCCGTGAACTCGAGCAACAGCGAGGACAGTTCGCGATCTGTGATCCGTACGGACGGAATCCGAGCACGCATGCTGCCGCGCAGAGAAGCATGAGGGATCTCGATCTGCTTGCACGGCGCCACTCCCCGCAACTGCCACCGAAGCTGCCTTCCTGGCAGGAACAGCCGCATGGACACAGCGTGCGGGTTGCCGTTCATCACAACCACTGCGGACGGAGTCCGGTAGAAGTCGACCTGCTCGGCGGAGGCTTTCCGGCTCACCTCGGCCGCCCGCTGCTCCTCCCTATCGGCTCGCTGCTCAGCTCTGATGCCCAGAATCAGCCCTCCGAGCGCTGCGATGACGGTGATCACCGCACCCACTGACCTCCCGATCTCGGCCCAGGTGGGCGAGGGCACTGTGGGGTCGGCAGGAGCGTCGTCATCAGGGGGCTCGCTGCCTCCCGTTGCAGGCTGTCCCCCGCTGTCTGCTTCAGCCATGCGACGGAGACTACAAGCGCGGCCACCGCCCCATGGCCGGCTGCTCAACAAGGGAGCCCACCGGTCCAACTTGGATGGCAAACGGTCAAGGTCCGCTGTCGCAGTTCGCTTCGCAGCTCCCTGTCACAGGACGCAGGCCCCATCGAACCCACCTCCACCACATGAGGTGAATCACAGTGGCGGACTGTCACGGTTCGCCGGTGCGCGGTGTCTCGATGAGCGTCCGAGGAGAGGAGCCGGGTGTGGTGACGGGGTGCCGAAACGTGCTGGTAGCAGGGGCGGGCACGGGGACGACGGCGCGGGTAACCGGGAAACCGGCCTGCCGGTCCGCCGTACTGCGACTGTGCATCGGTCATCATCGCTCCAGGGAACGAGTGGTGGTCGGCCATGGCTGAGGACGCCTTCACCGAGCACCGTCCGCTGCTGTTCACCATTGCCTACGAGCTGCTGGGTAGCGCCACCGACGCCGAGGATGTGCTGCAAGAGAGCTATCTGCGGTGGAGCGCGGTCGATCCGGCCACGGTCGACCATCCGCGCGCCTACCTGGTCCGCGTGGTGACCCGGCAGGCCCTCAACCACCTGCGCGCGGTCAGGGCACGGCGCGAGGAATACGTCGGCACGTGGCTGCCCGAGCCGATCCGCACCGCGCCCGAGGTGAGCGAAGACGCGATCCTGGCCGAGTCGGTGTCGATGGCCATGATGCTCGTCCTGGAGACGCTCAACCCGGCCGAGCGCGCGGTGTTCGTGCTGCACGACGTGTTCGGCTACACCCACGGCGAGATCGGCGCATCGATCGGTAAGACCGAGGTCACCGTCCGGCAGATCGCCCACCGCGCACGCCGGCACGTTCACGCGCGACGGCGCCGCTTCGATCCTGACTCCGATGCCACCCGGGAGATCGTCCAGCGGTTCCTGCTCGCGGCAGCGACCGGTGAAGTGCAGGCGCTGATGGACCTGTTGGCGCCCGACGTCGTCCAGATCTCCGACGGCGGCGGGAAAGCGGTCGCCGCCCGCCGCCCGATCACCGGCCGCGACGACGTCGCCCGGTTCGTCCTCGGCGTGATCCGCACCAGCGCCGCGAAGACCCACGTCGAGCCGGCCACGTACAACGGCATGCCCGCAGCACGGTTCCTCACCGGCGGTGAACTCGACTGGCTGGTCGCATTCGAGATCCACAACGGACGGATCACCGGCCTCTACGGCATCCGCAATCCGGACAAACTGCACCGCGCCGAGACGGTGCACCCACTCGACAGAGGAGGACATCTGCCATGGAAACCATGACCGTTGAACGCGTCATCGACGCCCCGATCGACGACGTATTCGCCTGGCTCACCACGACCACCAACTACACCAGCTCGCCCCTCGTGCTGCGCTGCCGCCTGACCCGACGCGGCGAGGCCGCACCCTACGGCGTCGGCGCGGTGCGCAAGCACCTCTGGCTGATCGGCTGGTTCCGGGAACGCATCACCCATTACGACCCGCCGTACGCCACCGAGTACCTCGTCGAGCGCAGTCTGCCGCCGTCCAGGCACGAACTCGGCCGCATGACGTTCACCGAGGTCGACGGCGGCATCCAGGTGCGCTGGACCACCCGCGCCGAGATCCCCGTCCCGTTGGTCGGTGCCCTCCTCACCCGTCTCCTCGCGCGACCCGTCATCACCCGCACCTTCCGCAACATCCTCGACGCCGCCAACACCGCACTGGCCCAACACCCCAGCCGGAACCGAATCGGTGCTGGGAGCCGGAGGAGATAAGCGACGCGCCTGTCGCGGTAGCCGACCACTGCCGATCGCCTCTCACGCCTTCTCGGAGGTGAGGTGCCCGGTACGATGTGCGCATGCGTTTCTCATCGTGTCTGAGCTTGTGGCGCTCCTTGTAGGAGCGGCCGCCTCTCATGCATGAACCGGGCCGTTCGGACGGACGGCCCTTTTTTGTGTCCCCTGGATCAGGGGTCGTGTCGTCCTGACGGCGATATTCGACTCACCAGGAGACCTCATGAACACCACGCCCCAGCCCGTCGTAGGCCCCGAGACCCTCGCCTCCATTTCCCTCACCGACACGCTCGGGATGTCCGCCGCACGGGCCCGCGGTGCGGTGCTGGAAGAACAGATCCTCAAAGACCCCGGCCAATTCCGGGTGCTGACCGGTGACCGGCCCACCGGGCGGCTGCACCTGGGCCACTACTTCGGCACTCTCCACAACCGTGTACGTCTCCAGAATCTCGGTGTGGAGATGTTCGTGGTCATCGCGGATTACCAGGTCCTGACGGACCGCGACGTAGCGGACAACCTGACCGGACACGTCGAGGAACTGGTCCTGGACTACCTCGCCATCGGCGTGGACCCGGCACGGAGCACGATCTTCACGCACAGCGCCGTTCCCGCCCTCAACCAGCTGCTGCTGCCTTTCCTCAGCCTGGTCTCGGTCGCCGAGCTCGAACGTAATCCCACCGTCAAGGACGAGATCACCCACTCCCGGCAGTCCACCGTCAGCGGCCTGATGTTCACCTACCCGGCCCATCAGGCCGCCGACATCCTGTTCTGCAAGGCCAACCTGGTCCCGGTCGGCAAGGACCAGCTCCCTCACCTGGAACTCACCCGCACCATCGCCCGCCGCTTCAACGACCGCTACGGCACCGGCTCCGTCGTGTTCCCCCAGCCCGAAGCCCTGCTGTCGAGCGCGCCTCTCCTGCTCGGCACGGATGGCGGCAAGATGAGCAAGAGCCGGGGCAATGCCATCACCCTGGCCTCCGACGCCGACGAGACCGCCCGTCTGATCAAGGGGGCGAAGACCGACTCCGAGCGCCACATCACCTACGACCCGGCCGGCCGCCCCGAGGTGTCCTCTCTCCTCCTCCTGGCGGCCCTCTGCCAGAATCGGACACCCGATCAGGTGGCCTCCGACATCGGCGCTGCGGGAGCCGCCGCGCTGAAGAGGACCGTGACTGAGGCGGTCAACGAGTACCTGACTCCCATGCGGGCCCGCCGAAGGGAGTACGCGCAGGACCGCGCCCACCTCCGGCACATCCTGCGTGAGGGCAACGAACGTGCCACAGCCGTGGCTGACAGCACCCTCGCGGAGGTGCGTGCCGCCATGAACAGCCACTAGTGACGCCCTGTTGCACCGACGACCGCCGGCACTCCCGTGGGATGAACGCTGAGAAGGACGCCTCGCCCATGAGGCGGATGCGGTAGCGCCCTTCGAAGGACGCCCAGGCACAGGGCAGTTGAGGACGATCGACGTGTCTTCCTCACCTGCCCACCTGGAGCCTCACCATGCTGAAGCAGACCCTGCGCGCCACCACCGTTCTCGCCCTCGTCTCCGCAGTCGCCGCATCCGCCGCTGTCGCCGCACCCGCACCCGAAGCCGCACCCGGCACCCCGGCCGCCACCCACGCAAGCGCCCTCAAGGGGAAGGCGCGACTGAGCTACCCCGTCGCCGAGGAGAAGGTGCGGGTCACCGTCGACGCCCACTCCACCTACACGGTGGGCAGCATTCCCACCCGCTCCTGGGGCACCTTCCGCATCTCCCACATCATCGATGGCCGTGACTACTGGGGCGACTTCAAGGTCGACTGCCTCACCACTGGCGGCCCCACCGCCACCGTGACCGGCCGGCTCGTCCGCACCAGCCCCGGCCACCCGTGGCAGACGCACCTGGACCCGCACACCCGCATGGGCGTGAGCTTCTACGTCCCCAAGACCGGGGAGGCCCGCGCGGGGCTGTCCGGTGCAACGCCCAAGGGCGCGCCCCTGCTGACCAAGTGCATGGCGCCCGCCGCCGACATGGCGGTCGTCGACGGTGGTTTCACCCTGCGGGACCGGGAGGCGAAGCAGCCGGGCAAGGAGTAGTCCGACGGGTCGGGCCTCAGCTGGTTGGCGGTGGCTGCCTCACGTCTCCGAGCAGCGGATCAGCTCGTATCCCGAGCAGCGGATCAGCGCGTGAGGGTATGCCGCGGCAACTGACGAAACACCGGTCTCGCGAGCCGATCAGTCGGCAGCGCGCTGTGATCTTCCTTCCATAACTGGCCATACGGGGCAACCGTTCGCCCTGCCATTAGTCATGCATGCGCAAGCGCCTGACAGCTCAGGTGCCCATCTCAGGAAGCTCAGGAAGGTCTCCTTGATGAAGTTCCGCCAAGCCCTGACCGTCGCCGCGGCAGCGGCCGTCATCGCGCCCGCCGCCGTACTGGCCGCGCCCGCCGCCGCGTTAGCCACGGAGGCCCCGACCCCGTCGTCCACGAAGCCCGGTGCGGGTAGCGACACCAAGCCCGCTCCCGACGCCACGCCCGGTAAGGAAACCGGTACCGGCGCCCAGCCCGGCACCACGCCCGGCGGGACCTCCTCCGAGGAGATTCCCCCGGACGAGCAATGCGCGATCGCGCCGAAGCACCTGCGGATGGCGATCAAGGGGCTACAGTCCGAGTTCGTCGCCGGTGCCGGCTGGAGCCATTCCTCCATAACGGTCACCAACGCCTCCGACAAGGCCATGGAGAAGGTCCGGCCGCGGCCGTACATCTCCTCCTCCGAGATCGTCGACCGTCAATACGAAGAGTTGGAGGCGCAGTTCCGCAATCCCGTGACGGGCAAGTGGCTGAGCTTCGAAGACGCCACGGTCGACAGTGAGTTCACCGGATTCCCGGTCGCCGCGCACCGCACCGTCACGCTTCCGCTGCGCGTCCGCGCGATCAATTCGGCGAAGCCCGGAGCCGGTTACGCAATCGTGGAGGGGACGTTCTCCAACCGGGACGGCTCCTGCGGCCTCTCCAACCACGAGCAGTACAACTTCAAGATCCTTCCGGCGCGTGGCAAGCCCGGCACCACGCCCGGCACACCGGGCAAGCCCGGTGAGAGCGCCGAGCCCGGCGGTGGCGCCACGGACGGCCGCACGCCGCAGGGCGGCATCAAGGAGACCTCGGGCGAGGGCCATCTGGCCGCGACCGGCTCGTCCTCCGCGCTGCCGACGATCGCCCTGGTGGGCGGCGTGGCGATGGCCGTGGGAGCGGGCGCGATCATCAGCGTACGGCGCCGCAAGGCCACTGCCGGCTCCGGCGACGGCACGGGAGCCGCAGCGTAAGGACCTGTTGAGGACCTGTTGAGGACCTGTGTGCCGGGCCCCGGCGGCCAGTCCGGGGCCCGGCCCGAGTTCGTGCCGGCTTCCGCTGCCGCCGTTCCCGGTCCGGTGGGGGTGCTGCTGCCAGAGCCGACGTACACCGTGGTGTGGCCGGCAATCCAGGAACACCTCCCACTCGGCCAGGAACGCCTCCCACTCGGCCAGAAGCGGGCCTACGCGTCCGGAAGCGGACCTACGCGTCCGTCCGACGTCAGCAGCTCGTGAGGATGACGAGTTGCTGGGTCGCCCGGGTCATCGCGACATAGCGGTCGACCGTTCCTTCGATGCCCTGGCCGAACTCCTCCGGGTCGATGAGGACGACCAGGTCGAACTCGAGCCCCTTCGACAGCTCCGGGGTCAGCGACCGGACGCGGGACGTCGACCGGAATGTGGGATCGCCGATGACGCAGGCGGTCCCGTCGGCATGTGCGGCGAGCCAGGTGTCGAGGATCGATTCCAGATCCGCGGCAGATCCGTGGAGGACGGGGATGCCGCCGCTGCGGATGGAGGTCGGCACATTGGCGTCCGGGAGCACGGTCCGGATGACCGGCTCGGCTTCCGCCATGATCTCTTCCGGTGTCCGGTAGTTGATGCTCAGGGAGGCCTGGTTGATCCGGTCGAGGCCTATGCGCTCGAGCCGTTCCTGCCACGACTCCGTGAACCCGTGCCTGGCCTGGGCGCGGTCGCCGACGATGGTGAAACTGCGGGACGGGCACCGGAGCAGCAGCATCTGCCACTCCGCGTCGGTCAGTTCCTGAGCCTCGTCGACGACGATGTGCGCGAACGGGCCGGCGAGGAGGTCCGGGTCGACGGTGGGCAGTTCGGAGTCGTCGACCAGACTGACCTGCGCGTCCTGGCCGCGCAGCATCATCACCAGGCCTTCGCCGTCGTCACCGTCGGCGCCGGAGTGGGCTGCGGCGTCGATCAAGTTGTCGACGACCTGCGCCATGCGCTCGCGCTGGGCGGCGATGATGGCCTCGTGCCGGCGCTTGCGCCGGTCCGCCTCCGGGTCGCCGAGCCGCTGCCGTGCCGCGTCCAGGAGCGGCAGGTCGGACACCGTCCAGGCCTGGGCGTCCGCACGCTGCAACTTCCGGACGTCGTCGAGGCTGAGCCAGGGAGCGCACTTCCGCAGGTAGGCGGGTACCGACCACAGGTCTCCGACGAGGTCGGCCGCTTCGAGCATCGGCCACGCGCGGTTGAGGGTGCTGATCAGCTCTCTGTTCTGCAACAGCGACCTGCGGAGCAGGGCGGGCGGGGCGTCGCTGTCGTCCTTGTCCATCAGGATCGTGAGCAGCTCCTCCCGGATCTGGTCGCGCGCCTCGTTGTGCGGAGTGCCGGGTTCTGCCGCCTCGAACGCCGCGGCCCAGTCGTCGGCGCTCAGCCAGATGTCGGACCAGTGGGTCGAGACCGTCATCCCCTTGGTGGGTGGCTCCTCGTAGATACCGACGGCCGGCTCGATCGCCTTCACCATGTCCGCGGACGCCTTCAGAAGGGCCACGTCCGGGTCGGTCTCGATCGCTGCTCCGGCGCCCTCGGCGACGAGGTCCCGCAGGGTGCAGGTCTGCACGCCCTCCTCTCCGAGGCTGGGGAGGACATCGGCGACGTAACCCAGGTAGGGCTGGTGCGGACCGACGAACAGCACGCCGCCGGCCCGGCGGTGACCGAGGCGAGGGTCGGAGTAGAGGAGATAGGCGGAGCGGTGCAGAGCGACGACGGTCTTCCCCGTACCCGGACCACCGTCGACGACGAGAGCACCGCGGGATCCCGCCCGGATGATGGCGTCCTGGTCGGCCTGGATGGTGCCGAGCACATCTCGCATCCGTGCCGACCGGTTGCTGCCCAGGCTGGCGATGAAGGCGGACTGGTCGTCGAGCGCGGCGTGCCCGACGAACCCGTCCGGGGTGAACACCTCGTCCCAGTAGTCACTGACCCGCCCGCCGGTCCAGCGGTACCTGCGGCGGCTCGCCAGACCCATCGGGTTGGCGTGGGTGGCCCCGAAGAACGGCTCGGCCGCGGGGGAACGCCAGTCGAGCAGCAGCCGGCGCCCCGCGCTGTCGGTGAGGCCGAGTCGTCCGACGTACACGGGCTCGGGGTTGTCCGCGCTGACCATGTGTCCGAGGCACAGGTCCAACCCGAAGCGACGCAGTGCGCGCAGACGAGCGGTCAGCCGGTGGATCTCCGCGTCCCGGTCCATCGCCTGCCGCCCCAGGCCGCCGGGCGCCCTGCGCTCGGCATCGAGGCGGTCGGACAGCTCGGCGATCGACTGCTCAAGGCACTCCGCGATGGCCGCGAAGTGCTGCTCATCGCCGGCGATCAGCGCCGGGTCGGCCTTGGGGGAAAGGTGGTCGGGAAGGTCAAACGCGCTGGTGGTCAGGGGGTTCACGGCGATTGGCTCCGATCTGGGGTCGCTTGCGACCATTGCGCGCGGCAAGGCGTCTGGACCGGCGTGACGAACCCGGTGGCCAAGACGGGCAACGCTCCGTCTGATGTGGCCCCGGGCCTTTGCCGGTTCAGACCGCCAGGATCTGCAAGTTCTCGTGTTCTGACGTGCTGGTCTTCTGGAGCTCTGGGGTTCTGGTCTGTCTTCTGATCTTCTGGGGTTCTGGGGTTCTGGTCTTCTGGTGGTCTGGGTCCTGGCTCGACGATCCCGCGTGGTGCACGCGAGCACAGACAGCCCTTCTCAGCTGCTCGCGTCGAGCAGCAGCCTCGCGGCGACCGTCGCCCCGTCGGTGCGGATCGTGCCGGCCACGGCGGCCGCTCGTGCGCGGGTCTCAGGTGCCAGGGCCGTTTTGAGCGCGGCCGACAGGGACTCGGTGGTCGGAGTCGGACCGCCGTGTGCCGCGCCGATGCCCAACTCGGCCACCCGGCCGGCCCAGTACGGCTGGTCCGCCATCTGGGGCACCACCACCTGAGGCGCGCCGGCCCGGGTAGCCGTCGTCGTGGTGCCCGCGCCACCGTGGTGCACGACGGCCGCCACCCGGCCGAACAGCGCCTGCTGGTTGACCTCTCCGACGACGAAACAGTCGTCCCGGTCGTCGACCAGGGCCAGGTCCGCCCAGCCGCGCCCGACGAGTACCCGGCGGCCCTGCGCACGCACCGCCTCGACGGCCACCTGGCCAACATCCGTCGACTCGCGCATGGGCATGCTGCCGAAGCCCACATACACCGGTGGTTCGCCGGCCTCCAGGAACGCCACCAGCTCGTCAGGGAGCGGGCGTTCGTCCGGCAGGACCCACGCGCCGGTCTGCACGACGTCGAGATCCGGCGTCTCCTGCCACGGGTCCAGGGTCGGGTCCGTCGCCAGCCACGGCCGGTCGCCGATGACGTAATCGCGGACGTTGTCCACCGGGGGCAGGCCGATCGACGCCCGGTTGGTGTTGAGCGCCTCACCGAACAGCGCATTGATGCTCCGGGCGTCCAGGTCCCACAACACCCGGTTGTCAGTCACCTCCGGCGGGAACGGCCGGCCCGGATACGCCAGCGGCGGACGGTACGGCGACGGCACGGTGAGCTGCTGGAAGGTCACGGACACGGAGCGGATGCCCAGCTTCTCGGCCACCGACCGTGCACCGGCCGCGGCCGGCATCGCGCCGGTCGCCACCAGCACATCACATCCCTCGGCCGCCGCGGTGACCACGTCGAACTGACTGGCCATCAACTCAGCCGCACGCCTGGGCAGTTCCGCCGACGACGGCGGCGGCGCCACGGTCGTCAGCGCACGCGCCGACTGACCGAAGGGCACCAGCGGCACGCCGACACCGCCCAGCAACTTCGCGAACTCCTCGTCCGACGGCCCGCACACCCGCACCTCCGCGCCGAGGGCCCGCAACCGCAGCGCGAGTCCCACCAGCGGTTGGACATCCCCGCGCGACCCATACGTCGACAACAACACACGCACTGTGCGACTCCCCGTTTCCGCAGATTCTGGCTTCGGCCGGAGATTCTGCGGCATGACCGGGGCCTTGCCGCAAGGCCCCCAGTGCGCTATAAGTTGAGAGTGGCAAGGAGTGGGTAACCTCCTTGCCTTTACCTTTCTGGTCCTCTGTGGACGGACCACCTCCTCGCGAATCGGCGGCGCGCACCGCGTACAGCGGTACTGGCAGCCCACGAGGATCCCCCAGCCTTCGACTGGCAACTACTGCTGCCCCAGAGGGAGTTCGACTCCAAACCAACCGATCTGTTGACGCCGCCTGGAGCGGTGGCAGCAGGCGCGGCTCTTCGACCGGCTGCACCGCATCCCGCTCGCCGAAATGAACGCCGCCGACGCGAATGACCGGTCCCGCGCATGCGTGGACGGTCGTGGACGGGCTCACATCCACGCCGCAGATCAGTACCAGATCGCGACCGGGCGCCCGCCAGCATCGCGCTCGGGCGGATCCGGGAGGGAGCGCGCACGCCCGCGGGCAATCCGGTGGGCCGACCACGCGGCAGCGGCCGCGTCCAGCACGTCGTCCGGCGGCATACGCCCCGCGTCCCCCAGGTCGTCCGGGAGGACGATTCCGGCCGCGGCGAGGAGCGAGCGCCGTGCCGTCTGCCCCGCCCAGCTCTTCTTACGGGGAAGCAGCGCCGTCCCGCCCGCCAGGGCCCGGAACGAAACTTCGGGGTGCACTTCGAAGAGCCGGTCTCCCCCAGGCTCCGCCAAGCAAGCATTCGCCTCACGGAGTTTGCGGGCGAGCCCCCAGGTCTGGCGACTCAGCCCGGCCCCGGTGAGCTCGCGGCACCGGCTCCGCGCGTCGTCGTACTCCTCCTCCTGCCACACCGCGCGCGGCGGCACCCGGAAGACACTCCCCCTCCGCGGTCCCAGCAGGGCCGCCGCCTCCGTGTCCGCCCGCCGCCACCCGGTGTCGAGGAGCCCCAGCGGCATGTCCACGGCCACGACCTCGACTTCGCCGGCCGCGGCTCCGGCCAGGAGGGGGCGCAGGGTGGTGACGGCCCGTGCCTCCGCGAAACGGCCGTCGTGGAGCCCGACCGCAAGCCATCCGGCCGGACACGCGTCGATGCCGAGCACGCTCACCATGTCAGCCGGCGTCCTCGAACGGGGCCGTCGCGGGATAGCCGTGCGCACCGTAAAGGCGGACGAAACAAGCGAGTGCGACGGTCCGGCGACGAACGAGCCCCTGGTCCGTTTTCTCGTACAGCTCGACCCGCTCCTGGCCACCCGGCCCGATCGGCTGCACCAGACGGCCGCCCGCCCGCAACTGTGCGGCCAGCGGCGGCGGCACCTCCGGAAAGGCGGCGGAGATCACGATCGCGTCGAACGGAGCCCGGCCGGTCACCCCCAGGGTGCCGTCGCCGACGACGATCTCGACGTTCTCGATGCGCTGGCCGGCGAGGTTGGCCCGGGCCTGCTCGGCCATGTCCGCCCACCGCTCGACGCCGACGACGTACGACGCGAGGCGTGCCAGCAGCGCGGTCTGGAAGCCGTGGCCGCTGCCGATCTCCAGCACCCGCTCGTCCCCTGTGAGGCCGAGTGCGGCGACCATCATCGCCACAAGGGAGGGCTGCGTCGTCACCTGGCCATGACCGATCGGAATCGGCGCGTCCGCGTACGCCGACGCACGGCGTGACTCCGGGACGAAGGCCGAGCGCGGGGTCGCGCGGAGAGCGCGCAGCAGACGCTCGTCCCTCACGCCGGAGGCGCGCGCGGCCCTCACCAGATCCTCGGGCCCCAGATCGCGGCGGGTATGAGACACCCCGACCACCTCCCTTCCAGGCCATCGTCGGTCACAAGCCCCTCCCACCACTACCCAGCATTCACGAAACACCAGGTCACAGCCAGCCGCTCGCGCTGGATCACCGCCCTCGAACAGTTCCCGTAATCTGCCCTGTCGTGTGGGGACCAGCCGACTCGATCAGCGGATCCTGGGGGCTCACCTGGGTGCCAGAACGAATGCCGCAGGTCGCTGGTCGAGGAGCTGAGCGGCCCGCCTCCCGTCGACCACTATCCGCAGGTGGAGGCGCCGCACGACGTGCCTCCAGGCTTACCGCCCTCTCTGGCGGTGGAGGCTGGCCAGAGCAGAAGTCTCGGTCCCAACTCGCCTGTGCTCCAGGGTTCTTGGCAGGTTCACAGGGCAGGGCCGAGCTGCGCCAGGCGCGAGATTCGCGGGGCTCAGATGGGTAAGCTGCTGGAGCCGTTGGGGCATACGAGTGGGGGTTCGTGGCCGCGCAGACACAACCGGGACGTGTGATCGGCGGACGGTACCGACTGGAGTCGGTTATGGGAGGCGGGGGTTTCGGCCGGGTCTGGAAGGCTCGCGACGAGACCCTCGATGTGGGTGTGGCGGTGAAGGAGGTCTGGCTTCCGCCGGCCACATCCGATGAGGAGCACACGCAGCGGCTACAGCGCGCCGAGCGCGAGGCCCGCAATGCCGCCCGGCTGCGGTCGCATCCGCACATCGTCGCCGTACACGACGTGGTCATCGAGGATCAGGCGCCGTGGATCGTCATGGAGCTCGTCGACGGCGACAACCTCTGCGCGGCGGGACCGAGGCTCACCCTGGCGGCGGCGACCGGTGTCACCCCTGGCCTCCCGCCACTCCCTCCCGAACCCAGCAGCCGATACCCCCACCTTTCTCCGCACGACCAGGCCCAGTTCCGTCAGTGGATGACACAAATGGCAGCCGACGGGCGCACAAGCACGGCCGTCGCCCCGGCCAACGTGAAGGGCGACAAAGCCGCTTGCCGCTAGTACCAGATCCGGTGTCGTCCGCGGAGAACAGCCTCGCCAGCGCTGGCACCCTGCTGATACGCCATCGCTTGGAAGGGCCGCGCCGGCTTGCCCCGACTGAGCGGTCTCGCCGGACGCGCTTGCTCGACCTCGTCAACCGTCGAGGCGTTGAAGCTCCTCGGTGAGCGCGTGCACCCGAAGACCGGCCGGCTGATGTCGTACACGGCCTGCGGCGTGGTCTCCGGTGAGGCGCGCGGAGCACGAATGACGCGGAAACGGAAGCGGAGACGGCTCGTGGCCGGCTGCCGAAGCCACTGTCACTGGTCGGAGCTAGCCTCCATTGCGTTGTGCCGCGCCCTTGCTCGAAACGGATGCTTGCGCATCCATGAGCAGGAAATTCTCGTTCTCCCCAAAATCCGGAGCCAGGAACGGGTTCGTCGTCGGAGGCGGCGACGTTCCAGGGGCACGGCGGGGCGCCCCGTCCGGGGTGGAGAACAGCGAGGTCAGGTCGATGAGAGGTCTCCCATTCGTTACAGGTACATGGTGCGGATCTGTCGTGCCATGACCGGGCACGGCGGCCCTACAACTTATTCATCCTGGCGTACGGCCTCATGATCCGCTCTTGCGCGGGAGCGAAATCCACAAGCACCGCGATCCCATCCTCGATGCCGATCACCCGGCCGAGACCGTACATGTCGTGTGTGACCCGGTCGCCCAAGGCGAACTGCTTGGGAGGCGGCGTGACCGGGGCCTTGAAGGGGCTGGTAGGCAAATAACGCTTCGGCTTTGTCATTGCCCCCAGTATGCGCCTGCCTGCATCCGTTCGTTGCGGCCGTCCACCTCCGCTGTTCGGCACAGGCCGCACGGCGAGAACCACTTTCTCTCCGCGTGCCTGGTCGGCATCGTGCTCGTCCTGGCCGTCGTCCTCCCAGTAGCAGATCTTGAACGGCCTGCGTTGGCTCAGGGTGGCGGGTGCCGTATGTGCCGCCCGACTCGGCGTGAACCTGCTCGATCAGGGGCACGATCTGCTCGTCGCGGAGCCGGCGGGCCGACTTCGGCCGCTTCTTGCGGGCGAAGTTCCTTGCCGCGGACCTTCTTCAGTTCCGCCGTGAGCCGCTTCTCCACCCGCCGCTCGGCACGGGCGTTGATCTTGTGGGACCAGGGCTACCAGCAGTTCCACCAAGGCGTCAGTGATCTCCGCCTGGCGGGAGAAGCTCAACGCAGCCAGCAGGGTGGGTCGCACGTCCTCGCTCGTGTCGCGGAAGCCCGAGGGGTACATCTTGATCGCCCGCGCTCGCCACGCGGCCACCCCCCTCTCCGAACGGTCCGCGAACCCCCTCGGGTAGCCCGAGTTTCCGCACATCGGTCAGCTTGGTGATCTCGGTCAGCAGCGAGTCCAGCCCGACCGGTCAGGGCTGTCCAGGGTGGCCGCAAGGCCAGCGCGAAGAGCCGCCGAGGGCGCCAGGTCTCAATCTCCAGGGTGGTAGGCCCTGACCAGCGAGCTCCGTCGGTACCCCGCAGCGGTGCTCTCTTCCACACGAAGACGCTCAGCACACGCACCGAGCGAATCCCGCAAACCGACCTTGCTCCTACGGCTTGACGTCTATTAGCAGCATCCGCCCTGACTACTCCGACTGTTCTTTTTCGGCCAGTTCCTCCGGCGTGCCGACGAAGGCGCGACCGCAGCCCGGCGGGAGTCGTTCGACCACCATCGCGATGGCAGCCTCCGCGGTCGGGGCGGGGCCGACGCTCTGGGACCGTGACGGCCCGCTGACGAAGAAGCCGCCGCCCATCATCGGGGCGATGAACGGGACGTCCCAGGTCCAACGCATCTCCGTGCACCGGCTGAAGTGCAGTTCTCCCATGCCGACCCAGGGGAACAGCTGCCGTAGTCGGGGCTCGGCGTAGGCGGCGCGAAGCAACCGGCCGTCCACGCGATGGGCAGTAAGCAGCTTCTGCCATGCGGCTTCGATGATGTCTTCCTCGGGCGCGTCCTCCGTCATGCCCAGCATTCTGCTCGACACCGAAAGATTTCGGCCAGCTCACGCTGATAACTCTTGGCCCCGCCCCGGGGGCACGCCTCAGCTCCAGAGGGCAATCGTTTCGTGTCGTCCCGTGTGGGCCGGGCGGGCGGCCGGGTACGAGACGGTCCGGCGGGGGTGGTGCCGCTGGTCCCCGTGGCTGGGTCACGCGCGGGCGCGGTCGAGAGCCCGACGAACAATTTGGCGGGCCTGCCGGCCTTCCCCCGGCGAAGCAGGACTACCTCAGCTGGAGGCGCAAGCCGCAAGAGAAGCGCGAATGTGAGGGGCAGTAGGAGTAGGCAGCCCAGCTGGCCAGGTCGGAGCGTTTGACGGCTCCAGGGCGCCGGTCAGTCGCGCTTCCGCGTGTGGTAGCACTGCGTACATGAAGGGCAAGCCCACTGAACGCGCTGGTTATCACCATGGCGACCTCCCCGCCGCTCTCACCGCCGCGGCCATCGAGCTCCTGGACGAGCGCGGGACGGAGCATGTGACCGTACGTGAAGTCGCGCGCCGGGCAGGGGTGTCGCCAGGAGCGCCGTTTCGGCATTTCGCCGACCGTCAGGCGCTGTTGACAGCGGTCGCCGACCGTATCCTGGTCGACTTCGGGGAGTGGCAGCTCGGCATGGTCGCAGACGTCGAGGGTTCTGTGATGCGCGCTTTCGGCCTGGGCTTCGTCCGTTACGCGATACGCCACCCGCGCCGCTTCGAGCTGATCAAGACCAGGGTGTTCAGCGACAGTCGGCCCGCCGAACTGCACCAGCGTCTCTCCGACATCGAGCGGTCTCTCACCGACATCATCGTCGCCGACCAGAAGGCCGGTGTGCTGCGTCCCGGCGATCCCGCGATCGTGGCTCTCGCGGGTCAGGCGATCGTCTACGGCCTGTCACAGATGATCGTTGATGGGTATCTGCCGCCGGATCAGGCGGAGCAGCTGACCGAGCAGGTTCTGGACACCCTCGGCCTCGGCATCGCCAACTGACCGGACTGTGCAGGGTATTGACCGCCCCTCCGCGCGCTGATGTAATCACTGATTACATCAGTCGAGGAGGCTCCGATGCCCGTGCTGCGCCTGTCGCGCATTCCGCGATTCCCGGACCCCGCAGCCACCGGCACGGTGGCCATCAGGACAACCCCGGCTGATGCGTATCGCGTTGTCAGCGATCCGCCCGTCATGATCCGTCTCGCCGAAGAGGCCCACCGTGCCCGCTGGCTGGACGGAGCCACCGCACCGGCGGTGGGCGCCCGCTTCCGCGGCCACAACCGCAACGGCCTGCGTCGCTGGGTCACCACCTGCCGTATCACGGATGCCGATCCGAGCCGGTGCTTCGCCTACGAGGTGACGGCGCCGCTCGGAGTCCCCATCTCCCGCTGGCAGTACGACATCGCCCCCACAGCGGAGGGCTGCACCGTCACCGAGACCGCCTGGATGCGGGTGCCCCTGTGGTTCATCCCGCTCGCCCTCTTGATCACCGGCGTCTTTGACCGCATCGACGCCAACCACACCAACATCGGCACCACACTTCAGCGCCTCAAGCACCATCTGGAGTCATCCCTGCCCAGCGCGGCGGACAGCTCGCAACGCAGTGGTCGGCCAGTGGGCTGACCCAGCGAAGCGACTCTCGCCCCGGCCGGATCAGTCCTGGCAGTGGGCAGTCGAACGGCCGAAGCGGGCGCCCGAGGAAACACACCAGGAAGGAAGACACGACATGCACGAAGTACGTGACTTACTCGCTCCTGACGCGTTCAGGGGTGTCGTCGCAACCGTCATGGACAACAACCCCGGCATGGACGAGCCTACGGCCAGGCGCGTCGTGGAAGAAGCCCTCAAGTTCGTCGTGGCCGCCGCGAAGTTCCCGACGACGTCCATCCGGCCTTCGCGCATGGTCGACGAGGGATGGCACGCCCTCATTCTGCACACGGCGCTGTACGCCGAACTGTGCGCCCGGCTCGGACACTTCGTACACCACCACCCCGACGGGCCGGACACCCCCGATCACGACCCGGACGCACATCTGCGGACCGTGGCCGTGATCGAAGAGGCGGGGTTCAGCGCGGACAAGGAACTGTGGACGGTGCCGACAAGCGCACTGGTCCCGACGGGGGCGAGGTGCAGGCGGCGGCCCCATCCAGGCGGCGGCTGTTCCAGTCCGTCCTGTGGCTCTTCCTGTGGCTCGTCGTGCGGCTCTTCCTGTGGCGGAGGAGGGGGCGACTAGCTTGTCGTTCCACCTCAGACCTCGAACTCGCCACCGGCCGGCCCTACCGGAACCCATCCACGGCAGCACCCGAACCCGACGCACGGGTTGAACGACAAGATGCGGCCGTGCCGTGGGCAAGGCATCGAACTCCCAGTGGTTTTACGCAACGGATTCCGCGCGGGCGGACAGGACGGGGGCACGAGTGAATCGCAAACGGCGCATGGTGGTGTCGGTGGTAGCAGCCGGCTTGGCGACGGCTGTGCTGGCAGGGTGCGGCGGCGTCGATGGAAAGATCGGAAACTACGGCAAGGTCTCGGTCTGGCCGGACGCTGATCCCCGGGGCCAGAACCCGATCGCCGAGCTGACCACGCTCACGCCGGTAACAGTCGAGTGCTACACCCCAGGCGACGTGGATGCGACCGGATTCGGCTACGGCGCGACGTACAAGATCTCCTATGACGGCGGATCCGGCTATATCGACAAAAGCACTTCCATCATGAGCGACGGCGGCGAGGTGTCCCCCGACCGAGTACCCAAGTGCTGACGGTGGCGGCGCTCGGCGTGAGCTTGTTCTACGTCCGGCGTCGAACACCGCCTCGTACCTGATCCCTCACCGACGCCGAACGCCCCATCCACGCGGCCACCTTCAACGGGCACACTCTCAGCGAATCCCCAGCTCCCGCAGTACGCGGTGCTGGTTCGGTGTGGGTCTGGCGGGCCAGTAGAGGTAGCAGACGCCGCCCGAGCCGCTGACGATCTTGCCCTCGGCGTTCATGCGCTTGGTGCGGAGCCAGATGTTCTCGAACTGGGAAGCAGGCCATTAGCAGACGCCGAAGCTGATGACAAACATACAGGTCAACGGCTTGGGCTCGTTCACTCTGAACGAGCCCAAGCCAGGCCGTGCTGACTTCGTGCTGACTTCCGCTACCGCCCTTTGCGGTCCGTTGGGGTCCGTCGTGCTGAATCGGTGCTGACTCCAGGCACCAGGGCGTGGATGAACAAGCCGCACACCGCATTAGCAGGCGCAATGATCGCCATGTGTCACCCAGCTGTTTGGTTGCTGGCCATCTCACCGATCAACCATGACAGGCCGTAAGTCCGTGCTGTGTCACATGAAGTCATTTGGTGCGGCCGCGATCCGTACCTAGAAGTCGTTGTGGCGGATGTCCGCCGCCCCCGACCCGATCTCCGGGCCGAGCTGGCAGGCGTACTTCAGCAGCTACACCCCCGAGCACCTCATCACCGCCTCGGCCGCCGCACTCACCGACACCACCCCGGTGGTCCGCCAGGCACAACAGATCCCCGACCGTCACCGATTCCTCGTGGACGTCCAACTCCCGCACCGTGCCCGGCCAGCCCCGCGCACCGCAGCTGCCCTGGCACGCAGCCCTCACGCCTCTCTCCCCAGCAAGGTCCCAGCCGTCCGGCACGCAGCAGCTGCGGGGCCCACCACACCGGTCCTCCCCGCCGCCTCGCGCCGGCAGCGCTGACACCGCTGCCACGACGGCGGCCCTCGCTGACCCCAGGCCCGTCGCCCGATACGAGCCCAGGGTGCCGGCGCGAATTCGCCGGGGAGCCCGAATCCCCTGTCACCCCGCCGGTACCCACGCCTCTCAGTGCCCGCCGGTCTGCGGCAGCCCGTTCGCGATCCACGCGGGGACGCTCGGCTGTCGCCGTTTCAATGGCACCAGCCCAGCAAAGGCTGGGGCACGTTGGGGCCCCTCAGGCCCTCACGAGGCCGTCGACTCTCCCGTCGTCCTCGCCGCCGTGCTTGCGGCGGCTGGAGTGTCGTACCCCGTCGGTACGGTGCCGTTATGGCGGACATCTACGAAGTCTCGGTTGCGATGGACCTGCGCGACGAACTCTCCGAGAGGGAGGTCGCCGAGCTCCAATGGCATCTCGGGCTGGGTCCGGAGCCGGAGCGGTTGAGCATCGTGTCCCGTTTTCCGATCGTGGTGGAGAACGACCTCGGCGAACTCGTCACGGAGGACCACCCTGCGCCGCTCCTGGGCAGCCGTGGCGCGGCGTGGAAGGTGGGCGGAGCGCTCACCTCCGTGCTGGCCCGGCGGGACGAGGGCTGGGCACTGACCGCTCGACAGGAGATCCACCCGGACGACTGCGGCCGGCTCGGTGAGCTGCTCGATTGGCTGGCGACCAAGACCAGTGATCGCCACAGGCGGTTCGACGGCTCCGTCCACATCGGCTGGATCAGGTTCTACGAAGAGGACCGGCCCAATCCGCTGACGGTTCGGGACGGACGGACCGTGTGGCCCTGAGCGAAGGGTTTGACGGCGAGGAGGAACTCGCCGAGAGCTGTGTGCAAGCTCGCCCGTCACAGCTAACCTTGCCGAGGGATTCGAAGATAATTCTTGCCGGGACTTCCAGGCATATGCATCCGCGACCATTTCACGATACGCCGCGACTGTCACCGCCAGACCTACTCCGAAATCGCGACCGCGTCAATAGCATCGGCGATCAGAACCGGGAGATGCTCCATGGCCCGCTCTAAGAACTTTTCGATCGCTACGGCGCGTCGACTATCGTCGACGTTGATGTGCTTGGCCCACTGGGCAGGCTGATAGCGGGCAAGCATGGAAAGTGCGTATAGCACTGCCCACCACGCCATCAGTGGATGCAACGATGTGGGCAATCCAACGGGCGCCGGGAAAATGTACCGCTGCTGGGCATACTTGCGAGCGATGGCGTTGAATGTAGCCCGCATGCGGTCATCCCTCAGCTTAGGCGCCTCAAGTATGCGTGAAATGTAGTCGCTGAAATCCTTTCGTTTCTCCTGCGAAAGTTGGCGCAGAATTTCGTCTGTGTAATGATTGAGCGGCTTCTTGGTCAGCGATGGGGGCAACTCCACGGGTACTTCCGGCTCGAGCCATCGCAGTATGAGCCGTGCGCCCTCCTTTTCAAAGCCGGCGTACCCGGCGACACCGGTATAGAAGGACAAAAATTTAACTACCGCTGCTTCGCTTTCGCTGTGCGCCACTGAATCGGTTGCTTCAACTTCGATGTGCAGACCTGGGCCTCTGAGGAAAACCCTTTCGGCGCGCAGTGGCATAAATCTTTCCCGGTCGGCCAGTGGGTACCTCTCGTTACCCGGGATGGCATTCCAGAGTTCTTCGAGCCTTACCGAGGCGCCGTTGACCCAGACCGGCGAGGCCAATAGTTCACTCAGTCGCACAAAGCTCCCTGCTGTACCTGCTGGATCGGTGCGGAAGGTGATATCCGGGAAGTCTTTGTCCAGCCCAATGGCTTTGATGCCGTGCGCCTTCAGATTCCAGGCCTGATCCTCGAGGCTGACGGCAGCGGCAGCAATAGCCCGGCCCGCCTGGCTGAGACCGTAGAAGAGCAGCAGGGGCCGTGTCTGCGGACCAACAGCCTGAGCAGCGCGAAACATCTGCTCCGCCTGCTCCAGCGCCGTGGAGTACGTCCTCGCGCGGGTGCGTGTGGCCACCTCGCCAGCTCTTCCTGGCCGGCTCGAACGGCTGGCACGCAGTCGCTCCCAAGCCTCACCTGGGTCTATCCCCATCTCCATGCTGGGACGCTAGCCGACAGACGCAGCGCAGAGGGCCGAATCAGAAGAGCACGCCTCGCTGGTGGCGAAACGCGTGTGTGCGGGGGGAGGGTTGCGTCCACCTCAACGCGGCGTACAACGGACAGAAGTGAACCTCCATAACCAGTACCTCAATGCTCACACCCGGGGTACTGCCGACGGGGTGCCTCCCGTTCTCGTGAACATCGACTCCGGCCCAGGCAGGGTGCCTCCCAGAGTCCTGAACACCTGCTGCCGAGACTCGCGGACAGAACCAGTGAGCGGCGAGCCGTCGATGAGCCGGGGCCGCCCGCTCGTTCAGTGACCGGGCCGAGCGTGCCCGTCGAGGGCGCCTTCGGCGTCGCTCACGCGATGCGCTGCGCGCACCCTGTACTGGCCACCACGGCCCTGGTGCTGGCCGGCTATGGGGCGGAAGCTCCCGGCCCGGCAGCGGCCGCAGCGGGGTGAAACGCATGTACTCACGCTTCGTGGCCCTGCGCATCCGTCCTGCCGGACGCGAGATCCGCAAG